>CAVLDP010000005.1:0-101110 GCA_963661945.1 Lachnospiraceae bacterium
AAAAAATGCTAAGAGCCACTTGCTCTTAGCATTTTTATTTATTCCATCATGCTCTTTATTATCTCTTCTGTACCGGAAATATCAGAACCAACAATTGGATCTCCAATGATATTGCCCTGGCTATCCACAAAGATTGTCGTAGGATAACCGATTACTCCAGAGAGGAAGTCCTCGAGATCATCACTTGCAATCAGATTCGTAAACTTCACTCCTGCTTTCTTAGTGATTGTCTGTGCGAGTTCTAAGTGCTCTGTATCATCAGATCCTGCTACATCTCCTACAATTCCGACAAACTGAACCTTGTCCGCATATTTTGAAGACAAAGCTTGAAGCTCTGGCATCTCTTCGATACATGGTCCACAGAAGGTCGCCCAAAGATTCACAACAGTAAGATCCTTCTTGGCAAAGATATCATTTGTAACCTTCTTGCCTGATAAATCCTCTGTCGTAAATTCAGGCACGGCATCGCCAAGAGCTGTCTCATTCGTCTCAAGCTCTACAGGAATGAACTTGATATTCTTCTTCACAGTTTCCATATAATCTCTACAGGTATGATAATCCTTGATTTCTGCATCTGTTAACTGGCCATCATCAAGCTGTGGAATAGAGACAAGATATGTATAGCCATCATTTGTTCCAAGATATTCTGCAGGGGTATAATAGGTGAAGTCTTCTGCCTTTCCACCTGCTGCCATAGCAGCCTCATATTCATCATTTTCCACAAGAGTAACTTCCATCAGACAACGGCTGACATCCCACATCTTCTGAGTATATTCATCCGAAACCTCAGGAGTACGCTCGGAATCATCCATGTTGATAACCTCATCCATGAGCTTATTAAAGGTATCACCATAATAAAAGATTCCAACATTCTTATAGCCCTTCTCATTCTCATTGTAGCCTTCCACGGTAGCTCCAAGGTCTACATATTCCTGAGGGAGTGTGAAACAAATTCCTCGTTCCTTCACTTCAAACTGTCCATTATCGCTATCATTTACCTTCGCTTTGCAGCCAGCAAAAGAACCAACCGCAAGAACGAGTGCAAGTGCCAAACAAAGTCTCTTTTTAATCATTTCTTATACCTACTTTCTTTTCTTTCCAAATCCAATTGATATTGCACCCTTTGGGCAAGCAGCCTTACAAGCTCCGCATCGAATACACTCCGCAGAATTTTGCTCCTCTACAGGGTCCACATCCATCTTACAAACACATCTACATTTTCCGCAGCCTACACAGGCATCCTTGTCTACTTCCAAGTGATAGATACTGATCTTATTCAGTAATCCATAGATTGCACCCAGTGGACAAAGTGTCTTACAGAAGAAGCGAAAGACAAAAACACATCCAAGTAAAACCCCTATCAGAATTGCCACCTTCAAGCTGAAGAGGGCTCCTACCGTGGCACGAAGTTCCTGATGGGTTAGCATCATAGGAATTCCTCCAAGCAGGGTTCCTGATGGGCAGATAAACTCGCAAAACGCAGGCTTTCCTACACCCATATAATTCGTTACCGCAACCGGAAGTATCATAACGAAAACCACCAGAATCACGTATTTTATATAGGTAAACGCCTTTGGCAGCTTAAATTTCCTGGTCGGAATTTTGTGAATCAATTCCTGAATCAAGCCAAATGGGCACAACCATCCGCAGACAAATCTTCCAAGAAGAACGCCAAGTGCAAGCAAGAAGCCCCACACATAGAAGCTAAATGAATAATTCATGGAACCAGATACTGCCTGAAGCGCTCCAATTGGGCAAGCCAGCGATGCTGCTGGGCAGGAATAGCAATTAAGTCCTGGGTTGCAAAACTGCTTCCACTTACCTGTGTATAGCTTACCTTCTGCCATATTACCAACATGCGCATTCGAAAATCCAAATGCTGCAATCTGTACTGCTTTACGTTTTATTTCCTTAGTTAATTTCATCATCCAAGACCTATGCATTCCAGGCAAATATTCACTGCCTTATTTAGTACCGTTGACATTTCTCCTCTGGAAACTCCGACAGTTATCATATGAACTGCAAGAAGTAGAAGCATTCCCTGAATGAATGTCTTACCAAATCTGCATTCCTTACCTGTTCTATACATCTTTATCCTCCTTTCAACGAATAATAAAAAACAGAGCACTCATTTCGAATGCTCTGTTATCCTACCGACAGATTATTAGATAGTAATTATAAAGTTGTAAGGAAGTTGTAAAATGAGAATCTTTGATTTACGACACGATATCTTCTGGAAAATGAATCGTCACATGCGTGCCACATCCTACATCGCTTTGCACATCGATTCTCATACGAAGCTTCCGTAGGATCCGATCGCAGATTGCAAGCCCCAAGCCGAATCCACCAGAATCCCGCTTTCTCGATCGATCCACCATGAAGAATGGTTCGAATATCTTGTCCATATCCTCTGCTGGAATTCCTCTTCCCGAATCAATAATAGAAATGGAGCTTTTATCGATCTTAAGTGTAATCTTCTTTGTCGACATGTCCTTCACAGCCTTGAAGGCATTGTCCACAAAATTAGAAAGCATCATGACAAATAATTCACGATCTGTCGTTATTGTGAAGTCATCCCCGGTGATCTCCAATTCAACCTCTTCTGCCTTCATACGCACCTCAAAGGAGTCACGTAGCTCAGACGCTAATTCATGCATGGAAAATGATTCTGCTCTTATCTCTTCCTCATTAAGAAGAATCAATCTAACCAAATTCTCGGTCAGATTACGAAGCCTCAAGCCATTGTCATGAATCATATGAAAGGACTTTCTCGCTTTCTCCTCATCAAATGCAGCTTGTTCCATAAGAGATGAGTATCCAATAATAGAAGTAAGAGGGGTCCGAATCTCATGCGTTAAACTATCAATAAAACGCTGCTTCTCAGCATTCTGCTCCTGCAGCTCCTGAATCTTCTCCTGAATCTCTTCATCCATCTTCTGAAAAGAGGAAAGAAGAATATGAAGCTCTGTAATCTCTGAGATGTCCTCCTGAAATTCCAGGCTGCCACTCTCGTCCCATCTTGAAACCGCCTCCGTAAGCTCATCCAAGGGCTTTGTAACTCTCCTCGAAAAGGATTGAATCACGTAGGACGCTATCATTCCCGATACCAATAGAAACAGTAGCAGGAACACCGTAAACTCAAGAATACTAAGATATACCTGACTGATATCAACGGAATAAATAAGATAATAGGCATCCGAATGATAATAAAATAAAGATGCAATATAGAGATATCTGCCAAGAATTCGATAGTCTACAATTCCATAGGAAGAAGTACAACACTTATTCGCGCAAGACAAGTCTCTATCATCATCTGTTCCACATACATACACCAGCGAATCATCTACTATAAAGAGATCAATGTCCGGTGAATAGATAGTCTGGATGAAGTCATTGCCAAGCTTCTCAAATTCTAATGCATCCCTCGATGGATCCGATTCTCCTTCCACTCCATCCAGCTTCGCAAGAATTGTTGCAAAAATATTGAGGTTATAATTTCTCGTATTCTTCAGCGTGCTACTGGAAAACCAGAAAACCATAACGAGTCCAAATATAAGAAATAATACAAAGAATACCTTCTTGAACGTATTCGATAATATTTTCTGAAATCTCATCCTACTATATGTCCTTTAGCTTGTATCCAACCTTATACACTGTCTCTAGAAGGTCATGAAGCTCAAGCTTCTGCCGTAACTGAGCCACATGTACATCAACCGTACGCGTTCCACCATAGAAGTCATATCCCCAGATACTATCCAGGAGCTGTTCTCTTGTCATGACCTGATTCTTGTGTTCGAGTAAGGTCATCAGAAGCTCATACTCCTTTACCGTAAGAGATACAGGATTTCCATCCCTCGTAACCAGACGCTCCTTTGGTGCGATACGAATTCCATCATAGGAAATGACATCACAAGAATCATCCTGGCTCACTTGGGATGCACATCGATTCTGCAATCTGAGATTTGCCTCAACTCGTGCCAGAAGCTCCATCGGTTCAAAGGGCTTCGTGATGTAATCGTCCGCTCCAAGCTTTAGGCCAAAGACCTTGTCTGTCACAGCGCTCTTTGCCGTCATAAAAATAACTGCTATATGGCTCTCCTTAATCTTCTGAAAGACCTCATATCCATCTGCACCCGGCAACATAATATCAAGCAAAATCAGATCATAAGGATTCCCGCTCTGCAGGCTCTCCTCAACTCGCTTAATTCCATCTATTCCATCGGCAGATGTCTCTACTGTATGCCCATCCGTCTCAAGAATCATCTCTACAAGTTCTCTAATCGAATTATCGTCTTCTACAACTAATATTCTCCCCATGGTATCCTCTCGCATCTGGCTCTGTAATTTTTATTTTCATATTAATCCAGCAGCTGCAAAGCGGCCTCAAGTGTCTTCTCCCACTGCTCCTCAGCAGAAATGGTAGCCTGGCCATCTCCCTTCTGTTTGCCGTAGCTTGCAAACCCAGCATGATTGCCGCCATCAATGCAGATTTCAGCGTAATTCTCTGGCATGAGGTCACGACCTGAGACAATCCTATCCATATTAAGGACCTGGTCCTCGCTTCCATATACGCTAACAACGGACAAATCATAGGCCGATAAATCCTTCGTTGGATAGGCTGCAAGTAGTAGCAAGCCAGAGATTCCATCTGGGTTGCTCTCCAGGTAACTGGCCGAGAAGTTAGCAGCCATAGCACCACCTAAGGAATGTCCGCCCAGATACCAGGTACTGTAATCATATTCTGACATAATGTCCTTGGCCCTATTCATTCCGAAGAAAGCCATATGACATGGCATATCAAGTAGAAAGCAGTCTATTCCATTTGCTGCAAGTTCGTACATAAGCGGCGCATAG
This sequence comes from Lachnospiraceae bacterium, assembly GCA_963661945.1. Lineage (GTDB taxonomy): Bacteria > Bacillota > Clostridia > Lachnospirales > Lachnospiraceae > CAVLDP01. The sequence goes on from CAVLDP010000005.1 coordinate 4,855, forward strand.
GCTTCTGTTGCAACCTTGGCTCCCGGATAGAAAATGAGAGCTGCATCTTCAGATGCACCATCGAAGAACCAGCCATTTTCAACCTCTTCCACGGTCACATCAGAAGATGTCGTTAAGTATTTCTCCACATCCACGCTATGATAGTAATTGCCAAGGTAGATACCCATGCCGCCAAACAGGATGATAACTACCAGTAAAATAGCAAGAAGTATTTTCTTCATTTTCCCAGATTTCATTGTCTAATTCTCCTTAAACCCATTCTCTTACTTCGCATGATTCTTAAGCCACTGACTTGCCAGGCAAGCATAAGATGCGGCTCCAATCGGACATACCTCTTCATTGAATCGAACACGCGGATTATGCGCAGAATATGCTCCTCGCTCATCCAAGTAACCTGCAGACAGGTACATAAAGGTCGATGGAACACGCTTGGCAATCGATGCAAAATCCTCTGATGCAGAGGCCACAATGCCCGGATGCTCCAGAAAGCCTGGCATATTCATATCGCGCATATACTCAACCATCTCCTCTGTGAGACTAGGATCACAGACAAGCGGCGCTACGGATGACAAGGTCTCATATTCTACCTCTCCGCCATAGGTCTTTGCTGTAAGGGATGCCACTTCACGAATCCTGTCTACAAGCTTCTCTCGCTCATTATCATCATTGGTACGAAGAGTTCCCTCCAGTATTGCAGTATCTGGAATGATATTTGCAGCATGCCCGGCATCGAACTTACCAACTGTAAGAACACAGGACTTCTCTGGATTTGCTTCCCTGGCAATCAGTTCCTCCAGGGCTAGATAAATATGCACTCCAATATTAATAGGATCCACTGTCATATGCGGGTACGCTCCGTGGCCACCCATTCCAGATATCGTAATCCGAAAGCCATCCACAGAAGACATCATGGTTGAACTACTATTATACATAACTAGTCCTACCGGCATCTGACCTGGTGCCACATGGAATGCCAAAGCTGCATCAACAGATGGGTTCTCCAGGATTCCAGCCTCAATCATGTCTATTCCGCCTTCAAAGGTCTCCTCCGCCGGCTGAAACATAAGCTTAACTGTCCCCGAAAGAGAAGCCTCATCTTCCTTCAGCATTCTGGCCGCTCCAAGGAGCATAGCTGCATGGAAGTCGTGGCCACAGGCATGAGCTGCCTCTCCACTCTTACATGCGAATTCCTCTCCACTCTCCTCTGCCATAGGAAGCGCATCCATATCTGCGCGAAGAAGGATGCAACTCTCTCCCTGTCCAATTGTAGCACTGACTCCATGTCCGCATCGAACAGGCTTAATGCCATAGCTTCGAAGCTTCTCCTCTACATATGCAACTGCCTTAGGAAGATCTAGACCAACCTCCGCATTCGTATGAAGATACCTTCGGTTCTGAATCATCTCTTCCTGAAGCTCTAATGCTCTCTCATAATAATTCATAATTTTCCTCCTCTCAGCATCCGACATCCCCTCCTAAGAAGAAGCGGAAGTCCTATACCAAGCAGCAAATAAATGGGAACCAGGCTTGCATGCCCTCCCAAATAATGGTCCGCCATCATAGTAATATTATCACAAAGTCCTGCATATACTCGGTCAATAGAGCGGATGATAAGATAATGCGTTCCCATAAGAAAGAAGGACGCTTGCCCCATCTCAATAAAAAGCATGCGAAGAGGAATCCGCTCCCGCAAGGCATAAATCCATCCCGCTAAGCACATACATATATAACAACCAAGAAAGGCTGTAAGATACATCATGGGACTAACATATCCATCCACAAGACTATATAAATGATCCCGACTATAAATAATCAGAAGCACAAGGAAAATGAGTCCCAGATATGATTTGAGATATCTATCTATCTCTCTTCCATAATTTCTAAGAAGGTAGCCTACATAGAGATAAGGCAGCACTGCAAAGGAAATCTGCATATGTGATGGAAGGCTAATCCGGTTCGCCACTAAATAGAAGCCTAGAATTGAACTGATTCCAAGGATTAAAATCTGGAATGCAAATTTCAATAAGTTACTCCCTCGATGCTTCGTAAGCAAGCGACTAAGGTAAACCACCAGTCCAAGATAAGAGGAAGATAATACAAGTACCGGAACAAACCATAGGGGTCCAGCAAGAAGCTCATCGCCATCGCCTAAGATGACACTTGCAATTTCTTCTAACATCCGGTGCCAATCATAGTATTCCTCCCCCACGCGAAGCATCTGAAGATAACAGAAGATATTATGGAATAGGACAAAAGGAATATACATAAGAATATACTTGCCCCAGGACTTCATCCGACTGCAGAAGTTATCATATGGTCTGTCGCCATATTTCTCCTCATCATATAAGAATCCCGAGATGAAGAAAAAGAGCGGCACATGAAATAAATAAAAGAAATTCTGAGTAGGAATATCAATATGGCCAAATACAATACAGAAGGCACCTATTCCCTTCAGAATATCAAAATAATCTCGCCTTGGTCTGCCATTTTCATCAATAACTATATGCTCCATCTGCCTCTTCCATTTCTGCAATACGAGTAAGCAAACGCTCCTGCGTCTCCTCGTAGATCTGATCTGTCCCTCTTAATCTGGAGATTATACCCGCTTCACACTCTCTAGCTTCAAAGCCATAGTGTTCCACCAGATAATCTGCCATAAAATCCGTAATCTTCATTGCGCCACGATAATTCACATGCATGCTATCACTAAAATCCGTACTATAATCAAGGCCTATCTCATCTGCATAATCATTTAGATCAAGCACCTCATAGCCCGCAGATGTAATGATATCCTTAATATAATTATAGTTAGCAAAACGAACTTCATCCTGATTGTTCGGTGTATTGGTAAATAAAACCTCTCCCTCAAAATCATCCAGATAATCCAGGAGTTCCATAAGATACTTCTGATTGTCTGCAGAAACTGGAATCGGATCTGCATCGCGGTGCGACAAAGTCTCTTCCTTATCGAAGACTTGCGTGTTCTCAAACATATAATATCCCATGAAACAATCGCTATTGATGCCAAAATCAGAAGAATCCACATCCTTCCACCGACTATGATACATAAGAAATCCCAGATAATAATCCATGGAAGTCGAGCAGAAATCTGTTGGAAGCCCAAGCCGGCAAAGCATATCCTCTACTGCTGATATTCTAGTCTTCGACAGATGCATGGAATCCGTCACGCGCCTGATATAATTGTCACAGAATATCTCATTGCCCATAATATCGTAATCATAGGCAAGCATACGAATATCTATCAGATAAAGGGCCGGACTCTGCGTCTTATCTACTTCCTCGAGAAGATACTTCGTAAGTGCGACCGGCTGACTCGATGTTGCAAGGGAATACATCCGAATTCCACTGTGTGCATATGCTTCTGAGGGAATACATGTAGATTGAACCGCGCTGGCTCCAAGCCAGACAGCATCCAGGCTATCAGCCTCCAAGTCATAGAAAATATCGAATTCCGTCTTCGAGTGAGTATCATCAGAAATCCCAAGCACATCCTCGATGAGATAGAAAATAAACAATAGCAGAAATACGAATATAGTGATCTTAATGATATGTAAAATGTGAATTCTAACCATACTAATATTATATTAAGACAAGCTTCTATCGTAAAGAATTATCGATAATCGGATAGTCCTGCGTACAGATTTCCTCAAAGCTGTTTGCACCAAATCCATCGAATTTGACCCAATAATTATCCAGGTTGTTATTACCATTATGACTAATAATATACTGGTCAAAATCAAAGCATTCCATCCCATAGGCCGACAGATGCTCTCTATAATACATACAGCCTTCCTCAATTGTCCTTCTGGCAAAAAAATCATTCAGATTGCCATAGCTTATTCCAAAGCAGGCAAGTTCTGGCGGAAAGAGCTTACCATCATTTAGATCAATCGCACGATTTAATCTTCTATCCTTAATCTCAAAATCCAACAGCGGGACATTAAGATAATATAAAACACCTGATAAATTATTAATCCATCTCACTTGTGCCATAATTCCATCATCCTTTTCTCATATTCCAGTGCAAACGGCCTGGTAATCTCTCTACTATAAGTAAGGGTCGAAAGTCCTGGATAGCGTTCCAACAAATGATACTCTGCATCCAGAAGATGTATCATTTCAAATGGATCCTCTCCATAGGGCGCCACATAAACCGTCCGCATAGCCTCTTCAAAGCTCTGATACTCATCTCGATATGGATCATGTTCAAATAAACCCATTCCGTGATCAAAGGCTAATGGTATCTGAAACTCGCCTGTAATTGCAGAATAAAAGAGGCCAAAATTCCTACTATGTCTATCCACATTGCCGATCAGGCAATCAAGCAGCGCCAGATCAAGCATGTACTTCTCACAAGAAGCGAAGGAAAGATGCCCTGCCTCCGCTAAGATATTGGCGCAATACTTAAGCTTCTCTATCGCAGAAAGGGCAATATATTCCTGATCCTGAAGCGACTTCCCCATCCGATTGGCAAGACTTGCAAAAGAACAAAAACTAAATCCATCCAATTCAAAATTCGTGGAATAAACTCCAAAATGCTTGCGTCCGTCGACAACGAAGGAACAAATCCTCTGTTCTACGCAGGGAATATTAAGCTGATGGCATAAATCCGTCGCAACCACTTCCACTGCATAATCTCTCATCGCAAGGCCAGAAATTATCGCCTGTGATTTCACAAACGTTCTTCGTTCTTGCGTAAGTGCTTTCAATTGATAGCCTGCCGTATCTGTCCTGGAAAGCAATAAATCCTGCCTTCGAAATGTAAATTGCGGCAATGACCTATTCGAATCCTTAAGAGATATCTTGGATGAAACTGGAAATGTTCTATGGGGCAAATCAAAATACAGATAATTCTTCCGCCGTTCGGATAGTACCACTCCATGCTCTCTAAAATATTCCTCTTCTAGAAAATTAAGAAGATCCTGCCAGCTTGGATTCTCATTCAGTCCAAAAGCAAGCTTTGAAACTACATATGTATAATTCTCAATCTGAAGAGACTCGTGCTTAAAATCTATACAAATCTTCGTTGTAATCTCACCATCTACTTCAAAATCATATTCAAGTAAAGAAGCCTCCTGAAGAGAGTTCAGTCGCTGATGCAATGCCTGGCGTGAAATTCCTGCTTCTCTCGCTAAAGATGCGATACTTTCTCCAGCATCTACGCGTTCCTTCATTTGCAATAATGCATCTTCACTAATCTTGGATTTACGCCCCGCATTTCTAATATTTGACATAAATTATCCTCCATACAGCAATTATGAAAGCAAAAAAATCCTCTGTCAAGTTATTAATTCCTTGACAGAGGATTCGTTCCTAAATTCTCTTATTCATATCTTAATGCATCAATTGGATTCAGCTTTGCAGCCTTATTCGCTGGATAATAACCGAAGAAAATTCCGATTCCCATAGAGAATGCAACCGCTACAATAATGCTAACTAAGGATACTGATGCAGAATATCCCATATAGGTCACCGCTACTGATCCGAGTACGACTCCAATAATAATTCCAAGAATTCCGCCCAGAATACAAATTACTACAGATTCTGTTATGAACTGAAGTCGAATCGAGCCATTTGTCGCGCCAAGCGCCTTACGAGTTCCAATTTCCTTGGTACGCTCTGTAATAGACACAAGCATAATATTCATGACACCGATTCCACCGACGAGAAGAGAAATGCCCGCAATAATTGCAAGTGCAAGTTCAATCATGCTAATCATGGAATTCATACTCTCCATAAGATCAGCCATACTCGATACCGTCACTTCATAGTCTTCATTATTCGAGTAGAAATTGTTATTAAAGTAATTATCTACCGTAGTCATAAAGGTATCATTGTCTGTGTCGGTTGTCGTAACCAAAGTAAAGCTTGAGTACCCTTCTGTCTGAGTATGGTTCAAAACCTTGGCTGTAGATAGCGGGATGTACATATCCGTCGTTGTATCTTCATCCGAATCACTGGAATATGACGAATCATATTCATAAACACCTACAATATAATAGGTATAATATTTGTCATTCATATTGATCTCGATACTGGATCCTACTGCCTTTGCGACATCACCACCGAACATGTTATTCACCAGATAATTCGATACCATACAGACCATCTTGCTATCGGAATAATCCGTATCGATAAATGTTCTACCCGCGAGAAGATCAAGGTCAGAATATGTGACATAGTCCTCATTATATCCGGTGATATTCACATAAGCATAAGCATCCTGATCCATGGCTGTTCCCGTGCCTACGCTCTCACTAAGAAGGGTATATTTGATATGATCTCCATATTCCTCTTCAAAGCTACTAAGCATATCCTCCGTAATATAATCATCACTATCCATAGACCTACGATTTCCAGCTCCGAAGTGCATGCCAGAGCTTGTCGTCTCCTCTGAGGTCGATTTGGCCGATACACCAACGGTCAAATTATTTGCTCCCATCTCTTGCATCGAAGTATTGACCATAACTGTAATCGAATTACCGACTGTCATAATCGAGATAACCGATGCGATACCGATGATAATTCCAAGCATAGTAAGCAGAGATCTCATAATATTGGACTTAAGACCGGCAAGAGCTAAGAGAATATTCTCACCAACTAGCATACATTACCTCCCTTTTGCCAGGTACCAGCAGTCTCAGAAATGATATCCCCATCCTTAAGTGTGATGATTCTCTCTGTCTCTAAGGATAATTCTGGAGAATGCGTGATAAGAACAATGGTCTTCCCCTGTTCTTCATGAAGTCTATGGAAGATGTCCATGATTAGTCGTCCTGTCGCAGAGTCCAAAGCACCTGTAGGCTCATCAGCAAGAATGATAGCTGGATCGTTGGCCATGGCACGTGCAATCGCAACACGCTGCTTCTGACCACCCGACAACTCATCCGGATTGTGAAGCATACGTTCTTCCATTCCAACCTCCGCAAGAAGCATCTTGGCACGCTCATTTCTGGCAGAGCGACCAATTCCTGCATACATCATAGGAAGCTCCACATTCTTCACGGCATTGGTTCTTGCAATCAGATTATAGGTCTGAAAGACAAATCCAATCTTATTACAGCGAAGAGCTGAGAGTTCCTGATCCTTGGCGGATTCCATATCGACTCCATCAAGCGTATAAAACCCACTTGTCGGGCGATCGAGTCCGCCGATAATATTCATAAGTGTAGACTTGCCGGAACCGGAAGCACCTACGATGGAGACGAACTCTCCCTTCTTCACTGAGAAATTAACGCCATGCAGAACCTCGAATTCATTTGGGGTTCCAATAAAGAAGCTCTTATGGATATCTCTCAGTTCAAGCATAGTTTCATCATTCATGATCTACCTCCTAGAATCCACCGCCAGGAGCGCCACCTCCGCTTGGAGCACCGCCTCCCATGTCTCCGCCGCCCATATTGCTGCCGGAGTCATCCATCATAATTCCGAGAGAATCCGAAGACTCATCCGTACTCTCGGTGGATTCATTTACCTCAACATTATCTGAAGAAGAGGCTGTTGCCTTAATCTTCATTCCTTCTGTAAGCTCATCGCTCTGAATCTCTACGTAGTAGTCACTCTGCAGACCAAGGGTAACCTGAATCCTGGTCTCATTTCCTGCATCATCCACCTCAGTAATATAGGAATTACCATCGGCATCTGTCTCAACACAATCATAAGCCACTGCATAGACATCCGTCACTGATTCAAGTATAACACTTGCCTTGGCTGTCATGCCAATACGAAGACGATCATCCGTCGAATCAAGTGCGATCTTAATGGAATATCCAGTTGATGAAGTTCCAGAACTCTGAGAGTTTCCGGTAGAAGAGGAGGAAGACTCTGGTGCAATTGCCACATAAGTCAAGGTTCCGGAAAATTCTTCATCATCTGTAGAATCAAACTTCACGAGACAGGACATACCTTCCGTGAGAGAGGCAATATCATATTCATCTACGGTAGCTTCTACCACATAGGAATCCGTACTGGAAATGGTAAATACCGTGCTGCCCTGGGTATAATTGTTACCCTCTTCTACATTAATTGCTGTTATATAGCCTGAAATTGGAGCTGTAACCTGAGTGCTGGAGATCTGCTCATAGACCTCGTCATAAGCAGTCTGCTTCTCATAGTTCGCAGTATATGCCTGCTCAAGCAAGGCCAGATTATAATTATACTGAGCATCTGAAAGCTTAGTCTGTAATTCCTCAAGCTCCTTCTGCTTGGACTCATAGCCATCGATTGAGACTCCATAATTACTGTTTGCAGCCTGTGTCTCTGTCTGATAGCGTTCCTTGAAGGACTCAATATATGGATATGCGTAGTATTGATCTCTCGCATCAATCAGATTGAGATATACCTTATTCCAGGTATCCAAATATTCCTGTGTCTCTTCTATCTGTTCCTTGTAATCATCAATCTGATCCAGATAATCCTGCAGAGTCTTCTGGTCCTTCACTGACTGAATCAGATACTTTGCATCCAGTTCTGATACCTTCTCATCCAGATCATCACCATCAAAATTCACAACCACACTACCGGCTTCGACATAGTCGCCCACCTCGTAGTTCACAGATTCTACCGATACACCTGATGCGGTAGATGTAACGGACGCGGTATTTGCCGCTGCAAGTGTACCCGTTACACTAATCGATGACTGCAGGTCCATCTTCTGAACCTCTGTCGTCTGTACCTTGGCCTGCATGTCTTCCGGATTTACTGTCTTGCGGAAGAACTTATACCAGACACCAAAAAGGATTGCTGCAATAATAAGGATTGCGATACAAGCCTTCTTATGTTTCCATAGAAATTTCCCTATCCTGACGAAGAAGTTCTTAATCGCCGTCAGAATCTTTTTTAAGAATGTCATAGTTACCTCCAAATAAACTTTCTAAAACGCGATAGGGCAATTCTACATTGGAAAAATCTGCTTGTAAATAGAATAAGCCCAAGGTTCAGACAATGTTCACAGGTGTGAAAAAACTGTGAACAAGATCTAATACCTTGGGCTTAAATTTTATAAAGTAAATCTCAACGAATTAATCCAGGATCTCACCATTGATACCAATAGTTACTACCTGCCATGGAATAAACTTGCCAGAATTCTGCAGTGCCTTCTTTGCAGCCATCTCCAGTCCTCCGCAACATGGAACCTCCATACGCACGATTGTCACAGACTGAATATCATTATTGCGTATAATCTCAGTCAGCTTCTCAGAATAATCAATAGCATCGAGCTTAGGGCAACCGAAGATACAGGTCTTACCCTTGATGAAATCCTGATGGAAATTACCATAGGTAAATGCGGTACAATCTGCTGCAATTAAGAGCTTGGCGCCATCGAAATATGGAGCTGTAATAGGTGCAAGCTTAATCTCTGGAGGCCAATTGGTAAGCTCAGAGCTAGCCTTGGCTGAAGACTCAGCCTGCTGATTTGATTGAAGGGAGTCCACTGCTGCACCAAAGGCTGCCTTAAGATCCTTTGGGCCTTCATGTGACATCTGTCTCATCATGCTGCCTGGGCAACCAGAGAATACAGGTGCTGCTGGAGCAGCCTCTTCCCTACTATTATCCTTTGCCGCCTTGGCTGCTTCTACTGCTGCCTCATCATATGCAGGAGCCTCGCGTTCCTCAAAGGTAATCGCACCAGTAGGACAACCTGGCAGGCAATCGCCAAAACCGTCGCAGAAATTCTCACGTACCAGCTTAGCCTTACCATCGATAATATCAATTGCACCTTCGTGACAAGCTGTTGCACAAAGTCCGCAACCATTACACTTCTCTTCATCAATATGAATAATCTGTCTTACCATTCTATAATCCTCCTATTCATGTGCCACCACAGCACTTCGTTACTTGATAGGATGATTATAAAACAGATTTTCGTTTTCGTTCTGTTGGATTTCCAACATTTCAAAAGAAATTATGAAATTTCTCGCTTCTCGTATTTCTTCTTAGAGGAAAAGCCTCTTCCTCGTACCTCTGTCACTCGAGAGACAATCATGAAGCTATCCGGATCTATATCGTGCGCTAATCGCTCAATCATCGGAAGCTCCTTATTAGAAATGATAGAAAGCACCACCTCTGTATCCTTCTGAAGGAAGCCCGTCTGGCCATGAAGCATGGTCACACCTCGATCCACCTCAGAGAGGATAGCCTCGCGAATGGCATCTGCATGATCTGAGATAATCTGAACCTCCGTCTTCTGACTTCCCATCAGAAGAAGCTTATTCATGGCGATTGTATAGATCAGAATCAGCACAATGCCATATAGAATTATCTCAATATCATTGTAGATAGCCTGTCCGAGGAGAATGAGCACATCGAGAAGATACATCGTAACAGAGACTGGTACGTTGAAATATTTGTGGATGATAATCGGCGGTATATCCATTCCGCCAGAGGATGCACCTGCACGAATCATAATGCCAAGTGAGAGTCCAATGCCAAGTCCTAAGAATACCGTGCAGAGCATGATGTCCTCTGTCAGCACAAGATCACCAAAGACTCTGTCGCATACCTCAAGAAGAATCGGATAAGACAGAGAACCCACAATCGATGCCGCAACAAACTTCCGACCCATGGTGAAATAGGCGAGAATCAGAAGCGAAATATTAAGGATCATGACAGTAACCGACAGATTGATGCCAAAGTAATGGCGCACAATCAGACCAATACCCGTTACACCGCCATCAATTAAGCCTACCGGTTCCAGGAATAACTTCACCGATAAAGCATAAATTCCATTTCCCAGGATTACAGCAAGAAAGGTATATATTTTGCTTAATCTCTCATTTCTACGCATGACATATCCTCATCAAAAAAGGCCGCTGAAGAGATCCCCCTCAGCGGCCCCACAAGTTCTAATTCTAGCAGTTCGACAGCTTCCAACATACCTCAACCTGGTATGGATCTACGCCCTTCTGCATCTCCAAAGCTTCATTGATATCTGTCGCAACAAACTCACCACTGCGATAACCGATTACCTTGTTGGACTCACCCTGACAGAGAAGGTCTACTGCCATGGCACCCATCATAGAAGCATACATACGATCCTTGGCTGTTGGTGAACCACCACGCTGCATATGACCAAGAATTGTAGCACGTGTCTCAATACCTGTTGCAGCCTCGATTCTCTTCGCCATGGAAGTAGAATGTCCGATACCCTCAGCATTGATAATCAGATGATGCTGCTTGCCAAGTCTTCTGCCTTCAATAATATGATTCACAAGCTTCTGCTCGTCATAATCATACATCTCTGGAAGTAATACATCCTCTGCACCATTGGCAATACCACACCAAAGTGCAATATAACCAGCGCCACGGCCCATAACCTCAACAACTGAGCAACGCTCATGAGAGGTAGAAGTATCACGAATCTTATCGATTGCTTCCATGGCTGTATTCACAGCTGTATCAAATCCAATCGTATATTCTGTACTAGAGATATCAAGATCGATTGTTCCTGGAAGACCGATTGTATTGATTCCAAGATTAGCAAGTGCTCTGGCTCCCTTATAAGAACCATCTCCACCGATGACAACCATGGCATCAATACCATGCTTCTTACAAATCTCAGCACCCTTCTGCTGATAAACTGGATCTACAAATTCCAGACATCTGGCTGTCTGAAGAATTGTACCACCACGAGAAATAATATCTGATACGCTATGCGCGTCCATATCTTCGATTTCTTCTTGTAATAATCCGGCATATCCACGACGGATACCCTTCACCTGAACACCGTTTGCAATACTCTGACGAACAACGGCACGAATGGCTGCATTCATTCCAGGTGCATCACCACCACTTGTGAGGACACCAATGCACTTAATCTTATTTGCCATCTATATTTCCTCCATTCCAAAATGCTTATACACGATAAATATTCTAATATCTTTTCCGTGCAAATTCAACCTTCTTTGTTATAACTTTAACGTTTTCTTCGCCAAAAAGAGTGGTCAAATTCGATAGCATTGTCTCATCTGCATGAATCCACTGATTGGACGGGAATCGATACATAGACCTCGTGTCACTTAGGAAGATTACAACAGCATCATGGCCTTCGCTCTGAGAGAGACTGGCCATAAGTTCGTCCTTTCTCGCCTCATAGCTCTCTTTACTGGTGAATTGGATCCAAATCTCTCTTGGACAATTCTTGAAGGAGATAATGCCATCAGCTATAAGCTTGGCATCGCGATCCTCTTCTATATTGACTCTGCCATGGATGAAGACCTTCTGATCCACCTGAATCTCGCTCCGATTCTGTTCGAAGACTTTAGGGAAGACAATAACCTCTACCGATCCCACCAGATCTTCTAGCGTAATAAAAGCCATCTGCTGGTTATTCTTGGTAAACTTGGGCGTAACATACGTAATCATTCCACCCAGGATGACATTTGCATTGTCCCGAACCTGGCATTCGCCCGTCTCATCATCCAGGATAAATTCTGCCGTCGTATTTGTGACAGATTTCTTCATAAGGTCCTGATCATCCTCCAGCGGATGTCCACTGACATAGATTCCAAGGACCTCCTTCTCATAGAATAAGCAGAGTTCCTTTGGAAATTCCTCCAGATCAGGCATTGCAATCTCAAAGGCTTCCTTGTCCTCGTCCGATACCATATCAAATAAGGACATCTGTCCAGCCATATTATTCTTCTTACTAGTTGTAGCCTGATCGACAATAGCAGGATAGACCACCATCATCTGATGACGGTTTCCATCCAAATCATCGAGGGCACCCGCCTTAATTAGATTCTCGATAGCCCGCTTATTGACCATCTTACCATTTACCCTGGAAATGAAATCATTCAGAGTTCGATAAGGACCATTTGCCTCTCGCTCTTCCACAATATAGTCAATAACTGGTCGACCGACACTCTTGATGGAATACATGCCATAGCGAATCTTGCCCTGGTCTACTGAGAAAGCACCGGTACCATTATTAATATTCGGTGGCAAGACCTCAATTCCTAAGTTGCGGCAGACCTGAATATATTCAGAAACCTTGGCAGAATTATCAAGAACAGACGTCATAAGAGCCGCCATGAATTCCACTGGATAATAATGTTTCAGAAATGCCGTCTGATATGCCACAACCGCATATGCTGCTGCATGAGACTTGTTGAAGGCATACTTGGCAAAATCAATCATCTTGTCATAGATGCCATTGGCTACATCCTCCGGAATGCCATTCTTCACGCAGCCTGGAACATGATCTTCCTCACTTCCATAGACGAAGACCTGTCTCTCGGCCTGCATGACCTTGTCCTTTTTCTTGGACATGGCACGTCTTACATTATCAGCCCTGCCCATAGAGAAACCAGCCAGATTCTGCACAATCTGCATAACCTGCTCCTGGTAGACAATACAGCCATAGGTCGGCTCTAGGATTGGACGAAGAAGCTCAGTATCATAAGTCACTTCATCCTGATTATTCTTACCACGGATATAATCTGGAATGAAGTCCATCGGGCCTGGTCTATAGAGCGAAATACCCGCAATTACATCTTCAAGCGACTGAGGTGAGAGTTCCTTCATGAAGTTCTTCATACCGGCAGATTCTAACTGGAAGATTCCCTCCGTATGACCAGAACCAATTGAGGATAAAACTGCCTTATCATCATAATCAATCGTGTCCATATTAAGAGACACATCATGATTCTTATCTATCAGCTTCACCGCATCATCAATAACCGTAAGTGTACGCAGCCCCAGGAAGTCCATCTTCAGAAGGCCAAGTTCCTCGATGGTAGTCATGGTAAATTGTGTAACAAGTCCACCCTCGGCAGAACGAGCAATTGGCACAAATTCATCCATTGGCTTCTGCGCAATTACGACACCTGCTGCATGGGTTCCTGTATTTCTAGGCAGGCCCTCAAGCTTCATGGCATAATCGATCAGATTATGAATGGTATCATCCGATTCGTACATTGCCCTAAGATCAGGGTTCTTCTCCAAGGCTCCCGCAATCGTGATATTAAGCTCTCTCGGGATAGATTTTGCCACCTGATCACAGAGACTATATGGCAAATCAAGTACACGGCCCACATCACGAATTGCATTTCTAGCGGCAAGCGTACCAAAGGTCACAATCTGGGTAACGCATTCTGAACCATACTTCTCTACAACATAGTCAATTACCTCAGAACGTCTCTCATAGCAGAAATCCACGTCAATATCCGGCATGGATACTCGTTCTGGATTAAGGAATCGTTCAAAGAGAAGGTTGTAGCGAATCGGATCGATGTTGGTAATTCCTGTCGTATAGGAAACCAAGGATCCTGCTGCTGAGCCTCGCCCCGGGCCAACCGGGATATCATGCTCTCTGGCATAATTGATGAAATCCCAGACAATCAGGAAATAATCCACATAGCCCATCTTCTGGATGACGGACAGCTCGTAAGTAAGCTGTTCCTTGAGAGATGGCATGCGTTCCTCTCCATAATCTGGATGCGTTGCATACCTCTTCTCTAGTCCATCAAAGCAGAGCTTGTTCAAATATGTCCAGGAATCATAGCCTTCTGGAACCTCATAATGAGGCAGCTTGGTAACACCGAATTCTATCTCTACATTGCATCGATCCGCAATATCCTGAGTTCTTGAAATGGCATCTAAAGCATAAGGAAATAATTCCTCCATCTCCTCTTCTGACTTCACGTAGAACTGGCCGCCTTCATAGCGCATTCGATCCTGGTCGCCCACCTTCTTGCCAGTCTGTATGCAAAGAAGAATGTCATGCGCGTCTGCATCAGACTCTAACGTATAGTGACAATCATTCGTTGCAACAAGCGCGATTCCTGTCTCCTGACTAAGTCGAAGCAGACCTTGATTCACTGTCTTCTGCTCAGGAATTCCATGGTCTTGAAGCTCCAAGAAATAATTTCCCTCGCCAAAGGTATCCCTATACCAAAGAGCTGTCTTCTTCGCTTCCTCATAGAAGCCTCTCTCGAGGAGCTTTGGCACCTCTCCTGCAAGGCAGGCAGACAGGCAGATGATACCCTCATGATATTTCTCTAGAATCTCATGGTCCACTCTTGGCTTATAATAGAAGCCGTCCACAAAACCCTTGGATACGATCTTCATGAGATTGGCATATCCTGTGTTATTCTCGGCAAGCAAAATCAAGTGATAATAGCGG
Organism: Lachnospiraceae bacterium; assembly: GCA_963661945.1. Lineage (GTDB taxonomy): Bacteria > Bacillota > Clostridia > Lachnospirales > Lachnospiraceae > CAVLDP01. Next base: position 20,000 of record CAVLDP010000005.1, read on the forward strand.
TCCTCACCATGAGATGTCTCTCTATCGAAACGGCTTCCCGGTGCAACATATACCTCACAACCAAGAACAGGATGGATGCCTTCCTTCTTACAAGCCTTATAGAAATCAATTACGCCATACATGACACCATGATCTGTAATCGCAGCAGCTGTCATGCCGAGTTCCTTCACTCTATGTACGTAATCTGTAATCTTATTCGATCCATCTAACAGACTATACTGTGTATGCGTATGCAAATGTACAAAAGACATCCCATTATCCCTCTTATCTAACTATCTAGTCGCCTCTTAGGTCGCTATATCAAGATGCTGCACAGAGCCGACTCTTCCGTCCTCATATAAGAAGATTGAAGTTTCACGTATCATGCCGCGACTCTCATTACTAATAGAATCATTTAGTGAGAATTGACTTGCGACTCGCTTCAGACAAATTGCTCCAAGGCCCTTTGACTTAAGCGTATATAGTTCTCCATTCCCATTTTCATCAAAGGCCCAAATCTTTAATCTATCAAAGATAGGGTCATTCTCATCAATCCAGCCATTACCATCCTCATCGTATAGAGAAAGCTCCAAAAAGCCATCTCCTGTACTTGCTCCAAAGAGTTCTGACCCATCATTTATCACTCCATCAGAATTCTTATCCAAGGCCAAAAATCCTCGTCCTGACTGAAGCTTACAAATATATTCTTCTACGCCGTCCTGATCCAAATCAAAATAAAACTTCTGATCCGATAGCTTAGAAGGCGAATTATCCAGGTTAATCACGAGCGGATCTCGCATATCCCTCAGATAAGTCGCAGAGGATATCTCTTCCGTCACAAAGCTTCTGCTCATGGTAAGAGAATATTCAAAGCTAAGTTCTCGCCCATCCTCCGTCACTACATTTCCGATGGATGAAAAAGATGTATTCTCATCCTCCGTGTAGGTGATACGTCTGGTCTCCGTCTCATAATAGAAGGGGCTCTGCGACAAAAACTGATTTGCCAAATCCTCCATGGACGTAGCATAGTCTCCACCAAAACGGTGCATAAGGAGTCTAAGCAGAAGATAACCCAGAGTCTGATTCCGGACCTCTCGATCTCCTTCTTCAAGTATCGTCTGCAAAGATGTCTTCTCTACAGAGGAGGCATTCTCCCCCTTCATACTACTACTTCCACTTGTCAGATTCGATAAGCGGTAATTCAGTACTCCTGTAAAAGCACTACCTATGCGAAGCGATTCATACGAATTCGCCCGAAGCGCTGTACTATAGGAATACTCATCAACTTCCGTGTAGTTCTCCTCGTACGTCCTTGTACTAGTCATTGTTACATCACTAGTACTGATTTTCATTTGTAACTCCTTTCAACCTATACACTTGCAGGAAAATACGCCCTGCAAAATATATATCGGAAGAAAAAAGTTACTCTTTATCCTCTTCTTTGCTCGTCTCTGTCCTAACAGAATGCCCCAGACAAACTACTGACAGATAAAACATTGTTAAGCTAATCACAAGTCCTAGGAAGAAAAGGATCGGTGTCGTTCCAAGTTCTGGCAGGAAGGTGGCAATCACAAGGCTCATGCCATTGTAGGCAATATGCATAATACAAGTCAGTGCCAGATTACCAGTCTTTTGCATGACATATCCAAATACAAGACCGATTATAAAGGCATAGCTGGCCTGAACCAGATTCATATGCATACCAGCAAAGAGAATGGCCTGTATTATATTGGCTGCAACAAAGCCTGTACTTCGACGAGCATATTCAAAGGTAACCCCGCGAAATACAATTTCCTCCAAGATCGGCCCAAGAAAAACTGCATAAGCTATCATAAGCGGTGAATCTCCGCTTAGGCCTGATAACTCTGAGAGCTGCTCGTAGAGCGCAATCGATTCCGGAGAAATCATGGCTACAGCAGATACGATATAATTCGACAGATACTGCATGCCAAAAGCAAAGAGAAGGAGTGCTACGATAAATGGAAGAATCCTGATATGAGAAATCGATAGTGTAAGCCCATGTCCTTCCTCGATTACCTTGGCCTTCTCAAGGTGCTTAGAGTCCGTTCGATAGAATCTAAGACTATACCAGATGGCATATAAAATCACACCGACAATGGCATAGATAAAGCTGGTGTAGATATTGATATCCGTCACTCCGCCCTCAATACTTGCAATATAATCCATCAGGGAATCCCCTGTGAAATGATAAGCAGCTACTGCCACATACATCTCTGTCACCATAAGCGACAGAGCATTCTGAAGAGCAAATAATGCAATAATTGGAAGTAAGCTTCTTAAAAGAAAGTTACTCTGACGTTCCATTTTTAGTAAATCTCCTTATACATTTGTAACTATTAATTCGCAGTCTCCCGTCACATGTATACGCTTGCGACCTGCAGATATGAAGAAGGAATCGAGTTCTCTTGCTTCATAGACCTCATCTCCACAGCGAATCTGACAATGACCCTTTAGAACCAGAATCGATTTGAAGGAAGACTCATCCATCTGAATCATCTCATGCTCTGGGATATGATATAGTCTTGTCTCAAAATATTTACAAGAGCTGAGAATCTGCTGGGTAGACCGATCATAAGTAATTGGTGCAGAAAATCCCGTAACAACCGGTGTAAATGGACGTAGATTAACTACATCCATGGCCTTATCCACATGAAGTGGACGTTCCTTACCATTCTTATCCACCCTGCCGTAATCATACATGCGATAGGTAGAATTCGAATTCTGCTGAATCTCACAGATTAATATTCCAGCCCCAATCGCATGAATGGTGCCAGCCGGAACGAAGATTACATCGCCCGGTTTTACATACACTTTATTTAGGACATCCGTGATTGTATGGTTCTGGATTCTGTCTCTAAGCTCCTGCTTATCCACCTCTTCCTTCAATCCACAGTAGAGGTATGAATCCTTCTCGCAGTCCATAATATACCACATCTCATTTTTGCCAAATTCATTCTCATTGACAAATGCATAATCATCATTCGGATGAATCTGAATAGAAAGAGGATTCTTGGCATCAATGAACTTGATTAGGATTGGGAATCGATCAAAGGTCTCCGCCTTCCAACCAGATACCAGGCTACCATATTCTGAAATAAAATCTCCAAATGGCATACCATCAAACTGACCTCCCACAATCTGACTCTGTCCATCAGGATGGGCAGACAATTCCCAGGATTCTGCCGTAATATCATAAGTAGAATCCTTGCCATACTTCTCCTTCAGGCGAGTACCGCCCCAGAGATAGTCCTTGTAGGCAGGATGCAGCTTGTAGATGGATGGGAGGAATCTATCGCCATGCACCATGTCGCCTTCCTCGATAACCTCACCGGTATCTACCTCGATCATAACAAGCTCTTCATCCGTGTTATTGCGAAGCTGATGCATAAGGCCCGGCACAATATTGACGCTCTCTCCCGGCATCACATCAAAGGTCTCCTCAGGTAGCTCTACTGTAAGGCAGCCAGATACGACAGAATAATCCTCATTCTTCCTCTCATGAAAATGCTTCGAAATCTTCATGCCTGGATAGACAATAATCTTACGGACCTGGAAGCCTGGCTCCTTGCGAATAATCTCTCTCGTTCCCCATGGCCTATAAACCTTGGGACTCTCTGTAAAATGAGCTGGGAAATGATCAATCTCTTCTTCGATTATATCTCTGATGTTATCGACAGACTCTCTACTTGATATATAGATAGCATCTCTGGTATTTACAATGACCGCATCCTCTATATCATTTACAACCACAAGCTGATCTACGGTATCATTAATCACATGCGTGTTATCGCATCCCCGCTGAATCACAAGATGATTCTCCTGCTTCACTTCATCGGAGTATGTCCTAAGATCTGACAGATCATGAAAATGACCATCCAGGGAAACTGCAGATAAAATACCGGTTTTCTCCAGAATCAGGCGTTCAAAGGATGCCATCTGAACCAGACCCTGATTCTCCATGATTGATAGATATGTCTCTTCAGCAAATTCCTCGTATTCCTGTAACAGGGTGCTAGCCTTGGCAAGTACCATACCGGTATTCCATAGTACATCTTCCTGAAGATAGAGCTGCTCCGCTTCTTCCTTGGACGGCTTCTCTGTAAAGTAAATCGCCCTGCTTCCCGCGATTCGAATATATCCATACGAGGTACTAGGCTCCTTTGGTTTTACACCAAACAGGCAAATACGCCCATCCTGTGCCAGGTTCTTCCCTTCATAGATAGCATCCGAATAGGAATCCGTCTCAAGGGTCAGATCCGATGGCAGAATCAGGACCATCTCATCTTCTTCGATACCCTTAAGTGCAAGAAGGATAGCCGGTGCTGTACCATTTGCTTCCTTCTCTAAGACCTGGCGATAATGAAGGCCCTGAAAGGTCTGCAATTGTGCCTCAATCGCATTCTCATATTTCTCATTGGTCACGATGATGAATTCATCGCAAAATGGCATATTTCGAGTAATCGTCTCCTGGAAAATGGACCGATCCTCATTGATATGAATAAACTGCTTGGGATAATTACGACGAGATAGTGGAAATAATCTGTCGCCGGACCCTCCAGCAAGAATAATCGCTTTCATTCAATAACCCCTTCTAATCTACGCTATAACCACGATTGTACTATCTTACCACGCAAGAATAAATTATTCCATATCTAGAGCAGTCTGCGAAAGACAGGCAGTCGCTTCAGGATAAGTGTAAGAAGCGTTGCTAAGATATAGATTGCAAGAACCCAAACAAGGCAGGATGGCAGGGCACCTATATAGGAAACTAAGAAATCACAGAGCCCGCATGTCAACTCCCGAATAGGCTGTTCGATCAGGTATACTCCGAAGGTGGCTCCCGATAATGTAGCAATCCATTTCCTGCCCTTCTCCGAAATATCATGCCGCAGATCATAGTACTTAAATAAATAGAAAACTCCTGCATCCAGTAATGCGGTAAAGGAAGCTGTATATAGTCCCTTATCATAGGTCGTAAATTCCTCAAAAGGAAGAGCACGAATTCTCGTCATCAAAATAAAGAAAGCTAGGACGCATACCATAATAAGAAGCATCAGATTCCGGCCTCTTTTCGTGTACTTCTCCTCAGGAAGGAGATACTCCATATAATATCCAAGCAGTGGATAGACAACCACCCGATTCAGCATTGGAAGAACAAAGAATTCATTTAACTCAGTAATCCCCAGCGGATAGAGAGCAAGTGGAAATAGTCCCTCCACCAGAAGAAGCAGGACAAACAAATAATGGAAGTCGCGAACCTCCATTACAGAGACCAGCTTTCTAAGAAATGGAAGAACCAGTAAGTATGCCAGATATGCATAGAGATACCAATAAGGCGCTATAATATTATCCCCAGTGATATGGGTGAGAAAATAGCTGCATGAGAGCTCCGTCCCATGAACGAGAACAAGATACGCATACTGAAGGAGTGAGAAAATAAGAATCACAAGCAATATTCGAAGCACTCTCTTCTTCATAAGTGTCTCTATATCTTCTTCCTTCCCAAGAAGAAGAGCTCCAGATATCATGAAGAAAATCGGCACAGCAACTGCCACAAGGGAAGCTAGGGCAATATAAAGGCAGTTAAGAATATTTCCTGATGGAAAGGCATAGAGATAGTAGCCTCTCTCATTCGTATGATTATAGATAACGCATAGAATCGCCAGGATTCTAAGAGCGTCCAAGTAGGTCTTTTTCTTCATTTTCCATCCTATTCCTATCAGTTTTGGTTCAAATAATAATATTGTACCTGTTGGTATTCCTTAATCGCATCTGTATCATATTCTGCAGATTCCGGATCATAATACTTGCCGTTTGAATCATAAAGTCCATAGGCAGAGATTACAGGATACTCTTCATAGAGCTTTGCAAGATAAGATTCATATGCATTCATATCAAGATTGGCAGCTTTTAGAACCTTCATGCCAAGATAATTGGCACTAAAATTCACCTCTTCCTCTTCTATATCATAATTCGCCCATATGAAATACGGCGTCATATACTGCTGCATCTTCTCTTCCTGAGTCAGCTCATCCATGGATTTGCCATAGAGATATTCATAGAATTCTGTCTCAATCTGTGCCTGATGGTCTCCCCACATACAGATAATCGTCGGTTCCTCCACCTGACTGAAATAATCAATCAAGGTCTTTATCGCCTGATCCGATTTCTTCACCAGGCTCAGATAAGTCTCCGCCTCAGGGAAATCACCACATGAGGATAAATCAACATCTGGTGTGAAATTGTCATAAGCTTCTGTATATCCACTATGATTCTGCATCGTGACATTGAACATGAAGTAATGATCTTCTTCTCGATTCTCGTACATATCAATGAGAAATGAGAAGTCCGACGCATCCGATAATTCTACGCGGAGCATATCCTCCTCGGTTTCATCCACATCATCAATATCATAGAAGCTCTCAAAGCCAAAATCGTCATAGGCGACATCGCGGTTCCAATTAGTCCGCCAAAAAGGATGAAAGGCCTCCTTCTGAAAATCCATAAGATTATCAAGCAGCGAATGTACAGCTCGATCTCGCTTCATAAAAGTGACATAAGGAATGCCTCTGACATATTGATATGATGCACCCGTCAGTACCTCAAACTCTGTATTACAGGTATTACCACCAAAGGTTGGCACGAAAAGATAACCAGAAATGGTATTTTCCTTAAGAGAATCCATATAAGGCATATAATCTCCAGGCAAGCTGCCATCCCCTATGCATCGAAGATCCGAAAGTGACTCATTCATAATCATGATGATATTCACAGCAGATTCTTCCTCATCCGAAGCGCTTATCGAATCGATACCATCAAGTACAGCGGCAGCCGCTTCTTCCTGGTAGCCATCTGGCTTATGATAGGTCATATATGGCATATAGGTAAGAAAAGACGGCAGCATTCCATAAGTCTCATATCCATAGGAGAAGCTCCAAAAAGTCTCCTTTACCGTACTGTAAAGCTTCGTTGCATAGACGGTGAAACAGGTTAGGGCAAGAAGCAAGGAGGTAAGCATAATAAAAATGCGTCTCTTCTTATGTTCTCTCCCGATAACGAGAGCAAGCTGATGAATCAGTAGCATAAGAAGTAAGGCATAAACCAAGGATTTGCTGGCCACTACCTGGTACTGGTCACTTACCTCAAGGCCGGTCCCAAAGGACAGGAAATCCCATGGCATAAGCGGACTTCCACGAAAGAGATAGACATAATAGCTTATTCCAGAGAATAGAATGGATGCAATGGTAAGAATATCTACCGCAAGCCAGAGTCGATTGCATATAAGATAGAGAGCTTCCGCAATTCCCATAAGAAGCAGCAAATATCTAAGGTAATAGACTCCTTCCCGAAGAAAGATTGCATCCCTAATCGACTCTCCAGTTGTAAAACATTCAAAAATCAAAAAGGAAGTCACAGAAGTCGCAAATAAAATGACATGATTACATAACTCCCGAAGAAAAATGGGAGCACCAGACAAGGCATCTACCAGCGGCTTAAAACATCTTCTGCCAGGCAAGAAGCAAAGCAAAAAACCGATAGCAAAAACTACAACTGTAAGAAAAATCAGGGTGTAATTAATAGCCCCATCCTGATAAAGATATGCATCCTTGAGCCAGAGTGCACTAGCTATTAGATACATCACAAGTGTAACCATCATATAGCGATAGGAACCACATCCTGTCACTTCTCCTGATTCCCACAATTTCTTCAATCTAGTAAATAATTCCATAAATAAAAAAACCTCTTACGCCAAATATCTTCCGATCCTTGGTATCTTCCTAAGAAGGAAAGACATAGCATAACTACACAAAAATATAATAACTGTATTCAGAAGAATCACTCCTTCTGTCGGAAGTGACTCACACCACTTCAGATAAGTATTTGCAATGCCAAAATCACCCTCAACAAAGATTGCAACAAAGCCCATATGGATTAGATAGATTCCAAGTGACAGTCTACCTGCTCCTTGAAAGAAATGAAAGATAGCTCCATCCATCTTCCACTTACGATTCTTCATGAGAAGAAAAAGGCCCGCAGCAAGAATCGCGGTATTCGGAGACAGGTAATCGAAGAAACCAGTCCCAGAATAATGCCAAACCATAATAATCTTAGCCTGTGCAATAATCGTTGCAAGAAGCAAACCTACGCATACCACATATAATATCTTCTTCCTACCTTCAGCAATCTCATAATGGCTTAGGTAATAGCCCATAATGAAATAGCCCGTATAATTCATGAATATTCCTACATAAGAAAATCCCCAAAACATGGTCGATAGAAAAGAAAGTGCCGATATGCGGCTAAGGCTGCAAGCTACATTGCATAGGAAGGCTACTGCCAGATAGTAGCAAAGCTCACGTCTTGATGCATGCCTTGTAAATACAGAAAGCACAGGCATCATCATATAAGCACCAAGAATCGCATAGAGAAACCATAGCACCACATTCACATCACTATATAAGAGGTTCTTTGATAGACTCGCTCCATACTTCAGACTGCCAAACATGCCTTCCTTGCAGTAAGCCCAGAACTCATAAATTGCAGAATAGATAAGAAGACTAATTAGAATCCGAAGAATATAGCGGCTATAGAGCTTCTTCGTAGGGATTGCTTCCTCGCGATCTAACATAACCGCCCCAGTACAGGTAAAGAAAAGGGGAACTGCTATCGAGCACAGGCAGAATACAAGCATATAGAAATAGAGATTTGCTGAACATCCACTATACCAATAGTTCGATGTCACATGAAGCAGGACCACAAGTAGAATTCCAAGTCCCTTCAGGTAATCTATATAATTCTTACGACTTTCAGATGCAAACATTACTCTCCCCTAAGATTTCCTATAATCCAAATGGCATAAAAATGATTGGATAGACAAGTAATAAAACAGCAAGTGGCACCCTCTCGCTTACTCGTTCATGCAAGATGTGCATGGTATCAAGTACCAAGTCCTCTCCCTGCTCTATGAAGAAAAGAAGAAGCAGCAGTACATAAAGGAAGGTATAATAAAGCACCGTGCCAATAGCAAACTTCATAAGAAGCACAAAGAGTAGGCAAGCTAAGCCAGACAGAAATCCCAACCGATAGGCATAAGCAGAAGCCTTCCTGATTTCGCGATATAGCAAAATTCCATAGATTAAATATGGCAGGAATACAAGCCCTGATAGCAAAAGCTCTAAGAGAAAGTCTCTCCCATTCTGCCAGGATGGAAGAATGGATGAGCCAGCAACGTCCAAAGAGAAATAAGCATGATATTCCTTCCATAGGAAATAAGCAAAGCTTGTAAGGATAGTGAGATAAAGTAAGCTATTCTTCTTATTATTCTTATGAAGGAAGTAGCCAAGGCAGATTATAACAAGCGGCAGGCATTTGAATAGATAGGATGGATGAAAATAAATCCCAGCAAGACTAAGCGGAAGCAAAAGCCATAGTCCCTTCTCAAGAAGAATGAGTATCATAGAGGCAAACAAAACCATACTAAGATACATATCATAGTTTCCGAAGGTCTCAAGCTCTGCATACATAGGGAAGGCAAAGATAGCAAATAAAATAATTACATTTCTACCTAGACCAGTCCTTACAGTATCGTCCATATCACCTGCCGAGTGGATCTTCTCATTTGCTACTACACATAGAATAAGTCCTAGTGCAAGATAGGCCATACGACAAATTATGGTAAATAAATAAGTCCCTTCAAATTCCATTCCAGATAGAAGCGGAATTCGATAAGAGGATGTCAATCCAAACTGGAAGAATCGGATAAATGCAAGTAATCCAAAAGCAAAAAGCATTGCATAAAAGGATAGGTTCTTCTTCATAACAATCTCCCTTATGGCCATAGCTGCCAAATATATTGATTAAAATAATGACTCAGCGTAGAGATAAGTGGTCCAAGATTCACATCCCACATAGGCATAAATAGCATAGGATATGCTACCATGAGGCAAGCAAGTCCATCGAGCCTGCTAAACCAGGCCTTCATACATCTGACCCGAAAAGCGATCGTCTCATCCCCCATAGCAAGAAGAGCCATCGAAATCACAAGATAATAGACAATAACTGCGATAATCCAACGACCGTAATCGCATTTTAGGATGAAATTCGGAAGCATGGTAAGTCCACCTGCTGCCACGAAGAAATAGCGAATCCTCTCCACACGATCTGTCACTTCTCTAAAAATCCCCTTCATGCACTGAAATGCAGCCAGGATATATGGCAGGAAAAGAAGAATAAAAAATCCCAGTTCCACAAAATTACGCTTATGATAATTCCATTCCTTCTCCGACAAATCTACGCCAAGCACCTCGTGCAGAAGTAAATCCTCATGATACTCTCCTCCCAGAGATAAGGCTTCTGCCACAGAGACAATCTCATCATAGACCGCCTCTCCCATCCCATGACTTACGAATTCAAAGTAGAGAAATAGAGCAGATGCTCCAAGGAATGTCACAAGAAAGATTGCCATATAATAGCCCCTCTTCTTCCCATCCTTCGAGAGTATCTTGTATAGAAGCAGCACCAGAATAAGATTCAAGTACATAAAAACATAGCCCTGGTGAATGCAAACACCAAGGAAGGCAAGAGGCGCCACAAGAAATTCCGCCTTTTCATAGACGAGCAGAAGAACGGCAAGCAGACTAACCATAATAAGATAGATATCCACTCTGCCGAAGTTTGCAAGGCAGGAAAAGGACGGTATTAAAAGCATGAAGAGATAGGCCACAAGAAGCCCCATTCCACTCTCTAAATCACTCTCTACTCTTCGAAAGAGGAGGAATGAGAAAGCAATCAGGAAGAGAAAGAATATCCCCGTTGCAATCTGACAGAAGAGAAGAACCGCCTGATAATTCATAAGATCAAAGGGCAAGATGACATCCAATAAGGCGTAGACTGTCCCCATAAGTCCTCTTGAGACAAAGCCATAAGAATAATTCAATGCAAGAATTGTAGCATTGTAGCTATTTACGCCGCCCTCATAGAATGCCAGAAATGAAGCAAATGTAAAAATCATAAGGCCAAGGATAAGGCGCTTTTCATTTGTCCTAAATTTCATCACTTATCCGACCTCTCTATCCAAAGATTAATAGCACGAAATTATTAATCAGATTAGAAATGATAATGTCATGAAGCGGCATGAATAATGCAGGATAGATTAGAAGCAGAATTGCCATCGGCATCTTCTCCTTCACAGCCTCTTTCGTATCCTGAAGCTGAGCGGAGACCACCTGATCTCCCATGGCAATTAAGGTCATCACAATCGCAATATAATAGAAGGCCGTCGCATAGACATATCTGCCATAATCCACCTTGAGAATCCATTCTGGAAGCAAGGTCAAAGCTCCGAGAAGGACTGCAAGATAAGCAATTCGCGCATTCTTCTCCTTCCCACGAAGCAGATTCTTAAAGAAATGATAAGCAATCAGAATATATGGCAGGAAACAGATTAGGAAAAGTGGCAGTTCCTTGTAATTATAGATGTGGTAGCCAATCTCATCCAAAAATACATCCTGACCTAAAATCTCATGATTAATAATGGACGTATTATACTCTCCATCGGAAGATGTCATCCTGGCTGCAGCAATAATCTCATCTACTGCATCCCTGGAGAATACATGACTTCCAAATTCGAAATACAAGAAGAATACGGATACGGTAAGAAATGTAAGTCCAAAGAGAATAAAGTATTTTCTTCTCCTAGCTCCCTCTCCCATCATTGCCTTGTAGAATAGGAGCACCAGGATAATATTCACATTGGTAAAGACGAAGCCCTGGTGAATACACATACCAATCGCGCAAAGTGGAATAATGAGCCACTCTGCCTTCTCACGCAGGATTAGAATCATAGAAATCAAAGTAATCATAATCAGGAAGATATCGAGTCTTCCAAAATTATCCGCTGTCAGAAACATTGGAAATGAGAAAATCGAGAAGAAAATCATAAGATAAGATACATTTCTCTTATCCTCAAGTCGAGTCTCCTTCAAAATACGTACAAAGTATAAGAAGAAGCAGAAATAGAGCACGACTGTCATAGCTTCACTAAAGGCATAAATCCCCTGATAAGAGAAGAGTTCCACCGGCAATATGAGATTAAGCACCCGAAGCAAACTTCCCATAAATCCACGCGAGAGGAAGCCATACTTATAACAGATGGCATAAAGGGTTGTATTCGTATAGAGCATGGTGTGTTCAAAATAACGAATAATTACCACGCAAGCATATAGAAAAAGTCCAAGTAACAGTTTTTTGTCCTTTGTATTAAGTGTAGTCTTCATCTTATCCTCATTTACCATAGGTGGAGCAGAAAATTAATCACAGTATCCACATTGGCAGTTGCAAAACAAATATATACATCATTTAACGGATTAAGCAGCAGATAATAGGCAAAGAAAAGCGGATAGAAAGTGTATCTACTTCGAATGGATGCCATACTAGCAAACACTGCCTGCTGCACAAGTGAATCTCCCATCGCAAGATAAGATAGGGTAATCACTATGTAATAGGTCATGACAGCTAATGTCCATCTTCCAAAGTCACATTTGAGAAGGTAATCTGGCAGCATGGTGGCTGCCCCAAGCAAGGTCAATATATACACAGCCTTCCTCGCCTTATCTTCCGCAAGTTCTAATATTTCCTTCCAGGTCTTAACCATAGGAACTAGAAATGGAAGCATCAGTATCGTATAGACTGGCAAGTCCACCATGTTACGAAGGCGGTACTCCCATTCGAGATCTGATAAGTCAATCCCCAGAAGCTCATGCATAAGAAGGGTCTCGTGATAATCCCCCTCATAGGATAGCGACGTTGCAACCGCCACAACCTCATCCCATACTCCTTCTCCCCCACCATGACTAAAGAGTTCAAAATAGATAAGCAGGATGCAAGGAATGATGGCAGAAAGCAGAAAGATTGGCAGCAGTCTCCGTCTCGACTTCGGCTCTAAGATGATTCGATAGAGAAGAAGCATCAGCATGACACCTAAATACATGAAGACATAGCCCTCATGTATACATACGCCAACAATACTAAGTGGAAGAATCAGCCATTCAAATCGCCCCTTGATAAGAAGCATAACTCCAATCAGAGATATCAGTATCATATAGAGATCGATTCTGCCAAAGTTATATTCATGGCTAAAATTCGATGCTATCGTCAGATAGAATGCAAGAAAAATCAGCGCCACCGACTCCCTGTCCTCTTCTCTTATCCTCTGCAGAATAAAGTCCGCAAAGAAGAGAAGAAAAAGAAAGAATAGCCCGGTCACAATCAGGGTAAAGATTATTGCCCCATGGTAGGTATTCATCTCAAATGGCAATAAATCATTCAAACCCTGATAGATTGTGCCAATCAGAGAGCGACTGCGAAAGCCGTACTTATAAGACAAGGCATAAATGGTCGAATTATAGTTGCCCAGGGTCCCACTATAGAAGGCGATTGCAGCTAAGGCCATGGCTATGCCAAGCATCAGAATATATTGTTTTCTCGTATAAGACCTATTCAACATGCCACCACCTTACCATAGATGAAGGAAGATGAGATTCAGCCAATCTCCTATGTGCTTCAGAAGATAATCGTAGTAGACATCCCAGAATGGCACAAAGAGAAATGGATAGGCCATAAGAAGAATCGCAACTACTCCATGAGACTTAATACGAAGGAAGGCGCCTCTTACCTCTTCCTCAATCAACTTATCTCTCATTGCAAGAAGTGAGAGCGTAACTACCGAATAATAGCAGATAATGGACATGGTCCATCTGGCATAATCCACCTTCAGAATGAAGTTTGGAATAATGGTAAAGGAACCAATTGCCACAGCCAGATACTTAAGCTTCTCTTCGATTCCATTTGCCCTCTTGACAATCCTTGTCAAGAATTTCACAAGAATAATAAGGTATGGCAGCATCAGAACCGTAAAGACTGGTAGCTGAACGAAATTCTCCAGATGGAAGAGCCACTCCTCATCCGCCAGGTCGACATTCAGTATCTCGTGATCAATTAAGGTCTCGTGGTAATCGCCTTCAAAGGATAGAATGGTTGCATTTCTAACAATCTCATCATAGATGTTTGCTCCATTGCTTCGGCTGAAGAATTCAAAATAAAGGAAAAGAGCAGAGCCTATTAGAAAGCTCACGGCAAAGAGAATAATATATTTCTTTCGTTCCCTGCCACTCTTCGAGAGAATCTTGTAGAAAAGTAAGACCAGTACCACGTTAAAGAACATAAATACATAACCCTGGTGCACACAGACTGCTATAGCCACCAGTGGCAGAATCAGAAACTCACACTTCTCCCGAATGATAAGCATAGCAGATATCAGGCTAACCATAATCAGGTAGATATCCACTCTTCCGAAATTCCGGTCGTCCGCATACATGGAAATAACAAATATCGAGAAAAAGAGAATCAAATACTCTGCTTCTTCAAGATTCTCAGAAGAGATTCGCTTCATCAGAAAATGAAAGAAGGACAGTACCACCAGATAGAAAAGAACCGTCACAACCTCAGTAAAACGCATTGCCATGGCATAGCTCATCATATCTACAGGAAGAATGGCATCCACAAGCACATATACCGAGCCAATAAAGGCACGGGAAATGAAGCCATACCCATAGTTAAAGGCATAGAGTGTCGTATTATAAGCACTGCACTTAAACTCATAACTCATGAGAAATAAGGTAAAAGCAAATATCACTTCTACTAGCATAAATTTCTGTCTGTTTCTCTTATCGATGCATTCCATATTTCTTCTTCCAACCAATCCAAATAAATAAAATGATAGAGCAAATAAGAATCTGTAAAAAAGCAGTCTGCAGGATTCCTCTATTACATAGAATCAAAGCGTCCGGCGATGAAATTCCAGGGTTATAAGGCCAAGCCTGTCTCATAATATTGGCAAGGCATAGAAATTCCAAGCTGTATTGTCCCACAAAGGCAAGATACTTCTTAAGGCCGGGAATTAGCCCCAATATGCGGCAGAACTGAATAACCACATAGCCTCCTCCACATGCAGCAAGTATGCACAGTGGAAATGGCTGATAGATGCGAAGTGCCAAAACAAGCATACCCTGATGCAATCCCAAGCCCCATAGCATAAGCGCTACCAAGAGGACAACAAGCTGTAGTGACATAGACCAATTTGCAATCTGCACCCTAGATGCAAGATCTCCCATGAAGAGGAAAAAGACCGCAATCAGTGCCACATCCAGGTAATATGGAAAGGACCGACCAAAATAAAGACTCAAACCATATCCGATCGCTGCAAGGAGGATTGCAAGAATTGCAAGCAAATAATAATTCCTACGACTAATCTTATAGAGTAGATTATAAATCACTGTCGCCTCAAACATGACAAGGAGAAAATACAATAGCCAACAATCCTGCCCTGTCAGCAAGCCTATAATGCGGCTCCAGAAATTGTCACCAAGAAAAGCCATAATAACTGCCGCAAGAAGTCCATAAGTAAGATACGGAAGTAATAGGGTCTTACCCCGCCTTAGGAGCAGATCAGAAATTCGCATCTCTCGAAAGAAGTATCCAGAAACCAGAAAAAAGAGCGGCATATGAAAGGATGTAATCAGCCTGCCGCTCTGCGCTACATGATCATAAATCATAAGGAGCATACAAAGTCCCCTTGCAATATCTATTGTCTGATTTCTCTCCTTCATTTCCCCTCCTCTAATGAACAAAGAGCTTGGTCAGAAAGTCAAGTGATGCCGAAATCGAGCTGTTCATAAACGGCATAAATAAAACAGGATAAACAAGCAGCACGATTGGCAAAAAGACCCGGTTATTTATTCTATCTCTCGCACTATCAAGGAGTGCAAGCTGCATATCATCTGCGAAGGCCAAAAGAGCCATCGATGACAACAAATAATATAAGACAAAGTCATATACCAAAATACCATAATTTGTCTTCATAAGAAATAGTGGCAGCAGGGTAATGCTCAGGATTCTGTAGATCTGATACCATCTCTCCAGCGATGTAGTCGAGTAGGTTGACTCACAACCTTCCTTCAAATAATTAAAGAGAATAATCATATAAGGAAGCATCAGAAGGCAGAAAATCGGAAGCTCCATATAGCTTGCCACAAGCCCATTCCACTCTGGCAGTAGCGAAGACTCCGCATTATGAAGTCCATCCGCCCCAAGAAAGGAAGTGACCTCTGACAGAAGATACAAGATAAGTGACAAGACAATTGTCACAATGAAAGTCCATTTATAAGAAGTCTTCTCCTCCACGAAAATCCGATAAGAAAGCATAAGAAGAATTAGTGGCAGGTATTTAAGAAAAAAACTGGGATGAATCAATATACCGCATCCTGCAAGAATCGGCAGAAGAAAAAGTCCCCTTTCTCGTACCACCTGCAGAAGAGATATAAAGAGAATACTCGTAAGGAACATATCATAGCAGCCAAAGGTTGCTCCATCCTGAAACATAGGAAAAATCACAATAGCAAGTCCCATCATAAGAACTCTGCCATGGCTCTTTCCTTCCTCTGGAATTCTCTGATACATAGCAACCAAAAGTAGAATTGCAGAAATCTGATAGACTAAGAGGCAGAGAATATCCACAACATAAATCGCGCGCTCCGTCATAAGTTCTACTGGCAGAAGCAAATTAAGTACACGAATCAGACTCCCCAGGAAGCCTGCAGATACGAAGCCATTTGCATAAGACACATCATAGATTGCAAGGAAGCCATTTCTTACATCCCATGCAAACCACCTGGCTGCACAAAGAAAAGCCAGAAGAACAAGTGCCAGAATATATCGATTGTTTGACTTAAGTAATCGTCTCATAGTCTCTACCACCAATGTAAGAATAATACGTTAATTTCATTGCCAAGTGTGGCCGTAATCTTATCAATATTAACATCCCAGAAGGGCAAAAAGAGAATCGGATAGATAAAGAAGAGCGGATAGAACTTATATCGCTCCTTCACACCATCTACGATTCTATGGAAATGTCTCGTCCAAATCTCATCTCCCATCGCAAGCATGGCAATAGAAATGAGCAAATAATAAATAACGACTGAGAGCATCCAACGACCGTAATCACACTTGATGATGAGGTTAGGAAGGATCGTAAGCGAACCGATTCCAACCATCAGGTATTTAAGCTTGCCAAGGAAATCATCTGCCTCTCGTATGGTCGATCTAAGAAGTCGAAGTCCCCATACAATATAAGGCAGGAAGAAAAGGAGCAGCAGTGGCAATTCCACGAAATTCCTGAGATGATACCCCCACTCATCCTCCGAAGGGTCAATTCCAAGTACCTCGTGACCGATTAAGGACTGATGATATTCTCCATTCATAGAAAGTGCGGCTGCATTTCGAATAATCTCATCGACATAGGTCTCACCACTGCCATGGCTGAAGAAGTTAAACCATAAGAAGAGAACGGATGCCAATAGAAAGCTCATGGCAAACAGGAAGATATAATACTTCCTCTTCCTCTGATAAGTCATAATCTTGTAGAGAAGAAGCACAAGAATCACATTGAAATACATAAATACATAAGCCTGGTGTGTCATCACGCCGATTGCACTAAGCGGAATCACCAGCCATTCTGCCCATTCATTTAACAGAAGAACAAGTCCCATCGTCGTGCAGATTATCATATATAAATCCACGCGACCGAAATTACGCTCTGCACTGAAGGACGGCACAATCACAATCATGAGCATCATGAAAATCATCTCTGCCGAATGAAGATGCTCCCTCTCCACCATATAGAGAATCTTATAAATCGCCCAAAGCAGGAAAGCAAAGAATAAGGCTGTCACAAGAAGCGTAAAATACAGTGCTGCTTCATAAGTCATAAGATCCATAGGCAGCAGGAAATCCAGTCCCTTATATACCGTGCCAAGAAGTCCTCTTGAAATGAAGCCATAGCTATAATTCAAGGCCATAATCGAGGAATTATAGGAATCCAGCTGATGATCATAGGTCGCTACGAAAAGTCCTATCGTAAGCGCCAGTAAAAGATGTATATATCTATTTAATTCTTCTCTTCTCTCTTGAACCTTCAATGGTAATCCCTTCTACTGCAAGTAGTACAAAAATCGGCAGATAGCTTAGTAGATACCTGCTATTCGTCTCAAATATTGTAACAAACAAAAACATTCCAAGGAATGCTATTAGAAGAATATCCCGGTAGGAATTCTCTCCCTTACTCCTAAAAACAGAAATAGATGCCTTAAGGATAAGAAGCAGAACCATAATCCATAAGAATTGCTCTGTCAGGGTGAAATAGCCAAAATAAGCGCCACCTTCCTGAAAGGCACGACTTACACCAAGTGTCTTCTCTCCCTCCGTCAAATATACGGTATCCCCATCCACATAATAGAGGTTTCGAAGGAAGGTCGTAAGGAAAGAGCCATCCGACGGCAGAAGTTGGTGCACGGTAGGCACCTCCTTGCCCCAGCCAAAGGTGCCGGAATTATAATTCATATCTGTCTTCTTGGTCAGATGATAGAGAAAGCCAGAAAATCCCATAGATGTATAGCGTTCCTTGATCAAAGCCCAGTCCGCCGCATTCTTCTCCTCTGCAGTAAGATAAGAATCGGTATAGGCATCATCATCCCAATTATAGCAGCCACCAGAGGATGTGTTCGAGCCAAGGAGCATGTAATGAAGAGCTGTCTTGGCACGAGCCTCATTTGGTTCATAAGATAGGGCCGCATAGACTCCTCTCTGCAAAATGAGAAAGCAGCCAGCGATAATTACAAAACCAAGCAGTATCTGGCCCAACTTCTTCCAGGAAATCAGTTCTCGTTCTCTTAGAATCTCAACAATAAGAATGCTTAAGGCAATAACTGCATTCGTCGGCTTTAACTGAATGCAGACAATCGATGGTCCGAAGATGAGAATTGTCTTAAGACATACATTCATCCTGCAGTCTCGAAGCTTCAAATAGAGATAAAGTGTCCCCACCGGAACGAGAAGGGAGAAAACATCCGTATAAGGCGCCATAATCCATGGAGAAAGTCCAAGAAGTAAAACCATAAGAATATAGGTCACCAAAGTATGCGATTTCTTCCCTGTAACAAGACATGTCACCATTGCCGTACAGTGGATTGTTGTATCAACAAGCAGGACGCCAAAGACCACCTGAATCAAATAGCCATCTATTCCAATTCCTTCTCCAAGTAACTGAAAGAGGATATTAATACCAAGAACAATTACGTTATTGGTATTCGTCGCAAAATACGACACATAGAAATCCGACAAGCCTCCATGAATGAACTGACTGGCTGCTTCCTTCATATAATTCACATCGTAATCCACATAAAGAAATATAGAATGAAGAATAATTCCCTGGAGAATCAGAAGTAGTCCAGTAGAAATCCATAGCTTCTTGGATAAACCTGCATCAGATTTCGCATTCGAAAAGCGCTCTCGAAATTCTGCAAGAAATGGTGCCTTCCATAGAAAAATAAAAAGCACAATTAGAATTCCGGCAATCCAGGCATTGGATAGGTACATACTATGGTAGAACCAGCTTAAGTCTGACCGGTCCACAAGAATTAACACGAGTAGAATTCCAACGATACTAAGTAGGGATAGAACCTCCGCAATTCTTCGAAGAGAAAATTGTAATGTATGAATCATACTACACTCCACAAATTCTAGAGAGCTTCTTCGGTAGAAGCTTTCTCAATAAATATACAAAAACTGCACTTGCTCCAAAGGACAGGAGAAATCTCACATAAAATGGTGAAGCTTCCCAAAGAATGGTCTTGCCCCATAAGTAGTTAAAGAGCAAATGCGTAAGATAAATTCCAAAGCTCAAATCTCCAAAGAAGGATAAGACATTTAGGGATGCATTTCCAAAAGCGCCTGGCATAGTTGACTTATGAATCCACAAGTACGCAAGACTGCAAAGTGCAAGACAAGTGCACATAGAGGTAAGCTTAGAGGTACTGCAGGACACATTCCAAAATCCCATCCGATTCCAGTGGAAGGCCTCTACATATTCCAGGCTGATTGCAAAGCCGAATGCTGCAAGGAGTATACATGCTCTAACCTTAGAAGAGCCAGAGAGGCGATAGGTCGACTCTCTTCCAGATAGACGAAGGCCAAAATAAAAGAAATTAAGCCATAGAAGGAAGAGATCCAAATCATATGGATATCCCAAATCCCTGCCGCATTGCACCAGATATGCATAAATAATCAAGGAAATTGGCGTTACAAAATAAGGTAGAAAATAAAGATTCGACCTACTTATCTTCATTAAGAAAGGTGCAAGAAGCGTAAGCTCCATATATACCAGAATATAATAATAGACGCTGCAGCACTGACCAGTCAGCAAATTCCATAAGAAGGCACGATAATTTCCATAGAGGACCGTATAAATCACTGACCAAATCAGATATGGATAGAGGACCCTAAGTATCCTCTTCTTATAGAAAGCCCGTATATCCTCTATTGGTCCACTTGTAAGTAGACCTGATAGGAAGAGAAAGATTCCCACTGCAGAATGGGTCCAAGGCATAACATAAATCTCTTCTGCGCAGAAGCTGACCGCATGAGACATAAGAACCCCCATAATGGCAAGTCCTCGAATTGCCTGTATTCTACGGCTCTCTATTTGACTAAGTGACATCTAAGATACTTCCTTTCTACTACAAGCCTAATACCATAGCTGACAGGCGATAGGCTGCCCAACAAATCACCACATCAAACATTGGCGTAAAGAAAATGCTGTAGAGAATTACCATACCAGGAATTGGCAAATGGTCTCTAAGATAGGACTTACTGCCCTCTATCGCCCGTGTCACAGGGGCATCCTCCATAGTAAGAAATACCATGGTCATAGCGATATAATAGACGAAGGTAATACACATATATCTACCATAATCCACCTTCAGAATCATCTCTGGAAGAATGGTGATAACTCCAATCAGGAAGGCCAGATAAGGTAATCTCTTCCAACCACTCTCTCCCTTTATTACCCGCTTTGCAAAGAAATAGAAAATGAGAAGATACGGAAGCCCCAGGACTAGAAATGCCGGAAATTCCCTATAATTCTCCAGATGCAACTCCCACTCATCCAAGAATACATCCTCTCCTAGAATCTCATGACTCAGGATAGAGGGATTATAGCTCTCCCCGTCTTGAGACAGACTCTTCGCTTCTGCCACCACCTCATCATAGATTTCTCTCCCAGATGAATGAGATGCGAATTCAAAATAGAGAAAGCATACTGAGATTGACAAGAAAAAAGTAAGAAGCAGAATAAGATAGCGCTTTCTATCTTTTCCCTCGCCCTTACAGCATCGATAAAATAAGAGTACCAAAATCGGCGCAGCATTGGTAAATACAAAGCCCTGATGAATCAGGCAACAGAAAATACCAAGCGGCAGAACAAGCCACTCTGCCCTTCTCTTAAGGAGGAGAATCAGGCAAAGATACATAATCGTATAGAGATAGAGGTCTAATCTTCCATACATTTCTTCTGTGACAAAGGTAGAAAAGGCAAAAATCGATAGGAAGATAGACAGATACCTCATCGTAGATCTCTGACCCTCTGGCACAATCTCAAGACAGGTCTTAAGAAAAAGAAAAAATACCAGATAGTAAACAAGCGTCATAACCATCGTGAAGTAATAGACTCCCTGATAGGTCATAAGATCAAACGGCAGCAGGGCGTCTAACCCCTGATAGATTGTCCCAAGCATTCCGCGGCTAATGAAGCCATATTTATAAGACATGGCAAATAATGTCGTATTATACTCCGTCATCGTATGGTCGAAGTACCTAAGCGAGATACCAAAGGCAAGAATTCCCAGGATTGCCAAAAATTTTCTATTTTCAGACTTTACTTTCAATTCCATAGGTTCTCCTACCAGATATGTAACCAGGTCTCATTGATTGGATTACTTATTTCCTTGCATAACTCATTGACATGAACATCCCAAAATGGAAAGAAAAGGACAAGATAGATTAGAAGAATAAGAAAAATTGTCCTATGCTCTGCAATATAGGCTGTTGCCTTCCTTCCGGCCTGACAGAATACCTTCTCTCCCATTGCCATCATTACCAGAGTCATCACAAGATAATAGACGAATAAAGCCAAGTCCCAACGGCCATAATCCACCTTCAGAATATAATTGGGAAGAAGCGTCAGCGGTCCAAGCAGGAATAGAGCCATAATAAGTCGGTCCCCTCGATTCTCTGCCTCGAGAAAAAGCATCCTAACAAATCGATAGATAAGATATAAAAATGGACTAAAGAGAAGCAGAAAAATAGGAATCTCCACGAAATTCTCCAGATGCATGTTCCATTCTTCCTCTGCTAAATCAATACCAAGCACCTCATGATCAATCAAAGTCTTGTGATAGTTCCCATTCAATGATAATTTCGTCGCATCCGATATCACCTGATCTACAATCAGAGTCCCCTGACTTCGCGAGAAGAATTCGAACCATAGAAAGAGAATGGATATCGTAAGAAAGGTAAGACCGAAAAGAATTAAATATTTCTTCCTGCTATTCTCTCTTCGAATCGCAAGATAGAGAAGTAAGACAAGCACAAGGTTTGCATACATAAAGACCGAACCCTGGTGAACACATACAGAGAGGCCAGACAGCAGTATAACCAGCCACTCAGCTCTCTGCTTCATGAGGCAAAGGATGGATATCATAGACAGAAGAATCATATAAATATCTAAGCGCCCGAGATTACGTTTTGAAACAAAGGTCATCACAAGCATAAGGGATAGGATCATCCCTAGCATCTCAGCAAATGGCAAATCCTCTTCCCTTGTCATAAGTAGAATCCGCCTAAGAATCAGCCCGAGGATAAGAAAGATAAGAATCGTCACAATGAGCGTGACACTGCGTACCGCCTCATAATTCATGAGATCAAGCGGAAGAATCGCATTTAGTGCCTGATAGATGGTGCCAATCAGAGACCGCGATGTGAATCCATACTTATAAGAGAAGGCGAGAACCGTCGAATTATAGGACTCCACCTTGCCATTATAGGCATAGAAAAAAGACCCTGCTGTAAGAAGAAGTAAAGACAGCAAATATGCTCTTATAGATTGCTGTTTGTTACGATTCTTAAGCACGGTCCTCTCTCCTTTCCCTGTTCTAAGCCTAGGATATAAACTTCATAATTCGTTCTGGTAAATTATAAATAAAGAAAGTAGCTTCATCAATAGACAAATCCGTAAACGGCGAGAAAAGCAAGGCATACGGAAGCAAGAGCTTGGCAAAAGAGCATTTTCTTCCAAGATCCTCAATCGTCTTAGTCCAAGCCCTGGTCACAAGGTCATCTCTCACAGCCAGAAGCGCCAGTGTCGTCAGGCAGTAATAAGCTATTACCGCAAATACCCAGCGGCCATAATCGACCTTGCGAATAAAGAGTGGCAAGGTTGTAAGAGCTCCCGCCATCAAAAAGAATACTGAAATCCTCTCAAATCTCGTCCGAGTCAAGCTCCATAGTCTTCGGAAATAGCCAATCAGGATTGCGATAAATGGGGAAAAGAGAAGTAAAAAGATTGGAAGCTCTATATGATTTCGAATCTGATAATCTCTCTCCTCTTCCGTCAAATCCACGCCGAGAATCTCAGCCCGAACGACATCCCTATGACATTTACCCTTGTAGGACATGGAGTTCGCTGTTGTAATAATCTCCTCATAGACATCCTGTCCCTGATTCTGGCTTACGAACATGAAGTATAGGAATAGAATGGCTCCCACAGCAAACGTAGCCACTAGGAGGATCCAATAATATCTGACTCTCCCCTTTTGCTCCATAGCCTTGAGCAGCTTATAGAGAAGCAGTACAAGAATCACGTTGAAGTACATAAAGACATAGCCCTCATGTACGCACGTTCCGGCCGCCGCAATTGGAATCAGAGCCCATTCCACTCTGCCATAGATCAGACAAAAGAGCGATAGCATGGTAAGCATAACATTGTAGACATCCAAGCGACCAAAATTATAATAAGAAGTAAAGGTCGGAACCGCACAGATCAAGAAGAACAGAATCAGATATTCGCAGGACTTCTTCGCAGATTCCTCCGCCAATCCATGAATCGTCTTAAGAAATATAAGAAGCAGAATCACGAAAATCGTCGTCACAACAAGTGTATATAATTTGACAGATGGGTAATTTATCATGTCAAATGGCAATATTTTATTTAGCCCCTGATAAATGCTTCCTATTAAGCCTCTGGAAATGAAGCCATACTTGTAAGAAAAGGCAAGAACCGTAGCATTGTAGGAATTCACCCGCTCCGCCAGATTCACCATAATAAGTACAATTGTAAATAGAACAAGGCCAGCAAAAAACTGCTGGTCTCTCTTAATCGAATTCTTCATTCTTATCTTGCCAGGAATGCTTTTATCGCATCCATCTCCTTCTTGGCATCGGCCATGCCGTTGTCATAAAATGCCTTCATAATCTTCGGATCAGTCGTATAAGTACCGATCTTAATCTCCGGTGATGGGCAGAAAATCATTGCCTGCTTCTTGGCCTGCAGAGCCAGAAGCTTCTTCATCGAAGCATTATAATTCTCATGCCTATGATCTAGTAATTCAATGGTCTTAGGGAATTTGTGCTGAAGTGCAAAATGATATCCCGCCCTATGACCCTCAGGCTTCATAACAAAGCCCCTTGGCTTTGACATAATCGCAATGATTCGATCACAACCATCTGATAACATCTTATCAATTGGAATAGAATCCCCAACTCCGCCATCATAGTAGAAATGACCATCCAGTTCAATTGGCTGGCACATTACAGGGAGAGCGCAGGTTGCCATAATCGGCCGATAATCATCCCTCTTGCAGTCTGCCTTGGTAAAGTAGCGCATCTCGCCCGTCACCGCATCCGTCGCCGGGAAGACCATCTCTGCTGGGTTTGACATCATAACATCATAATCAAGCGGATCGATGCCGCCTTCATTTGTCATATCTCCATAGATAAATTGCAGGCCAAAGAAATTGCCCGTCTTCACAAAGGAACGCATGCTGATGTAGCGCGGATCCTTCACATGAATCGTGTAATATCTGAGATTTCTCTCCCTCTGCTTGGCCTGATAGGATGCCACATTGGCAGCTCCTGCAGACACACCCATACAATAATCAAATTCGATTCCTTCATCCAAGAAGGCATCCAGTAATCCAGCGCTATAGGCACATTTCATGCCTCCGCCTTCTACAAATAATCCAGTCTTTGCCATAATAAGCCCCTATGCTAATGTATCCTCCAAGAAGCCTAGCACTTCCTCTGTAGAATATTCTTCGTTATGATACATCCACCAGGTTGCAATCGTGATAATGGAATTTGCAACAAGCTCTGTCTCAAGTTCCATCGGAAGCTTTCTGGTACTCTCATCCATATTGGAGAGAAGCTCCTCCATCTTATGCTCCATGGATTTCTTCATAGCTGGAATGAAGTATCCATCCTTATTATTGGAATAGATCAGCATATAACGGTCCTGACTCTTCCTGATATACTGAAGGAGCTTAAGCAGGATACTCATCATATATTCCTTGAATGAAATCCCCTCCTCAGGCAGAGAAAACTGAACCTCGCCCATATAAGTATGGAAATAATAATTGAGAAGATCATACTTGTCTTCATAATAGTTGTAGAAGGTAGCCCTTGGAATCATGGCCACACTACAGATATCACTTACATTAATCTTCTCAAAGGACTTCTCCATAAGAAGAGTTGTCAAGCTCTCGTTGAAGGTGTTTAGCGTTCTTCTGGCAGTCATCGAGTTTAGTCTTTTTTCTGATAGTTTCATTTTTTCTTTTTCCTTTTGTAGTTCTTGATTTGGATGTCGAATGAACAGCTGTCCAAAATTATACATCATAGAAATTCTGTCGTGTCCATCGGTTTCCGCCAAGATTCTAACACACCTTCAGACATGTGTAAAGATTTTTACAGATGCACCCGTTCTAGATGGTCACCTTCAAAGACACTCCATCCACCCTAATTGGATCCAAGTGCCAAATATCATCTACATATTCCTGAATTGTACGATCTGATGAGAACTTACCAACATTTGCCACATTAAGGATTGCCTTTCTAGCCCATCCTGCTTCATCACGGTAGGCCTCCTCAATTCTCTTCTGAGCCTCAGCATAAGAGCGGAAATCTGCCAGTACGAAGTAGGTATCCGCATACTGAGTCGACTCAGTATTAAGGAGTGAGTTATAGATTGGTCGGAAGAGCTCTGGATTCTCAGGACTATAGAAACCATTTATCAACTGCATTAAGACCTTGCGAATCTCCTGATCCTGGTTGAAGATATCCATCGGATTATAATCACGATTTCTCTCATGTGCGATTACCTCATCGGAAGACATACCGAAGATAAAGGCATTCTCGATGCCCATCTCCTCAACCATCTCTACATTGGCTCCATCCATGGTTCCAAGAGTTACAGCACCATTTAACATGAACTTCATATTACCTGTTCCAGAAGCTTCCTTGGATGCGGTAGAAATCTGCTCTGATACATCAGCCGCTGCAAAGATCCACTCCGCGTTGGATACTCGATAATCCTCAATGAAGACAACCTTGATCTTGCCCTCGATGGATCTGTCATTATTGATGACATCAGCTACATTATTAATCAGCTTAATCGTGAGCTTGGCAATCTCATAGCCTGCTGCAGCCTTGGCTCCAAAGATAAAGGTTCTAGGATAGAAATCCATCTCCGGATGCTCCTTAATCTGATTATAGAGATACATCACATGGAGAATATTCAGAAGCTGTCTCTTATACTCATGAAGTCTCTTCACCTGCACATCGAAGATCGATCTAGGATCTACCTCCACCCCATTATGCTCCAAGATATACTCGGCAAGACGAAGCTTATTCTGATACTTGATATTCATAAACTCATGCTGAGCCTTCTTGTCGTCTGCATAGAGCTCTAACTTCTTCGTTGCAGATAAGTCTGTAATCCATTCCTTACCCACATGATCTGTCACCCAATCAGCAAGAAGCGGATTTCCATGCAGGAGGAATCTTCTCTGCGTGATACCATTGGTCTTATTATTGAACTTCTCTGGATACATATCGTAGAAGTCCTTGAGGGTCTCCTTCTTCAGAATCTCTGTATGAAGGGCTGCAACACCATTTACCGAATATCCTGCTACAATCGCAAGGTGCGCCATCCTGACCTGTCCATCGTAAATGATAGCCATGCGGTTAACCTTGTCGAAGTCTCCTGGGAAACGATTTGCTGCTTCTTCTCGGAAACGTCTGTCAATCTCCTCTACCATCTGATAGACTCTCGGCAGGAGTCTGGAGAAAATCTCAATTGGCCACTTCTCTAAGGCCTCTGACATAATCGTGTGATTGGTATAAGCTACAGAGTGCGTCACGATATTCCATGCATCGTCCCACTCTAAGCCCTCATCATCAACGAGAATTCGCATAAGCTCAGCTACAGTAAGAGTTGGATGCGTATCATTCATCTGGAAGACAACCTTATTAGGAAGTTCATGAATATCAGAATGACTTCTCTTAAATCTGGCAATCGCTCTCTGAAGAGAGGCCGACACGAAGAAATACTGCTGCTTCAAGCGAAGCTCCTTGCCTGAGATATGATTATCATTTGGATAGAGAACTTCTACCAGATTCTTGGCCAGGTTCTCCTCCTCTACTGCCTTGTCGTATTCTCCACGATCAAAGGAATCAAGAGAGAAGACTTCCTTCGGTTCCGCATCCCAGATCATAAGAGTATTCACCACATGATTGTCATAACCTACGATTGGCATATCATATGGAACAGCCATAACAGAGCTATAGCCTTCATGGATGAAATGAGCCTTGCCCTCAGAATCCACTTCCGTTCTCACATAGCCCCCAAACTTCACCTCGTGAGAATATTCCTGGCGACGAAGCTCAAATGGATAACCATCCTTCAGCCAGTTATCCGGAACCTCCCTCTGGTAGCCATCCACAATCTTCTGCTTGAACATACCATAGCGATAGCGAATACCGCAGCCATATGCCGGATAACCAAGAGTAGACAGTGAGTCCAGGAAGCAAGCCGCCAGTCGACCAAGTCCACCATTACCAAGAGCAGGATCTGGTTCCTGGTCCTCAATCGCATTGATATCAAATCCTAACTCATCAAGGGCAGCCTTAACCTCTCCATAATTGCATAGGTTCATCATATTATTGCCAAGTGCCCTGCCCATAAGGAATTCCATAGACATATAATAGACGACCTTCGGATCTTCCTTCTTCATCACGCGCTGGGTCTCCAGCCAGTTATCAATCACCGCATCCTTTACAGCAAGAGATACTGCCTGATAGATTTCCTGTGGTGTAGCTTCCTCAAAGTCCTTGCGATAGAGATTCTTCACATTCGCCTTGATTTTGCCTACATAGATATCTTTTGTCATACTGGATTTCTTACTTGTGCCCTTCATACATTTCTCCTTCCAATCCATAAAACAATAGAGCAGCCCCCAGTGGGACTGCTCCTAATCAAAATTCTATAATTTCTTAACTGTAAGGGTTACATCCTCACCGTTAATCTTCCAATCCTTCTTATAGCCATCATTTAAGCCACTTGTCAGAGAATCAGCCAGTACGACACCACAGATCTCGTCAGAGTTTCCTGCAAAGACCTCTTCTACCTTGGCAGAGCCCTGGTATCCGACTGCAATTCTGTCCATAACCTCGAAATCAGCTTCCTTACGCATGGTCTGAATCTTGCTGATAAGCTCACGAACAAAACCTTCTTCCAGAAGCTCTGGAGTAAGATTAATGTCAAGAACTACCGTAATATCATTGTCACCATCCGTTACATAGCCCTCCATCTGAGTCATGGTAATTAAGAGGTCTTCTTCAGCAAGCTCTATAGATGGATCAACCTCAGGAAGTCTGATGCATCCATCTGCCTTAAGTGCCTGATATGCTGCATTGCCATCCAAGGCTGCAAGACCTTCCTGGATGCCCTTTAAGAACTTACCATACTTAGGGCCTACTGTACGAAGCTGTGGCTTGAATGCATATGTGGTAAATGAAGATACATCCTCTGTGAAGATGGCTTCCTTGGCATTCAGCTCGTCCGCAATGATATCTGTGTAATATGCTGGAAGCTCCTTCTCTGCCTTGATATACATCTTGGCAATTGGCTGACGATTCTTCACACCAGAAGCGTCACGACATGCACGACCAAATACTACAATTCTAAGAAGCTCCTGCATGTTCTCTTCTAATTCCTGATCAATCATAGAAGTATTCACTTCTGGATAATCACACAGGTGAATAGACTCTGGTGCTGATGCATCGACTGAGCATACCAGATTTCTATATATCTCCTCTGTCATAAATGGAATCATTGGTGCAGCAGCCTTGGAGATTGTAACAAGGCTTGTATAGAGAGTCATATAAGCATTGATCTTATCCTGCTCCATACCCTTAGCCCAGAATCTCTCACGGCAGCGTCTTACATACCAGTTAGATAATTCATCCACGAACTGGTCTAATGCTCTAGCAGCCTCTGGGATCTTGTAGTTTGACAGATCTGAGTCTACCTCAGCTACTGTTGAATTCAGTCGAGACAGAATCCACTTGTCCATAACGCTTAGCTTGTCATAGTCTAAGCTATACTTGCTGGCGTCGAAGTCATCAATATTGGCATAGAGCACGAAGAAGGCATAGGTATTCCATAGGGTACCCATGAACTTACGCTGACCTTCCTGCACTGCCTTGCCGTGGAAACGGTTTGGAAGCCATGGTGCAGAATTGATATAGAAATACCAACGAATCGCGTCTGCTCCATAAGTCTCAAGTGCATCAAATGGGTCTACCGCATTACCCTTGGACTTAGACATCTTCTGTCCATTCTCATCCTGTACATGTCCAAGCACGATGACATTCTCATATGGTGCCTTATTGAATAGAAGTGTTGATTCTGCCATCAGGGAATGGAACCAACCACGTGTCTGGTCAACAGCCTCAGAGATGAACTGTGCTGGGAACTGCTGCTCGAACTTGTCCTTATTCTCGAATGGATAGTGATGCTGTGCAAATGGCATGGCACCTGAATCAAACCAGCAGTCAATAACCTCTGGTACTCTCTTCATGGTCTTACCACAATCTGGACAGGTAAAGGTTACCGCATCAATATATGGTCGATGCAATTCAACAATGGCATTCTCAGGATTACCAGAGCGCTCTGCAAGAGCTGCACGGGAACCAATAGATTCCTGATGACCACAGCCTTCGCACTCCCAGATATTCAGAGGAGTACCCCAATATCTGTTACGGGAAATAGCCCAATCCTGGATATTCTCGAGCCAGTTACCGAATCTTCCCTTACCAATAGATTCAGGAATCCAGTTAACTGTATTATTATTTCTAATTAAGTCTTCCTTAACTGCAGTTTCCTTGATATACCAAGACTCTCTCGCATAGTAGATAAGCGGTGTATCGCATCTCCAGCAGTGAGGATATTCATGTTCAAACTTAGGCGCATCAAAGAGAAGTCCTCTGGATGAGAGTTCCTTAATTACCTCTGGATCTGCAGAGATTGCACCATTATCCATCTCAGACTTGGTAGGCTTACATCTCATACCGCCAAATGGAGTCTCATCGAGCATCACGCCCTTATCATTTACCATCTGAACCAGTGGAAGGTCATAATTACGGCCGACATTCGCATCATCCTCACCAAAAGCAGGCGCAATATGTACAATACCAGTACCATCAGACATGGTAACATAGCTGTCGCATGTTACATAGAAGCCCTTCTTACGCTGAGCAGCAGCAGCCTTAGCTGCGCAGTCATAGAGTGGCTCATATTCCTTGTGCTCAAGATCAGAACCCTTGTAAGTCTCGAGAACCTCGTAAGCAGGTCCTTCCATATCTTCCTTCAGAAGCTGATTCAGCACCTTGTCGCAAAGTGCCTCTGCCAGATAATAGGTATAGCCATCTACAGCCTTCACACGGACATAGGTATCCTCAGGATTCACGCAAAGAGCCACATTCGATGGCAGTGTCCATGGAGTTGTCGTCCAAGCCAGGAAATAAGCGTCCTCTCCAAGCACCTTGAAGCGAACGATTGCAGAACGCTCCTTAACCGTCTTATAACCCTGAGACACTTCCGCAGAAGACAGAGGGGTACCACAACGTGGACAATAAGGTACAATCTTGAATCCCTTGTAGAGAAGGCCCTTGTTCCAAATCTGGTTCAGTGCCCACCACTCTGACTCAATGAAATTATCATCATAAGTAACATATGGGTCATCCATATCAGCCCAGAAACCTACAGTACCAGAGAAGTCTTCCCACATTCCCTTGTACTTCCATACGGATTCCTTACACTTGTCAATGAATGGCTCCATACCATATTCTTCGATCTGTTCCTTACCATTCAAGCCAAGAAGCTTCTCCACCTCAAGCTCAACCGGAAGACCATGTGTATCCCAACCAGCCTTACGTGGAACATACTTGCCCTTCATTGTCTGGTAACGAGGAATCATATCCTTGATAACACGTGTAAGTACGTGTCCGATATGTGGCTTACCATTTGCAGTAGGAGGTCCATCATAGAAGGTATAGGTCTCTCCTTCCTTGCGATTCTCCATAGACTTGCGGAAGATATCCTCTTCCTTCCAGAACTTCTCGATTTCTTTTTCACGATCTACAAAGTTTAAGTCCGTGTTTACTTTCTGATACATCTGTCCAATTCCTTTCCTGATGATAAAAAAAGCCTCCGTCCGCTTAGGACGAAGACTTACTATCTCGTATCACACCTAGCTTAATGTACTTTATGAGCCATGCTGTCTTCTAAGCATGTATCTATGAAATTTCCAAAAGAAATTATAGAAAACTTGGCCACATAAGTCAAGGTATCTCCTAGAGTTGTTCGAGTCCCTGTTGCAGCTCGTCGATCATCTCTCCATCCCCATATTCGTAGATGTTATAATCCCCATCTGAATACTCATAGACAAAGTCCTCCATCATATTCATAAATGGTGAGCTCGCATAGATGAGCCCCCAGAATACAATCGTAAGTACGATAGATAAGGAAGCCGTGACAATTCCAATAATTGCCTGGACCTTGTCATGGTACATAGCAAGCTGAATAATACCAAATACAATAGCTAGAATTGCAAGAAATACATTAAATATACTGCAGAATACGACAAGTGAAATGATGCCAAGAATAAGGGCTGCCATTCCAAATCCATTTCCATATTTCTTGCCGCGCTCATCCTTCGGATTGCCGTAGTCTGATTGACCATATTCCGGACCACCGTATTTCGGGCCGCCATACTGTCCTTGATTCGTATAAGGATTCTCCTCATAGGAATAATTCTCTCGATTATCTTCCATACACTCACCCCATTATATTTAGAAAATTCATATATACTCTGCCCAGGATTAAGAAGAGCAGAACAATCACAAGAAAGATGCTGCCAAGCACCATGCCAATGATAACCTCTCGACAGATTTCCTGCTTCATCGCATAGGTATATCCCAGTACCACTGCAAGAATCGCCAGTATTAGGCCTATGTACCAATAACATAGCATAGGATAACATAAGATTCCAGACAGAAGGCAGGAATGTCTATGAACTTGTTCCCTAGTCTCTATGGGAAGGGCCTCCCACCAGTTCTTAAGTCTCATTTTAATTAAATCCCATAAATCTCTGTGAAATGCGATAAGCCTTCACGGACAGGTATCGGCCAAATCGTCCAGGCAGATTCATAGCACCACCAAAGATGCCGAATCTGAGGTGACGATAGGTTCTCTCGTCCTTGTCCTTAATGTACTTCCACAGATCTCTGATCTTCCTAAGATTCTCATCGGTATTCGACACATAGGCAATCGATGTCGAAACCACCGTAATCATCTCAAGATAGGAGAGCATATATTCTCGTAAATGCTCCTCCTCTATAGACCAAGGATCAACGGCATCCACCATACGATAATTGACCTTGAGCTGCTGGTCAATGCGGCGAACCATAGTCTGCTCCGCAACCGACTGCCCCTCTCTACCTATATAATAGCGATAGAGGTCCACATTCATATAGTAGATACTCTTCACATATGGTAGCGGCTCATAGACATACAGATTGTCCACATAGAAGCAGTGCTCAGGAAGCTTCAGTCCACACTCTCGCAGGAGGTCTGTTCGATAAATCACTGAGTGCATGAGAATGGAGAAGCCCTTGATGTTATGCTTCATATCCTCCCAGCCGCAGATCTCCTCCTGTGGAAATAAAAGCGTGTAGATCATCCGCCTCTGATGATCCGAAGAGACCTTCTCGTAGACATAATTCGACAAATACATGTCAACAGACTGCCCTTCTTCCACATGTCTTCGAATTGTAGAAAGAACATGTGCGTAAGCTTGTCCGTCCAGCCAATCATCAGAATCCACGACCTTATAATATAGTCCGCTTGCCGCCTCAAGACCTGCATTTACCGCAGAACCATGACCGCCATTCTCCTTGTGAATGACCTTCACAATCGTAGGATATTTGTCGGCATAAGCATCAGCAATCTCTGCAGTTCGATCAACCGACCCATCATCCACGATAATAATCTCTATATCTTCTCCACCCGGAAGGATGGACTCAATGCACTTTCCCATGTACTCATAGGAGTTATAACATGGAATGGCAAATGTAATTAATTTCATAATAATTCCTCAACCCAGTCATCCCTTATTTCGATGTCTAATCAAAACTTAGCATATTATAGCACTTTTCCTTACATCCCGTGTGAATAATTTGTGTAAGTGCTATAAGCAGACGGAATCGAGTATCGTTCTCTCGCTTCATCGATTTCTACAAGAAATGGTTCATTTGCTTGCCGCACCTCTCTCCGATAGGACTTGACCTCATCTTCTGTAAGAGATGCAAGCCGAACCAGATAGCCCTTCATATGCCATTCGATATGGCTAAAAAGATGCTTGGCATCTGGAAGCTTCTGGACAAAAATTGGATCAAGGCCAAGCGATTCTACATAGGAAATGACATCTTCCGTTTCACAGAATCCATCCAAATGCGGATATTCAAACAGACCAGAAAGCAGGCCTCCCTCTGTCCGCTTCTGAAGAAAAATCCGACTCTCATCTTCAATAAGAAGAACTGTATATTCTTCGATTCGTCTCTCCTTCTTAGGCTTCTTAATAGGAAGCATGAGATTCGTCCCACGAGAGAGTCCAAGACAAGCATTCTGCCAAGGACATTCCTCACAATGAGGCTTGCCATTTGGCAGACAGACCGTCGCGCCAATCTCCATCAGTGCCTGATTGAGAAGACCATACTCTCTGCCAAAGGCTCGATAGGCTTCTGCCAGATGCCTTGTCACATCCTTCTTCATCGCGCTTGATAAGATATCCCGGTTATCATCTGCGACTCGGCTTATAATACGAAGAAAATTACCATCCACCGCTGGATTTGCTTCCTCAAAGGCAATTGACGAAATGGCAGCCGCTGTGTATGGCCCAATTCCGGGCAGGGCGATAATCTCATCATAAGTAGAAGGCATCTGTCCGCTGTAGTCTGTCATAATGATACCTGCTGCCTTCTTCATATTTCTGGCCCTGTTATAATATCCAAGGCCTTCCCATAATTTAAGAAGGGTCTCATCCTCGCAATGTGCAAGCGAATCTATATCCGGCAGTTTCTCCATCCACCGAACATAGTAGGGCTTCACTGCCTCCACTCTGGTCTGCTGCAGCATAATCTCCGACACCCAAATATGATACGGATTCCTATCTTCACGCCACGGAAGAGATCTCTTATTTGATTTGTAAAATGTAAGTGCTGGCTCTAGTAAGTCCTCAAGACAAATCTCATCTAACATGGAAAAATCATAACAGACCTATTCATTTTTTACCAATCGGAGATTGACAAAAATTTATCAATGTCCTATACTTAAGAAAGTTTATAGACAAACGGAGCATTTTGTCCTTTTTGTCCACAAGATCACTACTAAGAGGAGGGTTATACAAATGGCAAATTATAACAATTTAGAATTGTCTGTAGAGGGAGAAGTTGCAATTCTTAAGATTTCCAGACCACAGGCTCTGAATGCCTTGAATTCTGAGACATTAGAGGAGCTTACCACCTGTCTTGACGAGGTCGAGGCCAATGATGCAATCAAGGTTCTGATCCTAACTGGTGGCCCAGATAAGAAGGGCAATGAGTTCAAGTCCTTCGTTGCAGGTGCTGATATTGCTGAGATGGTAGGCTTCAGCGCACCAGAGGCCAGAGCCTTTGGTATCAAGGCATCTAAACCATTCTTCAAGCTTATGGAGATGCGTCAGGTAACCATCGCTGCAGTCAATGGATTCGCTCTTGGCGGAGGCTGCGAGATTGCAATGGCCTGCGACATCAGAATTGCATCTGAGAATGCTATCTTTGGTCAGCCTGAGACTGGTCTTGGCATCATTCCTGGTTTTGGTGGCACACAGCGTTTGGCTCGTCTTGTTGGCATGGGTCGCGCCAAGGAGCTCATCTTCACCTGCGATAATATCGATGCCAACGAGGCATATCGTATTGGACTAGTGAACAAAGTCGTTCCTGCTGAAGAGCTTATGACTACAGCTAAGGCCATGGCTACGAAGATTGCTTCCAAGGGAAGTTACGCAATCTCTGTTGCCAAGGCAGCCATCAATAATGGCTACGACATGGATATCCATAATGCCGTTGAGATGGAAGCAAATCTCTTCGGTGTTACCAATGATACCCATGACAAGAAGGAAGGCATGGGCGCATTCCTTGAGAAGCGTCAGGCAACACTTACCGATTTCTAATAATCCGCCCCTTCATGGATTATTTGAAATATACCCCTTTAGAACAGAAAAAGCAGGTGGCACTCTCATTCGGCCACCTGCTTTTTCTATGGAATTTATGAGTTTATTTGAATGGATTCTCTGTCTTGTATGGAAGGCTCGCTGGCTGATTGTAATTAAGATCATCCATAGGTACTCCAATATATTTGAAGACTTCAAACAAGGCCTTGCCATAATGTCCAAAGGCAACCGCTCCATGATGAGGGAAATTCTTCTGAATCAGTACATGACGATAGAAGCGTCCCATCTCAGGAATAGCAAATACGCCAATGCCACCAAAGGATTTCGTTGCAACTGGCAGAATCTCACCCTGTGCCACATAAGCACGAAGATTATTGTCAGCAGTAGACTGAATCCGGAAGAATGTAATATCACCTGGACAAAGATCACCCTCCAAGGTACCATTTGTCACCTCAATCGGAAGAGAACGAGCCATAATCTTCTGGTAACGCATCTCTGGGTTTACAAGCTTCTTCGAGCAGGTATTGCCACAATGGAAGCCCATGAAGGTATCTGTCAGGCTGTAGCTATACTTACCTGCGATGGATTCCTGATACATATCCTTCGGTACAGAATTATTGATATCAAGAAGGGTTACGACATCTTCTGATACACAAGCACCGATGAATTCAGAGAGAACACCGTAGATGTCTACCTCGCAGGAAACTGGAATTCCTCTGCCGGTAAGACGTGAATTCACATAGCATGGTACAAATCCAAACTGTGTCTGGAAAGCAGGCCAACACTTACCTGCAATAGCCACATATTCGCGGTAGCCTCTATGGTCTTCTACCCAGTCGAGAAGGGTAAGCTCGTACTGGGCTAATCTTGCAAGAACCTCTGGCTTCTTATTACCAGATCCAAGCTCAGATTCCATATCTGCTACAACTTCTGGAATACGTGAATCCCCATCATGCTTATGGAAAGCTTCAAAGAGGTCAAGCTCTGAATTCTCCTCAATCTCAACTCCCAGATTATATAACTGCTTGATTGGAGCATTACATGCCAGGAAATTAAGTGGTCTAGGTCCAAATGAGATAATCTTCAGATGGCTGAGTCCATAGACAGTTCTGGCAATTGGGAGGAAGTCATGGATCATATCTGCGCATTCCGCTGCATCCCCGACTGGATATTCTGGAATGTAAGCCCCAATGTTGCGAAGGGCTAAATTATAGCTGGCATTTAGCATGCCACAATATGCATCGCCTCTGCCATCCATCAGATCTGCCTGCGATTCTTCTGCAGCAGCAACGAACATCTTCGGTCCATCAAAGTGCTTAGCAAGAAGCGTCTCCGATATCTCTGGGCCAAAGTTGCCTAAGTAGACACATAAGGCATTACAGCCTGCCTTCTTGATGTCCTCAAGTGCCTGCACCATATGAATCTCACTCTCTACGATGCAGATTGGGCACTCATAGATGTCTGCTGCATCATATTTGGCTGCATAGGCCTCCACCAAAGCTCTTCGTCGATTAACAGCCAGGCTCTCTGGGAAGCAATCACGGCTGACTGCCACGATGCCCAGCTTCACAGTTGGAATATTAGTCATAGTAAAAACCCCCTTTTTATTGACTTATCCTCACTTTAACAAAATTTCATTTATTCTAAAATAACATAAGTAGACTTACCATTTTGCAGACTTACATATTGTGACCAGTATCATTTCTTGCTACACTAAGAAGCATGAGATATGAACTAGCGCCCTTAGAGGGCATCACGAATTACATAGTAAGAAATAGCTACGCTCACCATTTCCCTGGCGCAGACTATTATTTCACGCCATTCATTCAAGCGAGCAAGGGATTAAGCCAGAAGGTCAAGAGAGACCTAGATCCTTCCAACAATTCCGATCTGCAGCTGATTCCACAGCTTATGGCAAATAAGGCCGATGATCTGCTTAAAATGGGACGACTCATCCAGGATACCTACGGCTACCAAACCTTTAATCTGAATCTCGGCTGTCCTTCCGGCACTGTAACTGCAAAAGGACGTGGCGCTGGGGCTCTTCTCGATCTTGAAGCCCTCGATGCCATGCTCTATCAGGTCTATGATGAGGCTCCCTTTGACCTGTCCATAAAGACACGAATCGGCTACGCTGCGCCAGATGAATGGCCTGCAATTATGGACATCTATAAGAAATATCCTATGGCAGAACTTATCATTCATCCGCGCCTTCGAGAGGAATTCTACAAGGGCAAACCGCATCTTGATGCCTTTCTCGCGGCGACAGATACGATAAGCTGTCCGCTCATTTACAATGGAGATATCGTAGATCTTAAGTCTTACCATCAGATACTTCATCATTTTCCAGAAATCGATGGGGTAATGATTGGTCGCGGATGTCTTAGAAATCCCGCTCTATTCGAGGAGATTCGGACTGATCAGCCTCTTGCAGAAGATGACTTTCGCCGTCGCCTTCTTGCCTTCCACGATGAAATCCTTGCAGGCTATCAGGAGATTTTCTCCGGCGAGAAGGATGTGACCATCCATCTCAAGGAAATCTGGGCATCCCTCTCCGACAGCTTCTGTGATATCGATAAACCCCTGAAGAAGCTTCGCAAGTCGAAAACCACAGAGGAATATTTAATCTATGCAAGGGACATCATCCAGAATGCGCCACTCAAATGTTCAAACAACTAGAGGAATCATCATGAAGAAAATATTATTTATCGCAACAGGCGGAACCATCGCCTCCAGAAAATCAGAAAAAGGACTTGAGCCACAGATTAGTCCAGAGGAGCTTCTCTCCTATGTTCCGGATGTAGCAGAGCTCTGCCAGGTGGACTTCATCCGGCTTCTTAACTTGGACTCCACAAATGTCGGTTCCAAGGAATGGTCTCTCATGGTCGATACAATTGAGAAAAACTATGATCATTATGATGGCTTCGTCCTGGCTCATGGCACGGATACCATGGCCTATACAGCCGCAGCCCTATCCTATATGATACAGAATTCGAGGAAGCCAATCGTCCTGACTGGCGCGCAGAAGCCAATTGATCTGGATATCACAGATGCAAAGACCAATCTTCTCGACAGTTTCCTGGTTGCAATCGATCCTGCATCTTCTGGTGTACAAATTGTCTTCGACGGCAAAATCATTGCCGGAACTCGTGCCAAGAAGGTTCGCACCAAGAGCTATAACGCCTTCTCAAGCATTGATTTTCCGACGCTTGCCGTCATT
Source organism: Lachnospiraceae bacterium (assembly GCA_963661945.1). Taxonomy (GTDB): domain Bacteria; phylum Bacillota; class Clostridia; order Lachnospirales; family Lachnospiraceae; genus CAVLDP01. The sequence goes on from CAVLDP010000005.1 coordinate 58,991, forward strand.
CAGGACCGGCACATCATGCGCTATATCCCATATACTCCGAGCCAGAAGCCAGTACGTTTCTACAAGCAGATGAATGAGAACATCTTCCTGCTCAAACTGACTCCAGGCATTAAGCCAGATCTGCTTCCTCAGATTTTCAATATCTATGATGCCATTATTGTAGAAAGCTTCGGAGTTGGCGGAATTCCTGCATCCATACGCCAGGAATTCTATGAGCTCTGTCAGCTTCATCCTGAGGTCATGATTGTCATGTCAACTCAGGTCGCTCACGAGGGATCCGATATGACAGTCTACGAGGTTGGCCGCGATATCAAGGATTCCTGCGAGCTGCTCGAATCCTACGACATGACACTTGAAGCGGTCGTCACCAAGCTCATGTGGATTCTATCCAATATAGAAAATGACCGGTCCAAGAGGCGCGAAGCCTTCTATGAACCGGTCAATTATGACTTAGTTTTCCTTCTGTGAGATGGTAACCCTGGTACCAGCTGGAATTGCCTTGGTAATGAAGGCATTCGAGCCAATCACTGAGCCTTCACCAATTACAGTGTTGCCGCCCAAGATAGACGCACCTGCATAGATTGTTACATTATCTTCGATGGTCGGATGTCTCTTACTTCCTCGTAAGGACTGGCCACCACTTGTAGACAAGGCTCCAAGCGTAACTCCCTGGTAGACCTTCACGTGTTCTCCAATAATCGTTGTCGATCCGATGACGATACCAGTACCATGATCCATGAAGAAATATTTGCCAATGGTCGCACCAGGATTGATATCAATTCCAGTAATTGAATGAGCATATTCCGTCATCATACGCGGAATCAGCGGAACCTCCAGTAAGAAGAGCTCATGTGCCAATCGATAGATTGTCGTTGCCATAATTCCTGGATAAGAGAGAATAATCTCATCCTTATTCAGAGCAGCTGGATCTCCCTCCAGAGTCGCATCCAAATCCGTATCTAAGAATTCTCGAATCATAGGAATACGGCGGCAGAATTCCACTGCAATCTCATGTGCCTTCTCTTCTGTATCCTGCTTCTCATCCTCCGGAAGAACAAGTGCAATCTGTTTGGACAGATTGTAAATGATGTCCTCAATAAGAACGGTAATTGTACTGTCGACATTATATATCTTGTAGGTTGTATCTCTAAAATATCCCGGATAAACCACTCGAAGGAGCTTGCGGATCAAGGTCCTGACCGCCTCTGTGTCCGGCTGGCCAAAGACCTCCATCCGGTCGATATCTCTCTCCTTCTTATAGTCCTTAAGAATTCCCTCTACAACTTCTCTTATTTCCTTCGTATCCCTATTACTCATCTTATCTCCATACGACTATTATTCATCGCCATCCTGATTCGTCGTGTTGGCTCTTGTATTATCTGTAGCAGCATTCTCATCATCGCTCGCTTCTTCGATTGCGGTAATTGATTCCTGGCACTTAGATGCAAAGTATCCCTCTGGGAAGAGCGTTATGTACTGTTCGTAACACGTCTTCGCATCGTCGAATTGCCATTTGCCAGAGTAGGATTCTGCAAGATAGTAGAGAGCCTTACCATCCTCATAGGTAGGAAGCAGATCCACAGCCTCAGACAACTTCGTGATTGCTGTATCATAGTCCTTACTATAATATGCGCTATATCCCTCTGCAGCAGCCGCTTCCGCAGCCTTGGTCTTATATTCCGTCACAATAACGGTATAAATATAGGTTCCTGTATTTCCCAGCGAATCGGTACTTACTGTAGTCAATTCCTGGTAAGCTCCATCCAGGTCTCCAGAATTATAGAGATTGTATGCAGTAATTATATGCTCATAGCTTGTCTCTATATTGTCTGTGTCCTGATACTTGGCAAGCTCCTCCTCAAGAGATGTCACCTGATCCTTTAACGATTGAATTGAGCCTGAGCTTGTAGCCACCTCTTCTGTCGCATCCACCAGGTTATTCGCCGCTTCATTCTTGGCATTCTGTCTTACCGTCGGAACCACAAGAAAGAATGTAATCAGAAGTCCAAGCAATACTCCAAGTAGTACATTTAAGATGCCACCCTTGGTATTATCCACAAGATCCGCCACAGAACCATTCGGCATACGGATCATATCATTGCCATCCTGAAAGGTAACCGTATCGTCCTTACGACGTTTCTTCTTGCTATTCTGATTCTGCTCCTTCAGTGCATCTTTCACTTCCTGCATATAGCGAAGGGTGGTGGTATTCTTGACATCAATCTTGCTTGCTTCATTCAGAGCCTTGCGCGCTTCTTCGTATTCTCCATCCTGAATACAGAGAAGAGCCAGAAGCTGATGTCCCTTCACAAGCTTCTTATTCGCACTAAGCACTCGGCGAAGCTGAATCCTGGCCAAATCTCGGCTTCCCTGTCTGCAATACTCAATTGCCTGGTTATATTTCTTGATTGTAGTATTCAGCTTGTCAAGCATACCAGGTGTATTCTGTAACTCATTAAGATATACATCCACAGGATTATTGTCTGGGCTAAAGTTCTTACTGATTACCCATTCCGATAAGGCCTGCACCATATCACCCATTTCAAAATAAACAAGACCCAGCAGATTTCTCGCCTGAATCTGATATTTATTCAGGCTCAAGCACTCCCTGAGCGATTCAATCGCACCAGATAGATCTCGTACCTTGGCTCTCTCCAAGCCCTCATTATAATAAGCATCTGCAGTCAAAAGAATTGTCCGATACAAATGGAGATTCGCTCCACAGTACGGACAAGACTCTGTATGCTCTTCTACTTCATTACCACAGTGAAAGCATAGCATGATATTCACTCCCTATTAACCCTTTGTCGTCTTCATAATCTCGCGCAGAATATCTGTCATATCGGTAAGGTCCTTACTCTGAATGGCATTTTCTGCATCCTTCACTTCCATGCTAGGCTCAAACTTCTTAAGTTCTTCTTCAAAATCAATCATAATCTATCTCCAAAAATCAACCCTTCATGTGTTGCATACGAACGCCTTCTTCTGTTCGCACGAACTCGATATCATTCTCTGTTTCCTTCACACGAAGTCTATGGTCACTGATACATACTTCTGTACCAACATAGACTGTCTTATTCACCTTGATTGATGCATGTCTGCCTCTGGTGATAATATCATTCAGCTCATCAATCTTCATTCTGGCCTCATCGAGCTGGGCCTGCTGCTGAATCTTCACGCGAAGCAGTTGCACTCTCCTCGGATCCTCTCGATAAGAGATGCCATTCTCCTTGGCCAAGGCCTCAAACTTCTCCAGCCCATCTGTAATCTTATGCAGACTAACATCAAGCTCACGATACTTAGCCTCAAGCTCTGCCTTCTCTCTGGCACGAGATGGTGTCGTACCGACGAAGGCCTTGGTGATTACACCGAATTCATTGCCCATAGTACTAACTTCAATGCCTTCTACTGCAGCTGTATCACCACCAAGGATCGATGATTTCTTGCCAGTCATACGAATTGCACCATTACATGAAATATTGGAATCATAGAAAACATCTGCCTCAATATCTCCGCCACAGAACACAGTCGCCATCTCGATGAACTGTGCTGTAATATTACCCTTGGCACGAATCTCTGTAGCTTCATTGCCCTTAACGCCAGCTAAGAGGAAGATATCCTTGTTGGCATGGATGAAACATGTCTCAACCAAGCCATCAATTGTAATATTGCCGGTTGCCTTCACAGAAACGCCATTTGACACCGTTCCATGGATTATAACGTCTCCCGCAAAATCGATATTACCAGTCTCTACACCAACCCTTGCCTTAATCTCGTAGACAGGTGAGATGATGATTCGCTTATCCTTCATCTCAATCTTGCCAGTAGTGTTGGCCGTATAAGTAAGCCCATCCTCAGAGCGATCAAAGCCACGTCCTGGAATCGGCGGCAGGTCTCTCACAAGCGTCGGCGGAATCTCATTGCCCAGGACATCATATCCTATCTTACCAGGAACTGCAGGCGTATAGGTCGCAATGACATCTCCCGCAGCAACTGTCTCAATCGTCTTCATGCTCTTGTAATCGACAGAACCATCTGGATTCACCTTTGGTTCAGGATTCACCTCAGTGTCAAAATGATAGGTATATTCTCCAGCAATTCCCTCAACAGGAGCAAGTCCACGCGCCACAACAAATGGATAACCATAGCTAGGAACGTCTACAATCTCAAGTATCTGCTCCTGATTGATGCCATAGGTCACACCAGAAGCAGTTAGGGCATCCATAATATCTCTGGCGCTATACTTGATTGGCTTCACGCCCTCTGGAAGGCGTGGGAGAACAACTGTCGCCTCAAGCCGGTCTTCTGAAATCGTAACCTGCGGCGGCATCGTCTCTATATTCAACTGATTCTGGTCTACCTGATTTGCGCCCATGTAAAACTCCCCGCTTATACACTGATCAATCTATGACATCGCTGACAGACGATCCGTAACATCCTTCATCATCTGCTCATACTTCTGCAGCTTAGCCTTCTCCTCTGCCACCTTCTCTTCCGGTGCCTTAGACAGGAACTTCTCATTAGAGAGCATTCCCTTAGAACGTGCAAGCTCTTTCTCAAGCTTCTCCTTCTCCTTGGTGAGTCTCTCTCTCTCCTTCTCAAAATCCACAAGATCCTCAAGTGGTACATAAACAACAGCATCTGGGATAACTACAGATACCGCGTCTGACGGAATACCATCTGTATTCTCAGCAAACTGAACCTCTGATGCGCCAGCAAGACCTTGATATGCATCCTGAACACTTCGGAAAGTATCAAGGACCTCTGCAGACTCAGATGTAATAATAACCTTGGCCTTACGGCTTGGTGGTACGTCCATATCCTTGCGAAGAGTACGAATACCCTTGACCAAATCCTTGGCACGATCTATTGCAGCTTCCTCTACTGCGAAATGCTTCTCGAGCGCATACTCAGGCCAAGAAGAAATCATAATTGACTCCTCTTCTGGGCAAAGCGTACAGTAGATCTCCTCTGTGATAAATGGCATATATGGATGAAGCAGCTTCAGTGCATCAGAAAGTACAGCTCTAAGAGTATAGAGAGCTGCATTTGCAGAAATAGGATTCTCTTCCTTTGCATACATACGAGGCTTCACGATCTCGATATACCAGTCACAGAATTCATCCCAAATGAAGTCATATACCTTCTGAACTGCAATACCGAGTTCGAACTTGTCCATATTCTCTGTGACATCGCGAGTCAAGGTATTGCACTTACTGATAATCCACTTGTCCGCTGGCTCAAGCTCATCATCCGAAGGCTTATGAAGTTCTACTCCTTCCAGGTTCATCATGATAAATCTGGAAGCATTCCATACCTTATTGGCAAAATTACGGCTATTCTCAACACGCTCCCAGTAGAAACGCATATCATTGCCAGGAGCATTACCAGTAATTAAAGTCAGACGAAGTGCATCTGCGCCATATTTGTCAATGACCTCAAGCGGATCGATACCATTACCAAGAGACTTGGACATCTTCCTTCCCTGATCGTCGCGAACCAGTCCATGGAAGAGAACGGTCTTAAATGGTCTCTCGCCCATCTGCTCGTATCCTGAGAAGATCATACGAATTACCCAGAAGAAGATGATATCGTAGCCGGTAACCAGCACATCTCCTGGATAGAAATAATCAAGATCCTCTGTCTTCTCTGGCCAACCAAGCGTTGAAAATGGCCAAAGAGCAGAAGAGAACCATGTATCAAGCGTATCCTCATCCTGCGTCATATGTGTGCATCCACACTTCGGGCAGACAGAAGGAGCTTCCTTTGAAACTACGGTCTCACCACAGTCATCACAGTAATAAGCCGGAATTCTATGTCCCCACCAAAGCTGTCTTGAGATACACCAATCGCGAATATTATCTGTCCAATTGAAGTAGGTCTTATCCATTCTGTTTGGGATAAGCTCAATCTGACCAGACTTCACAGCCTCCACAGCAGGCTTAATCATCTCATCCATCTTCACGAACCACTGCTGCTTAATCATAGGCTCAACTGTGGTGTGACATCTATCGTGAGTACCAACATTATGAGAATGTGGCACTACCTTCACGAGGAGTCCCGCATCCTTCAGATCTTCCACTAACATCTTGCGGCATTCATAGCGGTCAAGACCAGCGTACTTACCCGTATTAGAAGCCATCGTAGCATCATCATTAATAACTACGATCTCCTCTAGGTTGTGGCGTCTACCAACCTCGAAATCGTTAGGGTCATGAGCTGGTGTAATCTTCACGCAGCCAGTACCAAATTCACGATCTACATAAGAATCAGCAATTACTGGAATCTCTCGGTCTGTACAAGGAAGCTTCAGCATCTTGCCGACAATATCCTGATATCTCTCATCCTCTGGATTAACAGCAACTGCAGTATCACCAAACAAAGTCTCTGGACGAGTGGTCGCAATCTCTACGAATCTGCCTTCCTCGCCAACTACTGGATAATTGATATGCCAGAAGAAGCCGTCCTGCTCTTCATGCTCTACCTCTGCATCAGAGATAGATGTCTGGCATACTGGACACCAGTTAACAATACGAGAGCCCTTATAAATCCAGCCCTTCTTATGGAGCTTGATGAAGACATCCTGAACCGCTTCAGAGCATCCCTCATCCATAGTGAATCTCTCACGCTGCCAGTCTGCAGATGAACCGAGCTTCTTCAGCTGCTTCACAATACGTCCGCCGTATTCTGCTCTCCAATCCCAGCACTTGTCCAAAAACTCTTCACGAGTCAAATCAGCCTTGTCAATGCCCTGCTCCTTCAGTGCCTGAATAACCTTCACCTCTGTAGCGATTGCTGCATGGTCTGTACCAGGCTGCCACAAAGCATTGTAGCCCTGCATTCTCTTATAACGAATCAGAATATCCTGCATCGTATTATCCAGAGCATGGCCCATATGGAGCTGTCCTGTAATATTAGGAGGTGGCATAACGATGGTAAATGGCTTCTTGGAGCGATCTACCTCTGCATGAAAATATCCATTGTCTTCCCATTTCTTATATAAGCGGTCCTCAAGTCCCTTCGGATCGTATGTCTTAGCAAGTTCCTTACTCACGTCTTCTATCTCCAATCTATCCTTACTAACGGTGTGAAAGCCTGTCAAAAAGGCCCAAATAGGCAGAATGCCTACAAAACACCTACTTTATATAATCATAGTAAAAGGCCGCCGCAAAGTCAACCAAACAAGGCCTTTGCGACGGTCATTTTTTGCGAAATTCTATGCCCACAGGCGGAACCAGAAATCATGATGTTCTCGGATGAATCCATGCCCCTTGTAATAAGCCATCCGATAGCCCTTGCCATGATGCTTGAGATTCAGGAAGCCCTCGAGATTATCCTTCACATCCTCTGGCAGATTGGGAATCTGTAATAGCTGATGTGCAGACTGATAGAGGCGATTATGAAAAGCCTTCTTCTTACGATACATCTGTCCAGAGAAGAATTCGTGAAAATTCCTCTTAATCCGCTCTTCTGTCGTCTCTTCTTCTACCGCGCCCATCTGATTCTCTCCATGTACACGGTAACAGAGAAGTGATAGATCAATGTAACGTATCACTCCAAAGATGGAAGATAGCATAAGAATCCAGCTGTCATGCATCTCGATCTCATCCAGATAGGTATATTGAAGTGAGAGATCTCGAAGCGGCCGATTGATAAGCATGGTGCAGCCTGCTGCTGGATTATCAATCATAATCTCCTGATAGCTGAGTCGATATGGATTCCTACCCATGTATGCATGAAAGGATGGAGCAATCATATTCATCTGTCCATCGCAAACCGTCATATCGTGGTAGACACAAAAAGGTGTTGAAATCCTCGATGAAGAAACGGATAAATCAAGCGCCTTCGCCTTCATCTGCTCATTAATGAAGACCTCTTCATTCTCCAGGGTGCGCATCTCATTCAGAGAATCAATAATCTTATTCGGCAGCCAGACATCATCCTGATCTGCAAAGAAATAATAATCCGCATCTACTCGCTCGAGAAGAGAGAGAAAATTCGCCTTGCTGGAGCCAGTCGGTGGATAATCTAAGATAACATACTGCTTCGGTGAGCGAAGAACATAGTCAAGGATGATCTCCCTCGTATTGTCTGTCGATCCATCATCATGTACATAACAGACAAAATTCTGATAAGACTGTAATTCCAGAGACCGAAGCATCTCGCTTATGTATTTCTCACCATTATAGGTTGCAAGTAAAATCGCCACTCGTTCCATTGCTGAACCTCATCGATTAAATCCCAAATACGTCCCCGTCCTAATCTTGAAAATTAAATTAGGAATTAATATATCCATTCTTCGCAGTGCAAGCTTCATCTTGCCAGGAAGTGATGCCTTGCGGAAGGAAGCCTTGTAATGAAGCATATCCTCAAGCCGATTCAAGTCATCCTCCGGTGCCACGTGATCTTGCCTCATAAATTCAATAAATTGATAGCTGGATTCATCTGTGACGGATGTGTCACTTGATAGATTCTGGCTCGTAAAATGATGCGTATATAGTGGCTCATCCAGATAGAGAAATGGTACACCAAGTTCAAGTAAGAGAATCCACAGGAAATAATCATCCGCTCCATTTCTGGTACAAGGATGCGTAATCCAGTAATCTGGAATCAGTGACCGCGGAATCAGGCACTGGCCTGGTGAGATAATCTGCGTACCAATTGTTAAATATGTATTTAAGTTTCCAACCAGGGATTTGTGATATGGCTTTCGATACCAAAGATTAGAAACATTCTCCTGTTCCAGGATCGCATTCGAGACAATCACCTGGTAGCCAGCCTCCATGTCAAGACCACGAATGAAGCTAAGAAAGCAGGAAATTGCATCCTCTCTCAGATAATCATCCTGATCCAGGAAGAGAACATAGTCTCCCTTTGCTTCCAGAAGTCCATGAATTCGGCTGGCATGAATTCCAAGATTTCGATCATTTGCTATCACATGCCAGTTGCGCTTTGCCGCCACTCTCCCCTGCAATTTCACGACAGTATCTGGACTGTCGTTAATAATAAGAACTTCCAGGGAATCCTCGCTAGACAGAGCCTCCTCATTCCCAAGAAGCATCTGCTGGTATTTCTCCATGTATTCATTTCCAAGGTAAAAGGGTGTAATCACCGATACCAGCATACTTAAAAGCTCTCCTTATATTTCTTGCCCAAAAACTTCGCTGCCAGGAATGAACTTCCCTTCTTCCACCAATTAGTGCTCTCCATCGGAAGATAACGAATCTCCCTAATTCGAACTCCCGACTTCTCCTTCTCGAGGAGCCAGGCATTGAATAAGATCTCACTCACGCGTCCATAGAGTCTCATCTCAAAGGATGACATCTGACTCATATCAATTCTGCGCTCTAACTCCAGAAGTATCGTAAAAAGCCAATTGCAATATTCGTCCACATATTCCCTCTTCATGAGGAACATATTGAACATATAGCCCCAGCTTCTGTCATAAACCTCATCAAGCGCCGCCAAGTAGCTTGGGTATTTCTCTGCAACGACCTCTCTGGCCTTATCTAGATGCGCGCTGTCCAGCGTATGACCATAATGAGAATAAAGGCTCTCAATCACATAATGTCTCTTCCTCGGCACGATAATATCCGAAGTAAGAAGAAGAGCCTCTGCCTCCTCTCCTGTTAGAAGAGAATCCATCTTGTCGTGATGATGACGAAACCAGGCAGATTTGCAAGTGAAATGCCTGCGATAATGTACAAGTCCCAGAGCATCATAGGAAAGATTCTTCCAGCCGAAATAAAGGCCTGTCAATTCGCAGTATCTATCATTCTTTCCAGAAATATGATCTCCCTTATTGTCCTGGCAAAAGCCTGCTATCTCCTCCTTGCCTTCCGCGCCAACCTGAATAGGCAGATACATCGGATCCTCAGGCATAGGATATGGCTTATGCGCAGCCACAAGTAGCTTAATATCCATAAAAATTCTATCTCCGCATACATAAAAAGGCACAGATTGCGTCATCCACAATTCTGCGCCCAATCCATGTTAATTCCTGCTTAGTCTTCTTCGGATTCTTCATCACTTACGATAGCTGCAGTTGCGCCAGCAACCGATGCTACAACAACGACTACAGCAATAATCACAACTAGTAGAATAAGAATCCCAAAGAAAATTAAAAACCCCGTCTCTGTCATGAAGTACACCTCTCTTCTTAGATACTAAAATTATACACATTTCACTATAGAAAATGCAAGAAATCTAGCGAATCTGTTTGAGCCTATTGTATAGGCCGCTGTGCTTTGTCTTGACGAAATGAATAGCTTTCGCCCTCCGAAGAATCTTCTTCGTCTCCCCATTTGCAATCGGCTGATAGAGGAAAGCAACCGAACGAGAGCTGCCTCGAAGTGAAGTCCTAAGTGATAAATAAAGGTCAGAACGATATTCTTCCTCTATCTTCTGCATAATCAAAAGATCCTTCGCACCATGTGTGAGCTCTCTCTCAACCATAGACAGGAAGCTTCGAAAATAAAAGGATGCCATGTAGGAGAGAATTGTCTCATTTAGACTGCCCCATTCCTCTTGTTGCTTCAAGAAGGCCTGAATCCTCGTCTTCTGAAGTTCCATATAATCTGGCAGATATTTGGCAGTCAGGCGAACCTGACCTGAATTCCTGTAATGGTAGAGGCGGTCCCCCAGAATATAGAGCGACTTCACATGATAGAAGGTCTCGATATTAAATAAGATATCCTCCACATGAGTAATCGAAGGATACTGCAGCTGATTCTCGATTAGAAGACTTCTCTTATAGGCCTTGTTCCAAGGATAGCCGTACATAGTCTCCTCTTCAAGAGCCTGTACTAAAAGATGGATTCGATCCAAATCAGTAGTATATTCTGTCGGAAGGCCATGATCAATCGTGTAGATAATCTGCCCATCCAAATCATAATAATCCTCATGCAGAGAATAGACTACTGCATCCGCCTCATGAAGGCTAAGTGCTTCCGCAAGACGCTCTAGTAGATTCAGCTCGTAGGTATCATCTGGATCAAGGAATAATACATAGTCTCCCTTAGCCTCGGCAAGCCCAACATTTCTGGCATGACTGACACCCTGATTATCATCAAGATGAATTATTCGAATCTCTGGCCGTTCCCCTGCCCGGCTTATCGTCTCGTCATGGAATTTCATCCCTTCTGCAACCGATAATGTCTCATCTGTCGAGCAGTCATCTACAATAATGAGCTCAAAATCTCTATAGGTCTGTCTATAAATACAAGAAATTGCCTCTCCAATAAATTCTGCAACATTATAGGAAGGCATAATAATACTAAATCTCAAGATAATATCTCCTTTTGATTATTATATCAATTAAGACACCTCATCGTAAATAACAAAAGACCACCCTGTCCTAACCAAAAGAGACAAGGTGGTCCTCCCATTATCTATCTATTACCCAATACAAAAGGCTTCTAGTGGCAGCCGCCACATTTGCTGCAGTCTCCTCCGCAGCCGCCGTCTAAGCCACGGCCAGCCTTAACATTTTTCACCATGAAACGAATGATTAGAATAAGAATCAGAGCGACAATCAATAGAACAATAATATCTGCAATACTCATAATTACACCTCATTTCATATCATGGAGTTTGAGACAGCTACTAGGCTGTCTTCTTATTTGGATTCTTCCTGAATAGTAAGTATAGCGAACCAATCAGAAGAATTACAGCGATTACAGTCCAAATAGAGAATGCAACCTGGCCAATTGCAAGGCCAATCAGCTGGTAAACCATCAGAGTTACACAGTAAGCTGCTACGTTCTGGAAGATAACAGCAAACCAGAAGAACTTACGATCATTTGCTTCCTTGGCCAGGGTAGAAAGAGCTGCCAGGCAAGGAGAATCAAAGAGGTTAAATACCAGGAAGGATACAGCAATCATGGTTGTTGGGAAGAAGGCAGCAAACTGATCATGCATAGATACTGCATACTCTTCTACCTCACCAAGACCTGCAAGTACGCCCATGGTAGATACGATACCTTCCTTTGCAACGAAACCAGATAATGCAGCTGCAACTGCCTGCCAGGTGTTGAATCCAAGTGGCACGAAGATAACAGCAATAGCACTACCAATGATTGCTAAGAAGCAGTCGTCGGTCTCAACCATACCGAAGGTGCCATTTGCGATACCGAATGTTCCGAGGAACCACATAACTGCACAGCAGAGGAAGAGGATTGTTCCGGCCTTCTTAAGGAATGCCCATACTCTCTCCCATACATGAAGGAGCACGCCCTTAAGGGATGGAATATGATACTGAGGAAGCTCCATAACGAATGGTGCTGTGTCTCCAGCAAACATCTCTGTCTTCTTCAGGATGATGCAGTAGCAGATGGTAAGTGCAATTCCCATGAAGTACATAAGAGGAGCCATCCACCAGCATCCTTCTGGCATGATAAATGTAGCAATCAAGGCGATAACAGGAAGTTTCGCACCGCAAGGGATGTTCGTCACTGTCATCATTGTCATACGACGGTCCTTCTCATTCTCAATGGTACGAGTTGCCATGATACCAGGAACACCGCAGCCAGAACCAATCAGGAAAGGAATAAAGGACTTTCCAGACAGACCAAAGTTACGGAAGATACGGTCCATAATGAAAGCAACACGAGCCATGTATCCACAATCTTCTAAGATTGATAAGAAGAAGAATACGATAGCCATCTGAGGAGCAAATCCGATTGGTGCAGCGATACCACCGATGATACCGTCTACCACAAGGGATACTACCCAGTCTGCGCAGCCAGCGCCTTCAAGCAATGACTGAACACCAGGCTGAATCCAAGCACCAAATAAGGTGTCATTAGTCCAATCTGTCACAATCGTTCCCAGAGAGGATACTGCTACCCAATAGATAAATACCATAAGAATCGCAAAGATTGGGAGTGCCAACCAGCGGTTCGTTACAACGCGATCAATCTTATCTGAGGTTGAAGCAGATCTCTTAGCCTTCTTGATGCAATTGCCAATGATACCGGTGATATAGTTATATCTCTCACCAGTGATGATAGATTCTGCATCATCATCCATCTCTTCCTCGCAAGATGCGATATCTGAATCAATGTGATCAATCTGGTCCTTGGTCAGATTCAGCTTCTCCTGAACCTTCTCATCGCGCTCAAAGAGCTTGATTGCATACCATCTCTGGATGGTCTCGTCCATATCATGAAGAACCAATTCCTCGATATGAGCAAGTGCATGCTCCACGCAACCTGAATAACTATGCTTTGGCTTGAATGCCTTCTTAGCCTTAGCCACATCGATTGCCTTGTCAAGAGCCTTCTCAATGCCATCTGCCTTCAGAGCAGAGATTGGAATAACAGGTGCGCCCATTGCTTCTTCCATCTTCTCAGGCTTCAGCTCATCGCCATTCTTGTCTACAAGGTCCATCATATTAACAGCAATAACCACTGGAATACCCAGCTCTACTAACTGAGTTGTCAGATAGAGGTTACGCTCTAGGTTCGTACCATCTACAATATTAAGAATAGCATCTGGAGTCTCATCTACCAGGTAATTACGAGCAACTACCTCCTCCAGAGTGTATGGTGATAAGGAATAAATACCAGGAAGGTCAGTGATTATTACATCCTTGTTCTTCTTGTATGTTCCTTCTTTCTTCTCAACAGTAACGCCAGGCCAGTTACCAACATACTGGTTAGAACCGGTCAAAGCATTAAACAGAGTCGTCTTACCGCAGTTTGGATTACCTGCGAGTGCAATACGAATGCTCATGAACTCATTCTCCTCCTATTTCTCTACTTCGATATTCTCTGCTTCTGTCTTACGGATAGATAACTCAAATCCTCGAACAGTAACCTCCACTGGATCTCCCAGAGGAGCAACCTTACGAACCAGAATATCTACACCCTTGGTGATTCCCATGTCCATAATTCTACGCTTCAGTGCGCCTTCGCCATTGATCTTGACAACCTTCGCAGTCTCTCCAACTGCCACATCACGTAATGTCATCGAAACATTCTCCCTTTCCTATTTCTATACATAAATCTTCATAGCAAGTTCACGACTTAGAGCAATGCGAGACTCCTTGGCCTTCACAATCAGATCTCCATTCAATTCACTTACTACTGTGACGTAAGAACCTGGCACAATTCCAAGATTTGCCAAATGATGAGCAACCTTCTCTCTTCCACCAATTCTTACAACGAGCAGCTCTTGGCCTTGAGCTGCGGAAACAAGAGGCATCATAACACTCTCCTCCATCCATATAGCGCTAAATTGTTAGTTAGGTCAAACTAACACCGGCATAAATGTTAGCACCGACTAACAGACATGTCAAGGCCTTTTCCTGATTTTGTTAGTTTTAACTAACTCCCATTTCTTTTCACTTGAAATGATATGTCATTTCTATTAGAATTAGTAAGAAATGAAGGCCTTAAAGCCATATTAGAAGACAATTTACTTGGAGGTTTTACATATGAAGATTCAAGAGTCTGCACAGGACTATTTGGAGTCTATCCTGATTCTCTCAAGAGACAAAGAATACGTCAGAGCAACCGATGTCTGCAATTATTTCGGCTACGCAAGAGCTACTGTTTCCGTATTCCTCAAGCAGCTCAAGGAGAATGAATTCATCGACATCGACGAGCACAATCACATCACCCTCACCTCTAAGGGACGCGAGATTGCTGAGCAGATGTACGATCGTCACCAGAGCCTGACCAATTTCTTCTGCCACATCGGTGTTCCAGAGGACGTTGCCGCAGAAGACGCCTGTCGTATCGAGCACTACATCAGTGACACAACCTACCAGGCGCTGAAGGAATATGCGAAGACACTAGATAAGTAGGATTTATTTTCATCTATAACAAATAAAAGGGTGTATCCATCTCGGATACACCCTTTCTTATTCTAAGTTCTTATTCCAGCATCTTATTCTAATCGCACCGATTAATTACAGCTCATTTGCTCTTCTTACGAAACGAACAACTGCCTTAATTGCAACCTCAGCAGCCTTCTCTGCAAATGACATATAGTCAACTGCACCATCTGCATCAGAGATTGAACGAATAATGGTAAATGGCACATGGTTCACGAAGCACACCTGACCAATAGAACCGGATTCCATATCTGCTGCAAGAGCATGGAAGCGATCTGAAATCAAATCACGCTGCTCTCTGGTCTCCACGAAGAGGTCACCTGTTGCAATGGTTCCAAGGAGATAATGCACATCCTCTGCCTCAAGGCAGGAATCCATAAGTGCAACCATCTTCTCATCTGCCTCCAGATATACCTTGTTAATGCCAGACAGAAGTCCCTGAGGATCACCAATTGCTGTCGTGTTCATGTCATGCTGACATACCTGCTCAGCAACTACGACATCAAAGACCTTGAGCTCTGTAGATACTGCACCAGCAACACCAATATTTACCATCATGTCTGGGTGATAGGTGTCAATCATGCACTGAGCACAGATGGCAGAGAAAACCTTGCCGATGCCGCATACTGCAGCAATAATGTCGACATTCTCAGCGCCTTCGATCTGACCCAGATAATAGGTCACTCCGCTATGCTCCTCAATCGTAACATTCTTCATAGACTTCTGCAGATTATCCATCTCAATCTGCATAGCGCCAATAATACCAATTGTCATCTTCTTCCCTCATTTCTCAATAAATTATATTATTCCGGATAGGTAAATGCCATATTCTCCTGCGCTTCTAACACGCGAAGATAATATCTGCACTCTTCCTTTGCCAGATCAATATCAAGATTCTCATAATGTCCGCACTCAATAGCTGACTTGCCGAAGACGTCGCCCTCATGGTCGATAATCTGACGAAGGACCTGCTTCGTAAGTGTGAAGACCTCCTCCGGTTCTACCCCTCTTACCAGGAGATAGAAGCCCGTCTGGCAGCCCATCGGTCCAAAATAAACCACCTGGTCCGAATAGGAAGAATTCCTCACGTAGGTCGCAAACATATGCTCAACCGAATGCATAATTGCATTAGACATATAATCTCCAGCATTTGGCTTTCTGGTTCTAAGATCATAGGTGATAATATCACCATCCTTACGGGAAATGTAGAACCCCGGCTCTAAGATATTATGATTGATGGTAAAACTGGTGATTCGATTGACTTCTCCCATGAGCACCTCATTTCAAATATTAGACTACCATTGCCTTAATCAGGTTTGTTGTACCAGAAAGTCCAACTGGCACACCTGCTGTCATGATAATGGTATCGCCTTCCTTTACCAGGTTAGCTGCTTCAGAACGCTCTACTGCATGCTCAAACAGAACCTCTGCATCGTCCTTCTCCTCACAGAGAATTGGAGTTACACCCCAGCAGAGTCCCATCTGACGCCATACCTTCTCTGAGATACAACCAGCAATGATTGGATTACCTGGACGATACTTCGCAATCATATGTGCGGTACGACCAGACTTGGTAACTGTAACAATAGCAGCTGCATCAAGGTCTCCAGCCAAGGTACAAGCAGAATGAGAGATTGCATCTGTAATTGTTGTGTTCTCTTCTGTCTCACGATTCTTCAGACGATTCAGGTAGTTGATATCAGACTCTGTACGTCTTGCAATGCGGTCCATAGTCTTTACTGCATCTACTGGATACTTACCAGCAGCAGTCTCGCCAGAAAGCATGATTGCAGAAGTACCATCGTAAATAGCGTTGGCAACGTCAGTTACCTCAGCACGAGTTGGTCTTGGATGAGACATCATAGAATCTAACATCTGAGTTGCAGTGATTACGAAACGTCCTGCATTATATGCCTTCTTGATGATGATCTTCTGGATGATTGGTACCTCTTCCATAGGGATCTCAACACCCATGTCACCACGAGCAACCATAACACCATCTGCAACTTCTAGGATCTCATCGATATTCTCAATACCCTGATTGTTCTCAATCTTGGCAATAATCTGGATGTTCTCGCCGCCGTACTCCTTCAGAACTTCACGAACTGCAAGTACATCATCTGCAGTTCTGGTAAATGAAGCTGCAATAAAATCAAAATCCTGCTGAACAGCGAAGATTAAGTCCTTCTTATCCTTAGGGCTAATAAATTCCATGGAAAGGTTCGCATTAGGTACATTTACACCCTTCTTATCAGAGATCTTGCCGCCATTTTCTACGCGACATACGATGTCCTGTCCCTTCACCTCTGTGACAATAAGCTCAACTAAACCATCATCGATCAGAATATGTGTACCAGCCTCTACATCTCCAGTCAGCTCCTCATAGCTAATTGCAACGCGAGTCTCATCACCCATAACAGACTGGTCTGTAGTCAGGGTAAATGTCTGACCTTCCTCAAGCATAACAAAGCCATTCTCAAACTGACGAAGACGAATCTCAGGTCCCTTTGTATCAAGAAGTGCAGCAACAGGCATCTTCAGCTCGCTTCTAAGCTTACGCAGAGTCTCAAGCTTACGTAACTGCTCATCATGCTCACCATGAGAGAAGTTAAATCTGGCAACGTTCATACCTGCCAGGATAAGCTCACGCATTACCTCTTCGCCTTCACTGGCTGGTCCTAATGTACATACAATCTTAGTTTTTCTCTTATAATCACTCATTGATTAACCTCTTACTTATCTATATTATTAAAATTTCGCCTTGGCAATAATACACGATAGAGGGTTCAAAAACAAGTCAAATCTTGCAAAACTTCTCGCCGACTCTATAAATTACTTGCCAATCATGGTGCCGGTCTGACCACCCATGGTAGGCATCTTAGGATCAAGCTTGGTAATCAAGCATTTGCGAATTGCAGAATCGCCAATAAAGTCGATGGCAGCCTGAATCTTCGGTGCCATGGTTCCCTCTTCGAATTGACCTGCAGCCAGATATTCTTTAGCCTCTGCAATAGACAGATAATCGAGTTTCTTCTCATCTGTGGCATTATAGTTGAGACATACATGGTCTACAGATGTCAGAATCACAAGCATATCTGCATCAAGAAGCTCTGCCATGCGACCTGCGGCCGTATCCTTTTCGATGACAGCGGATGCTCCCTTCAGCTTGCGGTCCTGCTCAAGGACAGGAATTCCACCACCACCGCAGGCAATTACGACCTGGTCTGCCTCTGCAAGTGCCTTAATTGCATCAATCTCTACAATATCCATAGGCTTAGGCGTAGCTACAATTCTGCGATAACCGCCATCCACAGCTATTACATGATTGCCCTTCTTCTCCTCAGCCTTAGCCTCTTCTTCACTCATCAAGCGGCCAATCATCTTGGTTGGCTTATAGAAGGCTTCATCATATGGATCCACGGTAACCTGTGTCAGAATCGTAGATACCGTCTTGTAGATACCACGGCTCAGAAGTTCAGAACGGATGGCATTCTGAAGGTCGTAACCGATGTAGCCCTGGCTCATTGCAGAACAAACAGACATAGGTGTAGCTGTATAGTCTGAGTGGTTCTTTGCAAATTCATTCATTGCCGTATGAATCATGCCAACCTGAGGTCCATTACTATGGCTGATAATCACCTGATAATCCTGCTCAATAAATTCCGCAACTGCCTTGGCTGTTCTCTTCGTTGCTTCCTGCTGCTCAGG
This sequence comes from Lachnospiraceae bacterium, assembly GCA_963661945.1. Classification (GTDB taxonomy): domain Bacteria; phylum Bacillota; class Clostridia; order Lachnospirales; family Lachnospiraceae; genus CAVLDP01. The sequence continues at coordinate 77,538 of CAVLDP010000005.1, forward strand.
AAGAGTTGTTCCAAGTGCTTCATGTCCAAGCGCAATAACTATTTTCTTCTTCTTCATCATGGTCCTCCCATTTGACATATTTGTTCTTATATTACCACATTTCTTATAGAAAATGGAGAATAGTTGACAAGGCTTCCATAAGACCATTAAAATATGATACTTGAGGTGTAAAAATTATGAATATCGTACTTTTAGCAAATATCGTATCCTTAATCGGATGCTGCATCATGGTCATCATAGGATTGCTTAAGACCAAGCGACAGATGCTTCTGGCTCAGGTTCTCCAGTTCATCTTCCTTGGCACCGCTAATCTCATGCTCGGTGGCGTTACCGCCTTCTGGACCAATATGATTAGTATCGGAAGAAATCTCTATTCCTTCCGCTTCAACTTCGGCCTGATTCCGAAGCTTGTATTCATCCTCATTCAGGTTCCGATCACACTTGCCGTTAATACACAGGGCCTGCTTGGTTGGATACCATTTGTCGGAACCGTCGTCTTTACCTGGGTGATGGACACCAAGAATGAGATTGTCATGAAGGCCGTAATTATCGGTTCTGAGATGCTATGGGCCATCTATGATTTTACTCTAATGAATTATACCGGTATGACCTTTGACATTCTAACTGTCATTTCAAGTAGTATCGGCATCTTCATTATTCTTAGAGACAGAAAGAAATCCCGCAAGGAAGATTAATCTTCCCTGCGGGATTTTCTTGCATTTGTGTCTTTCTGTTAATATAGTACCAATCCAAGCCTTACAGGCCGTCAAAAAGCGCATCTACTTCCTGCGATACGGAATCCTTCGCAAAACATATCGTTGCAAAATAACCATCCGATGTTGTCACCTGAGCATTATACGTAGAATCCGTCACGCCTGACGAATCTATCATATAGTAGAGCATGTCTGACGAAATCGCATGAGTTAGTAGTTCCTGAATCACTGGACTTGTCAAATCCACAATAATTGACTGATCAGTCATGTTATCTGCGCTAGTCTTTACAAGTGTCATACTGGCAATCGCTTCCGTATGAAGATCATAGCCCTGATAGTATCCCTTGTCCTGAAGCAGGGTAATTGTCCTGGCATCTGATTCGTATATTGCTACATCTACAGTAGCCTCTATATAGTTATAATAATTCGATGCTGCTGCATCCTTAAGCTGAGAAGATGTAAATCGAATATAACCGATTGGAACTGATGAAGTAACATCCTCATAAGTCCTGTCATTAATATCTTCCTTCAAGGAATCATAGATAGCCTGGTAATCCTCATCTGCAAGAGGATAATTCTCATTTGTCAGATTACCAAGATAGAATGCAACATTCTTGTAGAAATCCTCCCTCGTGAAGAGATTCTCCATATCCTCATCCGAAAGATTGTTCTCAACTTCCTTATATTCTGGTAAGTCGTAGATCGATGCAAAATATTCCTCGACCAAATCCTCTCTTATGCAATAAGAGCGATAAATCTCTTTGCCGCTTTGCAAAGTATATCTAACCACAAGGGACTCAAAGGAGGCTGTATCCGCATCCTCTACATCTGTATACTCATAGAAGTCCTCATCAATAGCTTGTTTGATCAGACTCGTAAGTCCCGATATAGCCTCTCGATCCGTAATTGCCATGTTATGCAGGTAATGATCCTGAGGATCTACATACTGACCATTTGCATCATAAAAGGCTACATTGTAGACATAATTCTCTACAAATGCGAAACTTGAAACCTCGTCATTCTCCGGCACATATGTATCATAGCCTCCCAAATCCTCTACATAATAAATGAGTACGCCAAAGGATACGATAGCCGATAAGGCCAGTACCGGAAGTCCCTTAAGAACAGATTTGAATTCTCCCTCAAATCCAAGCTGAAGAATCATATGAAGCACGATGAGTCCAATGACCATACCGCAGATCATATAAGGCAGTTCATTATCAAAGGAATCATGAAGCAGAATTCCAGCAAAAAGAGTGCCCTCTGTCAGAATGCAGAAGCGAATAATCGGCTTGGTCCAAGTGAAGATAAGTCTCTTGCCGCCATTCTCTGCAGGTCTTCTCATATAAGCATAGAATGCAAGCAGGAAATAGCATATAGCCTGTCCAATCAGAATGAGCCACTGCTTTCCAGTCAGTGTATAAGTTCCATTCAGAAAAGCCTGATAGATGCTAATTGCAGAATCAACTGGTGAGAGAATCCCTCGCCCATAGCAAGCAGACCAATCTGCCGAATAGTAATAAGTCTCGAAGAAGCTTGACTGCATCGATGAAGTAATCAAGATAATAATTGGCTCAAGCAAAAGAAGCACAAGTCCTCCAAAGCCTGCCATCACCATATTTCCTGTCAGGATGCTCGCTAGCGCAAAGATAAAGAAGCTTGATAGATAAAGAAGCATCTGAAGCAGGAAGCCAAGTAACAGATCGAGAAGCAAGCCGCTTCTGAAATATCCCTTATTTGCAATTACTCCAATACAGATAACCTGATTCAGAAGAAGTGGTATTGCAAAAAGCAAAGCAGAATTCACTGTAAGATAGAGAAATCTCACTCTCTTCTTCAGAGGAAGAGACAAGTAGAGATCCACCTGCTGCTGAGAATTCAACCAGGCAAAGGAAAGCATTCCCATTATGCAGCCGCACATAATCGTAACAACTGGTATCAGATCAACGCCTTCCCGAAGGAAGTTACTGCAAAAGGATAGGATCTCATCATGTGCATTGGCCATGGAGTTTGGATCCATATACATCTGTATATTTCCATTCAACCTGCTGTAGAAATAGAAGGGATACAGCAGGAAGTAAATCACAAGGAAGAAGGCACCAGCTGGAAGACGGCGCTTCAAATCCCAGGTACTAATCTTCCAATAAGAGCTTCTTGACATCATAGCCCACCTCCTCTGTCTCACTAATAAATACTTCCTCTAAGGTCAGCGGCAAAATCTCTGCATATACTGTAGGTATCGACTGCAGACGTCTCTCTACCGTCTCACGACTTCCTCGAACCGTCATGATCGCAAGTCCACCGCGCTTCTCTATGTGTTCCGGCTTCAGTCTCTCCTCTACCTCTCTATCTAAGATGCCTTCGCCTGCTACAAGCTGCACCTTGTGTACGTTGCATTTAATCACATCCAGATCCTCCGCCAGAAGAATCCTTCCCTGATGAAGAAGGCCAATCGAATCGCAGATGTCCTCTAATTCTCTTAGATTATGTGAAGCAATAATTGGTGTCAGGCCTCTCTCTACAATCTCTCTTGCAAATAAAGTCTTCACCGCCTGTCTCATTGCAGGATCAAGTCCATCAAAAGTCTCATCACAAAGTAAGTATTTGGTATGAGCAGATATTCCAAGAATAATGGACAGCTGCTTCTTCATGCCCTTACTAAAGGTTGTGACCTTGCGATTCTCATCTAACTTGAAGATTTCCATTAATTTATGAAATTTCTCCATCTGAAAGGCCGGATAAATCATCGCATAATAATCTGCCATCTGCTGACCGGTACTCTGCCCGAAGAAATAAGGATCATCGGAAATGAAGAAAACCTCTTCCTTGGCAGATGGATTATCATAGACATCCTTCTCATCAATTAGAATCTGTCCCTGCTCCGGTCTTACCACTCCGGCAATCATTCGCATCAAGGTGGATTTGCCTGCACCATTGGTGCCGAGAAGTCCAAAGACCTGGCCGGATTCCATAGTGAGATTCATCGCATCTACAGCCACGAAATCATCAAATCTCTTGGTTATTTGCTTAATCTCTATCAACCTTCTACCTCCCTCATATTTGCAGCAGCTTCGAGATGCTCTCTAAGAACATCTATCGCTATATCCGCTTCTCTTGCCTCTTCTAGTAGCTGATCCAATTTGGACAGAATCTCCTCCTGCTTCTGGCCTCGAAGTCCTGTATTCGAGGATACGAAGCAGCCCCGGCCCTTCACCGTATAGATATAACCCTGGCGCTCCAATTCGCCGTAAGCCTTCTGTATGGTGTTCGGATTGATGGAAAGCTCCATCGCAAGAGAACGCACAGAGGGCATCTGTTCATCCGCCTCTAACGCGCCACGTACGATCAGGTTCTTATAGCGTTCCACAATCTGCTCGTAGATTGGCCGTCCATCCTGATAATCGATGCTAATCATTCCCACGCCTTTCTTTACTGTACCACCATTAATAGTACACTTAATATACACCCAGATGATTTTTGTGTCAATAAATAGAATATAAAAAAGCCCTTCCTCCTTGTGTTCCAGGAATAAATCCTGGGATACAAAGAGGAAGAGCCCAAAATTCTATAGAAGTTCTACCTAGCCTCGAATCAATTGAGAAGACTTAGTTGCTCTCAGCTGCGCCGAGCGTCACAGTAAGTGTCTCTGTAATTCGATAATTATCATTGTAGCGGCAGACATTTACATCCACCTGATCTCCTGCATGAAGCGAAGACATCAGATTCTGAATCTCCTGGAAGGAAGAGACAGCTACACCATTGAAGGATGTAATAACATCATACTTATTAATTCCAGCTGTATCTGCTGCCGAGCCATCCTGAATATACAGGACACAAGCGCCGCTTGGGGTATTCTCAGGCAGATTATACTGACGGATTACCTTACTGGATACATCCAGCCCAGAGATGCCAAGATAGGCCGCCTGGTCAGAAGATCCTGTCGCATCCTCCGCTGTACCACTAATCAAATCCTCGATTACGGATGTCGCATCGTCGATTGGAATGGCATATCCCATGCCCTCAACAGAGGTATCCGAATACTTCGCAGATACAATCCCCACCAGTTCACCGCTCATATTAATTAGGGCGCCACCTGAATTACCAGGATTTACCGCTGCATCTGTCTGAATCAGTTCATTTGTAATAGTCTCACCATTATCGCCTTCCAGCTCGACCTGACGATTCAGAGCAGAAATCACACCTGTCGTTACTGACTGACCATATCCAAGAGCATTACCAATAACAACTGCAGATTCGCCAACCGAGAGATTCTCAGAAGAACCAATCGTTGCAACCTTAATCGCAGATAAGGTTGATGAATCAATATCAGAGATAGCCACACGAACGACTGCAAGGTCCATATCGGAACGTGTTCCCTGAATCTCTGCTTCTACAGCCGACTCATCATCAAAGGTAATCGTAAGCTCCTCGGCGCCAGATACCACATGATTATTGGTCACAATATATACATAGGAATCATCCTGGCTGATAATTACACCAGATCCTGCAGAGGTTGATTCATAAGAATAGGTTCCACGGAACCAGCTCTGGTACTCCACAAGAGATACCGATGTTACCTGAACAATCGCTGGCATCACATTCTCTACAATGTCGGATACATCTGTCACAGTCGTTGCAGATGATACAGATGTCGATCCAATCGTATCCGATGTCGACAGCTGAGCTGCACTGGCTGCTGCAGAAGAAGAGTCCTCCTCAGTGCCAAGAGTCTGTCCTAATAGATAAGAGCTTCCCTGAAAGGCAAGACCAGCCACAAGTCCAAATGCAAGTCCAAGCGCTAGAGCCTTCATAAGCTTCTTCATGAAAGGACGCTCCTTCTTTGGCTTCTTCTCTGGCTGTCCATATGGATTGTAGTTGCTATAGCCATTGCCACCATTATTATTCGGTGTCGATTCGTAATAATTATAATCACCCATAATCACATCTCCTTTTTGTCTATGGTTTAAGAATGACATGCATTCTTTCTTCTCACATATCCTTGTTACAAGACATATTCTACGTATGAATTGTGTCTAATATGTGACAATTCCATATCCAATTTATGAAATGTCTATTCTACGGTTACAGACTTGGCCAGGTTACGTGGCTTATCTACATCTAAGCCCTTGCCCACTGATACATAGTAGCCAAACATCTGTAGTGGAATAATGGCCAGAGAGTTCGCAAAATATGGATTGGTCTCTGGAATATAGATGACATAATCCGCCACCTTCTCAATCTCAATATTGTCCTCATTCGTTACCGCAAGCACAAAAGCGCCACGCGTCTTAACTTCCACAATATTAGAAATGGTCTTCTTGTAGAGGTCCTTCTGGGTCACAACCGCAGACACAAGAGTTCCATCTTCAATCAGAGAAATGGTACCATGCTTCAATTCACCTGCTGCATAGGCCTCAGAGTGAATATAAGAAATCTCCTTAAGTTTCAGAGAGCCCTCCATGGAAATAGCATAATCAATACCACGACCAATGAAGAAAACATCCTTGGCAGAGACATATCTATTGGCAAACTTCTGAATGCGAGTCTTAGTTCCAAGCAGCATCTCAATCTGCTCTGGCAGCTTCTTCAGATCATGCACAAACTCATGAACCTGATCCTCCGTAATCTGGCCACGCACATAAGCAAACTTGATAGCAAGCAGGTATTCTGCGATAAGCTGAGCAGAATAAGCCTTCGTGGTAGCAACTGAAATCTCAGGACCAGCCCAGGTATACATAACCTTGTCCGCCTCACGTGCAATGGATGAACCGACTACATTTACAATACCAAGAGTCGCATTGCCTCTCTCCTTGGCAATACGAAGGGCCATCAGAGAATCCGCGGTCTCACCAGACTGAGAGATAATGATGACAAGTTCATTTGGATCAAGGATCGGGTTACGATAACGGAATTCGGAAGCCAGGTCGACCTCAACTGGAATTCGCGCCATACCCTCGAAGACATACTTCGCAGTCACACCTGTGTGATAAGCAGAACCGCATGCCACAATTCGAATTCTGCTTACTGCACGGATCTCCTCATCCGTCATACCAAGTTCTTCGATTACGATATTATCATTTTCATCGAGACGAGGATTTAATGTATCAGCGACAACCTTCGGCTGTTCAAAAATCTCCTTCAGCATAAAATGCTCATATCCGCCCTTAGAGGCAGCATCCGCATCCCAATCAATATGCTTGGATTCCTTTACAATCTCTTCCTTATCGACATTGTAGAAATGAATCTCAGACTCAGAGAGCTCAGCAATCTCGTCATTGTCAATAAAGTAGACATCTCTCGTATACTTAAGAACTGCAGGAACATCCGATGCAATCAGGTTGCCATCCTTACCAATACCAACAATCAGAGGTGAATTCTTGCGAACAGCATACACGCGGTCTGGATGCTCTGAGAAGATAATTCCAAGTGCATAAGAACCATCCACACGATGGATAACCTTGGTAATTGCCTCAAGTGGATCTCCGTTATAGTAGTAATCCAGAAGGTGAGCTACAACCTCAGTATCTGTCTCAGACCGGAAATGATAGCCCTTATCCTCGAGCTTCTTACGGATCTTCAGATAGTTCTCAATAATACCATTATGAACTACTGCAATAGTCTCTGATTCATTGAAATGAGGATGGGCATTCACTTCGCTAGGCTCTCCATGAGTCGCCCATCTGGTGTGGCCGATACCAACTGTACCCGGCATGGTCTCGCCATCATGGGTAATCTCAGATAAGACCTTGAGCTTACCTGGTGCCTTCTTGATATTAATATTCTTACCGTCATATACAGCAATACCTGCAGAGTCATAGCCTCGATACTCAAGCTTGGATAGTCCATCTAAGAGGACCGGTGCAGCCTGGCTCTTACCAATATATCCTACAATTCCACACATAATTATTCTCCTTATTCATTAAACTCACGATATACAAAATACAGCAGACCACAGGAAATCCCCATTGATCTGCTGTACCTAGATGCTTCTTAATATCCGTAATCTACGGCATCACTAGAGCCGAAGCCCGTATAACTCTGAATGGCCGCTGAAATATCCTGCACACTCTGAGTTGGAACGTAATCTGCCTGATCATAAAGCAGAGCATATAATTCCGAAACATTGGATGCAAGAGTACATGGTACAACAACCGAACCAACAGTCTTATTGATTGTAGCAGTACGCTTAGCGGTTGGGAAGCCTGATGTAGAGACCAGATTGTAGCTGGCTGCTGATGAAGCAAGTCCCAAAATCTCAGATGTGGTAAATGAAGTCGATACCTCTGGCAGAATCTCGTCAATCAAGGTATTCAATTCACCAAGGGAAGCGCTCTGTACCTTCTGTACAAGAAGGGAAAGAACGGTACGCTGTCTCTCAGCACGCTTGAAGTCATCACCTGATGTATAACGGATTCTACAATATGCTGTAGCCTGTACACCGTCGAGTGTCTGTGTTCCCTCGGCAACAGGATTGGCTGTCTGACCAGAAACCGCTGCGACCTCACCAATATAGCTATCGTTCATAATCTGGGCTTCTTCTGCAGTAAGAGTAATCTCAACACCACCAACTGCATCAATTGCCTTCACTAGAGCATTGAAATCCACTGCCACATAATCCTGAATATCTAGGTCCAGGTTGCGGTTCAACATAGCAAGTGCCTGTTCTACGCCACCATGATTGTAGGCGTAATTACATTTACGATACTTGCCCTCTCCATCCACATCAAGGAAGGTATCACGATATACAGATACGATCTTAACATCCTTGGTGTTGTTGTTAATGGAGCAGACCATAATGGAATCGGAATTACCTGAGTCATAATTACCGACCGATCTGTTATCTACACCAAAGAAAGCAATGGTCGTGTAATCATCTAAGATTGTCTCATCCAGATCATCATTGGTCTCGATAGTTCCAATACGATTGTAGCCCATCTGTCCCATCTTCATGTAAACCGCAAGGACTACAATAAGCACAACGAGAACTACTGCCTCAACAATGAGAAGAATCTTACGCTTCCGTCTCTTCTGTTGACGCTTGGTTAATCGTTTCTTCGTATTCTTTTTATTTGTCATTCTATTATCCTCTCGTCGCAGGAGAGCACTCATGCGACTCCAAATCTCTCAAAACACAAATGCTCATTCATTGTATTCCACGAATGAGTCAGTGTCAAGAAATGATAGGGCTACACATTTGCATAAAATGTATATAACCCCCTCTAAAGCTGGTAATTATCAAGGCCTACCGGCAGATTGACATTATAGAATGGATCGCCCATTTTTATCTCATCTTCCCAGAGTTCAAGCAGCCTGGTATTTGAGATTTCGGAGCTTAGGGATTCCCGATTCTTGAGTTTCGCCACAACAGTCGGTTCATACACCACGCGATAGCCAGCTCTTCGAACTCGCATGCAGTAGTCGAGTATCATATCACGCCCCGTCAGCGCGGAATTAAATCCATGAAGATGGCGAAATACATTCTCATCGAGTAGACAAAAGCTAAAATCCACCATACTAACATCACGGCTCAGCTCGATACGATAGTCATAGCCCTCGTGATAAGTCTTCTGGCCATAACAGGCAGGATATGTGATTCCATCCTTGTCATAGATATATCCACAGTTGTCGATATTTAGACCACTGCCTAAGAACTTGCATCCAACCACAGCAACATCCGGTTGCCTAAGTTCTGCATACATTCTCTCCATTGCTTTCTTCGAATTATGGACCCGAACACCCTTGTCCCGAAGAACAATATATTCCCGCTTCTTAGCCTTGTATCCGCTTCCGTCAAACTTAAGCTTCCAATAACGGCAAAGTGGATCAGCTAGAAGTTCTGCCTCAAGACCTGCACGTTTCAAATATTCCCTCACAACCCTCTTGTAGGAATCATAAATAGCCTCTCTTCTCTCTCGATAAGCAGGCGATGCTGGAAACTCGATTATCCGCTTATGATACAGAAGAGATGGGATGTGATGGATTAATACCCCCGCCTCCATACAATGAAGCACATACTCATAGATATCTGCATATTGCCTCTTCTCATTAAACTTACCGCAAGATGCGATATTCGTCCTCGCGAAGCAGATAAATGTCCCAATATAATCCTGCTGGAGGAAAAGCTGCTTATTAAAATCCGGCTTGAAATGAGGATTCATCCGGCTCTCATCGATAAGCTCATCGTGGTCCGCATAAATCAGTGCCGGCTCCTTCTCCTCGATAGCCTGAGAAAGCGACGAGAGTGCCAGCGGACTAATCGTATCATCCTGACCTAAGATGACATAATAATCCCCAGTTGCAAAATGAAGGCCTATGTTAAGTGCATAGGCCCTTCCATTATGATTCTTGAGTTTGCGATAGATGACTCGATCATCCCCCGGGAAGAATTCCTCGGTAATTGTCTGAAGCTCAGAGGATGGATTGTCATCAAGCACAATCAATTCATAGTTCGTATACTCCTGCTTGGTAATGGATTCCATCAGCTCTCTATAATACAGCGTATTCGTCTGAATGGCATAAAGCAGGATACTAAACTTAGGATTCTCCATTATTTAGAGCCCTTTCCGGTAAACACGACACCAACCGTCTTAAATAGAATCTTGATATCAAGGCCAATCGACCAGTTGGTAATATACTCTGTATCTAAGCGAACGACCTCTTCAAAGTCTGTAATTTCTGATCGACCGTTAGCCTGCCACATACCGGTAAGACCTGGCTTGATTGCAAGACGTGCCTTATGATGGTACTCATAATTTTCAAACTCCTCCTCTGTTGGAGGACGGGTACCAACCAGAGACATATCGCCCTTTAGCACATTCCAAAACTGCGGGAATTCATCCAGGGAATACTTCCGCAGGAAATGACCAATCGGAATGATTCTCGGATCATTCTCCATCTTGAACATATATCCTGACATCTCATTCTGTTCCATCAGATCTGCCAGCATCTGATCTGCACCAACATACATGGTGCGGAATTTATAGAAACGGAATCTTCGTCCATTCTTACCAATACGCACTGACTGATAGAAGACAGGACCAGGAGACTGAATCTTAATCACCGGTGCAAAAATAAGAAATATAATCAGTGTAAAGAAAAGCCCAACAATAGCTCCCACAATATCCATGGCTCTCTTAAGGACCATCTGACGATTGGTCGCATAACGCATGGAAGTAGTAAGTACCATATAATTGCCATAATTCTCAAGCACACGATTTGGCATCAGCTGCTTGGAATGAATCAGGCTCATATGTACTAATATTCCAAGCTCCATAAGTTCTCTGCCAAGAGCTTCTGTGGATGTCCTGGTATTTCCATCGATGAAGACTTCATCCACCACATTGGTTCGAACATAATCCAAGAATTCATCCGCATTACAGATAATCGGAATCCCCTGGACCTCCTGTCCCTTCATATCGGCATCCACAACAACCGCACCAGTAACCTTGAACTCTGTATAACGATTGTGGGCAATCTCATGGAGGCACTGCTCTATGGTCGAGCGCTCTGCCACAACAATCATGATATTCTTATTCAAATCCTTCAGCTTCTGGCGGCGAACCCACCGCTTCAGAATGACACGGAAGATATAGGAGATAGCAATAAATAAAATGACAAACACAAATATAAGCTGTCTGGAATAAGCAACCGATGTCTTCGTCGCATAGAGATAGATTAGCGAACCAGCCCATACGATGATGCAGTGCTTAATTGTTGCAACTACTTCTTGAAATTTGTCACGCCTTAGAATGCCTGAATAGGATTCAGTGAAGAAGACCACAACAATATCAATCAGGAATGTCGCAATATACATTCTCTCCCAGATATCATCATAGAAAATCCATCCGCCGTCGAAACGCCAGGCGTAGGATATCACAAGAGCGAGCGTCAGGGATAGCAGATCTAAAATTGTAAAATCCAGATGCTTAACCCAGCTTCGCTTCTGCTGTCGATACATCGTGTCTCCTCCTTTCCTAAGATATTGTATTTCGTCGTATTACGATAAGTCTATTAGAGGACAATACCATTCTTCTTCATAAGTTCTCTGGCGCTGTCCAAAGAATCTACCCCATGAAGATTCTTAATTGGAGCGAATTCCTTCTCTCGAACTACCTCGTATGGAAGTGTGTCATCCATCAGACGAATCATGTCCACTACAAGGGTCTCGAACTTATAGCCATTTGGCTTGTCCGGCTTCACATATTCTCCGTCCGCTGTAATATATGGAATCTTCTTCTCTACAATATGGACTGGCATATGCTCTTCCATAATCTTCTCAAGCTTGTCTACCTTGAAGAGATAATTCAAAATAACGCCAAAATTATATACAAGATCGCCATTCTCATCCTTAAGAGTTGGCATATCCTCTGTCATCTCATAATACTCTACAATGGATGGCTTTCCATCCTCCTTGCAGAGAACTCCAAGCTTCTCATAAGGATCTGCCTTACGGATGACCTTGGAGCCAGACTGGCAGCCGCTTAGGATCGTCGCTCCAATGAAGTCTGGATCACAGATTCTCTGGAGAACATTATCTACTGCATAGATATTAATCCATTCTACTCCTCTATCATGGATATCAGTAAGGAGTCCAGCCCTGGCTAAGGATGAGAACCAACCACCATTGCCATTTGGGCTGGTTGCAAGACGCCCTGGCTCTTCCTTCAGAAGCTTGCCATCGTAGTCAACCGCTGCTGCCATCTCCTGTACGAAGAAATGAACATCCGACGAAGCATAGCCGAAATAATTCTGCTCCTCAAAGAAGGCAATCGTATCGTCATGATTCTTCTCACTTGTCATGATATAGAGAGGAATCGATACACCTGCTTCCTTCGTAACATCCATAAGGTTATTCATTAGACATTCGAAGATATATAGATCCCGAGTCAGGCCAACATTAAGCTCTCCCTTAGGCTTGTCCAGTCCAAGACGAGTTCCCATGCCACCTGCCAGAAGGAGTGCTGCACACTTCCCTGCGCGAATGGCATCAAGCCCCACCTCATGGAACTCTGCCTGTCTTGCACTAATCTCTTCTACTGTAACAGCACCAAGTGGCTCAATCAGTCCCAGACTTAAGTCTGAATCACGTCCAATCTTGGCGATATCGTCCCAATTGACCTCTGCAATCTGATTAAGCAGCCCTTCCTGCTCTTCTATTGTCAGCTGATCAAATCCCTCCATGACGTGGAGCTGATTCTTCTCCGTCAATAAAGCAATTGCTTCTTCTTTATTCATTTGTTATAACCATCCCTTTACCCATTTATTTGAAACTTTTCCTTCTGCGGAAGACCACAGCCTTGCTGATGAAGTAGTTCGTAGCGATAACCACCACCTGTGCAATATACTTGATTAGCATGTTAGGAAAGCCTAATGTCTGAACCAGGTAATAAAGCATGGCATCTTCCAGTAGAAGGGTCAAAAACCTACCAAAGAAGAAGGATCCCATCTGCATGAAGAAAGGTCCCACTCCTGTAGGATGTTTTGTGAATACCCATTTGCGATTCGTAAGAAATGCAAATGTCGTAGCAAAAATCCAGGACACCGAATTCGAGATCACAAGATCAAAGCAAAGCGACTCTGTGAACATGCGATAGGTCCGGATGCTAATAATAATGGTGCCAAGCCCAAACAAAGCGTAGAGAAGAAACTCCTTGTGCTTCGCATAAATAGGCTTAAACCACCGCATATATCGATACTTTGTCGCCCAGGCCACCAAGCGATCAAAGACATCCTGCTGTCTTTCCATAAATTCCTCCATAGAAGCAATTTATTTTACCACATATGCTCCTCTGGTAGCAAAATAATAATCTGCTGTTACTGAAATGCCATCGGCAAGCGATTCCGGAGAACCCATTGGCAGTAGCATGGACATACCATCTTCCTCCGAGAAAAGCTCTCGATTGGCTTCATTGTCACCGAGAATCACAGGCCGTCCCATAGCGCGATAGATATAGGTCTTTCCAGCAATCGTACGCCTTGCCTTGTCGATGCTTCCGTGGAAATGACCTCCCAAGCAAAGATCTGCCCATGCAATATGTTCCGCCAGTTCTTCCTGCGTTAACCAATCAATATAAGTAACATTATCCTGATACGGCCGCTCATACTTATCCGGAATTGGCCCAATCATTTCAAAATGAATATCATCCCTTCGATTCAGAAGTCGAATCGCATCAAGAATTACATCGATTCCTTGAAGGGGAAGCATAGAGCCAAAGTAGAGAACCAGAAACTTATCCTGATACTGCAGAGGCTTCTTCTGTTCTCTCGGATAATAAATCCTGGAATCAGCCTCTAGGTATAATACATGAAATTTGTCAAAATTCGGTGAAAACTCTTCTGCAAAATATTTTCCATCCGCCTTCGTATCACAGACGACATAGTCCGCCATCCCAAGGGTCTTCTCATCCAATCGATGGCAAAGTCTTGCCACAAGAGACCTCGGCGAGAATTTCTGTCTGTCATTTACGAAGGTATCATAGACCGACACAAAGAAGTCCATCACAAGCGGCTTCTTCGTAAGGCGGCCATACCAAGGAAGTAAAAGCTGTGGGGAGAAGCCCACAAAAACAGCATCTACTTCGTCCATATGGAAGCGAAATATCTTCCAATAAATCTCCGCAATTCGTCCCGGATAGGACTTGCGCGTAGAATAAATCAGGCGAACTGATTCTGCCGAGCTGGACAGAATATCAATTTCCTGGCTATTTCGAATATAATCAATATTCTTTGTCGTAATGAAGAGGAGACGTCTTCCTCTTGCAAAATCAAGAAGGTCCGTCCTTGTCTCAGAGTCCAGCCCCTCTCTCATCTCTTGTTCCATAAGAAACACCTCCAAACCTGGCAAGTAACATCTGGGCAAGATATGCCACAAGGTCTGCGATAATAAGAGCAATTCGAAGCAGTACCATAGCTGATACAATCACACTCTCTGAGAATTGATTCGCTGTAAGAAGCAGCATCACAGTCTCTCGGATTCCAATACCACCGGATGCGCCCGGTGTAATCATACCTACAATCACAGAAAGCAAATACGCGCCAATCAGCGTCATCATCTCCATTGCCGTAAAATCCACATGAAAAATATAGATCAAAACCAAAAGAAGCATAACGCCATTCATGACATTATTAAAAATATAGTAAAGAAGCGCCTGGAAGAGGCGTCCAAAATTGGCCCAGGTAAAGCAAGCTCGATAACTTACAAACTTCTCTGTGATTCTTCCTCGAAAATGATGGCATAGAAGAATCAAAAGAATTGCAAGGGCAAGGAAAGCTACAAGCCCCCATCTCATGAGATTTCCGTACTGACTCAGATAATTCAGTGCCGAATCCCTAAGAAGGGCAATGGAAATTAAAAATGCCACAAGAAGAGAAACAATCGTATCAAGAAGTGTTGCCATGGCAACATCTACATGACTTATGGATTTTCTGACTGCAAGCTCATTTCTAGCAACAAACTGAAATACATTCCCCGGAATATATTTATAGATATTGGCCTTGGCAAAGACACACATAGCATCTAGAAAGGGAATCTTCTCCTGCGATAGAATCTCCACAAAGCGAAGCCAAGGAAAGGTCGCTGTCAGAATAATGAAAACCTGAATTGCTATAAGAAGTAGTCCAACCCAGATTGTGTTCATCGAGAAGAGCAGGTCCTTATCCACATCCATTGACAGCATCTTCTTCACAACAAAGAGGATTGCAATCACGGATAGAATATTACCGCCAATCTTCAGCGCCTTCTTGACCGATGTCTTCTTCGTCTTCTCAGTCATTATTGATCCTCGATTCGATCAGACTGCTTATGGTCTCCCATACAGTCATATTCGATCTTACGCACATGATACTGAATATCTTCCATAATCTTACGAGAATTCGCAATTGTATCCGCCTGAATTCCAACCACATAGGTTAGGAAGCCGATCATAAGAAGCGTCGATGCGAGAATCAGCGACTGAACATGTCCGCCTGGATTGCCCATACAAATAAATACAATGTAACGAATTCCAAGGATAAGACCAATGCCGAATGGAATTGATCCCAGGATAGAGAAGAATTTCATTGGCTTATACATAACGTAAGCACGAATAATGGTAAACATTGATTTCTTCACATATCCCATCATGGAATGGAAGAGTCTGGATGGACGAAGCTCTGCATTGGTACGAATTGGCACAGAGTCCATAGGGATCTTCTCACGACCAGCCTGTACAATTGTCTCAAGCGTATAAGTATATTCATTGGTCACATTGAGACGCATAGCCGCATCTCTGCTATAGGCACGAAAGCCTGAAGGTGCATCCGGAATAGTCGAATTCGATGCCTTACGAACTACCCAGGAACCTAAGTGCTGAAGCTTCTTCTTGAGAGGTGAGAAATGTTCTGTCTCATCAATCGGGCGTGCTCCAATCACAATATCGGACTTCCCCTCTAAGATAGGACGAACAATCGTCTCAATATCATCCCCGCAGTACTGGTTATCCGCATCCGTATTCACGATGATGTCTGCACCATTTCTAAGGCAGGCGTCAAGACCAGCCATAAAGCCCTTGGCCAGTCCCTTATTCTTGCGGAAATTCACCACATAGTTCACGCCCCAATCTCTGGCAACCTGAACTGTATTGTCGGAACTTCCATCATTAATAATCAAATATTCAATCTCGTCAATTCCATCAATATGACGTGGCAAGTCATTTAGCGCAATCTCAAGTGTCTCCGCTTCGTTATAACAAGGTATCTGAATGATTAACTTCATCTTTCTCTCCTTCGTAAAGTCAAAAAACTCTCATCATTATATACTAGAGTCTACGATTTTCCTATTCTTTTCTAGAATATGTGGCAAGATCGTAAGAAGAATCACTGCAAGAACAAGAATGATAAGTAGAATTACAGCCGGTATCAGATATGGTTCTGCCGGATTCTGATAGATAAATTCCACCGTATGTTCTCCCGCCTCAAGAGTAACTCCAAGGAATAGATAATTCACACGGTCAAGAACAACCTCCTCACCATCCACAAGGCAAATCCAATTCTCATCATGGTATTCATTTAACACAAGTTCTCTTGTTCCCTCTGTCCGAACGGTAAGTAAAATGTCATCGTCGCTGCCAGATTTCTCGATGATACCTTCCTCATCAGATAGTGGCTCATCTATAAATTCCTTGCCATAGATCTCGCTCGATATCGCAAGCGATGGAGCATAGGACTCCTTCATAAGACTAAGCTCCGCCTCTGGATCCTCGCAATTCACAACTGTCTCAGCCAGGTAAACTCGCGGATTATAGGAATCCAGCTGGTAGGTTACCATGGAATCCTCTCCTTCGTATACAAGTGTCGCATCATAGATTAATGCATCCTCCATGCGATCCATTGTGATAAAGCGCACCCCTGCATATCGAAGCAGATTATAAGAGAGAACCCCCGCTCCACGCGTATTAGTAGATGTCGCATAGATAAGTGGATCTATTCCCATAAGGAAATTATTCACATCCGACTTGGTATTCATGAAGCTATGACTAGTAATGGAAGGAATCCCATAGAAGGTATTCGTATTTGGGAAAAGGGTCCAGCTTCCGATAATATAGACTCTCTCTCCTTCCTTTGTGCCAGACTGAAGATAGGAAATCGTATCTGTCGCCTCAGGTAAGGCCTCCGCATCTGATGCAATCATAGGAATTCGATCCTTCGCATTCACTGCCATATTCACAAGTGTCAGTAGAAGCAGTCCATAGATCGCTGTCTGAGAGAGCACAGGTATTAGCTTCCTTTCCTTCATCGAGCCAGCCTGAATCGTAAGTTCCACTGCAATTATTGCAAGAATTCCTGCAAGGAAACTGCTGACACCAAATAAGATCTCTGTATTGTAGAGCATAGATCGTCTCGAAATGGAAGTCCAATCAAAGCCAATCGCAAAGCGATAAAGTAGGAAAGCCCCAATTGCATAATATAAAAATCGATCCCATCTTCTACGATATTCCTCTGGATGTCTTAGGATATCATCCAAATTCAAGCTTGCAAGCACTACAAGAGGAAGTGGAGACAGAGAAATAATTCTCGTCTTCATGGACGTACTAATAGCAGGAAGCAGACTGTAGAGGTCACCTACAAAGTAAGCCCTTGCATAACCAACGCCAAGCAGAAGTAGTCCTGAAAGCAGGAAAAAAAGTGCTCCATTATTTGCCTTCTTACGAATTCGAATGAAGCTAAGCAGAAGGATCATAAGAGCAGCCATTCCTATATAGACGACTTGCTCATTGACATCTGCGCTGTATGTCCCATCCACCTTATCATAGTAGGAGAAGAGGAAGCTTCGAAGATTGTCCCAAGAGTAACCAGTATAGGCATACTGCTCTCTTCCACTGACATAGTCGCCCACATTGTGGCTGAGGCTTATCAGATATGGCAGAGAACAAATTGCTCCAAGAATAATTCCCACTCCAAATTCTATATAGGTAAGACATATCTTCTTGAAAGCAAGCTTGCCTTCATCCCCACTAACATTCCAGCGGATTGTCTGAGTCAGCACATAGAATCCCAGGAAATAAATCACATACGCTGCAAAAGTTGGCATCTCAGCAATGAGAAGCAGGTAAATCGTAAGCGCAAAGTAAATAGTATCTCTAACCTTCCGCTCCTTGATTAAGCGTGTGGCAAAAGCTACCGCAAATGGAGCCAAGGCCAAAACTTCAGAATGCGGCCAAAAGTGCCACATGACAATAGCAGAAGACCAGCCATAGCTTGCTGCTCCAAATAAAATTGCTCGAATATCCAAGCGATACTGCGCCAAAAGATAAGCAAAACCAAAGTAGGCCAGGCTAAACCGCATCGCACTATGCAGGAAGAAGGCTACTCCAAGTGGCAGAAGATAAAACCAATTGAATGGATTCATTAGCATCTCATAACCAATCGGTGTGCCAAATCCGATGTCTCCATTCCAGGCTGTGTAACCATCTCCATAATAGATGGAATAGAGATTGGTTGTCTCCGAATCAATCACATCAGATGCATATTCTCCAAAGGACTGACTTCCAGTCGATACCCACGGAGTCATATCGTACATAAGATTGGTGATAGACACCTGTCCAACCCCAACCCACATAGTGTAGTAAGTTAGAAACATTAGAATGAGCCAGCCAAGAATCAGCAAGCCTCCCTTCTTACAAGGGTTCTCATCTAATGGTCTATGAATCATTTCCTTCATTAAAATCTCCTAATTGATAGGGATGCGAATGGAGAGTGGAAATATTCATGCATAAGTTGCCCAATTCTACGATTCTCCTCTTCGCTTATGTCGATAGATACCGGTTCATAATCGAATAAATCAGAACAAATATACATATCCTGCTCTCGCATAACAAATAATGCTTCCCTGTTGTAGCAAACCAAATTATGATAATCCAGATGAATATCCGAGCCAATGTGGCATTTGCGGGCGATGCCATAAGGATCATAAATCTTATCCCAGATTTCGCGTGGACGCCCCTGAAGTAGAATAATCTTACTTGGAGCAGACATTTTGCATTTGTCTAAAATCTCATGAATGAAGGATAATCGTCCGCTATCGCAGGATAGGTCATGATCTGTTCCCGCATCCATCTCACTCCACGGGCCATCGCAGAGAAGTAAAACTTTCTTTCCTGATGCAAGGGCATCTTCATAGAGAGAAAGCATCTCCTCTCGAGGAGCCAAATCCTCCAGGATTGTATTCCAGCTCGTGTGGAATCTACCGGTAGATACCAAGGTGTCAAATAGATTAAAGCTCAGCAGGTCATATTCCTCCAAAAGTGGTCTCACCATAGCAAGGTCAGTTTGCATATAATCGAGGAAATTCTTCCGGCTCAGTCTGAAGCGTGCCACGCCCTCTGCCATATCAAGGATAACATCCTGATAGCCTCTTGATTCCGATAAGCTATGAATTCCACGCTCTAAGACATGCGCCAGGGTGTTATCCACCTGGCCTGCCTCCTCCTCAAAGTCCTCTATCGTATAGGCACGTTCGAAGATCGGGCGAATGGCATCGACTCTGGCGAAGAAGAAGGAACCCGCTGGAAATGGAAAGATACTCGCCTCATCCACGATGCCATACTCCTCCTGGAATCTCTTGCCATAGGAGAGATTATCCCCCCAACAAGCCATATCCATATTGAGATCATAATAGAATTCTGGGTAAATGAGGCCAGGCATTTTACTCTTACGATTATCATCTTCCGTAAAGATAGGATTACCCTCAGCAAATAGCCCGAAAATATGGGACACTAATTCCTCGGAGCCAAGGATTGACTCCATACAATAATGTCTCCAAAGATCCCCATCCCTTCGATGAAGGGAATGCTTGGTATGCACATGACAGAGGAAGTCATACTGCAGCATCTCCTCGCGAAATCCCACATAAAGTGGTGCAATATCTCGGCCGCGATTCCTCATAGGGCGAATTGTAAGTCCAGCCATATGTCTTGTCGCATTTCTGCACCGCCTCTCAAGCTCCTCACAAGGTGCATCTTCCCTAACAGATATAAATAAATCATAGGCATAAGGAATATGATCAATATAGAGAAGCATCTCTTCAAGCAGGTCTTCATAGTACAAATGAAGATGGACCGCAATTCTACCCGGTGCCTCCTTCGCTACAGGCAGATCTAAGTATCGCACCTCACGCATAGCCTGGTGCTCCTTCTCCAAGTCATCCTGTGATTTCCTGCCAAGACATCTCCGAAGACCACTTACAAGACCTGAACGCATCTTCCAGGTTCTCGTCTCCTCCATACCACGCATACGATGTGACAGATAATCAATCTCCTGCTGCTTGTGATTTGCCTGCCATTTATATATCTTCAGCTGCTGCAGCTGTAGCTTGGCAGCATCAAGCTCTGGCGCTATCTTCTCGTAAGCATCCGGAAGGCTCGCCTTCGGATAATCTCTCCTATAGAGAATCGAATCGATAGAACGCGTCTTGTCATAGACCACTTCTTGGAAATAGGCCTCCATGGAAGCAAAGGCCTGTATATCCTCCTCTGTAATAGCAAAATGAGCATAAACCTCCGTCGGATCAAAAGCACTTCTCTTCTCATTCTGCTCGACATAAGTCTTCACGGCCCGATATACCAGGAATTCGATTGGCAGTGGAAAGGTATAAGTCCACTCATAATCTATTAGCGCATAACCTGTCTTCGTAACAATCACGTTAGAAAATACGCTATCCATATCAAGGCCTGATGCAACATGCATAGGATGATTCAAGGAAACTGGTCCAAAGAAGCGCATGCACTCCTCGTCCGGTATGAATTCCTGTGCACTTCCTTCCAAGCCAAGAGGAACCAGAAGCTCTTCAAGCATCTCAATCATTTGAGTTGATACTTGTGCCAACATTCCATGTTCCAGGGATTCATCCAGGATTTCGTCAAAGGACCTTCCTTCCGCGAAATCGAGAAGGCAGGTCATATCGTCACGGCGTTCCACCCTCGGAATTGTAACTTCTGTACCACTATAGGTCGTGCGAAGACTGTCGTAGGATGCTACAAGGCGATCCATTTGCTCGATTCCTTCTTCAAAGAGTGCCCCCTTTATCGTGCGAAGTCCAAGTCTTGACTTATAGATATTCGTATAGATCGCAAAGGCAAGTCTTCGGTTTGATGCCGCCTTGCTATAAATGAGGTCTGACTCCTTTCCTCCTCTTCGAATCTCAACCACATAGGAATTGGCAAAGTATGGAAACATCCCATCGGACAAAACTTCTTCCATCCGTCTTGCTTCATCGAAATTCTCTGTGTAATAGGCTCCTCGAATCTCCTTGCCAACAGATAATTCTCCCTTGAGAGGCAAGCGTTCATCGGTAAATGTTGCCTTCGTGAAGTTAGCATCCGGATATGGATAATAGAATTTGTAGGAGGAATTAAGAGTAGATATTTTATCTTCCAGTTCCTTCTTGGAATAGGAATATGCCATGTCCCCCTTGATTCCATTCCAAGACTTCATACCCCTTGCATTATCGCATATCAGATAGAGTCTGCCGCCCGTCTTCAGGTGACTCCAGGCCTTAGAGAGGACCAGATCTCCCTCTCGCTCCAGACTATGATTCAAGACTATAAGATCATACTTCTGATCAAGCTCATCCAAATCCCCCTTAAAGGCATGCGCATTCTCTCTTCCGGACATACGAAGATCACAAATTCGAGCCATAAGAGGATCTGGCTCATAAAAAGTCAATCTTCCACTCTCCACAAGGTCAGATAGTCCATAAGACAGACTTCCCGTCTCTGCATGTAGTAGTAACACATGATCGTCCTCATGGATTTCCATCATGGATAGAATATTAGATCTCTGACTGGACAAATGATAGAGAATGCCCCAGGACTTATTCTCATAAGAAATCTCATCGAGAATCTCTGGGAGATTGGCCTTTCCCTGGTGCTCCTCCATAAGCCTCTCTATTGTATATAGCAGTTCGCGATTGAATTGTTCCATAGCAAGCTCCATTTACGCACAATTAACTAATCTATTATAACATGTACCCATTCTCCCCTACAAATAAAAAAGCCCGGAAGCCGAAGCCTCCGGGACAAATCTTAGAATTCTTAGTATGCAATATCCATATCAACGCGACCGCTGATTCCAGAAACAGATCCTGAAGAAGAATACTGCCAGATATTAATCTTACCAGTCCAACCATGCTGTGAATTATAACGAGCCACCCATACATTGTAGCCTGAAAGCGCGTTGTAATCGAGCATTGTTGTCCACCACTTGTAGTTTGCATATACGCCTGTGCTATAACCTGAAGCAAGAACTGTGTTGCAGAAGGTCTGGCAGATTGCTGTACGCTCTGCGGTAGAAAGTCCTGACTGAGTCTTGTCCTCCATATCAATATAGATTGGACGAGAGATTGTACCAGCAGTACGAGCAAGGCTAACTGCTGCTGCAGCCTCCTGTGCTGCCTCTGCGGTATTGGTAGCTGTAGAGTAGAAATATGTACCAACTGCAAGACCAGCTGATGCAGCATTACGAGCATTTGTAAGGAATGTCTCATCGGTGTAGATTGCTCTACTGTCACGATATCTTCCACCACAACGAACATATGCGGTATTCACACCAGATGACTTCACCTGATACCAATTAATAGATCCCTGATACTTCGATACATCGATACAGTTTGCACTAACTGTCTGTCCGCTAAATCTGGATGCCAAGATATTGGCAATGGCTGCCTGACGCTGTGCCAGGAGATTTGCCCAAGCACTGCCAGCAGTCTGACCTGATGCTGCTACAGTTGCTGTCCAAGGATTAGCTGATGCTGCGCTCGCTGCATAAGCCTGCTTTGCCTGAAGTGCTGCTGCAAAAGGATTAGTAACTGTTGACGCATTATTTGCTGCAATAGTTGTAGTTGCAGCTGTAGTTGTAGTAGTTGTTGTAGTCGTTGTGGCATCCTTATAATAGAAGAGCTTACCCTCTTCGTAATCGGATGCCTTGGCAGCTACCGTACATGCTTCATCTGTATACAGCTGATGGTGAGCTGCATCCTGCAGATTCGCATATGGATTCAGTATCTTATTAACGTACGTTCTTGTTGTCATATCCCATGCAGGATATGAGGATGGCGCAACCGCTGTTGCGGTAGCAGCATCTGCAGTTGTAGGAACCATCAACCAAATTCCAAGAGCAAATGCCGTCATGCAGGCACCAGTAAATAACTTCTTCATTGAAAACTTCATGATCTTATCTCCTTTATATACTCAACTCATGGCGATGCCACAAGCCCTCCATGAGGTTGTCTCACATCGAACCATTATATCATAAGAGCCACAAGATATAACCCCCTGATTAATATTTTTACACAAGAACTAGAATTGTTCTATAGTAAGAAGGCTTGCA
>CAVLDP010000006.1:0-69146 GCA_963661945.1 Lachnospiraceae bacterium
CTAACATAGTACAAAGAGTTGCTACCGCTATTAAAAATGCAGAAAGCGTCAGCACTCCTATAGACAATGGTACTGTAACTTTTACATTTGGGGATAAGACATGGTCTGTTAAGAAAGGCACAACGTGGGATCAGTTTCTTAGTGCACCTGAAAACGAATTCGTTTGGACCGTTCAAAATAGCAATCGCATAATGGATATTACTAACTGGAAAAAATTAGGTCGATCTGACGAAATCACGGCAGGTGAATTTGGGGAAGATTACCATTTATTCTATAGAATACAAACTGACCAAGGTTATGATGCGAAGAGTTATATGACCGATGTGCCATCACATGTAGAATGGAATAACATAATTTACTATTACGAAAATTACAACACCGACAACCAGTTCATCAAAGTCGATTCCGAGCATGATAATAAAATAGTAAGCACCAACGACGATAGAACTAACGGAGCCCTATACTTAGTAAATTCTAATGGTGACAAGCTATCTTCTATCAATAGGCTCTTGCAATCGCGCTAAGCAGCTCCTCTACCTGAATTGGCTTTGCGATATGTCCATCCATTCCTGCGTCATAGGCATTCTTCTTGTCTTCCTCGAAGGCATTGGCTGTTAGGGCAAGAATCGGGATAGAGGACTTCTTCTCATCTTCCATGGTACGAATTCTCTTCGTAGCCTCGTAGCCATTCATATTCGGCATCTGTACATCCATAAGGATGAGGTCATAATAATAATCCCCTGCTGCATCAAGCATCTCGATGCATTTTTGACCATCCTCGGCACGCTCCACCGAAAAGCCCTCTTCTGTAAGTATCTCAATCGCAATCTCCGCATTCAGTTCATTATCCTCAGCGAGCAGAATTCGCATCTCTCTAGGATTTACGATGAATGGATTTTCCTCCCTACGATTCTCCTCAATCTCATGCAAAGCTTCATCCGTTGCAATACGAAGAGTTAGAAGAACTGTAATCTTCGTTCCAACTCCAAGTTCACTCTCTACCGAAATATCGCCCTGCATCAAGTCAACTAAGTTCTTCACAATCGGCATGCCCAGTCCCGTTCCAATCACGCGACTCTCTGTCGTAGTCTTCTCTCTGGCGAAATTCTCGAAGATATGTGGCAGGAAGTCCTCAGACATACCAATGCCCGTATCCTCCACGCAGATAGAATAGCTTGCATAGCCGTCTCGGTCGCACGGAAGCTCCTCCATAGACAGGGTAACCTTTCCGCCAGGATTCGTATACTTCATGGAATTACTTACGATATTTAGGAAAATCTCACGAACCTTCACAAGATCGCAGAAGACATTCTCATGTGTCACAGTTCCTTCAATAGTGAAGGTCAGATTCCTCTCCTTCATCTGTTCTGCAAATACGGCGAACATACCATTTCTGAATTCAAGGATATTCTGTGGTGCTTCATTCAGACTGGTCTCACCATTTTCAATGCTTGCCATCTCCAGAATATTATTGATTAGGTCGAGTAGATAATTGCTGGAATAATCAATCTTGGAGAGATAATCCTCTGCCTTGTCCGGATTGTCAAGATTCTTCCGAAGGAGATTCACAAAACCAATAATCGCATTCATAGGTGTACGAATATCATGTGACATATTGAAGAGAAAGGCTGTCTTCGCATTACTTGCAATCTCTGCCTTCTCCAGGGCTTCATTTAACTCTTCCTGCTTCCTCTGCTCCTCCTCCGCTCTCTTGGCCAGGGAATGCGACCTCATAAGAATAGCAAGGATTAGGAGGCCAACCACGAGCAGTAGCGTCAGAGAGACAAAGAGAATGTTATCTGAAATAAAATCCGCAAAGGTATAAGTATAAAGGGCAGACGTATATTGGTAGGAAAGTGTCACTGCGTAATCGCTGCCAATCCGCTCCAGACCTCGATTCACTAGTAGAAGCAGGGATATATTATCCTCAGCCAGGCCAAAATATAGCTCTGCTGATTGACCAAGCTGCTGAAGTGACAGCATAGAGAAGGAACTATTCTCCAGAATTGCTCTCGCCCTTGGTCCATTAATTACCGTAGAGTCTACTTCCCCAGACTTGACTGCAAGTAAACAGTCCTCGATAGAATCATAGAAGACAAGCTCTGCATCCGGATACAAATCCCTCACATAATTATACTGCATCATATTATTCTCATTGATGGCGATGCGAGAAGTCTTGGCCTCTGTGTAATCTCCCATATAGACAAGATTCATATTGGAAGACGTTATCGTAGTCGACCGGTCAATCTCGTCTTGTTCGAGATACCAAGAGGATCCTCCTACCGGAAATGCGACATCAATATAGCCATTCTTCACCGCACTAACCATGTCCGTATAATTATCATAGGCAATATATTTGACCGAGAGCCTATTCGTCAGATCAAGTTCTGTAAGCATCGCATTGAAGAGGTCAACCAGCACACCTGTCGCTTCTCCCTCTTCATTTGAATCACTATAAGGCAGATAATTCGTAAGATAACCCACGCGAATATAGGAATGAGTCGAGAGCCAGTTTTCTTCCTTCTCAGTCAGCTGACTTCCGATGGCTGAATCGGAGAACCAGGCCACCTGTAATCGTTCTCTGTAATATGGGTCCATCTCAGAGAGAGTTGTCTGTGCCTGATTCAGATCCTCGAGCAAATCCTCCCTTTCATCATTTACCGCAAGATAATAGGACTCCTCTCCAACCAGCGCAACAGGAAGCAAATCATCGCTATCCGACACGTTATTATCTGTCGATACGATTCCATCAATCTGGCCGGATGCAAGGGCATCATCCCTATCCTCAAAATCATCATAATAGACAATCTCAGCATCAGGAGCATTCTCATTCAACCAATCCTCCAGATAATCCGTCATCAGATTATCTGAAATTGCACCGATCTTCTTGCCTGATAGAGTAGATAAATCCATGGAGCTAATCGATGTGTTGCTTGCAGACTTATAGATGTAATATTTCTCATAGCCCATCTCATCTTCCGGAAAGAGAAGATAATTCTCTCGTTCCGTCGTCTCCGAAACGCCAGCCATAATATCAATATCACCCCGAAGAAGCATGGCATATAGGTCAGCCCAATCTCCGTAGACGTAATCATACTTCCAGCCTGTATAATTCGAGATAGTCTGAAGATATTCATAGCTGTAGCCACTCTTCTCCTGCTGATCTAAGCAACCCTCCTGGAAATTATCGCTCTTATAGTAGCCCACGCGAACCGTCTTCGAGGCTGCCTCCACTGTAAGTGGAAGAGATCCGCTAGCAACAAAAGTGCTAACAATACAAAGTACTAAGATTAGAAGCATTCGCTTCCGAAAAGCTATCCAATTCACTCTATGAGACTTCATCTTATGCATTTATTGCTCCATTTTCTAAAATACACACATCACTAACTCTATTTTATTACTTTCCTTACGAAACATAAATAAAAACAAGTGAATTTCATTCAATTGACAGTTGAATAATGGGAGGGTACACTTATTTATGGCAAAGGCGTCTCTTATTGCTAAGGGACGCCTTAATCTATGCTATGGAGTATTGAAAATGAATATCGCAAATATCATCGCAAGTATTGATAATTTTGTGTGGGGACCGGTTATGCTGATCCTCCTCGTCGGAACGGGAGTCTTCCTGACCATTCGCACACGCGCCCTGGCCTGGCGGAATCTCGGCTACGCCATCAAGAGAACTCTCAGCCGCGATTCTAGAAAGAAGGGAGATGGTCAGGGTGACATCTCTCCATTTGCTGCCCTGACAACAGCACTCGCAGCCACTATCGGAACCGGTAATATCGTCGGTGTAGCAACTGCTATGGTCTCAGGCGGACCGGGTGCCCTAGTATGGATGTGGCTATCCGCAGCCTTTGGTATCACCTCAAAGTTCAGCGAATGCATGCTCTCCATCAAGTATCGTGAGGTAAATGAAGCCGGCGAAATGACCGGAGGACCAATGTATGTCATGAAGAAGGCCTTCAAGCATCAGAAGATTGGATGCATCTTAGGGCTTCTATTTGCGATATTTACCGTACTTGCTTCCTTTGGTATTGGCAATTTAACACAGGCGAATTCCATTTCATCTTCTCTGAATTCGACCTTTCATATACCAACCTGGGTTAGCGGAATCTTCATTACCGTCCTGGTGCTTATCATCGTAGTTGGCGGTATTCAATCCATCTCAAAGGTATCCTCCATTGTCGTACCACTTATGGCCATCTGCTATATGGCAGCCGGCCTTATCGTTATCATCGGTAACTACAGGAATCTGCCTTCTGGCATTGCCATGATCTTTGAGATGGCCTTCTGCCCACAGTCTGTAGCAGGCGGAGTGGCGGGTTCCATCACAGCCTCCATGATGAATGCCATGCGATACGGTGTCGCAAGGGGTGTCTTCTCCAATGAAGCTGGAATGGGTTCTGCCGCAATCACAGCTTGTGCCGCCAAGACAGATTCCCCAGTTGGACAGGGTTATATCAATATGACTGGAACCTTCTGGGATACCATCGTCGTATGTACGATTACTGGTCTGTGCATCGCATCCTCCGGTGTACTGGGAACTGTCGATGCAAATGGTGAGCTTATCACAGGAGCCACGCTTACTATCCTGGCCTTCAAATCCGTACTTGGCGAGGCGGGTGCCATCCTAGTATCCATCTCGATTGCCTTCTTCGCCTTCTCCACCATCTTGGGCTGGGAATATCATGGCGAGAAAGCTCTGGAGTTTCTCTGCAAGAGTCCGAAATACAACATGGTCTATCGCATTATATTCTCTCTAATTGCTTTCCTCGGATGCACTACATCCCTTCAGATTGTATGGAACTTCTCGGATATTGCAAACGCACTTATGGCTATTCCAAATCTTATCTGCCTGCTTCGTCTCTCAGGCGAAATAGCACATGATATGATGGAATATCAAGACCACATCCGATAAAGCATGCAGGATAGATAATATTCCATTCTCTCCTGACCGGATTCCAAATCAGTACCAAGTAATTCCTTGATCTTATTCATGCGATATACAATGGTATTCTTGTGCGAGTACAGCTCTTCTGACACCCTGGCCACGGAGCCACCATACTCTAGGTACAAGCGAAAGGTCTCAAGGAGCTGCCCATCATGGTCCCGATCATAATCTATGATTGGGGCCAATTTTTCTATCCCCATTTCCTGCTTAATAAGAGAATCCGTGATGGAATAGAGGGCTCTCTCCAATCCCATCTCATCGAATCGTATATGAGGCTTCCCCTGCTTTCTTGCCGCAAGAACCGCATATTTGGCCCTCTCGTATGTGATATGCACCATTGAGACATCATATACTGCAGATCCCTCTCCAACATAGATTTGCTTCTCCGGCATTCTCCTCTTGGCCCTCTCTAGGAAACCACGAATAATAGCCTCCTTATCCTCTTCTCCAACTGCATTCAGTATCAGGATGAAATATCCATCGTAATAGTAGAAATGAGCATTGTGGGAAATGTTCTCAAGATAAATCTGGAGGCGGTAGCCAATCCTTCTTCGATCCATGGAATCCATCGAATCAAGATCTTCTGTCGTAAATAACACAGCCTGAAACTTGCCATCCGTATCAAAGGATGCCGATAGCTCCTCTCTGTATTCTGTCACAAGTTCTGGATGCTCTATCGCCTTGGTGAAGGCTTCTGAAATCTTGGTATCTGTCGCTGTCTGCAGGAAGATAAGTGCGGTAATATCCTTGATCATCTCGGACATGGCAATATCCCATGGCACCGTCATCAGCGGCAAATCAACTTCATTACAATAGGAAATCACAGAAGGTGGAATCTCATACAGATAGAATCCCGTATTTACAATCAAACCTGAAGAATGATGCTCGTCGAGAATCTGCACCAGCTCTAAGAGCTTCTCTTCCGTATCAAAGCCAAGTCCTGTTGTAACCACGAGCTCCTTGCCCTTGAAGTTCTTCGTAATGATCGTGTCCTCTATCATCAGGAGCCAGGAAATGGAATTGGCCCAGCCATGTTCTCCAGCGATCAGCTTCATATCATACTTATCGCGCCCCGTAATCAGCATATCCTCAATCGTATATCCCATGCTTTACCTCCTTTTTCTTCATTATAGCACGAACTATTGTGACGTCATCACAAAACTTTCCCATTTTTTCTTGATTATAACCCATAGATTTGGTTTTTTATCGTGATAGAATGAAATCATAAAGGAGGTGTTCTTATGATGACAGCAGCTAATTATGGATTCTATATTGAGCCTACACCAGTTCCAGAGTGGATTCGTGCAGAGAGATACGATTATTGTGATAACTTCTTCGAGGAGCCTAAGCATATTCATTTCATCAGAGACTTCTTCCGCAAGTTATTCCACACTAGCTTAATCTAAGCTAGATTTCTAATATTCCTTTTATACTTTTACTAAGAAAGCCAAGGATTCGCATTTCGCGAGCCCTTGGCTTTCTTGTGTCTATATTATCCTCTATGGTAGAGGCGGTTTGCCTCTTCATACTTTGGCTCGCAGGTCATCTGCACGCCAAGCTTCTTGAACATCGTCGTATCTACCTGAGACAGAATCACTGTCGAGTGAGCATCACAGCCTCGAAGAAGTGGAATGGCCTCAAGTGCCTTGGCCGCCTTCTCGTTATTCGATGCTGAGGTAGACAGTGCAATCAGTACTTCATCTGTATGAAGTCTAGGATTGGTGCCTCCCAGATATTCTGTCTTGAGCTTCTGAATAGGCTCCAGCGCTTCTGCAGATACCAGATCCAGTTCCTGATCAATCCCCGAAAGTGCCTTCAGCGCATTCATAAGGCAGGAAGCAGATGCACCAAGCAGAGTACCAGTCTTACCTGTCACGATGCGACCATCCGGAAGTTCAAGTGCAACTGCAGGTCCTGCAGTAACTTCCTCCTTCAGAAGTGCCGCAGGAATAACCTTGCGATAACTAACATCAATATTGGCCTGATTCAGCAGGAGCTCTAACTTGTAGATATTCTCCTTGGTATCTCCCTTGACCTTCTTCTCGACAAGGGCCTTGTAGTATCTACGAATAATCTCCTTGCGAGAAGCCTCACAACAGATTTCATCGTCGATAATGCAGTTACCTGCCATATTCACACCCATGTCTGTAGGTGACTTGTACATACTCTCGCCAGCGATCATCTTGAACATTGACTCAAGCACAGGGAAGACCTCGATATCCCTATTATAATTCACCGTTGTCTCGCCATAGGCTTCCAGATGGAATGGGTCAATCATATTTAGATCATTAAGATCTGCTGTAGCAGCCTCATAAGCTAAGTTCACTGGATGCTTCAGCGGAATATTCCAGATTGGGAAGGTCTCAAACTTGGCATAGCCAGCCTTCACACCTCTCTTATACTCATGATAGAGCTGAGACAGGCAAGTAGCCATCTTACCAGATCCAGGACCTGGAGCGGTAACGACTACGAGTGGTCTTGTTGTCTCGATATATTCATTCTTGCCATAGCCCTCATCACTAACGATGCGAGCGACATCATTCGGATAGCCTGGAATATTGTAGAGCTTGTAGGATTTGATACCCAGATTTGCAAGCTTGGCCTGGAAGGCATCTGCCTCCGGTTGGCCCTGATATCTTGTCACGCAGACAGAGCCAACATAGAGTCCAACTCCAGTAAAGGAGTCAATTAGACGAAGAACATCGACATCATAGGTAATGCCATAGTCTCCGCGGACCTTATTACTTGCGATATCATCTGCAGAAATTGCAATTACAATCTCTGCCTGGTCCTTGAGCTGGAGAAGCATCTGCAGCTTCGAATCCGGCTCAAAGCCCGGAAGAACTCTCGATGCATGATAATCATCGAATAGCTTACCGCCAAACTCCAGATAGAGCTTATTATCGAACTTACTGATACGCTCTCTAATATGCTCCGACTGCATCTTCAGGTATTTATCATTATCAAATCCAATTTTCATTCCACAACCATCCAAAATAAAATTTATCTATTATTCATGCATAATCTCATGAACCCAGCCTTCTGGTCCCTCGATATGTCCCATCTGAATACCGGTTAAGGTATCGTATAGCTTCTTCGTCACAGGGCCCATATCTTCCATACCACTTGGTATACAAATCTCCTTGCCATGATCATTGATCTTACCAATTGGTGAAATAACTGCTGCTGTTCCACAAAGTCCTGCTTCTGCGAAATCAGATAACTCGTCAAAGTATACTTCACGATTCTCTACTTCCATGCCAAGATACTGCTCAGCAACGACCATCAGAGAACGACGAGTAATAGAAGGAAGGATTGAATTAGACTTCGGTGTGACGAATTTATTGTCCTTCGTGATGAAGATGAAGTTCGCGCCACCGGTCTCTTCAACCTTGGTTCTAGTTGCAGGATCAAGATACATATTCTCATCAAATCCAAGCTCATGTGCTTCTACGATGTTATGAAGAGACATCGCATAGTTAAGACCTGCCTTGATATCACCAGTTCCACGAGGTGCTGCACGATCCACATCAGACACACGAATCGTAATAGGCTTAGCACCGCCCTTGAAATATGGGCCAACTGGTGTCACCAGAATTCTAAACTGATACTCATCTGCTGGCTTAACACCGATGACAGAATTGGTACCAATCATAAATGGACGAATATAGAGTGTAGCACCAGAACCATATGGTGGTACCCATGCTGCATTGGCCTTCACAACCTGCTCTACAGCCTCTACGAACTTGTCCTCTGGAAATGGTGGCATCATCAGTCTCTCGCAAGAATCAGCCATACGCTTGGCATTAAGATCTGGGCGGAAGCATACAATCCTGCCATCCTCTGTAGTATATGCCTTCAGGCCTTCAAAGCAGGCCTGGCAATAATGAAATACGCAAGCACATTCATTCAGCACAAGATTCGGATCAGAGATAATCTGTCCCTCTTCCCACTTGCCATTCTTGTAATTTGCTACATATCTGTAGTCAGCAATCTGGTAACCAAAGCCTAAGTTACCCCAGTCAATGTCTTTCTTTTCCATCTTTTTTCTTTCCTCCTTACAGCTGATACAAATCTGTATCTAGCCAATAATTCACGAACCATTATAGGTCTAATGCCTTCTATTTACAAGACAAAATCCCGTCATCTCATTTGAAATGACGGGACTAAAATTCACTTTAATTCATGATACATATTACCAGGACTGTTCATCATGAAGCACTTCCAGTGAAGGGTCCAATGGCTCCTCACGAAATACAGTACGCATATAGCGATTAATCTGATCTCGAATTGCTTGTCTTGATGTAATTCGAGGGTCACATAGATCATGTGTAACCCAAATCAGATGAATTCCAAGTCTTCTCGCCTGTTCCTCGAACTGACCATGGAGACCGGTTAGAGCCTTACAGCCCATATGCTCCCACAGAATGACAGTATCCGCATTGAATTCCTCACAGAATTCCCAGAGTTCATCAAGCAGGACCCGATATCCGCCATGCGTACGATTACGCATAATCATGTTCTCTGTAAGCCATGCCATATCATAATAAGCCATCTCACGGTTCTCCGGTGTATCTTCTTCCGCCAGAACACGGGTCGATAACATGGTAAGCATATCCGTAAGTGGCACAATGCCCCAGCAATTAGCCATCCAGTTAAGCATCTCGAAGAAATACTGGGATTGCACGCCCCAGACCACAGCTCGATGACGCTGCTCCTTCACAACAATTGTCTTCTTGCGATAGGCCTCTTCCACCATCTTCGTAATCTTACGGTCTGTATCCACGAAGGCTTGTGACTTACCGCATACGCCAAGGTAGTTGGTCTCTGTATAGAGGCTGAGAAGCATACCTGGCATCTGAGGGTAATCTGTCTTATTGATATCCAGCCACTCAAGTCTATGTCTGGTGGATTCATTAATTCGAGCTGCGCATTCGAAATAGTACTTCCAGTCCCAATCCTCGCCAGTCTTCTCCTTCACGAATTCGATGGCATGCTTAATCTCTTCTGCTGCATAATCCTGCACATCATCCTCTCTGTGACGAAGTGGAGTAACCAGCTGGAAGATTGGCACACCGTCCTCGAGTTCAAGACGCTTGGCAATGACTCCATTTCCAAGGAGGGAACCATCACAGGTCGTATTACACTGTACTGCACATGCACCAAGCACGCAGTAATCATCATCAATAGAGAAGCCGCATTCCGCCTCTGGCATAGGGCAGACATCACCAGGAAGACCATATTCCTGGGCCACATCAATATAGTGTTCTGCAGCATGCTGATTCAGAAGAACCGCAGTATACATGGTAGGAATCTCACGACTGATTCCAAGAAGAGTTGGAAATCCCATCATGATTGCTGTCATCTCATTCTCATCGAGAAGAACGCACTTCTTGGAGAATTCTTCGTCATTTCCAATTCTGCGATCTCCCTGGAAGAGCTGACCGATGGTCTTAGCCATGTCAACAACAACCAAATCAAATTCAAGATGTGCAATACGAAGCTGCGTTCCACGATAGCCTTCTGTCAGGCGATCCAGCATCATAGGTACAGCCAAATAGTTACTCATCCAGCGATAGCGAAAGAAGCCCTTGATATTATTAGGCTTAGCCATAAAAGCAGCTAACTGTCCAATAATATAGAGCCATCTCGTATAGTCATAGAAGGTATCACGAATTCCACGCCACTCTCTATGACGTCTGACACGCCCTGTAGAATACATGCTTCCCAGGTTTTTGCCACCTACTTCTTTTCCCATAAAATTCCCCCATACTATTAAGTTAATTAGAAAAGAAGCAAGACTATGAGCCGGGTTATGTCTTAGATGATCATCTATCTAGAGTTACTGTCGCCAGTAACTTCGAGCGACCAACCTGAAGCTGGCGGGCCACGTCAACGCTTCTATTAGGTCTTGCTTCGGATGGGGTTTACATGGCTACCCCTGTTGCCAGGGGCACGGTAGTCTCTTACACTGCCTTTCCACCCTTACCATACAAGTATGGCGGTATCTCTCTGTTGCACTTTCCTTGAGGTCACCCTCACCGGCCGTTAACCGGCATCCTGCCCTGTGAAGCCCGGACTTTCCTCGTCTGCGACCTTGCGATCCTAGCAGCCGCGATCATCCGTCTTACTTCTTCTCTTAATTATTATATTGTTCTTAAACTAATTTCGCAATGGCATCCTCCATGCGATCTAGCGCCTCTTCAAGAACCGCTCTCCTCGTACCGAAGTTGATTCTGACATAATCTGGATTACCAAACTCTGCGCCATCTGTCAGGAATACATGAGCCTCCTTTTTGAAGAAATCCGCATTCACATTATCCCCATATGGAGTGAAATCCACCCATTGCAGATAGGTTGCTTGTAAATGAGGGAGTCTGGCCTTTGGAAATCTCCGTCTCAATTCCGACTCCAGATAGTCTCTGTTCGCCTTCAGATAGGAAAGCATCAAAACCTGCCAATCCTTAGACTCGCCATACGTGGCAATACCGCCTTCTACATTCAGTACATGTTCCTCACCAAGAGCATATCCGAGACGTTCAAACTCCTCCCTAATAGCAGGATTTGGAATCACCGCGAAGGCGAAGATTAAGTCCGGAACATTGTACATCTTGCCATTGGAATAGAGGCAGATGGAGTTATCACGTGCATAATCATCTACCGTGAAGAAGGGAATATGTTCTCCTTCATAGACCACCTCACAATGCGCCTCATCAGAAACCACAAGCAGATTATGCTTCCTAGCAAAATGAGACAGTTCTAAGAGTTCCTCTCTCTTATAGACCTTGCCAATTGGGTTATGAGGATTGCAGAGATAGAACACTCTCGTATCATCAGTGATTGCCTCTTCTAGGGCATCAAAATCAATGCTGTATTCCTCTTCATTATTGGCAAGAGGAACGCGAAGCATGACGTTAGAAGCCTTCTCTGGTGCGGTCAGGAGGCAGCTATAATTCGGTATATTCGTAATGGACTTACCACCATAGATATTGCTTGCTACAGCAAGAGCTGGCACAATTCCTGGCACGATGCGAATCCAGCTCTTACCTGGAATCTCGGCTCTATATTCTCTTCTAAACCAATCTGTAATTGTGTTATAGATCTCATCTCCCGTCAGGAAATAGCCATAGATTGGATGCTCATTTCTAGCAGCAATTCTTCTGGTAAATGCAGGAGGAACTGCAAAATCTGTATCAGCCACCCAAAGAGGCAGATAGTCCTCTCCTAATAAGTCCCACTTGTAGCTATGCGTATTAAGCCTATCTATCTCACGATCAAAATCATACATCGCACTAATCCTCTACACTAAGCAATTCAATCTTGAAATTAAGCGCCTTACCCGCCAGTTCATGATTGGCATCAAAGGTAATTGTCTCCTCTGTCACTTCAAGTACCTGCACAGGAAATGGTCGGCCAAGCTGATCAGAAAGATAAACCTGCATGCCAGCAGATAAGTCCTCTGCTCCAGGCAGCTGTTCAATCTGCAGCGTGAAGATCGCTTCAGGATCACTCTGTCCATAAGCTTCCTCTGGCAGCAGATGAACATTTACAATCTGTCCAACCTCCATGGAGGCAACTGCGCGATCAAAGCCCTCAATCATCATTCCTGCTCCGCAGACGAATTCCAGTGGCTCACCTCTATCATAGGATGAGTCAAACTGGCTACCATCATCCAAAGTGCCACAGTAATGCACTGAAACTGTCTTACCAACGTTTGGTCCATCAAAGGCAGGTGCATGATGGCCACATCCACCACCGCAGTGGCAAGAATGTCCTTCTTCATGATTGCCGCAGGAATGTCCCTCTCCATGATGATCGCAATTCACACCGGTAGACTCAAGTTCTCCCTGAAGGAAATATTCTACAGCCTCATCTGCATCTCCAGATACGCCAGCACATACCTCTATCCCGGCATCAGATAGCGCATTCATCGCTCCACCACCAATGCCGCCACAGATTAGCGCATCAATATTATGTTCCGAAAGAACCTGTGCTAAGGCGCCATGTCCCTGACCATTGGAGGAGATCACCTGGCTATCCACCACCTGTCCATCCTCTACTTCATAGATCTTGAATTCTTCAGAATGGCCAAAATGCTGAAAAATCTCTCCATTGTCATAAGTTACTGCAATTCTCATTCTAATCACCTCATAATTATTCTATCGATTGGACGATGCAATATAAGCATCAAGCACTGATAGCGCCTTACCAGAATCAATAAGCTCTGCTGCAAGAGAAACGCCTTCTTCCAACGAAGATGCCTTGCCTCCAATATAGAGCGATGCGCCTGCGTTCATAAGAACCGTATTTCTCTTAGGTCCAGTAATCGAACCATCCAGGATTCCTCTGGTAATTGCAGCGTTCTCCTCTGGAGTGCCACCCACCAGATCTTCCTTCTTGCATCTCTCAAATCCAAACTGTTCTGGTGTAATCACATAGGACTTATACCATCCATCTCTGAACTCACAAACTGCTGTCTCACCAACAGCTGTAATCTCATCTAACTTCTCTCTGCCATAGACTACCATTCCATTTTCTACACCAAGGCTCTGTAAAACCTGTGCAAGTGGCTGTACCAGATACTCATCATAGACGCCCAGGAGCTGTCTCTTCGGATGAATTGGATTGGTTAGTGGTCCTAAGATATTAAATACAGTACGGAAGCCCAGTTCCTTGCGAATCGCGCCAACATAGCGCATTGCCGTATGATACTTCTGTGCGAAGAAGAAGCAGCAGCCTACTTCATCTAATAGTTCCAAGCATTTGTCTGGATCCTGGTCAATGTTCACGCCAAGTGCCTCTAGACAGTCTGCAGTGCCTGACTTGGAAGACGCAGCCCGATTACCGTGCTTTGAGACAAGCATTCCACCAGCTGCTGCTACGAACATGGATGTCGTAGAAATGTTAAAACTCTTGGCATTATCTCCGCCAGTTCCTACAATCTCGAAGGTATCTCTATCTCCTCCATCCACTTCTACAGCCTGCTCTCGCATAGCCTGCGCGCAGCCTGCAATCTCATCCGTTGTCTCAGCCTTGGCACTCTTCGTAGATAATGCTGCCAGAAATGCTGCATTCTGCGTTGGTGTCGTATCTCCTGTCATAATCTCCTTCATGACAGTATAGGCTTCCTCATACGTTAAGTCTTCCTTCTGAACAATCTTCTCAATTGCTTCCTTGATCATCTTTTTTCCCTCCGTTTTCCTTCTATTTTCATAGACTATTTTATATTAAACTTTTTGCTCCCTCAAAGGAAGTTATTCCACATAAAATAATAAAAAATAGAGGGAAGCAATTCGCTTCCCTCCATTAATAGGTAGATTTGTTCTACTTATTTTACTTATTTGCAATAGCAGCCTGTGCAGCAGCAAGACGAGCAACTGGCACACGGAATGGTGAACATGATACATAATCAAGACCAATCTTGTGGCAGAACTCTACAGATGAAGGATCTCCACCGTGCTCACCGCAGATACCAATGTGAAGGTTAGGGTTCACTGGCTTACCAAGCTTAATAGCTGTCTCCATTAACTTACCAACACCAGTCTGGTCAAGCTTAGCAAATGGATCATTCTCGAAGATCTTAGCGTCGTAGTAAGCGCCTAAGAACTTACCAGCATCATCACGTGAGAAGCCGAATGTCATCTGAGTTAAGTCATTGGTACCGAAGCAGAAGAAGTCAGCCTCTGAAGCGATCTCATCAGCTGTAAGAGCAGCTCTAGGAATCTCAATCATAGTACCAACATGATACTTAAGATCAACGCCAGCAGCAGCGATCTCAGCATCAGCAGTCTCAACAACTACCTTCTTAACGTTCTTTAATTCCTTAACTTCGCAAACAAGTGGAATCATGATTTCTGGCTCATTTGCCCAATCTGGATGAGCCTTCTTAACTTCGATTGCTGCACGGATAACAGCCTTAGTCTGCATCTTAGCAATAGAAGGATAGGTAACAGCAAGACGGCATCCTCTGTGACCCATCATAGGGTTGAACTCATGAAGGGAATCGCAGATTGCCTTGATCTCCTCTACAGTCTTGCCCTTAGCATCAGCAAGCTTCTTGATGTCAGCTTCTTCAGTAGGAACGAACTCATGAAGAGGTGGATCTAAGAAACGAATAGTAACTGGGCATCCCTCAAGAGCCTCATAGAGAGCCTTGAAGTCAGACTGCTGATATGGAAGGATCTTGTCAAGAGCAACTTCTCTCTCTTCTTCTGTATCAGAGCAGATCATCTCACGGAATGCAGCAATTCTCTCTGGATCGAAGAACATGTGCTCTGTACGGCAAAGACCGATACCTTCTGCACCAAGCTCACGAGCCTTCTTAGCATCTGCTGGTGTATCTGCATTTGTTCTAACCTTAAGAGTTCTGTACTTATCAGCCCAAGCCATAACAGTACCGAAGTCACCTGAGATAGAAGCATCAACTGTTGGAATAAGACCAGCATAGATGTTACCTGTTGTACCATCGATAGAGATCTCTGAACCCTCAACGAACTTCTGTCCAGCAAGAGTAAATGTCTTATTCTCTTCATCCATGATGATGTCGCCGCAACCAGATACACAGCAAGTACCCATACCACGAGCAACAACGGCAGCGTGTGAAGTCATACCACCACGAACGGTCAGGATACCCTGTGCAGACTTCATACCTGTGATATCTTCTGGAGATGTCTCAAGACGAACAAGAACAACCTTCTCGCCTCTTGCAGCCCACTCTTCTGCATCATCAGCAGTAAATACAACCTTACCACAAGCAGCTCCTGGAGATGCACCAAGGCCCTTGCCAAGTGGTGTAGCCTTCTTCAGTTCTGCAGCATCAAACTGTGGATGAAGAAGTGTATCTAAGTTACGAGGATCGATCATAGCAACTGCTTCTTCCTCGGTCTTGTGTCCTTCCTTAACGAGGTCAACGGCAATCTTAAGAGCAGCAGGAGCTGTTCTCTTACCGTTACGACACTGAAGCATATAGAGCTTCTTGTTCTCAACAGTAAACTCCATATCCTGCATATCATGGTAGTGATTCTCAAGAGTATCACAAACCTTGATGAACTCAGCATATGCCTCTGGGAATTCCTGCTCCATCTGAGCGATTGGCATTGGTGTACGAACACCAGCAACTACGTCCTCACCCTGAGCATTCTTCAGGAACTCACCCATTAACTTGTTCTCACCAGTAGCAGGATCACGTGTAAATGCAACACCTGTACCAGACTCGTCATTCAGGTTACCGAATACCATAGGCATTACGTTAACAGCAGTACCCCATGAGTAAGGGATATCATTATCACGACGATATACGTTTGCACGAGGATTATCCCATGAACGGAATACAGCCTCGATAGCAAGCTTAAGCTGAACAACTGGATCTGAAGGGAAGTCCTCGCCTAACTGGTTCTTGTACTCAGCCTTGAACTGCTCAGCAAGTTCCTTTAAGTCAGATGCAGTAAGCTCTACATCATACTGAACACCTCTATCAGCCTTCATCTTGTCAATTAACTGCTCGAAATACTTCTTACCAACTTCCATTACGACATCAGAGAACATCTGAATGAAACGTCTGTAAGAATCATATACGAAACGCTCAAAAGCAGGATCTGGATTACCAGCGATCATTGCAGCTACAACGTCATCATTTAAGCCAAGGTTCAGGATTGTATCCATCATACCTGGCATAGAAGCACGTGCACCAGAACGAACTGATACAAGAAGAGGATTCTTCAGATCACCGAACTTCTTGCCGTTCAGCTCTTCCATCTTCTTAACACCTTCCATAGCCTGAGCCATGATTTCATCATTAATCTTGCGGCCATCCTCATAGTACTGAGTACAAGCCTCTGTTGTAATAGTAAAACCCTGAGGAACTGGCAGACCGATGCCTGTCATTTCTGCAAGGTTGGCGCCCTTTCCACCGAGAAGATTTCTCATGGACATATCGCCTTCGCTAAACATATAAACCCATTTGTTAGCCATTTTTCTTCCTCCTAATTCTCATAAAACTCCATGCATGTCTTAAACACACACAATGACATTTTATCACACTTCAATTCCATTTCAACAACTTTTGGCTGTTCCAAGTGCAAATTTTGTCTAACTATGAAAAAGTGCAAAAAATAAGGCCTGGGACATATATCCCAGACCTCAAAATATGTGTATTTAGAAGGTAAACTTGTCTTCGAAATAAGACTTCAGATCAGCAATTGCAACTCGCTCCTGCTCCATGGTATCACGATCACGAACCGTAACACATCCGTCCTCTTCGGAATCAAAGTCGTAAGTAATACAGAATGGTGTTCCAATCTCATCCATACGACGATATCTCTTACCAATGGTTCCTCTGTCATCGAACTCGCAGTTGTAGTACTTAGACAGCTCAGCAAATACCTTCTCAGCTGATTCATTCAGCTTCTTAGACAGTGGAAGAACACCAATCTTCACTGGTGCAAGAGCAGGATGGAAATGAAGCACAGTACGAACATCTGGCTTCTCCTCTGTTCCAATATTCTCCTCATCATAAGCAGCACACAGGAAAGCAAGTGTTACGCGGTCAGCACCAAGTGATGGTTCAATAACATATGGAAGATATCTCTCATTCTTCTGGTCATCAAAGTAAGTTAAGTCCTGACCAGAGGTCTCCTGGTGACGGCCCAGATCATAATCAGTACGATCAGCAATTCCCCAGAGTTCTCCCCAACCAAATGGGAAGAGGAATTCGATATCTGTTGTTCCCTTGGAATAGAAGGCAAGCTCTGCTGGATCATGATCACGAAGTCTCATCTCATCTTCCTTGATTCCAAGTGAGAGAAGCCAATCACGACAGAAGGCTCTCCAATACTCAAACCACTCAAGATCCGTACCTGGCTCGCAGAAGAATTCAAGCTCCATCTGTTCGAACTCTCTGGTTCGGAAGGTGAAGTTACCTGGTGTAATCTCATTTCTAAAGGACTTACCAACCTGGCCAATACCAAATGGAATCTTCTTACGAGAAGTACGTGCTACATTCGTGAAATTCACGAAAATACCCTGTGCTGTCTCTGGACGAAGATAAACAGTATTCTTGGCATCCTCAGTAACACCCTGGAAGGTCTTGAACATGAGGTTAAACTGACGAATCTCTGTAAAATTATGCTTGCCGCAAGAAGGACACTTCACAGAATGCTCCTCGATGAAGCCTTCCATCTCTTCCTTGGTCCAGCCATCTACAGAAGAAGTAAGCTCTACTCCACTCTCCGCCGCATAATCCTCGATGATCTTGTCTGCACGGAATCTCTCGTGACATTCCTTACAATCCATCAGAGGATCCGAGAATCCGCCCAAGTGGCCAGATGCCACCCATGTCTGAGGGTTCATAAGAATCGCGCAATCTACACCTACATTATATGGATTCTCCTGGATGAACTTCTGCCACCAAGCCTTCTTCACATTATTCTTAAGCTCAACACCTAAATTACCATAATCCCAAGTATTTGCCAGACCACCATAAATCTCAGAGCCTGGATATACAAATCCTCTCGCCTTTGCCAAGCTAACAATCTTGTCCATTGTCTTTTCCATTGAAAAATCCCTCATTTCTACTGATATATAATATATGTAATATTAGATGCATCACTATTGCCATCAGTCTGACTGATTGACACAGTAGTATCATCTATCATCTCCGTGGAATCATCCGTCACAAATAGAACTGTGCCCGGAAGCTTCACGATAACATTCTCCTTGATTAGAAGCGCCTTAGCGGATGTGGCCGATATCGTCGCAGCATCTGCAATATCACCCTTCTGGCCATCTGTCACCGTAACGAAGGTATCTGAGAAATCGTATCCATTCTCTACCATCTCATCTACGGATCCATCCACAAGCCAATAGGACGTATAATCTGAATAAACCGATACGGAATCATACTTCGTTCGAAGGTAGATCCTATCATCTGATACCTTGTACTTCTCAAGAGTAATAAGCCGTTCATCCTTCGCCTTGTTGTAGGCCTTTATCTCTGCCTTGACAAAAGATTTAAGTTCAGAACTATCATAGGATGCTTCTGATGTGTCCAGAATCTCCTCAAAGATAACTGAGCCATCCTCCTGAATAGAGAGTGTTGTCTCATTCGACTTGGAATAGAAGGCGCCGGTAAGCTTAAGAACCAGAAGCACAAAAAGTATAAGAACAAGCAAAATCGAGCCAAGAAGAATCCGGCGTCGTCTTCGAATGATTCTCCTTTTGCGCTCTGCGGCCGCTCTACGCCTCTTTCGTTCCGCCTCACTCATCTGGCGCTTGGTTGTTGTATTATTTGCCATATGTATTCGCACCTTATCACGCGTCAATCGGGGTAAATTATACCCCTTGATCTACAAATAATCAAGGAAGAAAGGCCTCCGACTGGAAGATGTGGTCTTCATATCTTCTGCGGTAGGTTGAGACCAGGAAG
The DNA here is from genome assembly GCA_963661945.1 of Lachnospiraceae bacterium. Classification (GTDB taxonomy): domain Bacteria; phylum Bacillota; class Clostridia; order Lachnospirales; family Lachnospiraceae; genus CAVLDP01. Next base: position 19,377 of record CAVLDP010000006.1, read on the forward strand.
TCAAGCCCCTCTTCTGCCTGGTCCGTCAGGACAAAAGTATATAGCTTCTCTAGTGGAGATGACACAATATACTGACAAGCATAGAGAACCGATGAATCAAGAGAAAATGCATCTGTATCATGCATACAATCCTGACAGACAGTGCCTCGTAGTCTCATAGAGAAACCTGTGAGGTTCTCCTTATTGCCACAGACCTGACAGGAATAGAAATTGGGGCATTCTCCATTAATCATCATCGTACGAAGTTCATAGACAAGCCGAATCAAGCGATTCGAGAATCTGTGACTCTCAAGCGCACGAAGCGATTGATAGAGAAGGAGGATTCGCTCCGACTCATTTATATTCTCCTGGCCATAGTACTCGGCCACCTCAGCAAAATAAGAGCCATAGTAAACCAGATCCAAATCCATGGACAGGTCACGAAAATAATTCTTAATCTCCGCCTTGTTCACAGAATATGAGGACCGTCCCTCAAAGAGTTCAAAACTGCCGAAGGCAAAGGATGAAGCTGCCGCCACAAGTGGACTATTCGGCTTTCTGGCCCCTCTTGCAAAGGCTGATATCAGCCCTCTCTCCTTGGTCAAAATCACAAGACGTCGATCGTATTCCATGACGGGCGTAACCGACAGCACTATGCCTGTAACCCTCAGGAATCCACTCATTCATCATCCTCTTTCTTGTAGCCAAAGTTCTGAATGAGGAAGTCACTGTCTCGCCAATCCTTCTTGACCTTGACCCAGAGATTCAGATTCACCTGCATATCAAGCATCCTCTCAATCTCAAATCTGGCATCCGTACCAATTCGCTTGAGCTTGCTTCCGCCCTTTCCGATAATGATTCCCTTATGAGAATCCTTCTCGCAGATAATGGTCGCATCAATATCGGCAATCTTGCCATTTGGCCGAATCTTCATCTGATCGATGGAGACTGCAATACCATGCGGCACCTCATCCTTCAGGTTGTAGAGCGCCTTCTCACGAATCATCTCGGCTACAATCTGTCTCTCAGGCTGGTCTGTAATCGTATCCTCATCATAGAATAACGGACCATACGGCAGATACTTGAAGATTGTGCTAATCAAATCATCACAACCCTTGCCTTTAAGTGCAGACACCGGAATAATCTCCATGAAGTCATATTCTGTTCGGAAGGCATCAATCACTGAGAGAATATCCTCGTGCTTAATCGTATCGACCTTGTTAATTACAAGAAATACCGGTGCATCCGTCTTCCTAAGTTCTGCAAGAATATGCTTGTCTCCCGGCCCAATCTTGGCCTCAGGCTCCACCAAATAGAGAACAACATCCACATCCCTTATGCTACGCTCTGCTGTGTTCACCATGTAATCGCCCAGCTTATTCTTGGCCTTATGAATACCTGGTGTATCCACGAAGACAATCTGTCCCCTCTCCATATCGGTATATACCGTCTGGATGCGGTTTCTCGTCGTCTGTGGCTTATTACTCGTTATAGCTATCTTCTGTCCAATCAGATGATTCATCAGAGTAGACTTACCAACATTGGGTCTTCCAACGATTGTTACAAATCCGGATTTCAAATTATCCATTCACATACCTCTTAAAATAATGGTCTAACGCTATGAAACAGGTCACGATCCTCTTCAATGGCGTCTTCATTTCCAACAACACAGATAATATTCTGTGTCATAGCAGCCTCAATTGGATCTGCCAAAGCTCTGATGTCTTCCTGAGTCGCATGAATCACCTGATAGCGTTCCTTCTCAAGCTCCTCCATCGTAACCTCAGTAAGATAAGCAGTAACCGCTCTCATACCTCTCTGTGACGGTGTAAGTGGTGTATCCATATTAGAAATGGTACCAATCACGAACTTGGTCATATCTCTATCATTTACATCGAAGGTGCGAAGATACTCCGCTGTCCCTTCGAAGACCTCATTTGTCGCCCTAAGATTCGGATCGCGGTAAGATACAAAATAGAAGTCTCCATTTCTGGAGAAGCTGCCGTGACAACCATAGGCGCCGCCCTTTACTCTGACATTCAGCCAGAAATAATCATATCCGAGAATCACCTTGAGAAGCTTCATGGTGCCGCTATAGGAATATCCTGCTGACTTGAAGTTACCGGCACGACATACATATTGAACCTTGGAAGCAGTCTTAAAGGCTTCATTGCTTCCCGAACAGCGAACATTCGGAACAGTAATTCGAACCTGCTTCGTGTATAACTTAGACAATAGATCTGGCAGGAAATCCTCGACCTGCTGATAGGACTTATCCAGTCCCGTCGTGCTGACAATTAGATTCTCTTTTCGAAGGACAACCTCTAAAATCTCCTGACATTCCTGACGGAAGAAATCTACCCGCTCCTCGAAATTCTCCTCAAAATCCTTCAGATATTCATAATAGGAAATTCCAATTAAATAATCCTGTACCTTAGCTGACCTTGAGAAATAAGACGAAGCTCTAAGAGAGGCAAGTGCACTACCCGCAGAAATCATCTGTCCTTCTAATCTGGACTTATCCTGCATGATAATCTCATGCAAGCGCTTATCATCGCTAAGATCTGAATGAAGTAACATCTGCTCTATAAGCTCCATGGCATCATCCAGATTCTCATAGAGGAACTTGGCCCTGCACTCAAGCGTCAGAATATAATCTCTATCATGTCGGGCATAATCATTGCAACGGATAGAAATTCCACCTGTTCGCATGAAAATCTCATTGGATAAATCTGTGTAGGAATACTTCTCTGTATCCACAAGTCCTAAGACCCGACATAGAAGTGACAAGGTAGAAAATCTCTTCTCAGCGATCTTGTCCGCCTTAAATATGAGGTCCAGATAATGAATGCCACTGGTTTCCACTTCATGATGGAGAACGGTAACATCAGAGATTTCTTTCTCAGTAAGATCGAGTGGGCGAACCGACTCGCGAAGATCCTCCCTCGCAAGAATTGGGATCTTGAGTAGGTCCTCCTCTGGCGTTGGCTCTTCCTGATAGGCTTTTAGCTCCTTCGTCTCACGAACAAGTTGCTCTAGCTCTTCCTCAGACAGGGTTGCCTTATATTCTGCAAGTTCCTCCGCAAGTTCACGGTCTTCCTTGGTAGTAAGTCCTGGCTCTGGTTCAACACAGACAAGAGCAGCATGCTTATTGTCGATAAGATAATCTCGAATCAGCTGCTCGAAATATCCCTCATCGATCTTCGCACGAAGGCGATCAAGCACTTCAATTCCATAGAGATGCATAAATGGTCGTTCTTCGTCGTAGAGCCAACTGTCAAGCAAGTCCAATCCGTAAATTAAGCCTCTTGGATAAGAACCAAAATCTGCCTCTCGGAAACGGAATTGATTATTATTAATCGCCGCAAGAAGAGCCGCATGATTCAATCCTCCCGATGCCTGCTCCTCTAGGACTCTCTCGATTGTAGATAGGAAAACTTCCTTATCCTCTGGATTCGCCCCCTTCACGGCTATGGAAAAAACTGGCTGAAGAGAACCATTATCATAGCCACCAATCACATCCTCACAGATTCCTGCATCAAGCAGAGCTTGTCGAATTGGTGCACCTGGCGAATTAATCAGAGCATAATCTAGAATATCAAAGGCCTGATAGAGATCCGGATTTAGGATATTTCCCACCACAAAGCTCTTTGCAATATAGGTCTGATCCTTAGGATCTTCCTCCGATGCAATGGAATATCTGCGATGAGATTCTCTCTCTTCCTCGAAAGCACGCTGAATATAAATGGTCGAATCGACATCAATCTTCTCATAATGAGACAGATATTCCTGATCCAGATATTCCAGTCTCTCATACATGTCCATATTACCGAAGAGATAGATATAGGAATTGCATGGATGATAGTACCGTCTGTGGAAATCCAGATATTCCTCATAGGTAAGACTTGGAATACATTTTGGATCGCCGCCCGATTCAAAATGATAAGTCGTATCTGGAAAGAGCGTCCGCATAATCTCTCTCTCAAGCACATCATCTGGGCTTGAGAAGGCACCCTTCATCTCATTATAGACGACACCATTTAACGTAAGCTCTCCATCTATCGAGTCAAGCTCATAGTGCCAGCCCTCCTGCTTGAAGATCTTCTCTTCCCTATAGATATTCGGATGAAATACCGCATCCAGATAGACATCCATCAGATTGGCAAAGTCCTTGTCATTGGTACTGGCTACCGGATAGACTGTCTTATCGGGATAGGTAATTGCATTCAGGAAGGTATTCATCGATCCCTTCACAAGCTCAACAAAAGGATCCTTCAGTGGATATTTCTCGGAGCCGCAAAGTACTGTATGCTCAATAATATGTGGTACACCTGTAGAATCATCAACTGGTGTACGAAATCCAATATAGAATACCTTATTCTCATCATCATTCTCGATTAAGGTAAGGGTCGCGCCACTCTTCTTGTGGCGGAGAACATAGCCTGTTGATGCGATATCAACTAAGTCCTCTCTGCGAATTAGGGTATATGCCTCATGTATTCGATCCATTAATTATCTTCCTCAATTCTATTAATATGTACATCCAACTGATTGTATGGAATCGAAATTCCATTCTCATCCAGCGCGTACTTGGCATCTTCTAGGTACTTCCTATATACAGGCCAGTAATCCTCTGTCTTGACCCAGAAGCGAACGCCAAGATCTACGGAGCTTGCTCCAAGAGCACGCACAAATACGGTACTCTTCTCAGGATCAATCTCACGAGCTTCTCCCTCAATAAGCTGAGTGAGAAGGTCCTTGGCCTGACGGATATCTGCATCATAGCTAATAGAGATTGTAATATCAATCTGTCTCTTATCAGACATGGTGACATTGGTAAGAGACGTATTTGCAAGAGTACCATTTGGAATTACAATCATCCTGTTATCCACTGTTCTAAGATAGGTATAGAAAATGGTAATCTTATCAACCGTTCCCTCATTCTTCGCGGTGTCCTCAATAATATAATCACCAATCTCAAATGGCTTAAGCACCAGGATCAAGACTCCGCCAGCAAAATTAGATAAGCTTCCCTGCAAGGATAATCCAGCCGTAAGTCCAAGAGCCGCAACAGCTGCGGCAATCGAAGAAGTCTGTACTCCAAAGAGATTAAGAATCACCACAAAGAGTGCAATATAGAGTCCCAGGCGAACCAGGGAATCCGTAAATGTACATACACCTTCGTCCACCTTATGATGCTTCATGGATTTCTGAACAGCCCTGCGAATTCCATTGATAATTCTAACTCCTACCCAGTATACAATCAGTGCAAGAATCACAGCCCATATAAATCCAAAGATTCCTGGCAAGATAGATTCGAGCCATGATTTAATTAAGCCATCATTTAACTTCGTGAGTAGTTGGTCTGAAGTAGCCTGCGCAAGCAACATATACATATCCTCATTTCTCTATGTTCTAAAAGAAGCCGAAAAGACAGTGGTTGCTTCAGCCACTGCCTTTATCTCTTGCTATTCTATCATATAGTACATAACATGTCTTTATTTTACAACACGCACGCGAATTACATCCTCAATCGCATTAAGCTTCTCTACTACATCCTCCGTAATTACAGAGTCCGTATCAATAAGAGCATATGCATAATCGCCACGGCTCTTATTGGTCATATCTGCCACATTAATATTGGCATCACCCAGGATAGTAGAATACTGCGCAATAACACCCTGCTTATTCTTATGAAGAATCGCAACACGTCCTACGGTCTGGCAAATGCCCATATTGCAGTCTGGATAATTCACAGAATGTGTGATGTTACCATTTTCCATGTAATCCATCACTTCCTGCACTGCCATAATTGCACAATTCTCTTCTGCCTCTTCTGTTGACGCACCTAGATGAGGTGTCAGAATCACGCCCTCTGCTCCAGCAGTTACAGGATTTGGGAAATCGGATACATATTTACGAACCTTGCCAGATGCAATACCATCAAGAACTGCCTTCTCATCGACAAGCAAATCCCTGGCAAAATTCAATATGATGACATTCTTCTTCATCATCTCAATAGCTTCTCGGTTGATCATCTCCCGAGTAGAATCAAGAAGAGGAACATGAATCGTAATGAAATCACATTCTCGATAGATATCCTCTACTGCAGAAATATGCTTTACAGAACGGGAGAGATTCCAGGCTGCATTTACCGAAATATATGGATCGTAACCATAGACATCCATGCCCATATGTGTCGCTGCATTGGCTACCTTGACGCCGATTGCTCCAAGGCCGATCACGCCAAGCTTCTTACCAGCAAGCTCTGTACCCGCGAAGTTCTTCTTGGCCTTCTCCATGGACTTGGCGATATCTGCATCGTCCTTGTTCTCATGACACCAAGCATTACCACCGATGATATCTCGAGACGCAAGAAGCATACCTGCAAATACCATCTCCTTCACACCATTGGCATTGGCACCAGGAGTATTGAATACAACAATTCCCTTCTTGGCACAATCCTCAAGAGGAATATTATTAACACCAGCACCAGCACGTGCAACTGCAGAAAGTCTCTCCGGAAGGTCTAAGTCATGCATCTTCGCAGAACGAACTAAAACTGCATCCGCTTCTTCCATCTCTTCAGTCTTCTTGTAATTCGTATTAAATAAATCCAGTCCATTCTCTGAAATTGGATTTAGGCAATGATATAAAAACATCTCTTCCCCTTCCTCTTACTTATTCTTCTTCTCGAAGTCTTCCATGAAGTTTACAAGTTCCTCTACGCCTGCTTTTGGCATGGCATTGTAGATGGATGCTCTCATACCGCCAACTGTACGATGACCCTTCAGATTCTCAAGTCCTGCAGCCTTGGCTTCTGCCACGAACTTGGCATCGAGCTCTGCATCTCCTGTTACAAATGGAACATTCATAAGAGAACGGTCCTTCTCTACAACTGTACCATGGAAGAGATCTGACCTATCCAGGTAGTCATATAGAATTGCTGCCTTTTCTTCATTTCGCTGCTTCATAACCTCAAGGCCGCCCATATTCTTGAGCCATTTGAAGACCTTGCCGCACATATAGATTGTGTAGCATGGAGGTGTATTGTAGAGTGAATCGTTGTCTGCCTGAGTCTTGAACTTAAGCATGGTAGGTGTTCCCGGCAGAACCTCATCTGTAATAAGGTCTTCACGAATAATATCAATTACCATACCTGCTGGGCCAACATTCTTCTGAACTCCGCCATAGATGATGCCATACTTGGAGACATCAACTGGCTCTGACAGGAACATGGAAGACACATCTGATACTAGGTCAATTCCCTTCGTGTTTGGAAGCTCTGGGAATCTGGTTCCATAGATTGTATTATTCTGGCAGATATAGACATAGTCCATATCATCCGTAACAAGCAAATCTGACACATCTGGAATATAAGAAAATGTCTTATCTGCTGAAGATGCCAGTTCTACAACCTCACCATACATCTTAGCTTCTGCGGCAGCTTTCTTGGCCCACTGTCCAGTAATAATGTATCCTGCCTTTTTCTTCTTCATCAGATTCATAGGAATTGCAGCAAACTGCTGAGAAGCGCCACCCTGAAGAAAGAGGACCTTATAATTATCTGGGATATTCATAAGCTCTCTAATATCTGCTTCTGCTTCCTTGATGATCTGATCGAACATCTTAGATCGATGAGACATCTCCATAACAGACATACCGCATCCACGGTAGTCCATCATCTCCTCTGCTGCTTCCTTCAACACTTCTTCTGGTAGGACAGCCGGTCCTGCTGAGAAATTGTACACTCTACTCATTTTTCTTTTTCCTTCTTTCCCTCTATATCTATTTCATCAAGTCGGACCCATCAAAGCATTCATTAATTGGTGCCCCAGGTGATACCATAGGCCATACCTTGTCGTCCTTCTCAATAACCACATCAATGAGACTAGGCGTATTAAGCTTCATCGCCTCATCAAAAGCTTCCCTGAATTCATCCATATTGGTAGCTCGAAATCCCTTAGCTCCCATAGCCTCTGCCAGCTTCACATAATCCACACCATCATCTAAAACTGTTGCAGAGTAATTCTTGTCATAGTAGAGATCCTGCCATTGACGAACCATACCTAGAACATGGTTATTCATGACAACCTCAATCAGTGGAAGCTCTTGGCGAACTGCCGTTGCAATCTCATTCATGTTCATACGGAAGCAACCATCACCCGCGATATTAATAACGCGAGTGCCAGGATTACCTACCGCAGCGCCGATTGCAGCTCCCAGGCCATATCCCATGGTGCCAAGGCCACCGGATGTCAAGAGATGATGTGGCTTCGTGAACTTATAATACTGCGCAGCCCACATCTGATGCTGACCAACCTCGGTCACCATAATCGCATCGCCCTTGGTCTTCTCGTAGATATACTGAATCGCAGCTGGACCAGTTAAGCCGTCCTTATCATAAACGAGTGGATAGGTCTCCTGCAAGGAAGCCACATGCTCCATCCATTCCTTATGATTCTGCTTCTCAAGCATAGGATTCAGACGAAGTAGAATCTCACGAATGTCACCGATGATCGCAGCATCTGCCCTGACATTCTTATTAATCTCCGCTGGATCCACATCCAGATGAAGAATCTTGGCCTTAGAGGCAAACTTCTTCGGGTTGCCAAGCACACGATCCGAAAATCTCGTGCCAACAGCAATTAGAAGATCACACTCAGAAACTCCAAGGTTCGAAGCCTTAGTTCCATGCATGCCAAGCATTCCAGTGTAATTATCTTTCGTTCCATCGTAAGCACCCTTACCCATCAAGGTATCGCAAACTGGTGCATCTACAAGCTCTACAAATTGGCGAAGTTCCTCTGCAGCATCCGAAATCACTGCGCCGCCACCGACAAATACATAAGGCTTCTTTGCATGCTCTATCATCTCTACCGCTGTCGTAAGAGCCTCGTCCGTAATGGTACAGGTGATTGGGGCAATACGAAGAATGTCTTCCTTGAAATAATTCGTCTTTGCTGCTGTTACATCCTTGGTAATATCCACAAGAACTGGTCCTGGACGACCAGTCTTCGCAATGCGGAAGGCCCTGCGAATCGTATCTGCAAGCTTGTCTACATCCTTCACGATGAAATTATGCTTGGTCACTGGCATGGTAATACCAGCAATATCCACCTCCTGGAAGGAATCCTTGCCAAGAAGAGGTACGGTAACATTACAGGTAATTGCAACCATTGGAACAGAATCCATATAGGCTGTCGCAATACCAGTAACCAGATTCGTTGCACCAGGACCCGATGTAGCAAAACAAACTCCCACCTTGCCTGTAGCTCTGGCGTAACCATCTGCAGCATGAGAAGCTCCCTGCTCATGGGAAGTCAATACATGCTTAATCTCATCTCTATGCTTATATAATTCATCATATACATTCAGGATTGCTCCGCCTGGATAACCGAATATGGTATCCACGCCTTGCTCCTTCATGCACTCAATAACAATCTGTGCTCCTGTTAATTGCATCTTTTTTCTTTCCTTTTTCCTATAATATCTACTGCTGACCTGGAATCTCTAAGATTGCGCCGCGATTACCAGATGTAACCATGGAAGCATATCTCTTCAGATAACCTGTCGTAACCTTTGGTTCTCTAGGAGACCATGCTGCCTTACGTCGTGCAAGCTCCTCATCAGAGACCTTGAGCTCTATGCTAAGGCCCGGAATATCAATAGAAATGATATCCCCCTCCTCTACAAGGGCAATTGGGCCACCAACAGCTGCCTCTGGAGACACATGTCCAATCGACGCACCTCGAGACGCACCAGAGAATCTACCATCTGTAATCAGAGCGACTGACGAACCAAGTCCCATTCCTGCAATAGCTGAGGTAGGATTCAGCATCTCCCTCATACCAGGTCCGCCCTTCGGTCCCTCATAACGAATGACAACCACATCACCAGCGACAATCTTGCCGCTCTTAATAGCGCTAATTGCATCCTCTTCGCAATCGAATACTCTGGCTGGTCCTTCGTGTACCATCATCTCTTCTACAACAGCTGATCTCTTCACAACAGATCCATCTGGTGCCAGATTACCCTTCAATACAGCAAGTCCGCCCGTCGTAGAATATGGATTATCAACTGGACGAATTACATCTGGATTACGATTAATCGCACCAGCAATATTCTCACCGACAGTCTTGCCGGTTACTGTCATACAATCTGTATTCAGAAGGCCAATATCAGCAAGTTCCTTCATCACTGCATAGACACCGCCTGCTTCGTTCAAGTCCTCCATATAAGTAGGGCCAGCTGGTGCCAGATGACATAGGTTCGGTGTCTTCTCACTGATTGGGTTTGCAAATGAGATATCGAAATCAAAACCAATCTCATGAGCAATCGCTGGTAAATGAAGCATCGAATTCGTAGAGCATCCAAGTGCCATATCAACAGTAAGCGCATTCATAATTGCCTCTTTTGTCATGATATCTCTTGGACGAATATTCTTATTAAACATATCCATAACCGCATAGCCTGCTCTCTTGGCCAGGCGGATTCGCTCAGAATATACAGCAGGAATCGTTCCGTTACCACCAAGTCCCATACCAAGGGCCTCTGTCAGGCAGTTCATGGAATTTGCTGTATACATACCAGAACATGAACCGCAGGTTGGGCACACATTCTCTTCGTAATTTCGAACATCATCTTCTGTCATGGTTCCAGCTGCATGTGCACCAACTGCCTCAAACATAGATGACAGAGATCTCTTCTGTCCACCAACGTGACCCGCAAGCATTGGACCACCAGATACAAATACGGTTGGCACATTTATTCTGGCTGCAGCCATAAGAAGTCCTGGTACATTCTTGTCACAGTTTGGCACCATAACAAGAGCATCAAACTGATGGGCGATTGCCATACACTCAGTAGAATCTGCAATCAAATCTCTCGTAACAAGGGAATACTTCATACCGATATGGCCCATGGCAATACCGTCGCAGACAGCAATTGCTGGAAATACAACCGGAGTTCCACCAGCTTCCGCTACACCAAGCTTCACTGCATCGACAATCTTATCGATATTCATGTGACCTGGAACAATCTCATTATAAGAACTAACAATACCGACGATTGGCTTTCTCTGTTCTTCCTGTGTCATACCAAGTGCATTCAGTAAGCTTCGTGCTGGAGCCTGCTGCATGCCTGATTTCATATTATCGCTTTGCATATTTCATCCCCCTTAGATTCTCTCAGCAATCAAATCGCCCATCTTAGCAGTGCCAACCTGAGTAATTCCATCGGTTGACTCACCTGCCTGTGGCATAATATCAATCGTACGATATCCTTCTTCTAGGACCTTCTTCACTGCGCCTTCAATTGCATCCGCTTCCTGGTCCAAATCAAAGCTATATCGAAGCATCATAGCTGCAGACAGAATTGTCGCAATTGGATTTGCAATGCCCTGTCCTGCAATATCCGGAGCCGATCCACCACTTGGCTCATAGAGGCCGAACTTGGTCTCATTAAGCGATGCAGAAGAAAGCATTCCAATCGAACCTGTCACCATACTTGCTTCATCTGATAAGATATCGCCAAACATATTCTCCGTCAGAACTACATCGAACTGTCCCGGATTCTTCACAAGCTGCATAGCACAGTTGTCTACAAGCATATGCTCATAAGAGACCTCTGGATAGGACTCAGCCACTTCCTCGACTACCTTTCGCCAGAGTCTGGACGAATCAAGTACGTTGGCCTTATCCACAGAAGTAACCTTCTTACGGCGCTTCATAGCAATATCAAATGCTCGAATCGCGATACGACGGATTTCTTCTTCATTGTAAGTAAGTGTATCCGTCGCGGTAAGCAGACCATCCACTTCTTCCGTACGACGTTCTCCAAAATAGAGACCACCTGTCAGTTCGCGCATAATCATAATATCGAAACCATCTCCGATAATCTCATCGCGAAGCGGACAAGCCGCCTTTAACTCCTTGTAGAGATAAGCTGGTCTTAAATTTGCAAATAAATTCAGGGATTTACGAAGCTTCAGAAGTCCAGCCTCTGGTCTCTTCTCTGGTGGTAACTTATACCACGGAGAAGTAGCTGTATTACCTCCGATTGATCCCATAAGAACGGCATCTGATGCGAGCGCATCTGAAATAGCCTGATCCGTCAGAGGTTCTCCTGTAGCATCAATAGAACAGCCTCCCATAAGAATGGCTGTGTAGTCGAATTCATGCCCATACTTAGTACCTACTGCATCAAGTACCTTCTGAGCTTCAGCGACAACTTCTGGTCCAATACCATCGCCACTGATGACACCAATATTAAATTTCATCTTCTTTCTTTCCTTCCTAAGGATACGAATATCCTTATAAAACTATCTAGTCTATCATAGCCCACCTTATTCTTCATTTCAATGTAAGAATAGGCCAAGTTTCTCACAAGCATTGTAGATTCCATTGTGAAAAATATCATCCGTTACAAGATCCGCAATGTCCTTAATTTCATCTCTGGCATTGCCCATAGCGACACCAGTTCCAGCGAATCGAATCATCTCCGCATCATTAGGTCCATCCCCAAAAGCAATAGCATCCTCTCTCTCAAGTCCCAGATATTCAAGAATAGCTGCCATACCGGTATCCTTGTCCACGCCACGCTTCGTAATCTCACCGCTGTAGGGATCTGGTCCGCCAAAGCTCGACTGCTCTACACGAAAATAATCGCCTAGCTCATCCTGAATCTCATCCACAGTCTCATCTATGAAGTTGTAGAACAGCTTGTAGACATTCCTTCTCCCGTGAAGACTGTCCACCTTCTCAAAGAGCTTCATATTGCCATCTGTCACATCCTTCGATGCGCCAAGCCTTACAAAGCGATCTCTTGTCTTATCCCAGCCTTCGCTTGTACAAAGTGAACCATCCTCAGATTGAAGGCCGAAGCTGCAATGCTTTGGCTCCATCAGATCAAGAAAAGCTTCCACCTTGTCCAGATCCATGAAGCTCTGAAATATAATCTCATCTCCTATACTGGCCTCAGCGCCCGCAACAGATACCACGCCATCAAAGCCAAGTGACCTGATGCTTGGCCAAATCTGTGACCTGGTTCTACCTGTGCATAGGAATATCTTATGTCCCGCCTTCTTGAGAAGCGTAAGCGCTTCAACGGTCGAATCCGCCACGACTCCATTTCGATCCAAAAGGGTTCCATCAATATCGAAAAATATAGCCTTCATTTCTCCTCTACTGTAGCCTCCCTATGATTGTAGAAAATTTCACAATGTCAAAATTATACAAGAAAGTAGACATATTTTCAATAGTGGTAAGAATTGCATAAGAGGCAAAATTGGCATAAAAATAGACCAGCCAAAGCTGGTCTATCATCACTTCTCGAAAAAGCAAAAAAGTATTAAATATAATTCATAAGCAGTCTCTTCTGCTGACGCATATCCATGGAATCAATCGAGCGTCTCGCCTTGGAATAGAGGTTACGATTAATAGAAATCGTAAGAATCTCATCTGCATGATAGGTTCCACGAAGAAAGATTGGAATTCGCTTCGAACTCATCGTATAAGGAATAGAATCTGATAGAAGCTGCTTGCAGGCTAGTCGGCTCGCTGTCCGATTATAGCTGCGGCAAAGAACCACATCCTTATCCACATGAGTATCCAGCTTCACTCGCTTCATAAACCCTCCATCTTATGCATTAATAACCCTCACATTATATATCGGTCAAAGTCGCATAAAATTAAGGCCTTATGCCAGAAAAATTAGAGTGATGAAAGGCAATAAACTGCATCTCTTGGCAGAATCAATTCGCCATGTTCCGAAAGCTGCAGCATACCCGGATTATCCATATAAATGCTGGATGAATATTCCGCCATGATAAATGCCAGACCAGCAAGCTCTCTTCGAGTCATGCTGACACTTAGTGCCAGATAATACGAATCATGATATTTGTAAAGGCAGGAATCGCAGGAATAAATTGGTGCAATCTTCTTTGACAAGAGAATAGCCTCCTCCATAGAAGAAAATACTGCCCAGAAATCTGTATCAAGAACGGCATCTACATCCTCGTCTGTTACATCGGTCGTCTTCTCTGACGAAGTCTCAAGTTCCTTCTTCTTGGTCTCAAGAGATTCTGTAAATGATTTCATCTTCTCACCAAGCTCCGATAACATGCCGCGGATCGCTGTCTCTCTATCATCGCTAATCATGAGTTGGATATCGCCATCCGGCAGAATAGAAAGCTGTACATTCAGTGCCTCTCCATTCGTATCAAAATCCACCTCGTACTTCGCCTGCTGTAATATATATCGTAGGAATGTCTCAGCCTTAGCACGATCATCCATGAGATCATCAATATGCATTCCCTGCTCATCCAGCTCTTCCTGGCTGATATAGCATTTGATAGACTTGTCATTAATCTTCTTGAATCGCATAAGGCTCACCTCCATTTCATGTATCTTTTCTAGAATTATAATTCATTTACTAATGAATAGCAAAGAAAAAGCCTGGTAGAAACCAGGCTTCTTGTCATGCAGGAAAAGGGACTTGAACCCTCACGATGTTGCCACCGTCAGATTTTGAGTCTGATGCGTCTGCCAATTCCGCCATTCCTGCATTTGTCAGTCTAAAACCGACGAAAGTTATATTAACATAAGCAGATTTGAAATGCAATGAATTTTCCTACCGGAAATGATATAATGGATAGCGGAGGAATACTCATGCAAATTCGAATTGTAACAGACCAGACTACTGGTGCAGTATCCTATATAGACACCATCGAAGGAACAAGTGAATCTAACTTCTCAGATAGCCTAAACAGCGCTACAGCCGAAGTAACAGATTCCAATTCCACAACTAGCACATCTACCTTATCTACGACAGCACTTGATCCTATTTTTGAGGAAGCTGCCAGCACCTACAATATAGATGTTAATCTCCTACGAGCTGTCGCCAAGCAGGAATCTGGCTTCGATACCAATGCCGTCTCCAGTTCTGGAGCCATGGGAATCATGCAGCTTATGCCACAGACAGCGGAATCTCTCGGCTGTCAGGATGCCTACGACCCTTATCAGAACATCATGGCAGGAGCCAAATATTTAAGCGAGCTGATGTCCCGCTACAATAATGACACATCACTAGCTCTTGCAGCCTACAATGCAGGTTCTGGAAATGTAGATAAATATGGTGGCATCCCACCATTTACAGAAACAGAGAATTACGTCTCAAATGTACTGTCCATGTATGAAGAAGGCGTTTCCATACCAGTTGATAAAGCCACTGCTGCAATCGACAATATGACCGAATCCGAAGTTGAAAATCAGCTTAACCAATTACTGGCGGAATTCAATCAACACGAGACCTATAACGAATTCCAGGCAGCTCTGCAGGAACACATGCAGCAGACCCTTGCAGGAGGATCCGCTAATCTATCCGATTCGCAGAATGCTTATATGCAGCTACTAGCCGATAGTCGTGCCAGCATACAAGCAGTCATTCAAAGTCGCACACAGGAAGACATATAATTTCTTATATTTCTGTCTTGACTTGATCTAGGTCTTATAGTATATTTATCAAGTCGGTTGAACGACAGGCTGACGTGGCACAGGTGGTAGCGCACCTCATTGGTAGTGAGGAGGTCACGGGTTCGACTCCCGTCGTTAGCTTAGAGAAGAGCTGTAGCATTGCTACAGCTCTTTTTTTGTGCATGATTTTCCTGGGAAACAGTCCAAGCAGAAGATCATGCAAGAGTTCAGACACCTGTTCGCGCACCTGTTCAGACACCCGTTTGCACACTCGTTCACGTAAAAAAGCTCGACCCCATTAGGAGTCGAGCTTCTTCATAATCTCATCTAATATCTCAGATGGAATCGTACCATCCTGATACAAGTCAACAATTGTGCAATCCGAACCGAGAAGCGCTGTTACATCAAGCCAGGTTCCCCTGGCAAATTCTGCATCGAATAACTCGAAGACCTCGCGATTACGAAGTAGCACAGATAGTGGCATCTGACGATAATCCATAGAATCATCCATTCTTATACTCTAGATAAGTACTCACCTGTTCTAGTGTCAATCTTGATTACATCATCCTGATTTACAAAGAGTGGTACATAAACAGTAGCGCCTGTCTCAACAACAGCTGGCTTGGTAGCACCTGTAGCTGTATCGCCCTTGAAACCTGGCTCTGTATCTGTAATCTGAAGCTCTACGAAGAGTGGTGGCTCTACAGCGAATACGTTGCCCTTGTATGAGCAAACCTTAACCACTTCATTCTCCTTAACAAACTTCAGGGAATCGCCGATATCATCAGCATTCAGAGAAATCTGCTCATATGTCTCAACATCCATAAAGTTAAACATATCACCATCAGCATAGAGATATGTCATATCCTTACGATCGATATGTGCCTGAGGGAACTTCTCTGTTGGACGGAAAGAAGTCTCAACAACACCACCATTTACAATATCCTTAAGCTTAGTACGAACGAAAGCTGCGCCCTTACCAGGCTTTACATGCTGAAATTCGATAATCTGGCAAACCTTGCCATCATATTCGATTGTTACACCATTTCTGAAATCTCCAGCAGAAACCATAGTATTATCCTCCTAAAATTCAAATCCGTATCCATCAAGCCTGACAGATACACACATATGTAGATATTATATAGAATACGCTCTATTATTTCAAGTTTGCCATCTCAATTTCGTGAATCATGTCAATGCGTTCCTGATGACGACCACCAAGGAAGGAGGCTTCAAGATAAGCCTTTACAATATCCTTAGCCTCTTCTAGCCCAACAATTCTGGCTCCAAAGGCGATAATATTCGCATTGTTATGTTCCTTCACAAGTCTTGCTGTAGTCGGCTCAGAGCAAACTGCTGCACGAATTCCCGGAACTTTATTTGCAGCAATGGAAATGCCAACACCAGTACCGCAAATCAGAATACCGCAGTCGAATTCAGAAGACGCCACAGCACGTGCAACCTTCTCTCCATATTCTGGATAATTACAGGATTCATTACTGTCCGTTCCAAAATTTGTAACCTCATGTCCCAGACTCTCTACATAAGATACAATCTCCTGCTTCATCTCTACTGCAGCATGATCATTTCCAATTGCAATCTTCATATCATATTCCTCTCTAATAGGCAAAAACGCCGTCAACCATTATAGCACGATGTCCTCTTCTTGCAAAGAAAAAGACCTGCCGAAGCAGGTCATAAATTCAAACTATAATGTAAAATCTTCAGCCATCATACGCTGACTGGACTCATTAGCAGATACAATCTGTGAAATGGAATCGCCAACAAAGTACTGATATTGCTGAATCGCTTGATCCTTCTGCATATCTGAGATTGCCTTCTCCACATCGAGCGAACGAAGGTCTGACTCCGTTCCCTTCATCTCGAAGGTCTCAAGTGGATCATAGCGCATCGCATAATCATATGCACTATAGGTCTGATTTGCTCTGGCAGAATCTATATCAGCCTGAGTCAGTGAGACACTCGTCTCATCCTGATGCTGAGCAATCAGATCTGTATTCACATCATATTCAGTTGAAACGCTGCTTATCTGTGATAAGCGGCTATAGTCCATATATGGACGAATCCCTGAAATATTCATTAAAAAGAAACTCCTACATGCGTCTAATGTCCTCTGACACCTTATATATCGGCCGATTCCAAGAAAACTTTAGGGAATTATTTGTCTAACATTTTCTTGAGCTCGTTCATAAATGTATTTACATCTTTGAATTCACGATATACGGATGCAAAACGAACATAGGCAACTGCATCTAAATCCTTGATCTTGTCCATGACAATCTCTCCGATATAATCGCTAGGAATTTCCTTCTCTTCACGGCTAAAAAGCTCTGTCTCTACCTCGTCAATCAATCTGGTAATCTGAGCAGCCGATACCGGTCTCTTATGGCATGCACGAAGCACACCTGCCTCAATCTTGGCCCGGTCATATTGTTCACGATTGTTGTCCTTCTTAATAATAATAAGAGGTATCGTCTCTACCTTCTCATATGTGGTAAATCTCTTGCCACATTCATCACACATCCTGCGTCGACGAATTGATGTATTATCATCTGCCGGTCTAGAATCAATAACTCTGGTATTATCACTACTACAAAATGGACACTTCATCAGATACTCCCCCTGCTGTGTAAACCACCCTATGTTCTAAAATGTGCATTATCACACATATGAGTAAAGTATACCTATTTCCATAAAAAAAAGCAAGAAAGCACACAAAATATTGTGCCTTCTTGCCAAAAAACATACTACAACTATACATTGAATAAGAATTCGATAATATCGCCGTCCTTCACCACGTAATCCTTACCTTCTGCACGGTATAGGCCACGTGCCTTCACCTCTGACATCTTACCGCCGCATTCCATTAATGCATCAAATGAGCATACCTGTGCACGAATAAATCCTCTCTCAAAATCAGAGTGAATCTTACCAGCTGCCTGAGGAGCCTTGGTACCATTCGTAATTGTCCATGCACGGCATTCCTTCTTGCCATCTGTAAGGTAAGAAATAAGTCCAAGCAAAGCATAGCTGGCCTTAATCAAGCGATTCAGGCCTGACTCAGCAATTCCTAAGTCCTCCATGAACATTGCCTTCTCCTCATCATCGAGTTCTGCAAGTTCTTCCTCAGTCTTAGCGCAAATTGGAATCACCTCTGCCCCTTCGATCTCGGCACGCTTCTTCACAATCTGATAGTACTTATTTCCATCCGGGCTTGCCACGCCTTCATCATCCATATTGCAGGCATAGATGATTGGCTTCTTCGACAGAAGTCCCATTTCCTTCAATGCGAGCTGCACTTCATCATCCTCTGGGAAATCAAAGGTACGAGCTGACTGGCCTGCAGCGAGATGGTCCACCAGTGGCTGCAGGAAAGCAACCTCAGCCTTAGCCTCCTTGTTGCCAGACTTTGCAAGCTTCTCGAACTTGTTCAGACGATTCTGCGCCATCTCAAGGTCTGACATAATAAGTTCCAAATCAATGCATTCAATATCTCCATCTGGATCAACAGGAACCGGTTTCGTAGCATCTTCCACTACATGAGTAATATTATCATCATCAAAGCAACGAACCACATGTACAATTGCATCGCATTCTCTGATATGTCCCAAGAACTTATTACCAAGTCCGGCACCCTTCGATGCTCCCTTTACAAGGCCTGCAATATCTGTAAATTCAACTGTTGCTGGAGTCTTCTTGTCCGGCTCCCAGATCTCACAAAGCTTATCCAGTCTCTCATCTGGAACAGCTACAATTCCTGTATTTGGTTCAATGGTACAGAAAGGATAATTCGCCGCCTGCGCATTGGCTGTACCTGTGATTGCATTGAATAATGTTGACTTACCGACATTTGGAAGTCCTACAATTCCGAGTTTCATTCTATCTATCTCCTCTAGTGATCAATTCTAGTAAGTGGTTCAATCTGCTCGAGAACATTATTCATATCCTCAAACATAAAGCCCTTCTTCGTAATCTTAGCCTTCATATCCTCAATATCGCTATCTACGCGAGCGAAGTAGTTCACAGAATCTGCGATATTATTAGAAATGGCATCCATAGACTTCTGGCAGGAATCAAAGACCTCTGTCATCTGCTGGCTCTGAGATGTAACACTCTCAGCGACATCCTTGATTCCGGATACCGTCTCCTGGGTCTCCACAATCTTCTCATGAGATTCTTCCATGGCAACCTTGGTATTCTCAATAGAGGTAACCAGACGGCTATTGTTATTATCAAGCTTCTCCATACTCTCACGAATCGAAGTAACAACTCCCTGGATTTCCTTGGCCAGGTCATTGACAGAATCTGCAACTACTGCAAATCCTCGTCCGCTCTCACCTGCTCTTGCTGCCTCAATCGATGCATTAAGGGCAAGCAAATTGGTCTGACTTGCGAAGCCACTAATCAATTCTACCTTCTCACGAATCTCATCGAAGCTCTGCTGGAACTGGCCAAACACTGCCTGCACATCTTCGATTGTCTTAAACACATCGCTACTACTCTCATCTACAGCTTCGATTCCTGCATAGGTGCGATCTGCTGTCTGAACGAGTTCATTTACAATACCATCAAATGCCTCTGTGATTTCCTCTACTTGCTTGAATTCACCGCTGAATTCTGCAACAGAGTCCTGAATATTCTGGTATTTCTCCTCAACACCACTAAAGGAATCACGAATCGTCTCAATACCGCTGATTGTAACCTTCTCCTCGCTCTGAAGCTTGACCTTCTGATCTGT
Source organism: Lachnospiraceae bacterium (assembly GCA_963661945.1). Classification (GTDB taxonomy): domain Bacteria; phylum Bacillota; class Clostridia; order Lachnospirales; family Lachnospiraceae; genus CAVLDP01. Next base: position 39,588 of record CAVLDP010000006.1, read on the forward strand.
AAGGTAACGACCAGCTTCCTTGATTGCCTTCATCTGGTTCTCAACAAGTTCTCTATTATCCTGTGCCTTCACAGCCTCTACTTCAACTGCAGTTTCCTTCTTGCTAAAAAGTCCCATGTCAATCCCCCTTACTCAAATACCACTGCAACCATGGTCTGATTTACATGCTGCTTGCCACATTGTTCGCCACCACCGACGATACCAACATGTGGGCCAAGATCTGCCATACTGCCAAGGAAAGAGGTCAGATATCCACGATCCTCGAAAAGCAAGTGGCGATAAATACAGTTCACTGAGAAAACAAAGGAAATCTTCCTGTTATCAGACTTCATCTGATTTCTGGTCTCTCTGCCCTTCTCTTCATAATCAACAAGCTGCATAACGCTAATGGTATCATTCTCGTTAATCTTCTTGTAATTAATGAGGGAATTGTTCGTACCAACACCATAAGGAGATGCAATATAGATCTCATCGCCAATCACGCGTCCCAGTGGATTGGTCAACACATTGGTAGCAATCTCTCCCTTTGATACTCCTGCATCCTCACAATATACATCTGCAGCTGGTCTTCCATCCAAAGTGAGGACTTCCTTATTGGCCAGATTAACAGAGGTTGCAATATGAGGCTTTGCCCCTTCGAGTGGCTTAAAGATAAGCTCTGAATATACCTTGGCCTTACCTGATGTGTTCTTGATAATAGCATAAGCACAGGCATCGCTATAGAGCTCTCCATCTACCATAGCATAGCTTGTTGCGCCATCTGGAATACCGAAAATGGTACCACCTGCCAGGGTAATACCTGCTCTCTCAAGTGCTACATTCATAGTTGTAACAAGTCGCTCTTCGTCATTCGTACAGAACTCCAGACAAACCGTATCCTCCTTGCCTGGACGAACCTTACGAATCTTGTCTTCCAGAGAAGGAATATCTGCAAGAGGAACTGTAGACAGGTTACGAATCACACCAACCTCTGCAACTGCATCCTGACCAAATCCAATAAGAATCAGTCGTGAATCCGAAGATTCTGACTTGTAATAGGTCGTAGAGCTAGTTCCAATAAGTGGAACATCCTGAAACTGTTCCTTAATCATCTTAGAAGCCTCTTCTAGATGCTTATAGGAAGATAATAGAATGAGTAGCTTAGGATTTGTAATCTTAGCAACCGCCTCAGCAACCGCTTCTCTAACATCGCTCTTAGAGGATGTACCTATCATAACCTGCATAGAATTTCTCCTTATTTATATGAAAATTTGTGCATAATCACACATAATTATCTTAGCATTTGCAAATAGGAATTACAATGAAATATCAGAATCCGACAGGGTCTCATTCATGCTGCCTGTCCGGTAGCCCTTCAGATCAAGCGATACATAAGAGAAGCCAATATCCTTAAGCTTCTCATAGATATCAAGTCTCAGATTCTCTTCCATAAATCGAGCAAAATCCTCCGGCAGAATCTCAATTCTTGCCAGATCATCATGAATTCGAACTCTCATCTGTCGAAAGCCCATGTCATATAGAAGCTGTTCAGCCTGATCAACTCTTCGAAGCTTGTCCACAGTAATCGGATCCCCATAAGGAAATCTGGATGCCAGGCAGGCAAAGGATGGCTTATTCCAGGTTGGAATATGAAAATGCTCTGACAGAAGACGAATTTCTTCCTTGGAGAACAAATTCTCACGAAGAGGGCTCTTCACGCCAAGCTCTGCAACCGCCTGAAGTCCTGGTCTGTAATCCCCATTATCATCTAAATTGGAGCCTTCTACAATCTCAGCCATCCCCTGCTCTGTTGCCACACGTCTTATGGTAGTAAAGACTTCATGTTTACAGAAGTAGCATCGATTAACCGGATTCTCCGCAAAGCCTGGGATCGCCATTTCATCAATGTCCACAAGGAACTGCCGAACCCCAAATCTCTTGGCATAATCCTCTGCTTCTGACCTCTCTCTAACTGGAAAGGATGGCGATATTGCTGTAACTGCAATAGCCTGATCACCTAGAGCTTCATGTGCTGCAAATAGCAAAAATGTAGAATCTACGCCACCAGAAAAGGCAACCGCTACACTGCCAAGACTTCTAAGATAGTCCTTAAGATTCTCATATTTTTCTAATAATTCTTCTGTCATCTAATATTCTATTCCCTTCTCTGCAGAAATTCCCTGATCAAACGGATGCTTGACCTTCTTCATCTCAGTCACATAATCTGCCAAAGACTGCAGTTCTTCGGAAGGATTTCTCCCTGTCAGCACTACGTGAAGTCTCTCTGGCCTTGTTCGAAGGAAGGCAAGGAGCTCTTCTTCCTCAATAAAGCCAAGATTACAAGCATCAATGACCTCATCTAGGATAAGCAGGCCATAGTCCTCAGAGATCACAAGCTTCTTAATTTCCTCAAAATACTTGTGATATGCCAAAATGGCTTCTGATCGAACCTGGTCCGTCATCTGAAATGAAAAACCAAAGCTCTTCTTCAGATTATAGACAGACACACCACCCATAGCATTAAGTGTCTTAATCTCAGAAGAGCTTCCATCCTTTAGAAATTGTGTAAATAAAACCTTGCCATCATTTCCAGCGAAGCGAACGGAAAGACCAATCGCCGCTGTTGTCTTCCCTTTGCCATTTCCGACATAAACATGAACCATTCCCATAGACCAATCACCTATCCGAGCAGTTCGCGAATCTTGGAAGATACCACATCAAATGCTACATCATTCATACCGGAATTGATCACGATATCTGCCTTGGCGCGAGTTGGCTCTACATAAATATAATGCATAGGCTTCACCGTAGTCAGATACTGACTCACGATTCCCTCTAAATCTCTGCCTCGTTCATTCACATCACGAATTACACGACGCAGGATTCTCTCGTCCGCATCTGCTTCGACATAAATCTTGATATCCATCTGATCGCGAAGTCTCTCATCCGTAAGAACCAAAATTCCTTCAAGAAGAATGACTGGCTTTGGCTCTACCCTTACGGTTTCAGAAGATCTCGTATGCATGGTGTAGTCATATACCGGACAATCGATAGCGTGTCCCGAGCGAAGAAGCTTCAGGTGTTCTACCAGAAGATCCGTCTCTAGGGCATCCGGATGATCATAATTCTGAAGTTTACGCGTCTCAAGCGGAATATCATCCTGAGCCTTGTAATAATTGTCATGATAAATCACTGCCACATCTGTTCCGAATTCGTCCCGTATTCTATTGGTAAATGTGGACTTGCCAGAACCTGTTCCGCCTGCAATTCCGATGATAATTGAATCCATTTCCAATCCTCGCTTATATAATAATTCTCTACTAATCCCTTGATTCCACCATGATTAAAATTCCAGAAGAAAGCCTGATGATAACCTCATCCTCCAGAATCTCATTACTAATCCCAAGACTGTTAAAGCCTGTCATAGTATAATCCGTAAGATTATACTTAGCCCCACATATGGTGAGCCCAGTAACCTCTGTCGTATAGGGAATCAAAGAAAAATAATCCCCATACTGATTCTCCTTCTTGAGGTGATATTCCTTATTCACCATATAGATTCGATTATTGGCATCCTGGAGAATGATCCTTCTCTCATCCTCAAGTCCCAGGCCAAGAATCGAAATATTGCCAAGCACATGATCCAGTCTCGTTCCGGTCCCGCCAAAGATTATGACATCTCCAGCTGACTCTGTAAGTGCCAGTCGAAGGGCTGCTTCCGTATCGGTATCATCCTTCACCGGATTTAACTCAATCACTTGGACATTCCAATGCCTTAGGGCAGATTTTGCACGTTCTGATGCAGAATCAAAGTCTCCAATTACAAGATCTGGCACAATCGACAAACGAAGGCAGGCCTCGATTCCTGAATCGGCTGCAAGGACGATGGCGCTCTTCTCATCGTGAACCATCTTCTTGAGACCACTGTCGTCTACATTTCCGCCTGAGATAATAATAGCTCCTACCATACAAAATCCCTCGATTAGCTATAAAACCCTACAATATCTATCCTCTATCCATAATCTGACAGAAGGCTCTCACATTCGCATCAATGTCACCGCGAAATACTGATGTACCCGCCACAATAATATTGGCTCCAGCATCAAGGGCCGCCTCCACATTATCCAGTGTAATACCGCCATCGATCTCGATATCATAGTTGCAGCCAGACTCTTCCGCCATAAATGCAAGTTTCTTGACCTTGTCTAAGGTAGATTCAATAAATGTCTGTCCGCCAAACCCAGGATAAACTGACATTGGAAGAACCATATCTATCTGTTCCAAATACTTAGATAATACTGTCGGCTCCGTATCTGGATTAAGTGCCACACCCGCCTTACAGCCAAGTGCATGAATTGCTGCAAGCACTACATCAAGATTATCCTTACATACTTCGGAATGAATCGTAATAATATCCGCTCCAGCATGAGCAAAAGCCTCAATGTAATTCAGAGGATTGTCTATCATAAGGTGAACATCCAGCACTGCATCCGTTATCTTGCGGCATGCCGCCACCGTCTGTGGTCCCATAGATAGATTAGGTACGAAATGACCATCCATTACATCAATATGGACGTAAGATGCGCCCGCCTCAGTTGCCTGTCTAATATCTGCTCCCAGATTCATAAAATCTGCTGCAAGGATTGATGGTGATAAGATGTTCATTAATATTTCCTCCGATTCTTAACCTCTTCGTACATGAGAAGATAATTCTCATATCTGCTCTTTGCAATCCCCCCATCATTAAGTGCTGCCTTTACCCCGCAATCTGGCTCATGAATATGTGTGCATCCCTGAAAACGACAAGCCTGAGAAGGCTCTGTAAATTCTGGGAAATAAAAATTCAGCTCCTCTTTGCTAATATCCGGAACATTCAGTGATGAAAATCCCGGCGTATCCATAAGATAAGTATCCTGGTTAATTAGAATCAGCTGACTGTGCCTCGTCGTATTCCGTCCTCGCTCAATCTTCGTGCTGATGTCACCAGTCTCCATAACAATATGCGGCTGAAGTTCATTGGTAAGAGAAGACTTTCCAACACCAGATGGCCCGGCCACCGTTGATGTTTTGCCAGATAGTGCAGCCTTTAGCTCAGAGATTCCAAGCCCTCTCTTCACAGAGGTCAGAATCACGCGATAGCCAATTGACTCATAGATATCCCGTAAGTTCTCTGCTTCCCCATTCTCACAGAGATCTATCTTATTAAATACAATAACAACCGGAAGATCCTCATACTCCATCATAACCAAATACCTGTCAAGGAGATTCAGATTCGGTTCCGGATACGTAGCCGCAAAGATGACCAGCGCTTGATCCACATTGGCAACCGCTGGTCGAATCAGTTCATTCTCTCTCGGAAGAATCTCTTCTATATGGCCAAGCTGCTTCTCCTCATCCGTAACCTGAATTCGTACATAATCCCCCACAAGAGGCTTTATGCTCTGGTTACGAAAGGCGCCCTTGGCCTTACATTCATATATTCTGGAATATTCTGTATTCACATAGTAGAATCCAGCTATCCCCTTCACAATACGCCCTGTCTTATCTTCTAAGCCCATGCATACTCCACTTCTTATTGTCTGGTCAGTGTCACAGTCTGAACTGATCCATCCGGCTTCGTAATTACGCCAAGAGCCACAGACAGATTGCTCTTCGAATGGTATTCTCCGGCAGTCGCTGTCCAAGAATCCAAGGTGTTACCTGCAGAATCCTTGAGCACATAAGCTCCATCCTGATTACAGTAGAAGTTGCTAAGGCAATAATAAGATGCCTGACTTCCGATGCTCACAACAAGGGAGACTCCGCTTCCTGCTTCAATGTACTTGCCGGCTGCAGTTCCCTGACTGATTACGTATCCATTTGCCACAGTATTGCTATACTGGGTCGTAACAGATGATACAACAAGCCCCTTAGACTCCAGGTCAGATGTCGCATCCTCCTGTGATTTGCCAATGACATCTGGCACCTGCACAGACTCTGTTCCCTGACTAACCGTGATGGTAATAATATCACCAGACTTGCCAGCTTCTCCCGCCTCTGGGCTCTGAGCGATAACCTGTCCCTGATTGACTTCCGTGCTGTATTCATACTCTACATTATACTTAAAACCATCATTCTTAAGGGTTGTAATTGCTGTTGATTCTGTAAAGCCGACTACAGAAGGAACCTCTGTATCTCCGCTTCCAGAGGAAACTGTAACCTGAACGGTAGAGCCTGCTTCTGCAGTAGAACCTGCTTCCACACTCTGTGTTACAATCTGTCCCTCTTCATAGGAATCGGATGAGACTGTACCAATATTCTCTATACTAAGACCAAGCTCAGATAAGGAAGACTCTGCTTCTGATACTGTCTTGCCTGTCAAATCTGGAACTGTCACTTCCTCTGAACTAGTCTCAGACTTAAATCCTGATACAATATCACTTATCGAAATCCAGCCGAAGGATGAACCCAAGATATATAAGAGAATAAATGCAATAAGAACCGCAGCAGCAACACCGAGAATGGTAATTGCTTTCTCCATCTTAGGATTTACTTCTTCATCCTCATTCTCATCAGGTTCTATCTCATCATCTATTTCAATCCGATTTGCTTCCTCGCGAATCTGCTCAACCTCTTCTCGAGAGATTACCCGAGTCTGCTCCTGACTATCTGCTCCAACAATCGTAACGAAGTCTTCATTTGGATTAATCAGAGCCTTCTTAAGATCAATCAGAAGGTCTCCCATAGACACATATCTGCGATCCGGATTCTTCATGGTTGACTTCTCAATAATTCGCTCAATACTAATTGGAAGGTCCGGAGCGTACTCTGTCGGTGGCACCATCTCACCTTGCAGGTGCTGAATTGCAACTGCAACTGCAGTCTCACCATCAAATGGCAGACGCCCCGTCGCCATCTCATACATTACAATACCGAGTGAATAGATATCACTCTGCTCATTCACATAACCATTTCTAGCCTGCTCCGGAGACGCATAATGAACAGATCCCATCACATCTGCGCTAATGGTGTTACCAGAGGTGGCTCTGGCAATACCGAAGTCTGTAACCTTGACCTTGCCTTCTCTGGAAATGATAATATTCTGAGGCTTGATATCCCTATGAATAATGCCCTTATTATGGGCAGACTCAATTCCGCGTCCAACCTGAATTGCAATAGAGATTACCTCCTTGTAATTCAGCTGTCCCTTCTTCTCGATATAGGTCTTCAGAGTAATGCCTTCGATATATTCCATGACAATGAAATATAAGCCATCCTCTGAACCGACATCATAGATGTTAACAATATTGGGATGTTCTAAACCTGCTGCCGATGATGCCTCAGTCTTGAACTTCGTCACGAAGCTCATGTCATCTGAAAATTCTGCCTTGAGAACCTTCACAGCGACCTCGCGGCCTAAGACCTGATCCTTGGCCTTATAGACATCCGACATGCCGCCAGCACCAATCTTCTCTATAATCTCATATCTATCCGATAAAAATGTTCCTGCCTCTAACATTCATTCACCTCATTATTTGAAAAAGGCTCCACCAAAAGAACCGTGATATTATCATTTCCGCCATTCTCATTGGCGCGATCAACCAAAGTATGGACTTTGTTCTGCAATGTATCCTCGCCAAGAAGAATGCTACGAATCTCAGAATCCTCTAGCATATTAGTCAGTCCATCTGTACAAAGAAGAATCTGATCCGTCTCCTCTAAATCCAAATCAAAGAAATCAACCTGAACAGACTCCTCTGCGCCGACAGCCCTGGTAATCATATGCTTCTTGGGATGATTCTTGGCTGCCATCTTAGAGACTGTTCCCTCTCGAACAAGCTCCTCCACAAGAGAATGATCTCTTGTAATCTGCTTAAGTTCATCTATGCTATTCACATAAAGACGGCTATCGCCGACATTTGCGACAAAAAGATGGCCGTCCACAAATGTCGCAGCTACCAGAGTAGTACCCATGCCACTCTTCTCAACATCACAAACGGCTCTCTCATAAATCATTTGATTTGCGTGTGTAATCGCCTGCTCAAGCGTCGCTACAGGTGACAGCTCTCTTGCTGCCCCTCGCACCTCGTCAAGCACCAACTTCACTGTGTGCTCTGAAGCATATTCTCCTGCATTATGGCCACCCATGCCATCTGCCACCAAAAAGAGATTGGGCAATGGTCCAACCGGCTGATCTGTACTATACAGATAGTCCTGGTTCTGGGTCCGTACCCTTCCCTGATCTGTCAGAACGTAGTATTTCATGCTAGTTCATTACCTCTCATATGTCTGCGTCTAAGCTGTCCACAAGCGCCGTCAATATCACGGCCCATTTCCCTTCTAATAGTAACATTTATGCCAGATTTTGCAAGTTTGCTCTGGAAGTCCAAAACCGTCTCTCGACTGGATTGAGCAAAGTCTCTCTCCTTAATTGGATTCACCGGAATCAAGTTAATATGACAGTTCAAACCAGAGAGCAAATCTATAAGTTCTCTTGCATCCTCAGTCGTATCATTTACTCCAGCCACCAGGCTATATTCAAAGGAAATCCTCCTACCTGTCTTGTCAAAATAATAGCGGCAGGCATCTAAGACCTCATGAATATCGTACTTATTCGCAACCGGCATAAGTTCCATTCTCTTAACCTGATTCGATGCATGAAGAGATATTGCAAGTGTAATCTGGAGCTTCTTATCGGCCAGCTCATAGATTCTCGGCACAATACCACAGGTTGAAACTGTAAGATTTCGCTGGCTCATATGAATTCCATGCTCATCTGTCAGAAGCTCTATAAAGCGAAGGAGATTATCGAAATTATCCATCGGCTCTCCGGTTCCCATAACTACTACATTAGAGACCTTCTCTCCCGTATCAACTTCGATTCTATAGATCTGATCTATCATCTCCGCAGGAGTCAGTCCACGAAGGAGGCCATCCAGGGTAGATGCGCAGAAGCGACATCCCATTCGACAGCCCACCTGTGAGGAAATGCATACGGAATTCCCGTGCTTATATCTCATGAAGACACTCTCCACCATGTTGCCATCCTCTAGGGCGAACAGATACTTTCTGGTGCCATCCAGAGAAGAAACCTGACAATCTATCTGCTTAAGGCAGGTAAGAGTAGTTGCATTTGTCAGATTTTCACGAAAATTCTTTGGCAGATTGGTCATTTCATCGAAGGATGACACATGATGAATATGCATCCAATCGTAAAGCTGCTTTGCACGAAATTTCTTCTCGCCTATGGCTTCTACATATTCTGTTAATTCCTGAAAATTCATGGATTTGATATCCGTCATGTGATCTTCCTTATCTGATTCGTGTAAATAAAGCATAGAAGAAACCATCCTGCTTCTCATCTGGCAGAATCTGTTTCATTGTCCTAAGCTCATAGTTTGGATACTCTTCTAAAATCCAGGCAACATTATCTTCATTCTCTGCCTTACAAATTGTACAGGTAGAATAACAGATTCTGCCGCCAACCTTCACATAAGATAACGCATTGCGAAGGATTTCTCTCTGCAAGGTCTGGAGAGAGAGCTGGTCCTCTCTTGTAATACGGTACTTAATATCTGGCTTCCTGCCGATAATACCAAGCCCAGAGCATGGCAAATCAGCAAGAACTACATCATACGAATCCAAACATGCTTCATCGAGTATCCTCGCATCCGCTCGATGCGCCTTGATATTCGTAAGCTTAGACCTCTTAATATTATCATTTATCAGATTCACCTTGTTCTCGGTTAAGTCCCTAGCTTCTACCAAGCCTGTTCCATTCAGAAGCTCTGCCATATGAAGAGCCTTTCCACCAGGAGCAGCACAAAGGTCCAGAACCTTATCTCCTTCCTTCGGAGCAGCGATATCTGCAACCATCATGGATGATAGATCCTGAATGTAGAAATGTCCCGCTTGAAAAGAGGCAAGTCCTGCCAGATGATCCACCCCGTAGAGAAATAATGCATAAGGCAAATCTTCACTTACTTCTACTCTAAGTCCCTCCGCTTGAAGTTCCGCCTGGAGTTCCTCACGTGAAATGCAGGCTGTATTCGTTCGAATAGTAAGCGGCTTCTCTAAGTAGAAGGAAGCAAGTATCTCCTCCGTCTCATCTATCCCAAAGGAAGCTTCAAATTCATCACAGATCCACTGTGGCATGGAATACTTCGTGGCAAGGTCCGGGTAAATGATATCCTTCTCTCTCCTTGCAATAGACCTAAGAACTCCATTTACAAAGCCATTCAGTTGATAGAAGCCCCGCTTCTTTGTAAGCTTCACTGCTTCATTACAGACTGCAGAATCCGGCACCGAGTCCATAAAGAGAAGCTGATAGACACTCATACGAAGAATCTCACGAATCACTGGCTTCATCTTCTCTGTCTTAGTCTTTGAATAAGAATCAATGACAAAGTCCAGTTCCATCTTACGCTCTATTGTCCCCATACTCAGACGACTGATAAAGCTTCTGCTTCTCTTGTCCAGATACTGATATTTGTCCAAAACAGAAGAAAGTACCAGATGAGAATACTGTCCCTCCTCTAATACTGCAAGTAAGATATCTAGAACGATAGCACGCTCATTTACCCGCTTAGTCTCTGTCATCTCTTCCTCCAAACAATAGAATGAGTCGAAGCAGCTGAAGAATCGCTGCTGCAGCAGATGCCACATAGGTCAAGGCCGCTGCCTTAAGTACCCTCTTCGCATAGATCTGTTCTTCCATTGGAATAAGGTCTGCTCCCTTCAGGTATGAAAGTGCACGGCTTGATGCGTTAAATTCAACCGGAAGAGTAACCAGTTGAAATAATACTGCAAGCGAAAAGGCCCAGATTCCAATATTAATTAGGATTGATCCAGTTGTTGGATTAAAGAAAAGTCCAAGAATAATAAGTGGCCAAGCTGCTGCAGATCCAAAATTGGCAACTGGAACAAGTGCAGATCTGAAATTAAGTGGAGCATAACCGATATCATGCTGGATCGCATGACCGCACTCATGAGCAGCCACACCAATTGCCGATACCGAAGTCGAATGATAGACGCTGTCCGACAGGGCGAGAGTCTTATTCCTAGGATCATAGTGGTCTGTCAGATTGCCTGCAATATGAATTACCTCCACATCATAGATGCCATTATCTCTGAGCATCTTGTTAGCAGCCTGCGCTCCTGTGAGTCCAGACAAGGACTGCACCATATTATATCGATTAAATGTAGACTTCACTCGAAAGGAAGCAAACAGGCAAATCAATGCGCCTATAACAACCAAAGAATAGGTTGGATCAAAATAATAACCGTAATACATGCGTAACCTCCTACGAAAGTCCTAGAGTCTGGCCCATCTCAATCGCATTGCCCCTAAGGAAATCCTCAATTGGCATACGCTTCTTGCCTTCTAACTGAACCTCAAGAAGTGACAAGAAGCTCTGGCCGGTCGCAATTAGACAGGTCTTCTTGTCGACAAATACAACCTGGCCGAAGGATGGAGAATCCGACTTCAAATCGTATGTACACCCTTCCTGGTTCAAGTCATCTATAACAGCAGCCTTCCATATCTTAAGCGTCTTACCCTGCCAAGATGTGTAAGCAGATGGCCATGGATTCAGGCCTCTGATATATCTCTCAATTGTAGCTGCATCCATCGACCAATCAATATGACCCAGTTCCTTCTTAATCATACCAACCTTGGTCGCCTCTTCTTCACACTGTGGAATTGGCTGAATCTGGCCTTGATTTAGCTGCTCCATCGTCCTTACGCATAGCTTGCCGCCAACCTCAGCCAGCTGATCAAAGAGTTCTCCTCCGGTAACATCCGATGTAATCTCCACCTCTTCTACAGACAGGATATCGCCATCATCTAGTCCTACACCCATCTGCATAATGGTGACTCCCGTCTTCTCTTCTCCATTCAGAATAGACCACTGAATCGGAGCCGCCCCGCGATATTTCGGAAGAAGAGAGGCATGCACATTAATGCAGCCAAGACGAGGCATATTAAGGATTACCTCCGGCAGAATCTGCCCAAAGGCTGCCACAACACCGATATCTGCCTGATATTTCTTAAGCTCGCAAATTGCCTCCTCATCTTTGATCTTCACAGGCTGAAAGACTGGAATCTCATGAGACAATGCCCATTTCTTCACGTCCGAATACTGCATCTCTTTGCCGCGGCCCTTAGGCTTATCTGGTTGCGTAACAACCAGTACGATCTCATGTCCTGCCTGATAGATTGCCTCTGCTGTTGCCACCGCAAAGTCCGGTGTACCCATAAAAATGACCTTCATTAGATCTCCTCTTCATCCTCATCATATGTAACATCCATAAGCTGGCCTTCTACCTTCTCGGTATACATATGGCCATCCAGATGATCTATCTCATGCTGGAGTGCTCTGGCAAATAATTCCTCGCCTTCAATGGTATATTCTTCCATATCCATGTTGAGAGCCTTCACAACAACATGATTAGCGCGAGTAACTATTCCAGCCTTGCCCGGAAGGGATAAGCAGCCTTCCTGCCCTGTCTGCTCTCCATCCATAGCGATAATTTCAGGATTGATCAAAATAACTGGGCCTTCACCAACATCAATAACTGCAATTCTTCTAAGGATTCCCACCTGAGGTGCCGCAAGACCAACTCCATCTGCCTCATACATAGTATCAAGCATGTCCTCAATCAAAGTCTCTGTTCTTGATGTCATCTCAGTTACTGGCTTACAAACCTTCTCTAAAACGGAATCTCCCTGTACTCTAATATTTCTAAGTGCCATAATATCTCCTCTTCTAATAAAATTCTTGAATTAAAAACCACTCACTGGATCAAAATCAAACCACACATAAGAGTGGTAATATTTGTGTCCAGAAAGTAAATATTCCTCTATTCGATCCTTAACCTGTACAAGTCTATCATAATCTTGGTCCTTGCAATAGATAATCTTGCGATAGACATCAGATAATTTACTGATACTGGCATCCTGCGGACCTGAAGTGAATAGCTCGGGGTCTCCTGCGCGAATCAAATCCGCAACAGCCTGAGCCTGCCCCAGTACCTCTTCTTCGATGGTTGATGTCACAAGAATCAGTAACATATGAGATGCCGGTGGATACTGAAGAAGCATCCGGTAGGCAATCTCCTGCTTATAGAAATCATCATAATCCTGGCTTGCTGCAGTAGTGATCGCATAATGTTCCGGTTGATAGGTCTGAATCACTACACTACCTGGCAATTGGCCACGACCTGCGCGACCTGCTGCCTGTGTCAATAATTGAAATGTTCTCTCAGCACCACGATAGTCATTAACATTAAGAGACATATCCGCAGCCAGAACCCCCATCAGGGTTACACGCGGGAAGTCATGTCCCTTCACAATCATCTGCGTTCCAACCAGGACATCTGCTTCTCCATTCTGGAACTTCTCTAAGATCTCCTGATGCCCTTCCTTCCCCTTCGTCGTATCTGCATCCATACGAAGAACTCTGGCTGTCGGCATAAGACTTCGCACTGCATCCTCTATCATCTCAGTCCCAGCGTGAAATCCCGCAATATATTTACTGCCACAGGATGGGCAAGTCTTCGGCATAGCCTCAGTATAACCACAATAGTGACAATATAATTTCTGATTCCTATGAAGTGACAGTGAAACATCACAATGAGGACATTTGATCACCTGGCCGCAGGCCCTACAGGACACAAAACCAAGTAGTCCACGTCGATTGATAAAAAGCATGGACTGTTCTCCTCGTTCCAAGCGGTCCATAAGCTTATCCTGAAGGCTTCGGCTTAAGATAGACCGATTTCCCTCCTTCAGTTCCTGGCGAAGATCCACAATCTCACATTCAGGAAGTGGTCGATCCTCCACTCGATGAGTCAGGCGAAGAAGCTCATATTCTCCTGAGAGAGCCCTGCTGTAGCTCTCTAGAGAAGGTGTTGCCGAGCCAAGCACTACGGAAGCATTAGAAAGTCTAGCCCTCTCTATTGCTGTCTCCCTGGCATGAAACTTAGGAACCTGTTCACTCTTATAGGAAGTCTCATGTTCCTCATCAATAATAATAAGACCCAAATTTGAAAATGGTGTGAATAGGGCCGACCTCGGTCCAACCATAATCTTGCAGTCTGAGATTCTGGCTCTCTCGAACTGGTCAAAGCGTTCTCCCTTTGACATGCGAGAATTCATAATAGACACAAGGGAGCCAAATCGATGGTAGAAACGCATTACGGTCTGATAGGTAAGAGCAATCTCCGGAATCAGAACAATTGTCTCCCGACCAGAATCGAGCATCTCCTGAATCAGTTCCATATAGACTTCTGTCTTGCCTGAGCCTGTACAGCCATAGAGTAAGTATGTCTTACGTATCCCATTTCGAAAATCTGATATGACAGCATCAACCGCATCACACTGCTCTTCATTCAAGATATGGCGTACTCCAGTTGTCTCCTTCATCTCCATAGGATTTCGAAAGACGCGGTCGGACCTCACTTCCACAAATCCAGCCTTTTCAAACTCCCGAATAACAGCAGATGGAATATGAAGCTTTCCAGTAAGAAGATCCCAGGGAATCTCTCCTTCTGCCATTAATTCTCGAAGGAGAACCTCCTTATGGAGAGAATGTCTCGTTCTACGTAGCATGGAAGCAAGCAGATCCATGGCCTCTGCCTCAGATAGAAGAAGGCGTACATGCTTCTCTTCTCTCGGCGTGTAAGTCTCTTTTACAGGGAGAACGGTCTTCAATGCCCTCGTCATCGTCGAGCCATAATTTCTCTTCATCCAAGCAGCGAGTGCTATCATCTGATCTTCTATAGCCAGGCTGCTCTTTGGAATTTCGAGAATATCCTTCATCCGCTCAACTGGAAACTTGGCCTCCTCTGAGATATCAACCACATATCCCTTGACCTTCTTATTGCCCTTGCCAAATGGGACAAGAACTTGGCTCCCCAGCTGTATCTGATCTTCAAGCGACTCCGGTATACGGTACTGAAAGGTCTTATCTATTTTCTCATGTGAAATGTCAATAATTACATCCGCAAAAGTCACTACCTTCTACCAAGCTCCTCTAAAACTTCCTGTATCAGTACTCTCTCATCCATCGGATACTTCACGCCCTTAATCTCCTGGTAATCCTCATGCCCCTTACCCGCAAGGACGATGATATCTCCAGGCATGCCATGTTCAATTGCATAGCGAATTGCTTCCTTACGATCGATAATCTCGACATAATCTCCATCTGTCTTATCAATTCCAGTCTTTATATCATCTATGATATCCTGTGGCTCTTCAAATCTAGGATTATCTGACGTAATAATCGTAAGATCTGCAAGTCTTCCGGACACTTCTCCCATCTCATAGCGGCGCAGCTTAGACCGATTACCGCCACATCCGAAGAGACATACCAGACGCTTTGGCTGATACTCACGAAGGGTAGTAAGAAGTGACTCTAAGCTCATGGCATTATGAGCATAATCAATCATCAGAGTAAACTCATCGGATACATCAATCATCTCAATTCTACCCTTTACCTTGGCAACTGAGAGAGCATCCTGAATGTTCGAATTATCCACATCAAAATGATTACAGATAGCAATTGCTGTAAGAGAGTTATATACACTAAATCTGCCTGGCACATCAATCTCGATATGACAGTCCACAAGTCCCTTGGCATCATAGGAAATTCCAAGATATCCTGGCTTTGATACAAGATGCATATTCTCTGCGCGAAGATCCAACTCCTCACCAAAGCCAAAACGCTCTACATGGCAAGTCGCACCAGACAGGACATCAGATACGTGCGGATCGTCTCCATTTACAATTGCGTTCTTACATTTCTTAAAGAGCAGTCCCTTGCAGGCCATATACTCTTCAAAAGAGGCATGTTCATTTGGTCCAATATGATCTGGCTCGATATTCGTAAATATGCCAAGTTCAAAGGTAAAGCCATCCACGCGGTGCATCATGAGGCCCTGGGAGGATACCTCCATCACACAGACCTGACATCCTGCCTCTAACATCCTGCGGAAATATTCCTGAACCACATAGGACTCTGGTGTTGTATTATTGGCAGGAATTCTCTCATCACCAATAATAGCTTCTATCGTGCCAATCAGTCCGACCTTGTATCCTGCATTCTCGAGAATGGAACGAACCATATAAGTCGTCGTTGTCTTGCCCTTGGTTCCTGTGACACCCACCACGCGAAGAGTCTCCGCTGGATAATCAAAGTAGGCTGCAGACAAATATGCCAGTGCTTCTCTGGAATCAGAAACCCGAATCACCGTCACATGAGATGGAACTAAAACCTCTCTCTCAACGACAAGAACCGATGCGCCAGATTCCACTGCATCCGCTGCTACATCATGTGCATCAAAATTAGCTCCAACCAGACATACAAAAAGTGAGCCCTCTTCTACCTTCCTTGAATCAAAGCATAAGGAGTTGATTTCTCCCTCCATACTTCCCTGAAGAAGCTCATAATCTATTCTCTCAAACAATTCTGCCAAATTCTTCATGTCAAATCTCCTTGAATCAAATCAAAAACTTACTCTTCATTATACTACGTCTTGCGTCAAGATTCATCTTCCTCTCACCTTGAAATTCACAGTCGATTATTATAAGATGTACGAAGTGTAAATTACAACTTAAGGAGGTTGTTATGCGACATCTAATGAGTCCTCTGGATTTCACTGTCGATGAGCTGAATCAGCTAATGGATCTGGCAAGCGACATTGAGAATCGACCAGAGCATTATTCCCACGCATGTCAGGGTAAGAAACTTGCCACCTGCTTCTATGAGCCAAGCACCAGAACAAGGCTCAGCTTCGAAGCTGCCATGCTAAACCTCGGCGGTTCCGTTCTCGGTTTTGCCGGTGCGGATTCTTCTTCTGCAGCCAAGGGTGAATCTGTTTCTGATACCCTTCGCGTCATCTCTTGTTACGCCGACATCTGTGCGATTCGACATCCGAAGGAAGGTGCTCCACTCGTTGCTTCCCTTCATTCTGAAATCCCCGTAATCAACGCCGGTGATGGTGGTCACCAGCATCCAACTCAGACCCTTACCGATCTATTCACCATCCGTTCCCTTCGTGGTTCTATTCAGGATCTAACGATTGGTCTATGTGGAGATTTGAAGTTCGGCCGTACCGTTCATTCTCTAATCAATGCACTTGTTCGTTATCCAAATATCAAGTTTGTATTAATCTCGCCTGAGGAGCTTCGTCTTCCTGACTACATCAGAGAAGAAGTACTCGACAAGAATAATATTCCATACAAGGAAGTCGAGCGACTCGAAGACGCTATGGCAGACCTCGATATTCTCTATATGACTCGTGTGCAGAAGGAACGTTTCTTCAACGAAGAGGATTATGTTCGTCTGAAGGATTTCTACATTCTGGACAAGGAGAAAATGGAACTGGCCAAGGAAGACATGTTGGTTCTACATCCACTTCCTCGTGTCAATGAAATCTCCGTAGAAGTAGACGATGACCCAAGAGCCGCTTATTTCCGTCAGGCCAAGAAGGGCGTCTACATCCGTATGGCCTTAATCCTTACCCTGTTGGAGGTGAGCGTATGTTAAATATTAGTGGAATTCATGAAGGCTATGTGTTAGACCACATTCCTGCCGGTATGTCTCTTAAGATCTATCACGATCTGAAACTAGACCAGTCTGACTACACCATAGCCATTATTCGAAATGCAAAATCCAAGAAAATGGGAGCCAAGGACATCGTAAAGATTGAATGTCCTGTCGATGCCATAGATTTAGATATTCTCGGATTTATCGATCATAATATCACGGTAAATGTCATCGAGCACGACGAAATTGTCCGCAAGCACAAGCTGACTCTACCGAAGGAGATTAAGAATGTCATCTCCTGCAAGAATCCTCGTTGCATTACATCCATCGAACAGGGACTGGATCAAATCTTCGTCCTAACTGATGAAGAGAAGGAAATCTACCGCTGCAAGTATTGCGAAGAGAAATATACACCATAAATCAAAAATACAGCCGCTAACTTGACTTCGTTAGCGGCTGTTTTATATGCAGCAACAATTGCAGAACAGGTTAAGTAAGACCATGCTTACACACCATTCACTTGCGCCAGAATATGGCCTGTTAAACTGCCTGCCTCGTTCCTCGTACCACATGGTACTTCCATTCAATCTCTGCTTCAGCTGACGGAACTGGAAATTACCAGGTTCCATTGCAATTGCCCGGTCAATATAGGAATTGGCATCCACAAGATTACCCAGTCCCTGGGAAGAAATTGCCGCATAATAATACCAAATAGCACTGCGGCCTGACGATGGAATACTATTAAGCACCGTCATCGCTTCTCTATAATATCCATTTGCAATATAATTTGCTGCCGCACGAAGTTCATTAGACTGTTCCTGGTTATAATCAGAACGATTGCTATAAGAATAGCCGCCTCCCGAAAAGGCTCCACTTCCTTGCTCACGTTCCTTCATAATCTGGCTGTATGCCGCCTGTACCTTCTTGAAGGTCTCCTCTGCTTGATCCTTGTTCGGATTATTCACATTGGCATCTGGATGATATTTCCGGCTTAATGCTCGATACGCTTTCTTAATCTCTTCGTCAGATGCATCACGCGATACACCTAACACCTTATATGGGTCCATATTTACTCCTTGTTCTTACCGGAATGCTTCTTCGCATCCTTCTCTTCCTTGGTTCGCGTCTTTATCTTATGATATTCGTATTTGGTCCAAACCCCAGAATAAATAATATTCCTAAGAATATCCGCATTCTCTACAATAGGAAGTCGCTCAAAAGCCCTAGCACACTCTGCCATAAGTGTCATAAGCGTCTGCTGGCAGAAGACCTCATAGGAATCTGCGCACTGTTCACAAATCGGAATCAAAGGATTGTAGGAGCCAGACTTCATATCCTTCTCACGGTCCTCATAAGCATCTAACATATAGATATACTTGCCGAGGTAGAAGCCAACCTGCCTAAGCTGTTCATTCCATAGATCGTCTTCCTCATAGCAGAAAAGTTCCTCCATCATCTGGCCAGTATAATTCATCACTTTATCCAGGTTCGATTCTCTGCATCTCTCAGCGCTAGAGAGCTTATCGATATATTCCTCTACCGCTGCCACCTGTCTTGGATAGATTTCCTTAATTCTGTCGTATTCCGGCTGAAGAGCATCCATAAACTTCTTCTTGAGGCGGCTGCCTTCATCTCTATAATCATCCAGAAAATTATAATAGCTAAGAATAATATCCATATCCGCAGCATAAGAGGTAAACTCATTCTGTCTTGACTGCTTCTTCGATAGAGGATGCATGGCGCAGGTAAATTCCTCCACAGACTCTTCCGGCTCGTAGAGGCCACTTAAGAGGATAATGAGAAAGGTCATATCATAATTAAGTAAAATCTGTCCGAGATGTCCTGCCTTCTCTCCCAGTTTGTGGCAAAGTCCGCAGTAGAAGCTCTGATATTTTATTTTCTGTTCTTCTGTCATCTCCTGCTTATTCGCATTCACATACCCAAACAAAGCAATACCTCATAGGTCCTATGACCGCTTAAACATCTTCATACCACATTTCGGACAGGTAATCTCAAGCTTGCCCTTGCCTCTAGGAACTCTAAGCTTCTGCTTGCAACCTGGGCAAGTAAAGAACTTATACTGCTTCTGCCTCTGTCTCTCTGTTCGTCTAGCTCTAATCTTATAGGGAAGTTCCGTCCAAAATCTCGAGAAGCGATCAAAGGCTGGCCGAATCCCCCTGGTAATGGAGAGATACTTCTGATTCTCCTGATAGCGCTTCTGTACATTGCGTGACATCATACGAAAATAGGAATAAATAATAGAAATTAGCCCGATCAGATATACAATGATGTTTCCCGCAAACATGGTTACAATCATGGAAATAATTCCAATCCAAAGAACAAATCTTCCGAGATTATCTACTCCATTTCGCCCTGCAAAAAATGCTGCAAAACGTTGATTTCGATTCATAACAATTCACCTTCTTATCTAATATACCTAAATAGCCTACCTATCCTGACCGCCCCAGTCAAGAAAGGTAGGCTATATTTAATAAACATTTAAGAAAGTATGCTACTTTGATGCTTCAATCAGCTTCTTACTAAGTTCCTCCTCGATCATCTGTAGTTCACTTTCTGCCTGGATTCTCTTCTCCTTACCTTCCTTCTGAATCTTAGCAACTTCATCAAGAGTAGAAATGAGCTGTTCATTCGTATGCTTCAGCGTCTCAATATCCACGATGCCACGCTCTGCTTCCTTGGCAGATTCAATCGTTGCCATCTTCAGCTTATCCGCATTCTTCTTCAGAAGTTCATTTGTCATATCAGATACTTCTCTCTCCGCCCTAGCTGCATCTGATGCATGATTTACGCCAAGTGCAATCACCATCTGGGACTTCCAGAGAGGAATGGTATTCACAATGGTAGACTGAATCTTCTCTGCCATCTGCGTATCAGAAAGCTGTACCATACGAATCTGTGGTGCCGTTTGAAGAGCAATGGTCTTTGTAAGTTCCAGGTCATGGATCTTCTTCTCCAAGCGATCACACTGAGAAGCCAGGTCTCGCGCCGCCTGTGCATCTTCTGGCAGGCCTGATTCTTCCGCCTTCTTCTGAAGGGTTAAAAGCTCTCCATTTCTAATCTCATCAAGTCGCATCGTGCCAGCCATAATATATCTTGAGAGTTCCTTATAGTTCTCAAGATTGGCTTCATACATCCGATCGAGAAGCTCTACATCCTTCATAAGGGTAACCTGGTGCTTCTCCAGTTCTGATGTAATTGTCTCAACATTTGACTCAACTGCAGAATACTGAGTCTTCAAGGATTCCAGCTTATTAGCGCTCTTTCGAAACAGGGCGCGAAGTCCCTTTTCATTTTCCTCAACATCAAAATCCTTGAGCTGATTAATAAGCTCTGTAACCATATCACCCACTTCGTCCATATCCTTGGTACGGACCGAATCCAGCGTCTTCTCTGCAAAAGACGAAATCTTCTTCTGAGAAGCAGTTCCATAATTCATAATTGATGTTGAATTCGTAAGATCAATTGACCTTGCGACCTCTGCCACTTCATTCTTCTCTTCTTCGCTAAGCAACTGATATTCATCCCTCATATCTACTGTAGCCACTGTATCCATTTATTCTCCCTCCTTCTTATCGAGCAATCCATCCTGTTCCATCATGGACTTCATCACAGAAATATCAGATGAAATATCCCATGCCATCTCTTCAAATAAACTATCTAACATCTTCTCGCAAGCATTATTAATCGTATCAATTACCCCTTCAATCTCTCTCTTTGTTCCGGCAATATTCTCACCAGCTCCTGGCTGATTATCGAGGTCAATATAAGCCCGTAATAACTTAACTACAGTCGGCAGGTAATAATCCATCAAGCGATGCAGATCCTTGGCGGCATCAGGATTTTTCTCCACCTGCTCAAAGATACGACTCACAATAAGCTCCAGTCGATCCAGTTTATCCGAAAGTACATCATCCGGTATCTCATCGTTGCATTCACGAATCGTACGAATGTAAGCATGCCCTTCATCAAGGACCGATTGAACCTCTTCCGAATACTGTCTCTCTTCTGGCTTAGCGGAAGAATCCTTCGCTTCATTTTCCTCAGCTTCCTTCCTCTGCTGCAGGGTCTGAAGATACTGCTTGTAGACATCATCCGTAATCATCAGTGTCTTATATTCTTCATCAAACCTGCCATATGGCAGAAAGCCCTTCTTAATCATCTTCTTAAGCGACTGAAGACATTTCTCCTCCGTCTGACCGGCTTGCATGGACAGCTCCCGAACATCAATATAAGTACGTTCTCCAATCACATCGCTATAGCGATAGAAATAATCCAGAAGCTTCTTCTTCGATATACCTCTGCCAAAAGCATAAAAGCCAAACCCAGTAATAACTAGAAAAATAAGGCCCATAACTGCCCAGAAGATATTTAATCCAACCACTGCAATAACAGGAAGAACAGCCAGCGTTCCAAGTCCAAAACTAACGCCAAATATTCCACCCAAAATAATCTCAATCCACGATGTAACCCTGGATGGTCGAACCATAAGAAATGGCTTACTCTTATATCGATTCGACATGGTTCCCATCCTCTGCCATTCTCTTTCTTCCCTGGCAGTCGGATGAGGCACATTATATCGTCTCGCCTGCTGATAGATATTGATGTCGATTCCAGTATCCCTTAATGCATCATTTAGCGAATTCTCAATCTCCTGACCAAGACTTGCAAAATTACCTGTTTCGATGGCACTTGTTACAGAACTGGCAATATCCTCTCCCATGTCCATCCATCGTTCTATTCCCATTTTTCCTCCACATGTCCTACTTATAAGCCAAAGCAACCACCGCCAATAAATTCTCGAATCAGGGAACTATTGGCGATATCATCTCCTGGAATTGGCAGGAAATAATCAAGCAGCTTAATCAGTCTCTTTGCTTCTACATATTCTGCTGCATCTCTAGGAATTGCATAAAGCTGAGGCAGAGCATAAATCTTGAGAACAGCTGTCTCATAGATCAAGGCCGAGTTAAACATCGCATCCGCCTCTTCCTGGAATGGGAAGATATTCTTCTCCTCCCCTCTTCTGACAGAATCCCACATGGCGATTGTCTCCTGCGCAGAAGTTCCACGTGTTCTGGCATCACGAACAATACGCCGAAGTAGTCTTCCATCCGTAGTTGCAAGCGGATTATGCTCATCAATGGATAACTGTGTCAATGCAGAAATATAAATCTTGTACTTACATTCATTCGGAAGCTTCTCCGACATACGAGGATTCAGACCATGAATTCCCTCAATAATCAAGATATCTCCCTGGCCAAGCTGCATAAAGTTTCCGCGGTATTCAGACTTGCCCGTCTTAAAATTAAAGGTTGGAAGTTCTACCCTCTCTCCACAAAGAAGGGCTTCCATATCCGTATTGAATTGACTGATATTAAGGCCTTCAATCGATTCAAAATCCTTCTGTCCGAATTCATCTAATGGCATAAACTCCCGGTCCAGATAATAGTCATCGAGAGAAATTGGATGCGGTTGCATGCCAAGTGCCCGAAGCTGAGTCGACAGGCGATTGGCAAATGTTGTCTTGCCGGATGAACTAGGACCAGCAATCATAACAAATTTACGCTTGGAATCTGAGACGATATCTCTGGCAAGCTGGCCAATCTGCTCCTCCATCAAGGCTTCCTGCGTCAGAATAATCTCTCTGGCTCTGCCGTCTGCCACTGCATCATTAAGAGCTCCAACGGATGGAATTCTCATCATCTCGCTCCATTCGTCAGACTTCCGTAGCACCTGGAAGAACTTGTCTGCTGGCGCAAATTCTGCCACCTGCTTCGGATTCGCGCCCGGAAACTGTAAGATAAAACCATCCTCATATTTCACAAGGTCAAAGCAAGTAAGCATCCCGGTAGATGGCATCATATAACCATAGAAATAGTCAGCGAGACCATCTAATTCATACATATGAATCGTCGAGCTTCCCCGATAGAATAGAAGGCGTTCCTTATTACGCATTCCTTCCCTTCGAAACATCTCCATGGCTTCTTCTGTCTGCATGGTATATTTATGAAATGGAATATCTTCCTCGACCATGGCAAGCATCATGTTCTTAAGTTCCATTAGATCTGCCTCACTGATGCAGTCTGTGAAGCTTGGCTTGCAGTAATAGCCCTGACCAATGGAATACTTCACAAATACATCGGATGCTTCTGGATGAAGTCTCTTAAGTGCCGCCTGCATTAGAAATGTAACAGATCTGCGGTAAGCCTTCTTACCATTCTTGTCCTTCACCGTAAGGAAGCGAATCTCCCCATCTCCCGGAATGACCTTGAATAGTTCATATAGCTTATTGCCATAGACTGCAAGAGCTATAGTATCTTCTGTATCTGCTTGCACTAAAGACGCGACCTGTAAGAATGTCGTCCCTTCTTCATATGTATATTCCGCACCATCAATGAAAAGTCTCATACCAGTCCCCTCTCGCCTTTACCTATACTATATAAAATGGTTCTGCCATTGGTTCCCTAAATACCGTCAAGTCATTACCAAGCGATGCCAGATAGGGTTCCATATATTCCATAAAAATATGCTCTATTCCATAATGACCTGCATCAATAATAGAGAGTCCCTCCTGCACAGCATCGATTCCTGAATGATGATCAATATCCCCAGTAATCAGTAGATCCGCACCAGCTTCAATTGCAAGAGGAATCTCTGATTTCCCAGAACCTGGTAACATAGCCACTCTATGAATTACACCTGCCGCCGGCCCAAAGACCTTTACATTTGTAAGGCCAAAGGAATCTCTTACAAATTCTGCAAAAGAAAATAATGTCATCTCTTCCTTCAAATCCCCAACAGAGCCAAGCCCTCTGTCTCCTTCAATCACTTCAAGCGGAACCGTATTCGTTAGACCCAGTCTGGAATCTGCTAATTCTCCCATCTTATAGATGTCGAAATTCGTATGCATAGCAAATAGCGCTATATGATTCTCTAGAAGCTTCATAATCCGTCGACCCGTTAGATCCTGATCTGTCACCTGCTTCATGGATGAGAAAATCATAGGATGATGCGTCACAATCAAATCTGCTTTCTGTGAGATTGCATGCTCTATCACTTCTTCCGTCGCATCAAGCGCAACGTAAATATTCTTCACATCCCAGTCTTCACTTCCCACAAGCAAGCCAACATTATCCCAATCAAGCGCCGCAGACCTTGGTGCTAATCTATCTAATTGCTGTATAATCTCTCCTACTGTCATCTTCCCCTCCGATATCAAAAAGAGCTTATATGAAACATATAAGCTCTACTATCACTAATTATATCTATTTCGTGCTTCATCTATCAAGTCAAGTCTATATTTTATCTCGGAAATTCGAATCTCATTCGATTCTGGAAGTGCTGCTAGAATATCCATCTGAATTCTATACTCTCGTTCTAAGAACTCTCTTAGCACTTCATGGTGCTTCCCAAGAAGGCACGGGCCAAAACAAAGCTCTATCTCAGTAAGAGGATCTGACTCTCCTGGGACAAGCCGCATCACAGGATAGAATTTACCATCCTCTAGGACCATATCCTCATCCACAATTCGAAAACCATGACTTGTCACATAACGCCTTACTTCAGCAAGCTCCGATTGGGGCTGCAGGATAATCTCTTCGAAGGACGAAAGAATGGATTCTCCCTCTTCCAAAATATGGAGAATCACTTTTCCTCCCATTCCAGCGATAAGAAGAGAGCTGGCCTGTCCTGCCTCAAGCGACTTAAGACCATCTGAAAGTCTCGTCTCAATTCGATCTCCAAGTCCCGCTTCTTCTATGTGTATTCTAGCCCTCTCCAGAGGACCCGGACGAAGATCCATGGCGATTGCATAAGAAAACTGTCCAGATTCCACAAGGGCAATTGGCAGATATCCATGGTCACAGCCCACGTCGCAGAGGGTACCATTTCCCTTAAGGAGTCTGGCGTTTGCTTCCATTCTCTTAGATAGATGTATCATTATTCCAGATAATCCTTCAGCTTACGGCTACGACTTGGATGACGAAGCTTGCGAAGAGCTTTGGCCTCAATCTGACGAATTCGCTCACGAGTAACGTTAAATTCCTTACCAACCTCTTCAAGCGTACGCGCACGTCCATCCTCAAGTCCAAAACGAAGGATCAGGACCTTCTGCTCACGCTCTGTCAGGGTACCAAGCACCTCATCTAACTGTTCTCTAAGCAGGGTAAATGTAGCTGCATCTGCAGGTACTGGCACATTATCATCCTGAATGAAGTCACCTAAGTGGCTATCTTCCTCTTCACCAATTGGAGTCTCAAGTGAGACAGGCTCCTGGCTAATCTTCATAATCTCACGGACACGCTCAACTGGAATTTCCATACGCTCAGCGATCTCTTCAGGGGTCGGTTCACGACCTAACTCCTGGAGTAACTGTCTGGATACACGAATCAGCTTATTGATTGTCTCAACCATATGTACCGGAATACGAATGGTTCTAGCCTGATCCGCAATTGCTCTCGTAATCGCCTGTCTAATCCACCAGGTAGCATAGGTAGAGAACTTATATCCCTTACGATAGTCAAACTTCTCAACCGCTTTGATTAGACCCAGATTTCCTTCCTGAATCAGATCAAGGAAGAGCATTCCACGACCAACATATCTCTTGGCAATCGATACAACAAGACGAAGATTCGCCGTAGTCAGTTCATCCTTGGCTGCCTCATCTCCCTCTTCCATACGCTTTGCAAGCTCTGTCTCTTCCTCTGCAGTAAGAAGCGGAACCATACCGATTTCCTTTAGGTACATACGAACTGGATCTTCTGTACTGATGCCATCTGGAACAGACAGATCAATCTTCTCCATCTCAACATCTTCATCGTCATCCAGAAGAAGTTCCTCATCCGATGGTTCATCTGTATCATGGAATACATCAACGCCATTCTTCTCCAGATACTCTGTCACGCCAGCCATCTGGCTTGCATTTAGGTTCATCTCTTTGAAATATTCACAGACCTCTGTATAATCCAGAAGGTTCTTGCGTTCCTTAGCAAGTTTAATCAGTTCCTCAAGCTTATTCGTCAGATACTTGGCCTGCTCTTCCTGGGTCATATCCTTAACCGCCTTTTCCTCCTTCTCAATTACCTCTTCTGTAACTTCTGCTTTCTTCTTAGTTGCCATGTGTTCTCCCTTCATGGAAATGTAGTAACTATAGTGTT
The DNA here is from genome assembly GCA_963661945.1 of Lachnospiraceae bacterium. Classification (GTDB taxonomy): domain Bacteria; phylum Bacillota; class Clostridia; order Lachnospirales; family Lachnospiraceae; genus CAVLDP01. Next base: position 66,271 of record CAVLDP010000006.1, read on the forward strand.
CTGGCTCTCTCTAATTCCTGTAAAGTCTTCATATCACGAAGAAGCTTCTCTGCCCCTTCTGGTCCACTCGAACCCAGACTCAACTTATTCCTCTCAATCGAGTTCCTCTTGATACGAAGCACCGTCTCTTTGAGAGCCTTCTCTCTATCATCCTGTCGATCAATCTCGCCAACGGATGTGTTAAATATCTTGGCCACTTCCCGTTGGTCCTCATCCTCCTCGAATAAATTCACGATTCTGGATGGGTTCAATTCCTCACCTTGCTCTAACTGACGGAAGAGTTCTCCTGCGACCGTCTGGTAGATTCCTTCTGAGAAATCTGAGATATCAATATATTTCTTAGTCCGCCCATATATGGTAGGATCATCAGAAATCCAAGTAAGTAACAGGCGTTCCGATGTCTTACGCCCGTCTTCTGCACGATTTGCCCGCGACTGTCCCGGCTTCTTTAATTCCTTCGTTGACTTCTTTGGTACAAGTCCACCTCGCGCCGCTTTATGAGCAATCGATGCCTTAAGCTGATCAAAGCCTATCATGTAATGCTCCGCTACAGCTCTGGTATAATTATCCCGTTCCAGTTCTTCCTCAAACTCCATCAAGCGATCAACCATCGCCATCTGGAACTTCGACCTGGATTCCGGGTCCTGCATATCGTAATCTGACTCCATCATACGAAGTTCAAACATAAAGCTATTCTCCGCATGATCAATCCTCTCCTGATAAGCATCCGCACCAAGCGCCTTGATAAATTCATCTGGATCCTTGTGTGGACGCATGTTTATTATCTTGCAGGTAATTCCAGCATCCTTCAGAATCGGAATCGCTCGAAGAGCAGCCCTAACACCCGCTCCATCCGAATCATAGGAGAGATAAACCTCATCCGTGTAACGCTTCAGCATACCAGCATGACCAGAGGTCAGGGCTGTACCAAGCGATGCAACAGCATTATCAAAGCCAGCCTGATGAAGTGCAATTACATCCATATAGCCTTCACAGAGAATCATCTGCTTACGCTTCGTCCTCCGTGCCAGATAAAGTCCATACAAGGTCTTGCTCTTATTGAAGACCAGTGTCTCTGGCGAGTTCAGATACTTCGGCTCGCCATCTCCCATAACTCTTCCGCCAAAGGCCACCACCTTGCCATTCGTGTCCATAATTGGAAACATGGCGCGATTCCAGAACTTATCCCTTCCGCCACGTTCATCAATCGTGACAAGACCACAGTCCTTCAGGATGTCATCAGAATAGCCCTCTGACTTCAGATACTGATAGAGATCATTACCGAACTTATCTGAATATCCTAATCCAAACTTCTGCATGGTATCCTTGGACAATTCTCTTCCTTCAAAATATCTCATCGCATGTTCCCCGTGCGATGAACGAAGAAGCGAATAGAAATATCCTGCAGCCTTCTTATTAATCTCAAGAATCTGTGACCTGCGGTCTGATCTCTCTCGTTCCTCACGAGACATCTCCGTCTTCGGCAGTTCCACTCCTGCTCGATCCGCCAGCATCTCTACTGCTTCCGGAAAGGTCATATTCTCATAATTCATAAGAAATGAGAAAACATTACCACCTGCGCCACAGCCAAAGCAGTAATACATCTGCTTATTGGGCGAAACAGAAAAGGAACCTGTCTTCTCATTATGGAAAGGGCAAAGTCCAAAATAGGTACTGCCCTTCTTCTCTAAATGTACATATTGAGAAATGATATCCACCACATCACTGCGAGATCGAACTTCCTCAATTAAATCCTCTGAATAACGAGGCATTCCTCTTCCTCCTACGATTTATGATGCCTTAATAGCCATCCACTTCCCATGCCTGTGGCATGAAGAATTCATTGAATTTCGTAACAGCATAGACATCTGTCATACCAGAAATATAATCTGCAATCACTCGATCCTGTGCTTCGCCTTCCTCCGATATCATGGCAAGATAACGGCTCGGCAAATCTTCTATATGAGACATATAATATTCGAAAAGCTGATGCAGCATACGCTTCGCTTTCACCTCTTCACCCTTGGCAACCGGATTCTTATATACATTAGAATATAGGAAGGACCTAAGGTCTGTCATTGCCTCAAAAATCTCATCTGACATGGCAATCTGATCTGTGTCCATCGAGGTGATAATAACATCATGAATCAGGGTATTCAGCCTGTCATGTACATTGAAGCCCAAGGTACGTCTTATCTCAAGTGGAATATCTTCCTCCGTAATAATCTGGGCTCGAATTGAATCATCGATATCTGCATTAACATAAGCAATCTTATCTGACAGGCGAACCACCTTGCCTTCCGGAGTCGCTGGCATTGTCTTCATCTGATGATTCCTTATGCCATCTCTAACCTCCCAGGTTAAGTTCAATCCTTCGCCGTCCTTCTCAAGCTTCTCGACAATACGGACGCTCTGCTCAGAATGGACGAATCCTCCCTCGACAAGTTCATTTAATACCTTCTCACCTGCATGACCAAAAGGCGTATGGCCCAGATCATGGCCGAGTGCAATTGCCTCCACCAAATCCTCATTCAACCGAAGCGCCTTGGCAATGGTTCTGGCATTCTGAGAGACCTCAAGCGTATGCGACATACGCGTCCTGTAATGGTCTCCAAGAGGCGTCAGAAAAACCTGGGTCTTGTTCTTCAGTCGACGAAACGACTTGCAATGCAAGATACGATCTCTATCTCTCTGAAACTTAGGCCTAATGTCGCACTCTGCCTCCTCAATCTCTCTGCCCCGAGAGTTCTGATCCAGAGTCGCATATGGACTAAGCATCTCTTGATTCATCTGTTCAATCGATTCTCGAATTAACATCTCATCATCCTCCCCCGAAAAAGATGCCTCCATAAAATATATACGAGATAATTTCTGGT
>CAVLDP010000006.1:69156-74625 GCA_963661945.1 Lachnospiraceae bacterium
ACTTAAAGCATCGCAAATAGAATTCCAAAAAAGAAGGCCGCCTGCGCAATAGAATTTGTAATCTGCTCAATCCAATTTGCCTTTACATCATTTGGATCCAACCTCTTAGCAAAAACAATCATCATAACCATACCAACAATTCCAACCAGGAAGCACACATTGGATGGAAAGGAAATAATAGCCGCAAGAAGTCTTGTCATATTTATTCTATCTCGGCATGCGATGAGCGAAATTATTATAAGAAGAAAGCCTGCTGGCATAAGAATGCGAAACTGATGAAAGAGAATCTGTATGTCCTCTTCCTTTCTAGCTAGAAGAATCTTCCAGGCCACCTTGCCAAGACCAGCAAGTGTGCATAGAATCGCACCAAGCATAAACATCTTGCTCTTAAGAAGAAGCGAAATCAAGACTGCCGCTCCACCAAAAAATATCACTGGCAGTAAATCTACCAGTGCTAGTCCCATCGTAAATCTATCATTTTCAATATCACTATGCTGTGTCACCTCATATCCTCCATTAAGTAAACAGTTTCTCGAAACATTCTAGAAGAGATCCAATGAATTATCCAGATAAATAGCCTCTCTTACATGAATCTGATATTCCGGTTTTACCATATAATATAGTAGAAACTCAAGTACCATAGCGCTCCCCAGGCTTCGCCCCTCAATCTTAAACTGAGTAAAACCCATAGGAAGATACGAATTCCTAATGTCCAAAATTCCGATAAAGGCTGGGCTCGCCATAGCCTTAGCAAAGCTGTAGCCCCGCTCCTTATCCGGTGAATTACAGCTATGCGCTGCCTCCTCCAATCCCAGATTATCTCGACTCACAGCCTGATAACATGCATATCTATCCTTACAGCCTATGTAGCAGCATTCATTACACAGAAATTCCACCTTATCTTTTTGCTTAACTGTAAGATGTTTAAGCCTGTCAAAGGACTTATTCAGGCGAAAATCCAAAACGACATAGGAAAATTCCTCTCGATTAAGTTCAGCCTCTAAATCATCAAAATCGGTAAGTACCTTGGTCGTAGAAGAAACCAAATAGAGATTCGGAAATTCATCTCTAATGTATTCAGCCAGCAAATCCGAGGCAACAATCACTCCGCCTTGACTATTCTTACTTGCAGAAAACAATCGACAGAGGTCATTGCACTTCTTGTCCGATAAATGTTCTTCTCTGAGGAGAGAGTTGCTAAAGGTAAGTCTGGGAGAAATGCTGTATTCCTCCATCAAATCAAAAACTTCCGAAGCCGTATTTTCTCCATAGCCAGCTCTTCCACCTCCCCACAGGCAATCTGCGGGCGCCCCATAAATAGAGCCTATCTGACACCAATCATAGAAATATTCATGATGTTCTCTATATAGCTTCAGAAAAGGCTTATACAAATCGTAAAATTCAAACAGGCCTGGGAGATGATAGGTTGCTTTTCTATTCCTGCTCACAAACTATCCCTCATTTCGTTCATGATATATAGATATATTCTTGCCATTGCAAAATTCATAAGCCATTTGTACTTTCAATTCATAGTTCCTTGCAATTATTGTTGCCCTATCTTCAGGAAAATCATGCCCTACATAGTATTCGATTACTTCATCAGCCTTTGGTAATGCATCAAAATCAACTATCTTTTTGTTCTTAATATTTTTTAGCATTTTTTCTTCTGTATCATAAAAACTAGTAATTTTCCTCTCCAGCAAAGACACTCTTGTATGTCTAAATAATGAGTCCGTATAAAACATACTATTGCCTGAATCATAAATAGGAGCTGGTCCTAAATATTTCATAGAATCAGCATCCCTAAGAATTCCAAAATTAAGAAGATGTTCATCGGTATTACTTATTATAAAGTCAGTAAGCGTCTGGTAATCCATAAATTTACGAATTTCATCTTCCTCAATTCCCAAATCAACGCATATCTGAATATAATTTTCATACATGGATTTATCATTTTGGAGCTTTGCTCCTTCTAACACCTCATAAGCGGGGACAAGTTCTACATTATCATTGGTAAAAGCAAGGCAAGAGCAATACCAGCCATTATCATCCGTCCTATCTACATCATATGAGGCATATGGAATCATCGTCCTCTGCATTTCATGGATTCTAGTAGCAAAGCCTTCATTCATAGCCTGTTGGCCAAAATACTTATAGCTTTCCTTTATAAGTCTTGGTGGCATCGTCTTTACATCCCAATATTTTTCCATTTGTCCCCCCAGGGATGCATTAGGATCATACGAAGTATGATTATGATAAGGAATTTTCTCGTCATGATATGATACCAAACCAGATAATTTTATTTCATCATAATCCAAGTCTACATCAATTGGGCAAATCCAATACGAGTCCGTAAGTGATAGTGCAAGATTTTTTGCCAAATATTCTCTTGAATCAAAGCATTCAGCATCACTTAATATACTATGCATCATTTTTCTGGAGGCAGGGACCGCTCGTCCATCCCACCACCTTGACATACGTCTAGTGTCTGCATTGCCAAGAAAAGGAGATAATCCCGTATGATGGTCCTTGTACGCCCGCAGTCCACCACTATTTTCATCAATAAGCAAAGAGCCACACACCTGGTTCTTATGCATTAAAAAATACTGATTCACGGCAAAGCCTCCCATCCCATTTTGTCCTCAAGATATGTATCTATCAAAAGTTCTGGTATCTCATGCTGATAATAACTATATTTACTAGGCACCATTCTTCTTAACGTCGCAAGTATAACGTCTGTTTTCTTATCATCAATGTGTAATTCTATACCTCTACTTGTCTGCTTCCACAGATATCGAACCCCCTTGTAGCGCCCACTACTATTATTTAGGAACGGAAAATCATCTAGCAAATCAGAATAGGAACAACAAAAATAAAGGCATAATTTGCATACCGTCTCAGATGCAATTTGATTAACATGACTTTTATCATGCATTAATTCACTCAATGTTGTATAAGGAATTCCTGTCTCTTTGCTGATTTTATATATGCTTTTTCCTGATTCTGCTATGTATCTTTTTACACTATCATTCATAATTAAGAACCTCTCACAGAAAATATAACGCCATTCCGTTATATTTTCAAGAAAAAGCTATAACCCCAGTTCCTCTCTCATCTTGGCAAAAAGCAATCTCGTCTCCTCAACTCTTGAATCAAACCTAGCAAGTTCCGCTAAATACCCCGCTTCCCGAGCGATTTGCTGGCTGGTCGGATACACCAGTTCAAAGTAGAGGCTTAGGTAACCTACTACATTGTCGATTGGAGTCTTCTTCAGCGAACGAAGTACAGCGTGATGTTCCATAAAAGCCTGATAGACTTCCGGTGTGATCTCAGAGGTATAGAAATCCTCTTCTGGAATGTTATGTATCTCAGAAAGAGGCGTTTCCAAATTCACTCTGAAGATATCTAATTTATCTGCATCGCGAAGAATGTCACAGAAGGTCTTCTCCCGCGGAGACAATTCATCCGGATATCGATATGCCGAATGCCAATAAATTGCTGTGTAAATATCATGGTCAAAAGAGGCATCTGGATAGAACTGCCGCACTAATGGTGTGTCGGAATCATACAATATCTGGCAGGATAAATGAGCATGATCTACTGACTCGGCATCAATGAAAGTATTAAACAAAGTCACCTGCTCAAAACGGCCTATATCGTGAAGCATGCCGCAAAGCCAGGCAATCAAGGTCTCCTCCTCCGAAAGACCTTCTGCTCTCGCAATTTCCTCACAAAGCTTCGCTACCTTATATGTATGCTTGGCTTTCAACGCAATCTTTTGATCACTCATATCATAATTACTTGTATACCTTGCAAAGCTTTCCTCTGCCCTATTCTTAATCTCCTCTGTTGTCATACAAACAGCCACCTCTCGTATCATAATCCTAGTCCCTATATTCAAACTCTGTCAGGCTACAATTCTTCACACCATAAGAAGCATACTCCTCGTTGGTCATATCCTGAAAATATGATGCCACAACTCTGGCAATGCCATTATGGGCCACAAGGATGTAGGTCTTGTCATCCGCCTTTAGCTCATCTAATACATTATAGATGCGCTGAGCCAGCTGAAACATGCTCTCACCATCCTCAAAGTGATCTAAAAAGCATCTTTTAGCAGCCTGAAAATCTGCAGAATTGCGAGGAGATGTGCCCTCCCACTTGCCAAAATTCTGCTCAATAATGCGGGGCTCCACCTGACACGGCACCCCTGTCACTTCAGATATGTGTCTGGCAGTCTCAGCCGCACGCACAAGTGGTGAGCAAAGTATCAAATCTGCCTGTATGCCGGCATCTAAAACCGCCTGACCTGTAGCAATAGCCTGCTCGTGTCCACGATTAGTAAGTGGAATATCTGTACTGCCACAAACCTTGTCCTCAACATTCCACTGGCTTTCGCCGTGTCGCACAAAATATATTTTCTTGCCCATAAATGAATCATCTCCTTTGGCCCATGCTATGGCTCTATCGCCCGTGTGGCTCTAATTGATATATATAATTATACCCCATTAAAAAACTTTGATAAATTTCAAAATTTCTATTGACGAACGCCTCCTACTTTGTTACTATAATCAAGTCGTCGCGAGATGACATCATAAATGCGGAAGTGTCGGAACTGGCAGACGAGCAAGACTAAGGATCTTGTGGCAGCAATGTCGTGTGGGTTCAAGTCCCATCTTCCGCATTATTTTTTATCGGAAAGCCTTGAGAATTAATAATTCTCAAGGCTTTTTGTTTTTTCAGTGATCATCTAGCCCGATCTGCTTCACAAGGCATTACTACTTAGCTTCTTATTGCAAGCCTTATTTATGAATGGAGATCATCTAAATCAAGCTGGAGCCAAAGAATTTAGTGATATACTTATAAAGGAAGTTATGGAAAAATAGAGTTTACCCAAGAGCGAAAGGACCTTACTATGGATAACAACGCACTTATAGAAGCAATGATATCTTATTATACCGGTGACCCAAAGCGCATTCAGCACTTTCTCAAGGTGTATGAATTTGCCAAGATTATTGGTGAGGAAACTGGGCTAGATGAAGAAAGACAACACATCTTAGAAACTGCGGCCATCGTTCATGATATTGGCATCAAAGTCGCAGAGGAAAAATATGGAAACTGTGCTGGCCCATTGCAGGAAAAGGAAGGACCTGTCGTAGCAGGACCTATGCTAGAAGAACTAGGCTACGACAAGGAGATTATCGATCGCGTATGCTATCTGGTAGGACATCATCACACTTATACAGATATTGATGGCGATGATTACCAGATTCTCGTAGAAGCGGATTTTCTCGTGAATCTATTCGAAGATAACGCCAATATGGATGCAATACAAAATGCCTATGACAGGATTTTCCGGACAGAGGCTGGCAAGAAAATTTGCATAGATATGTTCGGAATATAGCACTACATAGAAAAAATGCTAAGAGCCACTTGCTCTTAGCATTTTTATTTATTCCATCATGCTCT
>CAVLDP010000007.1:0-71006 GCA_963661945.1 Lachnospiraceae bacterium
TCTAAGCAATCCATTAAATATGTATATATTCATTTGTCATTTCATGCTTCCTATCGTATAATATCTGAGCGTATTTTGTGAATTATAGGTTTTTTTACCTATTTATATAAGGAAAGGTAGTTTGTAGTTATGAGTTCAACAGCAAATAACAAATTATACAAATTGGGAATTGATATCGGTTCTACTACCGTCAAGGTAGCCCTCCTCGATGAAGAGAACAAGCTTATCTTCTCAGACTATGAAAGGCACTTTGCCAACATTCGTGAGACGCTTCATGACCTCATTGAGAAGGCAGCTGATGTCACTGGAAATATCGCCATTGCGCCAATGATAACAGGCTCCGGCGGTCTTACCCTCGCCAAGCACCTTAATGTGCCATTTAACCAGGAGGTTGTTGCTGTAGCAACAGCCCTGACTCACTATGCCCCACAGACCGATGTGGCAATTGAGCTTGGGGGTGAGGATGCTAAGATCATCTACTTCGAAAATGGCAATGTAGAACAGCGTATGAACGGTATTTGCGCTGGTGGAACAGGATCATTTATTGATCAGATGGCATCGCTGATCCAAACAGATGCATCAGGCCTCAATGAATACGCCAAGAACTACAAGGACCTCTATCCGATTGCTGCAAGATGTGGCGTATTTGCCAAGACTGATATTCAGCCACTTATCAATGAAGGTGCAACCAGAGAGGATTTATCTGCTTCCATTTTCCAGGCCGTAGTCAATCAGACCATCTCCGGTCTTGCTTGTGGTAAGCCAATTCGTGGCCATGTAGCCTTCCTGGGCGGACCACTTCATTTCCTGGATCAATTAAGAGAGTCCTTCATCCGAACTCTGAATCTGGATGAAGAACATACCATTATTCCAGAGAATTCTCATCTCTTTGCTGCCATTGGTTCTGCGCTGAATTACGATGCAGATGTAACTACTGATTTAGATGACCTGCTTACCAAGCTTTCCTCTGAGATTCACATGGAATTTGAGGTAGCACGTCTTGAGCCACTCTTTGCTACAAATGAGGCCTACAAAGAATTCACTGACCGCCATAGCAAAAACCATGTAAAAACTGCCGACATCTCTTCCTACCATGGCAACTGCTTCTTAGGAATTGATGCTGGTTCTACAACAACAAAGCTTGCGCTTGTATCAGAGGATGGAGACCTTCTCTACTCCTTCTATTCAAGCAACAACGGTAGTCCGCTTACCACTGCAATTTCTGCCATTCAGGAGATTTATACACTCCTTCCAAGTGATTCACATATTGTGCATTCCTGCTCCACCGGTTACGGCGAAGCACTGATGAAGTCTGCTCTTATGCTTGATGAGGGCGAGGTAGAGACTGTAGCGCATTACTATGCAGCAGCTCATTTTAATCCAGCAGTCGATTGTATCTTAGATATCGGCGGTCAGGATATGAAATGTATCCGTATCAAGAATCAGACGGTAGATTCAGTTCAGTTAAATGAGGCATGTTCTTCCGGTTGTGGTTCCTTCATTGAGACATTTGCCAAGAGTCTGAACTTCTCCGTACAGGATTTTGCCAAGGAAGCTCTCTTTGCGAAGCATCCTATTGATCTTGGAACCAGATGTACGGTATTCATGAATTCCAAGGTAAAGCAGGCTCAGAAGGAAGGTGCATCCGTTGCTGACATCTCAGCTGGTCTTGCTTATTCCGTAATCAAGAATGCCCTGTTCAAGGTAATTAAGCTATCCGACGCAAAGGATCTCGGTGAGAATATTGTCGTTCAAGGTGGAACTTTCTACAATGATGCTGTTCTTCGTTCTCTGGAGCAAATTGCTGGAGTCAAGGTAGTTCGTCCTGACATCGCCGGCATTATGGGTGCCTTTGGTGCAGCGCTTATTGCAAGAGAGCGCTACGAGGATGACCCAAGAACATCCATGCTTACCATTGATCAGATTAAAGCTCTTACCTTTGATACAAAGCTGGATCGTTGTCCTCATTGTAATAACCATTGTCTTCTAACCATCAATGAATTCTCAGACGGACGGTCCTTCATTACCGGAAATCGTTGTGAGAGAGGTCTCGGACTTGAGAAGAACAAGGATAATATTCCAAACCTCTACGATTACAAATATAAGAGATTATTCCAGTACAAGCCATTAAAGAGAGAGGAAGCAAGTCGAGGCGTTGTTGGTCTTCCACGCGTTCTCAACATGTATGAGAACTATCCATTCTGGGCTACTTTCTTTAAGGAACTGTCCTTTGCAACAATTCTTAGTCCTCGCTCTACAAGAGCAGTCTATGAACTGGGTATTGATTCGATTCCATCCGAGTCTGAATGTTACCCAGCAAAGCTTGCACATGGACATGTACAGTGGCTCATCAATAAGGCAAATGCAGACTTCATCTTCTATCCTTGTATTCCATATGAGAGAGAGGAATTTCCTGATAGCGACAATCATTACAACTGTCCGATTGTCACCTCATATGCTGAGAATATCAAGAATAACATCGAAGAGATTACAACAGGCAAGGTACGCTTCCTGAATCCATTCATGGCCTTTACAAATGAAGAAGTCCTCACCAAGCAGTTAGTCAAGGTCTTCGCAGAGGAATTCAAGGATATCAAGGCAAGTGAAGTAAGGCATGCTGCCCATCTTGCATGGGAGGAGCAAAATAATTATCGCCTTGACATGCAAAGAAAGGGTGAAGAAGTCCTCAAATATCTGGAGGAAACTGGCCGAAGAGGAATTGTACTTTGTGGTCGTCCATATCATGTGGATCCTGAGATCAATCACGGAATCCCAGACATGATTAATTCCTATGGTATGGCTGTTCTTACTGAAGACTCCATCTCCCATCTTGGCAAATTAGAGAGACCTCTTATCGTTCTCGACCAGTGGATGTATCACACTCGTATGTACTCTGCTGCTAATTACGTAAAGACCAGAGATGATCTTGATGTCATCCAGCTGAATTCCTTCGGCTGTGGTGTAGATGCTGTAACAACGGATGCTGTAGCAGACATATTAACTGGCTCAGGCAAGATCTACACCTGTCTGAAGATTGACGAGGTGAATAACCTAGGTGCAGCCCGAATTCGACTTCGTTCTCTTATTGCAGCAATCCGCGTTCGAGAAAGAAGAAATGAAAAGCGTACCATCAAGCCATCCAGCTATCAGAGAGTCGTATTTACAGAAGAGATGCGTAAGAATTACACCATTCTCTGCCCACAGATGTCGCCAGTTCACTTTGAACTGCTTCAGCCTGCTTTCCAGGCAGCTGGCTACAATCTGGTCATTCCTGATATTCCTACCAGAGAATGCGTTGATGCTGGTCTTCGCTATGTAAATAATGACGCCTGCTATCCATCACTGATTGTCGTTGGACAGTTAATGGCTGCAATTAAGAGCGGTGACTTCGATATGTCAAGGACTGCTGTGCTCATCTCCCAGACTGGTGGTGGTTGCCGTGCAAGTAACTATATCGGATTCTACCGTAGAGCCCTGGCCAAGGCAGGATACGAGGATGTACCTGTAATCTCTCTTTCTGCCCAGGGAATTGAGAAGAATCCAGGCTTTAAGTTCACACCAAAGCTGGTTCAGCATGCCCTTTATGCTCTAATCTTTGGCGATGTCTTCATGAAATGCGTCTACCGTATTCGACCATATGAGGCTGTTCCTGGTTCCACCGACGAGCTTCACGACAAGTGGCGCAAGAAAGTAATTGCATTCGTAACAGAAGATGGCATGCTCTCTCATCGCAAGTATAAGAAGATGCTTCGTGAGATCATTCACGATTTCGATACACTGCCTATTCTTGATATCAAGAAGCCTCGTGTCGGAATCGTCGGCGAGATTTTAGTTAAGTTCCTGCCTGCAGCCAATAATGATTTGGCAGTTCTCTTAGAGTCTGAGGGTGCAGAAGCAGTCGTTCCAGATTTAACTGATTTCCTGCTCTACTGCTTCTATAATACGAATTTCAAGCGCGAGAACTTAGGCGCTTCCATGAAGTCTCAGATGGTATCGAATTTTGTCATCAACTTCTTCGAATGGTTACGTAAGGATGCACGCATTGCTTTTGAAGAAAGTGAGCGTTTTACACCACCTGCATACATTACTGATACTGCAGCTCATGCCAAGGACATCGTATCCCTTGGCAATCAAACTGGAGAAGGCTGGTTCCTAACCGGTGAGATGCTTGAGCTAATTCATGATGATGTTCCAAACATCGTCTGCATTCAGCCTTTTGGTTGCCTGCCAAATCACGTTGTAGGTAAGGGCGTTATCAAGAAGATTCGACATGAGAATCCATCTGCCAATATCGTAGCAATTGACTATGATCCAGGTGCTTCTGAAGTAAATCAGCTAAATCGAATCAAGCTTATGCTTAGCACTGCAAATAAAAACCTCCACAAAGAAGGTTGATATACAAATTAACAAAATTGTTAGCACTCTTGTTAAAAGAGTGCTAATTTTTTATTGACTTTTGAAATGCTCAGTTTTACTATAGTTTTATGCGAAAAAGCAAAAATTATTGTAAGGAGATGTGATATATATGAGTAACAAACACGGAAGTCTTTCCATCACAAGCGAGAACATTTTCCCAGTGATTAAGAAATGGCTCTATTCTGACCAGGATATCTTCGTAAGAGAATTAATTTCCAATGGATGCGATGCCATCACCAAGCTGAAGAAGTTAGATATGATGGGTGAATATAGCCTGTCTGATGACTATAAGGCCAAGATTTTAGTCAAGGTATCTCCAGAGAACAAGACTCTATCCTTTACCGATAACGGACTTGGTATGACCTCAGAAGAGGTTGATGAATACATTAATCAGATTGCCTTTTCTGGTGCAACTGACTTCCTCGAGAAGTACAAGGACAAGGCCAATGAAGACCAGATTATCGGTCATTTCGGTCTCGGTTTCTATTCTGCTTTCATGGTTGCTGATGAGGTTACAATTGATACCCTCTCATTCCGCGATGGTGCAAAGCCTGTACACTGGTCTTGTGACGGTGGAACAGAATTCGATATGGAAGACGGCGACAAGGATACCGTCGGTACTACAATCACTCTTCATCTGAATGAGGACTGCTTAGAATATGCCAACGAATATCGTGTAAGAGAAGTTATCGAGAAGTACTGCTCTTTCATGCCAACTGAGATTTTCTTGGAGAAGGAAAATGCAGAAGAAGAATATGAAACCATCGATGTAGAAGACAAGCGCGACACAGACATCGTTGTTGAAGAGATTCATGAGGATGCTAAGTTCGAAGAAAAGGAACAGGAAGATGGCACCAAGGAGATGGTTGAAGTCTCTCCAGAGAAGAATCAGCTAAAGATTGTAAAGCGTCCTGTTGCTCTAAATGATACTACCCCACTTTGGACCAAAACCCCTAGCGAATGCAGCGATGATGAGTACCTGTCCTTCTATCGCAAGGTCTTCATGGATTACAAGGAGCCGCTCTTCTGGATTCACCTTAATATGGACTATCCATTTAACCTAAAGGGAATTCTATACTTCCCTAAGATCAACACAGAATACGATTCTATCGAAGGTACAATCAAGCTCTACAACAACCAGGTCTTTGTAGCTGATAACATCAAAGAAGTTATTCCAGAATATCTGATGCTGCTTAAGGGAGTTATTGACTGTCCTGACCTGCCACTGAATGTCTCCAGATCTGCCCTGCAGAACGACGGCTTTGTAACCAAGATTCAGGAATACATCTCCAAAAAGGTTGCCGATAAGTTAAGTGGTATGTGTAAGACCGACAAGGAATCCTATGAGAAGTATTGGGATGATATCTCTCCATTCATCAAATTCGGTTGCCTGAAGGATGACAAATTCTGCGACAGAATGAATGACTTCATCCTCTTCAAGGATATCGATGGCAATTATACTACTCTTCCAGAGCTTCTCGTTAAGGAAGAAGCAACCGATGAGAACGGTGAGGCTGTAGAAGCAGAAGTTGTAACTGATCAGGAGAATCCGGATGAATCAGAAGATAAGAGAAAGACCATCTTCTACGTTACCGATGTTAATCAGCAGTCTCAATATATCAATATGTTCCGTGAGCAGGAACTTACTGCTGTAATCTTAGATCACGCAATTGATTCTTCATTTATTACTCAGTTAGAGTCCAGAAATGAGAATTACAAGTTCACAAGAATCGATTCTGATGTGACAGAGACTATGGTTGATAAGACCTCCGAAGAGGATCTGACGGAAGCAACCGACTCCCTGACCGAGATCTTCCGCAAGGCTCTCTCCAAGGATAATCTGTCCGTTAAGGTTGAGAAGTTCAAGAATGCAGACATCTCCTCTGTCATCACTGTCTCAGAAGAGAGCAGACGAATGATGGACATGATGAAGATGTATAATATGTATGGCATGGATCCATCTATGTTTGGTGGCAACGATACTACTCTGACTTTGAATGCCAATAATGAACTTGTTCAGTACATCCTGAATCATAAGGATAGTGAGAATGTAGATATGTTTGCTTGCCAGCTCTATGATTTGGCTATGATTTCTAATCAGCCTCTATCACCAGATGCAATGACAGCTTTCATCAAGAGATCAAATGACATTATGATGTTACTCGCTAAGTAATTGGACCAAAAGATTCATATAGGTACAAAAAAGGACCTGTTATCTAATCAACTAGATAACAGGTCCTTTTGATTTCCATAAAAGTCTACATCGCAATCGGCGAAAAAGAACTATTCCTATAAATCTACAGCTCCAGCATAATCACCATTCACAACATAGTAAGCCTTGTTGTCCTGTGGCTTGATATAGACCTTAATCTCCTTGATTGCCTTCTTCTTGTTCTCAGCAAGAAAATCTGCTTCTGCCTTGGCCATAATGTCGTCAATCTTATAATCAGCACCATCGTACTGAAGAATTGATGTACGCACTACTTCACCCTTAGCGGCTGCGACCTTCTTCTTTGCAGCTGTAGTTGTCTTCTTAGCTGTGGTAGTTGCGGACTTCTTGGCTGCTGTAGCCTTAGCCTTGGTCTCGCTGGCCTTAGCCTGAGCCTTCTTCACCTCTACCTTGGCCTCTTCAACCTTCTTCTCGGATGCAGCGAGGATTTCCTTCGCAGCCTCAGAAGCTGACTTTTTGACATCTGTCTTCTTATTTGTTGCCATAATGTTCTCCCTTCTTATCAAATCCCTCAAAAATTCAAGTCAACTTCATTATAATTCTTATGAATTAGAAATAAAACCAGCATTTTACTCAAAATTGTCGCACTAATAAGAGAGATATTCATTCAAAGTAGAGAAGAAAGAATCCGTCGTAATATCCTCATCTGTATCAATAGTAATACGATTCCAGAGCTTCGAATTAAAGTCTGAGTAATATTTCTCATCTAATTCCGTAATGATATCGAGAATCACCTGTTCCTGGCGGCTCGCAATGACGTTGGCCTTATTCTTCTCTGACAATTCCTCATCGTATTTGTTGATGCATTTTGCAATATAGTAGGTACCATTTCCTGCATCAATTACCCCAGACATCTCATCATTGTCCAGTCGAAAGAGAACATCCTCTACCGCTTCTGGATAGGTATTTCTTGGAAATGTAACATCTGACGCTGCAGAAGCTTCATTGTAGGTATTGGCAATTGTCTCAAAGCTCTCTCCTCTTCGAATTCTGGAAAGAAGGGTATTCGCAAGATCCTCATCCGATACATAGAAGACATAAGCCTCCATTACTCTGGCCTCATCCTCAGAGACCTCCTCATCTACCGTTCCCATAAGTTCGAAGTAGACCTTCTCAGCAAGCGCATATCGCTCATACATATCAAGAATCTTGGACTTAGATGCTCCCGTATATCGCTTCTCTGCCTTATTTAGCGAATCAAAATAAGACTCTGCAGCAGACTTGCAGGCTTCCTTCTCGCTATCCGTAAGCTTAATATCATTGTCAAGGGCATACTGATTCAAGGCATATACCTTGGTCAGATGCTCTAATACCAGACTCTTAATAGAATCCTCCATGGCAGAGGTGTCATATTCCTCTGTCCAGAGGGAATTTCCCTGCACGATACCATAGATGTTCTTATAATTGGCTAGATAAACCTTTGCCTCTACCTGGTTGCATTTTAGACTTCCAATCTTAAACACCTGATGCCAGGAAGAACTCGTCGCAAAATATACTGTTGTATCCCCCACCTTGCAGGAAGAAAAGAGGACCATACATAGAAGGAGCAGTCCAAGAACTGCTCCTCTCTTACTCTTATGTCTCATAGATTAACCTTCTACTATAAGATATCTGCCATGTGGAAGCTTAAATACCTCCTCAGAAGATAGAACTTCTTCTTCTGTCATGCCAACAATATCCATGGCGTCTTCCATATATTCTAATACTTCGCTCTTACTCTCACAGACGACTGCCAAACAATCCTCGAGGAAGTACTCAGCCTCCTCTGTAGTCTCTGCAACCGGCTCCGGAAAGAGCTGTGTTTGCTTTGCCAGAAAGACCTGTAAACACTCTTCATCGTACTCATTTGTCATAAGAGAAAACCTCCGCTTGATTTATATCGTTGATAGTATATTACAATCCACTAGCTGATTCAAGTAAAAAGAATAAAGGCATGCTTCCGCGACTGGAAGTTCCATAGCGCCCTCTATCGCCTTGCTATAAATCTCAAGCTGTCTACGATACATATCTGCTAATTTCACAGGAGAGCTAATGCGATCCGTCTTATAATCAAGAAGAACAATCTTTCCATCCTCGCGGAAAAAGGCATCAATAATTCCCTGGATTAGCACAAGCTCATCCTCGCCCTTAGCCTCTTCTTTGAACAATTCATCTGCACTTGTTCCAGATACGAAAGCCTTCTCGATAAACAGATCGCCTCTAAGTGCTGCTTCATGCATTCGCCCTGCCATCGGAGAGGTTAAGAAGGCAGCAATCTTATCATAGGAAATAAGCTTATCCTGTTCCGCCGTCAGAAGACCCTTATTAAGCATACGCTCTCTCTCACTTTGCATCTTGCTAGCAAAATCATCCAAAGCAAAGTTAAAGCATTCCATGAATCTATGCATTGCTGTACCGCGAAGCGCACCGACATTTGCATTTTCTGCTTCACCGCCCAGGAAGGCTGGAATAATAGGCGTGTATTCCAGGCTCTCCTCTTCCATAGCAGGCGCTGTCTCTTCTTGGCTCCTTCCTCCATCCGCCCAGGAAATGACCTCTACTGGCTCTGTTTCAAGCACCTTCTCCATAGCCATATGCTTCAATTCCGATACCGAATACTTATTCTTATATCCTTTCTTTTCCTCATATGGATAATGATAGTCAAGACTGGAAAGAACCTCTTCAGAAGCTTCCTGATCTGTCGCTAGAATTTCTCTAAGCATTTCCGACTTCCTGTCATATTCTATGGTATCAAGCACAGCTCCTGACACCATGGAAAATGAATTTGGACATTCAAAATGATATTTCACCTGATTCCTTATTAGAACTGGAATAATCCAATCCAAATAGGACTTCGCATTCATTCTGTCACTAAAGGATAGCTTCCTTTCGTCCTGATGCCGCTTATCAAGATACTCATCGCGCTCCTTAAGGCAACCAGTAAGAATCAGCTTCTCCTTGGCTCTTGTTAGGGCTACATAGAGCACTCTTAGTTCCTCGCCACGGTCCTCCATCTGAAGCAGCGACTTCATCATTTCCTTGTAGAAGGACTTATACTTCACTCGATTCTTCATATCATAGAGATCGAGTGCAAGGCCATATCTTGCATGTATCAGAACTAGATCCTTATTTACTGCAAACTGTGCTCCCAAATTAGATACAAAGCAAACTGGGAATTCGAGTCCCTTACTCTTATGAATTGTCATAATCTTCACAGAGTCATCCTGACTATCACTGTTTACTCCATAGTCCACTTCGTATTTTTTTAATTTCTCTATGTAATTCACAAAAGAGAAAAGGCCCTTAAAGCTGGTATTCTCATAGGCAACTGCTTCCTCGATCAGGCGATGCAGATTGCTTGACCGAATATCTCCACCAGGAAGTGCAGTCACATAGGTGAGAAATCCCGTATCATCGAATATTCTCTGAATCAGGGCATGAACACTCATATCCGAAATGATATCTCTTAGATCATTAATGTAATCATAGACCAGGATTGCCTGGTCGATGGCTTCATCGCTTAGACCATGCCTCCTCTCTCCCAGATAAATCTTCTGCAGATTCTCGTAGAGAGAAACCTTTTTATCCACGCTACGTATAAAGGAGAGATTATCCTCAGATACCGAAAACATTGGTGAATGCATAACTGTCGCAAGAGGAATGTCCTGATAAGGATTATCAAGCACAGAAAGCATAGAAAGCACCACTGTGACCTCATAGGCGCTGAAATAGCCTTCTTCACTCACTGTCTGAACAGGAATATTTCTATCCTTAAGAGCATCCACATAGACATCTCCGGCGCTTCTCGTACTTCGAAGGAGAATTACAATATCTGAATATCTAACTGGTCGTAGCTCTTTCGTATCCGCATCCGTTACAAGAAGTTCTTCCTTCATCTGATTTATTTTATCTGCTATCATAGCAGCTTCCAGATGGATCTTTGACGGAAAGTCAAGAAGTTCTAACTGTTCCTTTGTAGAATCACCCAGAAGAATCTCTGTGCAGAAATTATCCTTAGGGAAGCCTTCCATAGGATAGCTTTGAACCGCGCCAAAATTCAATTCTGCCTGCTTATCATATTCTACCCTTCCAATATCCTCATGCATAATCTCCCGAAAGATTTCATTTGTCGTATCTAGGATCTCCGGGCGACTTCTAAAATTCTTACTAAGAACGATCTTGCGGTTCTTCGCATCATCAAAGCCATATGTAAGATACTTATGATTAAAAATAGATGGATCTGCCATACGGAAGCGGTAAATGCTCTGCTTCACATCACCAACCATAAAGTAATTCGGCTTGCCAATGCTTTCTCCAGATAATGTAGACAGAAGCAGCTCCTGTACCTCATTACTATCCTGATATTCATCCACCATCACTTCTGCATAATAATTCTGAAGGGATCTTGCCACCTCTGTTGGCTCATCTAAATTCTCACCAAGTAAAACCTTTAGTGCTAGATGCTCCATATCAGAGAAATCTAGTAGATTCTTCTCATTCTTGAGTTCCGCAAAGATCTGACCATAGGAAATCGCCAAATCAACCAGTTCATGTGCGATCGGTCTTAGAAGTTCATATTCTCTAAGCAGTCTCTCCTCTGTCATAAGAGACAGGGATTTCATCATTGCCTTCATCGGTTCTCGGTAAGACTTAAGCGTCTCCTTGACTATCACAGTCTCTGGATATTCCTTGTATGCCTTTGGGGCAGACTTCGCTCTGGTAAATGAGAGATAGCTGCAACATTCCAACAATTCCCCAAAGGAAGATGCATCAAGAAGCTTCTGAAGAAGCACGAGATCACTCTCCACAGTTTCTACAATATAATTTGTCACTTCAGAAGACTGTACTGACTCCAAAAATTGAGAAGCAAGCTCATATGCATCCGAAACACTAGCTTTCACGAAGGATGTATACTCTGCAAATATTGGTGCCTGTACCAATTCCTCAAAGGATGTCGCATCATAGATTGAAGCCGCCTGATGAAGCCATTCCGTAGGATTCGGATGGCTCCTTGAGGCGTCATAGAGCTTTGTTATAATCCCCTCAAGCTTAGTATCGCTTCCTTTTGAAGCAATAACATCAGATAAGGCAAGAAAATTCTCATCTGCCTCTTCATATCTGCTCTCTAGGAGCTGATTCATCGCCTCCGCACGAAGAAGCGCTCCTTCTCCTACATCTAGAACCTTAAAATTGGGCTCAATATCAATCTCATGAAAATAGTCTCGAAGTAGCTTCATGCAGAAGCCATCAATTGTAGTTATGCTGGCATTATGTACAAGGGTAGCCTGGCGAACCATATGTTCATCGGAAGGATTTGACTCCACTGCCTTCTCAATAGCCTTTCGAATCTTCTCCTGCATCTCACGGGCTGCTGCATTCGTAAAGGTAACAACGAGAAGCCTATCGATGTCCATTTCGTCCTTAGGGTCTGAGATTCTACGGATAATGCGCTCTACCAGTACAGCAGTCTTACCACTACCAGCAGCTGCTGCGACAAGAAGATTTGAATCTCGAGACGCGATTACATCCTGTTGATCCTTCGTAAATACGACATCACTCATCCTTATCTCCCCCTTCCTCATCCTGATCTATAAGTTCATCTCTCATAATCATAATTGCTTCGTCTTTGGATAATTTCGAAGCCTCGTCAAAAGAATATCCCGGAAGACTTAAATCAAAGCCACAAGCACCTTGATATGGACAATAAGAACAAGCATTTCTATCCTTATCATATTGCTTAGGTCTTGCAGTAATTTCACCTTCTAAAATATTGTCTCCCATCTGATGAATTTTCTTTTCGATGAAGGATGAAATTATGCTATATTCCTCTTCCGTAAGGGAGACACTATTCTCTAATTTATAATCGCCATCCTTATTCTTCTCAACCTTCGCATAGAGGGATTTCTCCCCATCCTCAAGCTCCAAATCAAGAGCGTCCTGTACTTCTATCGAAGAATTAATCAGTCCCTCCGATCTAAGCGACAGAAGCTTCTCCCGATTTCTCTCATCCTCAGATAGGAAGCTCACCTTCTTAGTTCCATCAAGAAGCGGCTGATCCAGGAAATAATAAAATAATGCTCCCATCTTCACATCCTTGTCCAAATGGAGTTTTGCCATTCCATTCATGGCAGCATCCATATAGACAAATAGCTGAATCTGGCTTCCATCCACAAGACGTGTAAAATCTACCTTCTTGTCACTTGACTTATAATCTACAATCTTCACATAGAGTCGACTATCCTTCTCGTAGAGATCAAGTCTATCAATCTTACCTTGAAGCTCTAGGATTTCTCCGTTTGAGAGAATGTATTTCATACCTTCCTTACTTAAATCTGAGAATTTGACCTCAAATGCAGTTGGAAGAAATCCTCCATGCCGAATCTGCTCTGTAATTACATCAACTGTCGTATGAAGAGTCTTCTTCATGCGATTCAGGACATAACTCTCCCTCATAGATGATGAGAAATCTCTGGCAAAATCCTCTTCCATGGTAACTCTAATTGCTTCATCAAGGAGTTCCTCCTCCTCATCTGATGTAATATCAAACCAGGAAAGATTCGCCTTTGTTAGATTCATGGCATATCGCTCTAATGCTTCATGATAGAGATTACCCATATCAAGATTTGTTAGAGAATGCTCCTTTCTCTCCTTTAGAGACAGACCATATTTCAAGAAGTAGGCATATGCACAGGATGCATACTGCTCCAGCTTCGTAACACTTCCAGTAATTCCCTCTCCAAAGACAGCCTTTCTTGCAGCTTGTCCGATTCTATCCTCTCTATGATACTTGCTTGCTGCCTCAAGAAGAATTCCTGCTTCTTCTTCATTTCTATTGAAATAAGTGGAAAGAAGTCTTGTATCGTCCGAAGAGAGTTCTCCGGTCTTCATATACTCTCTGGCCCTTGTTGCAACATATGTCTTAAGAGCCTTCTCAGTCTCTGTGTATACAAAAGCCGGCAGGGACTGATATTCCTCCACCTCTAAATCCTCGAATAATCTTAGGACCATAGGAATCAAGTAAGAGGCACGCACTGCATCTCCATCATGATTCACTCTGCTATAGGTAAGAGTCAGACCAAGGGATGGTTTTGTCAGAATCTGATAGAGATAAAAGCGCTGCATAAAGGCTTTCTCTCTGGCAGTTGGTGCAAGCTCGCAGGAAGCCTCCGATAGAAGCATGCGATCTGTCTCAGTAAATATACCACCTGCTGGTATTGCCTTTGGAACCGCTCCATCATTTAATCCAATAAAATATAGATATTTGATATCCTCAAGTCTTGTCCTCTCAATATCTCCGATAATTACAAGATCCCTGTCTGATGGAATTGT
This sequence comes from Lachnospiraceae bacterium, assembly GCA_963661945.1. Lineage (GTDB taxonomy): Bacteria > Bacillota > Clostridia > Lachnospirales > Lachnospiraceae > CAVLDP01. The sequence continues at coordinate 13,955 of CAVLDP010000007.1, forward strand.
ACCTACATTTGCAGAAGAAAAACCAGCTTCAAGAATATCGCTATACTCTAAGATACTAATCTCCTCATCAGCTAGAAGCGCCACCATCTTGTCCATAAGATCAATCAAAATGCCATAGATCTGACAATACTTCTTAGCCTCCCTCATTTGGCCCCTCTGCTCAAAATACTTAGATCTCTGATAGAGTTGGTCCTCTAAGGAAAACCTAGTCATAAGATGATAAAAGGCTGTCGTAATTTCTCTCACCGAAAGCATATCCTGCCCAATTAGTGGCAAAACCGGCTCTACTTCCTCCATAAAGCAGAGGCGAATCTGATTCAGCCTTGCAAGCTCCTCATCGCTCATGCGATTAGGCTTCATCGTAAATTCCTTCTGATAGGCCCTCACTCCTCGAATTCCTGTTGCCAAGATATAATTCTCAAGACAATCTACATCCTCTCTCTCAAGGGAGGTAAAGCCCGTCTTAAGGAAATGAAAAACTCCCTCATAAGAGAAATCAAGGCGAACCATAAGAAGGGCTCCACGAAGGAATTCAATCGCTGGATGAAGGCTCAAATCTGTCTTTACATCCAGATAGATTGGTACTTCATATTCTGCGAATATATGCTCCGCCAAATCTTCATATGCTTCGAGATTTGCTGCTACGACTGCAAATTCAAAATATCGACAGGAATCCGTCCTTACTCTTCGTCTGATATCAGATGCAACAAATCGAAGTTCATCCTCTGGACGGTTCACATGACAAATAGAGATATAATCAGCAGTATCTTGCGATGGGAATTTCTGATAAGTATCTCTTAGTATGTTCTTCTCTAAGTGTTCGAGTCTTCCACCTTTTCTATGTCTTGTCGGATTCTCAAGTGGGAAATATAAAGGTTCCTCAACTGATACATTTGTCTCATCAGCAATCTTCATAAGACGCTGAATCATCTTCTTACTCATGGCGAAGAGCTCATGCTCCTTCACCTTGGAGAAGGCATCAACAGAAGGATCCATGGTGACAGCAAAATATGCCTCTTTTGCCATAGGAAGCATATTGCTAAGTAGCTGATGCTGAATCGGAGTAAAGCCTGTAAATCCATCAAAGATTAATACACTATTTTCTACAAACCCAGATTCTGAAATCACCTGGTTAAGTAAATCTAATATTTCTTCACTGGTAATATATTTGCCGTCAATGTAGGTAAGAAAGGCCTGATACATGACATAGACATCCTTAAGTCTCCGCTGAAAGGATGGCGACATGTCAGGAAGCTCCATCATCTCCTCTAGATCTTCTAATCCTATACAATACTGCATGAATTCCGAGAAGAGGGATTTCAGTTCGTTAATATAACCTGACTTCTTCAGGTTAGCGCCAAGCGACTCAAGCTCTTCTTCATAATCCCCTGCAAGCTTACGAAGAACAAAGGATTTACCGGTATCCTCAAGCACGTGAAGTGAATCAACCATAAGTTCATCAAACACGCGGTAGGCAAGTCTCTCAAAAGACAATACTTCTATATTCATTACCGAGTGTCTCGGATGCATCTCCACGAGCCTTCTTTGAATATGCATGGTAAATTGTTCCGGCACCAGGAAAACATACTGCTGATCCTTATTTGCTATAGAATCCTCAAGGATCTTAGAATATAGATAAGTAGACTTACCACTACCTGATTTGCCAATGAGAAATTGCATGGACATATTATTATTCTCCAATCTGTCTCCAAATCTTAAGTACCATCTGAAGTGAAACATAGGTAATTATTGTATCTATCGGAAGCATAATTACATTCGTAATACAGCGGGCTGGAAAGATTACAAGAAATGCCTGCTGATACATAAGAACCAGCCATAAAGTATTTAGTCCAAGGCTTACTACTGTCTTGGATACCGCCTCTGCAAGAAAAGCCCGTCCTAAGGTAAGAGGCTTCTTATAGAGGAAAAGTGCATAGATGATTCCATTTACCACAGCACTTAATGTAAATCCCGGAAAGAAGGGACCAGATGGGGCAAGAATATATTTGATTACATCAAGAGCTCCCCAAAAGACGGCACCAACAGCTGGGCCAAAGAGTGTCGATACGACAATGTTTGGGATTCCAGAAAATCCTATTCGAACATACTGTCCAATATCAATAGATGCTACGAACTTAAGTGCAACTGCAAGAGCCATCATAATTCCACAGGTTGCAATCACTCGTACCTTCTTAAGTTCCCCTAGAGACTGGCTCCAGCGATTCGTTAATGTTTTCTCATTTGTCATAAAAAAATACCTCCTTTGCAGTAAATTCCATACTACATAGGAGGCATCAAAATCCTGGTATGTAGCAGCGGGATGCGAACCACTTACCGCGAGATGAAATCTCTTCGTCTAAATGTCAACTCCCTGTACACTTAGCACTTAACGCAAATAGTTCTACTCTGCTTATGTTCTCTCTAGATGATTATATTAGTTCTCATTCATATTCGCAAGACGTTTGGCCTGGTCGGCAGCAATTAGAGCATCTAGAATCTCCTGAATGTCACCGTTCATAATCTTATCCAATTTATAAAGTGTCAGATTAATTCTATGATCTGTCACACGTCCCTGTGGGAAATTATAGGTTCGAATCTTCTCAGAACGATCTCCTGTACCAATCTGACTCAGTCTCTCTGCGGAAGCCTCAGCCTGCTGTCTCTGCAATTCCAGGTCGTATAGCTTGGTCTTAAGAAGGGCAAATGCCTTATTCTTATTCTGAAGCTGTGACTTCTCTGTCTGACTGTAAATAACAATACCGGTTGGATAATGAGTCAGACGGACAGCAGAATCTGTCGTATTGACACACTGTCCACCGTTACCAGAAGCACGCATGACATCAATACGAATATCCGCTTCATTAATCTCAATCTCTACATCTTCTGCCTCTGGCATCACTGCAACAGTAATTGTCGATGTATGGATACGTCCACCGGACTCTGTCTCTGGAACTCTCTGAACTCGATGTACACCGGACTCATACTTAAGCACGGAATATGCGCCAGTTCCCGTAACCATGAAGTTCACCTTCTTCATTCCGCCAATTCCGGTATCCTCGCATTCAAGAAGTTCTGTCCTCCAGCCCTTGCTCTCTGCATAGTGCTGGTACATACGATAAATCTCAGCAGCAAATAAGGCTGACTCATCTCCACCTGCACCTGCACGAATCTCTACTACAACGTTCTTGTCATCATTAGGATCCTTTGGAAGAAGAAGCACCTTCAACTCCTGCTCTAACTCCTCTACTCGACCCTTGGATTCATTTAATTCCTCCTTGGCAAGCTCTCTCATCTCTTCATCTGACTCTTCTTCCAGCATAGCCAGAGAATCCTCGATATTCTGCTTGCATGACTTATATTCCTTATAAGCCTCTACAATTGGAGCAAGCTCATTCTGCTCTCGCATAAGCTTACGAAAACGATTGTTATCATTTGCTACATCTGGCTCAGAGAGGAGGTTCATCACCTCTTCATAACGGCCTATTAAATCTTCTAATCTATCAAACATAGAAATTCCTCCATCATCTATCTATTAAAAAGAAATGACACATCGCTAGAGATGTCCCATCACGACTCTGTCATTTTGAGAGTAATCCTTAGCAATTGTAATATCAGAAAAGCCATGTTGCAACATAATATTTGTTACATCCTCTGCTTCATCCACGCCAATCTCAAAATGAAGCCTTCCACCGATTTTAAGATGATCCTTGGCTTCTCTTGTAATTCTTCGATAAAAGTCAAGGCCATCTTCTCCTCCATCGAGTGCAAGAAGTGGATCATGATCTCTTACCTCCGGCATAAGAGTCGGTATTACATCAGATCGAATATATGGTGGATTTGATACGATTAAATCAAATTCTCCATCCACATCCCTAAATAAGTCCGATTCCACCCAAGTAGCCTCCACCTGGTTCAGCGCAGCATTCGCTCTTGCAACGCTTAGGGCATCCTCTGAGATATCTACACCGGTTCCATGTATTCCCTTGCAATAATGCAGCAGGCTAATAAGGATACAACCGGAACCCGTACATACATCAAGAACATCTTCTCCGCCCTTAAGCACCTTAAGTGTCTCTTCAACCAAAATCTCAGTGTCCTGCCTTGGAACAAGAACGGAAGCATTCACCTGAAAGGGAAGTCCCATAAACTCCTGAGATCCAGTCAGATGCTGAAGAGGGATTCTATCGCATCTCATCTTCGTAAGCTCTATAAGACGGCTCTCTTCCATCTTGGGCATCTCATCACTTGATTCAAGAAGCATTCTCGCTCTTGTCATACCTGAGACATGCTCTAGGAGAAGTGCTGCATCGACCTCTGCATCCGGCACAAGATTCTCCTTCAATTCATTAATCGTTCGCTCTAAAGCCTCTTTATACGTCATGAAAAATCATCCTTATTGTCTTCTAGAAATTTCTTCCAATCAAAAACTGCTTCAACGGATGCCATTCCAACTTCAATCATGTCATCATCCGGCTCTCTTGTCGTAAGATTCTGAAGCCAAAGGCCCGGCTTTGAGAGAATATCCACGATCTTACTCTGGCTTCTTCCAGCAAGTCGAATAAATTCATAAGAAATACCTGCAATCACAGGAATTAACAGAAGACGAAGAAGAAGCTGAAGCACGTGTGACTCCATCCGAATAAACATGAAAACAACAATACTAATCAGAAATACAATGAAGATAAAACTGGTTCCGCATCTCTTATGTTGCTTTGATGACTTTCTCACATTCTCAAGGGTAAGAGGAAGTCCATGTTCAATACAATTAATGCATTTATGCTCTGCCCCATGATACATGAATGTCCGCTTAATGTCCTCCATTCTTGAGATAAGAAGAACATAGATTATAAAGATTAAAACGCGAAGAATTCCTTCAATAAGCGAGAGAATACTCTGGGAAGAGATTACTGTAGCAAATGCCTTGGACAGGTAATACGGTAATACCATAAAGATTGCCATAGCAAGAACAAAGGACAAAACGAGTGTACCACCGAGCTCTGCTTTCTCCTTCTTTTCTTTCTTTAATTCCTCTTCTTTCGTAAGAGGCTTACTCTCTTCTTCCTCTTCAAAGAATTCTGCAGAATAGGTTAATGTCTTCAGTCCAACTACCATCGAATGAACAAAATTCACCATTCCACGAATAATCGGAATCTTATTTGCAGTCGAAAAATCAACCTTCTCCTTGGTAACCTCTACTTGTATTTCCTTATTAGGTAAGCGCACGGCCACAGCATACTGTGAACCATTTCGCATCATTACGCCTTCCATAACGGCCTGGCCGCCAATTCCCGAATATTTCATACCCTTCATCCTTACAATAAAAAAGGTTGAGAGCAATCGCTGTTCTCAACCTCTCTCTAACTATTATGTTACTCTGCAGAAATGCCGTACTTCTTATTGAACTTATCAATTCTACCACGAGCCTTAGCAGCCTTCTGCTGACCGGTGTAGAATGGATGGCACTTAGAACAGATTTCTACGTGGATGCTCTCCTTTGTAGAACCGATTGTAAATGTGTTACCACAGTTACAGGTAACAGTAGCCTGATAATAATCTGGATGGATACCCTGTCTCATACTTTTCACCTCTTAAATTCTATGTATAAGTTAAAGTCTGTTCCCACCGAAGTGGACACGATACTATTTACATCCCGATAAACAGCTTCTACATAATATCATATATCATATTTCCATTCAAGGCTTTTATTGAAATAATTAGTATTTTCTAGAAAATCCTTCTCTTAATAGCCAGCTGAATGAATTCTTCATTGTTCTTCGTATGCGCAAATGCATTAAGAATTCCCTCAATTGCATCATCTCTTCTAGCGCCATTGATTCCCTTACGAAGAATCTCCATTGCCTGCAGTTCTTCCTGTGTAAGAAGAAGATCCTCTCTTCTCGTACCAGATTTCACTATATCAAGCGCTGGGAAGACTCTCTTCTCTGAGAGCTTACGATCAAGCACCAATTCCATATTGCCAGTACCCTTAAACTCCTCGAATACTACATCATCCATCTTGGAGCCTGTATCAACGAGTGCTGTAGCAAGAATGGTAAGAGATCCACCCTCTCTCATATTACGAGCTGCACCAAAGAAACGCTTTGGCATATGAAGGGCTGCAGGATCCAAACCACCCGACAAGGTCCTGCCTGAAGGCGGAACAGTAAGATTATAAGCACGGGATAATCTGGTGATTGAATCAAGAAGAATCATCACATCCTGACCATGCTCTACGAGACGCTTTGCACGCTCAATTACCATCTCTGATACTCTCTTATGGTGTTCTGGGAGCTCATCAAAGGTAGAATAAATCACCTCTACATTGTCACCTCTAATCGCTTCCTTCATATCCGTAACTTCCTCTGGTCTCTCATCAATCAGAAGAATAATCAGATGCATCTCCGGATTTGCAGTCTGTACGGACCTCGCGATATCCTTAAGCAGGGTAGTCTTACCTGCCTTTGGCTGCGACACAATCATACCTCTCTGTCCCTTACCAATTGGGGACACAATATCCACAATTCGCATAGCAACAGAACAGCCTGGTCTCTCTAATCGAATTCTCTCCTCTGGGAAAATTGGTGTTAAATCTTCGAAATTAGGACGCTTTGCTGCAATTTCTGGAGAATAACCATTAATGGACTCAATAAATAGCAGGGCTGCAAATTTATCATTAGGATTATTATGTCTGGTCTTTCCGTGGATGATGTCACCTGTCTTTAAGTTGAATTTTCGAATCTGTGATGGAGACACATAAACATCGCTCTCACCTGGCAGATAATTATCTGAGCGAATAAATCCATAGCCATCAGATAAGACCTCCAGAATGCCCTCTGCATCCTTCGCATCCTCAAATCGACTATTCTCTTTCTTCGGCTCCTCATGCTTTACTTCTTCCTCAGCCTCAGCAGAAGTCCCAGAAGCATCTATCTCATCCTGCTTAAGCATTGCCTCAATCAGCTCTTCCTTCTTCATCCTTGAAATATTCTTAATGCCTCTGGCCTTGGCCAAATCCTTAAGAACAGTCGCAGATAAAGTCTCATACTTTTCTCGCATATAATAGTCTCCTTAATAATCAAAAAGCATTGGAAATATCGTCAGAAACGACTTGAAATGCATAAAAATACATGAATTTGATAACTGAAGTATAGCAAATTGTAAGAGAAAATGAAAGGGTCTAATTCTTGCCTAGCGATAAGACAAATGTTAATATGAATAAAGTTTGAGTGAGCTAAGAAAGAAGGAAGAATATGAATCTAGATGAACGTGCAATTGAACTCCACAAGGAATGGAATGGCAAAATCGAAACCGTTGCCAAATCTCCTGTAAAATCCCGCGAGGACCTCTCTATTGCTTATACTCCTGGCGTAGCCGCACCATGCCGCATTATCGCCGAGAATAAGGAAGAGGCCTACAATTATACCATGAAGGCAAATACCGTAGCCGTTGTGTCTGACGGTAGCGCTGTCCTTGGTCTTGGAAATATTGGACCAGAAGCAGCAATGCCAGTCATGGAAGGAAAGGCTGTCCTCTTCAAGGAATTTGGAAATGTTAATGCAGTCCCAATCTGCTTAAGCACCCAGGATCCTGACGAAATTGTCGCAGCTGTAAAAGCAATTGCACCATCCTTCGGTGGCATCAACCTGGAAGATATCTCTGCTCCACGATGCTTTGAAATCGAGGAGAGACTTAAGTCAGAACTGGATATCCCTGTATTCCATGACGATCAGCACGGAACAGCCATCGTTGTACTTGCAGGTATCATCAATGGTCTTAGAGTTGTCGGCAAGAAGAAGGAAGACTGTTACGTTGTCGTAAACGGTGCCGGTTCTGCAGGAATTGCCATCACAAAGCTTCTTCTCACCTATGGTTTTACCCATGTTACCATGTGTGATAGATTCGGTATCATCGGACCTGATTATGAAGGTCTGAATTGGATGCAAAAGGAAATGACAAAGGTCACAAACTTAGAGCGAAAGAGCGGAACTCTTGCAGATGCCTTGGTTGGGGCAGATATCTTCGTTGGCGTATCCGCACCTGGCATTGTCAGTCCTGAAATGGTTCAATCCATGAATTCCGATGCCATTCTCTTTGCTATGGCTAATCCAACTCCTGAGATTATGCCTGATGTTGCTAAGAAGGCTGGCGCCAGAATCGTTGGAACTGGACGATCCGACTTCCCGAACCAGGTAAATAACGTCATCGCATTCCCTGGCATTTTCCGTGGAGCTCTAGAAGGAAGGGCAAGCCAAATCACAGAAGAAATGAAGCTTGCTGCAGCAAATGCTCTTGCAAACCTCGTCTCAGATGAGGAAATTTGTGATGACTTCATTATGCCAGAGGCATTTGACCCACGTGTCGCTGATGTCGTTGCCGAGGCTGTAAAGAGTCACATTGTACGATAATAATATAGATTGGAAGATTAAATATGGCTGATCCAAATATGATATACAAGATCACCGTTCTTCGAATGTTATATAAGGTGGACTTTCCACTTAGTAACACACAAGTAACAGATTTTTTCTTGGATATGAATTACACCGATTACTTTACTATCCAGCAGATTATCGGTGCTCTACAGGACACTGGGATGATTGAGGCAATCTCTTCTCACAACAGTACCCAGTACACACTAACAGATGCTGGCAAGAAGACCCTAGAACTCTTCAAGGATAAGATAACGCCTGGTATTGAAAATGATATCATCGCTTATTTTTCTAAACACAGTCTTGCAATGAAGACTGAGAATTCCATCATTGCAAACTATTACAAGGACACAAAAGGCGGCTATCTCGTAGAATGCCAGACCAAACAGGATGGCATTACTCTTATATCCATAAGTATGCACGCCTCCACCAAGGAACAGGCAGAAGCCATCTGCTACAATTGGAAGGTCCGCTACGAAGATGTCTATATGGAGCTTTTCGATATACTAATTCAGTAAAGGCAAAAATAACCTCTAATCGAACCATTCGATTAGAGGTTATTTCTTACTATTTCTTCTTAACTGAGTACCCAAAGGTACCGATTGCTTGTCCCATCGTAAAATATGTGCCATGAGAATAGCAGATTGGCTTTGCTTTCTCCAGTGAAAATCGACCTGTCTCATCCATATATTTCTCATCCGCATGAACAGATAACACTTCTGCAATAAACATAGAGTGCGAGCCAAGATGTTCTACTGATTTCACCCTGCACTCGATGTTCACTGGGCTTTCCTCGATCATAGCTACACTTACATGGTCTGCTTCGATCTTATGCAATTTGCATCGACTCCATTTATCTACATCCTTGCCCGATGTCACGCCACAATAATCTGTCGCAAAAGCAAGATCCTCTGTAGTTAGATTAACTACAAATTCTCCGCTCTCCATCAGGGCCTTGTAAGAATGACGCTCTGGCTTGACAGAAATCGACAGCATGGCAGGATTCGTACAGATTGTTCCAGCCCAAGCTACTGTAATTATATTATCATTGCCATTAGCATCACGTGTAGAAACCATAACCGCTGGCAAGGGATATAACATATTGCCAGGCTTCCAGCTTTGTTTTGCCATAATATACTACTCTCCTATAAGTTAGAGATTGCTTCCATCATTGCCGGAATCACCTGCTTCTTACGAGAGACTACGCCAGGAAGTGCCAGATAGTCCTCCCTCATCTTGTCTTCTCCAAAAGCAGCAGATGCCACATCAAAGGCATGCGCTCCATGACAGATAAGCACAGATCCTTCCTCGAGGATATTCGTCAGAAGAACAAATACCATATCTACGTCCTTGTCTGCAAGGACAGTACCCATATATTCAGAAAGCTTAGGCTTGATTTCAGCAAGCTGGTTGGTTGAGACCGCAGAAACCTGTGCCACACCGAAGTTCACATCATCTGCACTGAAGATTTTGAAATCCTGATAGAAGATTTCCTCTGTCGTCTTATCCTTGAAATTAGAACCTGCTTCAAACATAGCGATTGCAAGCTTCTCAACATCCTCGCCACAAATCGCAGCAAGCTCCATCGCTGCAGATTTATCTACTGGCGTACAAGTCGGTGAACGGAACATCAGAGTATCCGATAAGATTGCTGACAGCAGAAGTCCTGCTATCTCCTTCGTTAGCTCAACTCCCTGCTCCTGATACATCTGATAGATAATCGTGGAAGAACAACCAAGAGGCTGATTACGGAAGAAGATTGGATGAATGGTCTCCAAAGAACCTATCTTATGATGATCGATAATCTCCATAATCTCTGCTCCATCAATATCATCAAGGGCCTGAGATTTCTCATTATGATCAACAAGTATAACCTTCTTCTTACGCATATTAATGAGATTACGACGCGAGAACATACCAACATAATGTCTCTGTTCATCTAAAACAGGGAAATCACGATGACGAACACTAGACATGGTCTCTTCTACTTCATTGATTGGGTCGTCGAGCTCAAAGGTAACAATGTTCTTCTTCGTCATAAAGTACTTGATTGGCATGGATTGATGAATAAGACGTGCTGTCGTAAAACAGTCATATTCTGTAATAATGGTCACGCAATCAATACTTGACGCCAGTTCTAAAACCTCAGGATCAAGTTCTGTAACCCCGCATACGATAAGGCAGCTTGGATTCTCCTTAAGAGCCACCAGCTGTCTCTCCTTGACATTTCCAAGAATAACAAGATCATCCTGACAAATCTCCTGTCGAATCGTCTCACGGCTGCCTGACGCAACCATGACCTTACCCTTTATGAAGTAGGCATGTTCATTTCCAGTAATGAGCTTACCATTTAATGTCTCGCAGATATTCTTGTACTGAGTACGCGCACGGCCAAGAATATTATTATCATAGACATCCATATAAGAATAGGCGATATCACCATTTACAATAACGCCCTCAAGCCTTCCCTGGTTATTCACAATTGGAAGCGTGACCACATCACTTGTCTTCATAAGCTCCCACGCCTTCTTCAGTGAATAATGGCAGGAAACCCCTTCTGTCTTTCGAAATGCAATATCCTTAATCTGTGCTGCAGCGGAAGTGACCGTCTCTGGCTCATCCACCTTGAAATGACGAAGAACGTATTCTGTCTCAGAATTCAGATTGCCTGCCTTCTTCGGTACATAGTAATATTCGTCATCTGTCTGATTCTTAAAATTCGCATAGGCAATTGCTGCACAAATAGAATCTGTATCCGGATTCTTGTGTCCAACTACCCAAACGGTCTGTTTTTCTGTCTGATTCATAAAATATCTCCAGTCTAAATATATAGAAATAAAAAGAATCCGAGAGCATCAATACGATGATTCCCCCCGGATCCTATCATGCAAATTTATTAAAACACCCCTAATGATAATAAAAGAAGCAGGCCTACACACGTAGAAAGCAAAATATTCACAAGCGTAAATATAAGCGCTGCTGAATTCGTAGTCTTAATATCAGAAAGCTTGTGCTCTAACTCCGCCTTCTGCTCCTCAGACTTATCAAGCTCCTTCAGAAGATCCTGAATGTTACGATATACCTTCACATTCTCCGTATGAACCTTCTCAGCAAGCTCTAGCTTAATCCCCTCCAAGCCCTGGCTCATGTTAGATAAGGTATCCTGCATTGCCTTGGTCTGCTCAGCAGCGGCATCTTCATTATTCGTAACCTGACGCTCAATGCGCTCTTCCAGGCTCGACATATTCGCCTTCACATCCTGCATCATACGGTCAACCTGTTCATTGACATCAGATACAATACTATCTGCTTCCTCCTGCTTCCTCGCAAGAGAATCTGATAGTTCTATATTCTTACGCTCAAGCTCATACACCTGATATTCTAATTCCTTAACTCTAGTCTCCTTGGACTTAATCAAGGACTGAAGTAATCTTGCCTTGTCGCGAAATGCATCAATTTGTATTAAAAGTTGGTCTTCCCCATTCGTAGATGTTACAGTCTCTTCTCTAGATGTTATCTCTTCCATACCATACTCCCAAATCATAGAGTGCATATAATCTCAATACACATACACTTGTTATCTTACCAAACCAGCATCTCAAAGTAAAGAAAAAAGACGCCTAACAAACTTGTTAGGCGTCTTATCAAGACTAAATATGAACTAAATCGAATTAGTCAGCCTTGTACAGAGTAACGAGCTTCTGTAAGTAAGCGTAACGCTCTTCTGCATTCTGCTCTGATCTAGCAAAGAGCTCAGCAGCTCTCTCTGGATTGAACTTAGCAAGTGAAGCATAACGGTTCTCACCCTTCAGGAAGTCCTGATATCCATCGAAGGAAGGAGCCTTGCTATCTAATGAGAATGCATCCTGACCTGCAGCTGCAAGAGCTGGATTGTAACGGAAGTTGAACCAGTAACCTGACTCTACAGCAAGCTTCTCTTCTGTCTGAGCCTTGCTCATGCCCTTCTTGATACCATGGTTGATACATGGAGCGTAAGCAATGATCAGTGAAGGTCCTGGATAAGCCTCAGCCTCAGCAATTGCCTTAACACACTGATTCATATCAGCACCCATAGAAATATGAGCAACATATACATAACCATAAGACATTGCAATACCAGCAAGATCCTTCTTCTTAGTCTCCTTACCACCTGCAGCGAACTGTGCAATAGCACCTACTGGTGTAGACTTAGAAGACTGTCCACCTGTATTAGAGTAAACCTCAGTATCGAATACCATAACGTTGATATCCTTACCAGAAGCAAGAACATGATCAACACCACCGAATCCGATATCGTAAGCCCATCCGTCACCACCGAAGATCCACTGTGACTTCTTAGCAAGATAATCCTTCTCCTTGAGGATAGACTTAGCAGCGTCGCATCCACAAGACTCAAGAGCAGCAACAAGCTTCTCTGTAGCAGGACCATTATCAACACCTGAATTGAAGGTTGTCTTCCAATCAGCGATTGCAGACTTAACATCAGCCTTATCTGTATTAGACTCAAGCTCTGTTAATTCAGAAGCCAGACGGTCTCTGATTGCACGCTGTGCAAGTAACATACCATAACCGAACTCAGCAGCATCCTCGAACAGTGAGTTAGACCATGCAGGACCCTGACCCTTCTTGTTAACAGTATATGGTGTAGAAGGTGATGAGTTAGCCCAAATTGATGAACATCCTGTAGCATTGGCAATGTACATTCTGTCACCGAAGAGCTGAGTAATTAACTTAGCATATGGAGTCTCTCCACATCCACCACAAGCTCCTGAGAACTCAAGGAGTGGCTGACGGAACTGAGAACCCTTAACAGAGTTAATCTTGAACTTCTCAATAACATCTTCCTTGTCAGCAAGAGTTACAGCATAATCGAAGTACTTCTGCTCATCTTCATTTGCCTCAAATGACTGCATTGAAATAGCCTGTACCTTGTCTGGGCAGACATTGACACAAGAGCCACAACCTGTACAGTCGAATGCAGATACAACGATAGCGAACTTGTATCCATCCATCTGATTGAGAGCCTTCATCTGCATTCCTTCTGGAGCTGCAGCAGCCTCTGCCTCTGTAAGAGCAACTGGACGAATAGCAGCATGAGGACATACATAAGCACAGTTATTACACTCGATACACTTAGTAGCATCCCATACAGGAACATCAGTAGCTACACCACGCTTCTCGTATGCAGCTGTACCAGATGGTGTCCAACCTGTCTCATAAGTCTTAGTAACAGATACAGGGATTGTGTTACCCATCTGTCCATTAACCTTAGACTGAATGTTCTTAACGAAATCAACAACTTCCTGGCGTCCGCCTGTAGGAATTGCTGTTGTAAGATCATCATCCTTGCAGTTCTTCCATGATTCTGGAACTTCTACCTTAACGTAAGCTGTAGCACCAGCATCGATTGCATCATGGTTCATCTTAACGATGTCATCACCCTTAGCAGCGTAAGACTTAGTAGCAGCATCCTTCATAAGCTGAAGTACCTGCTCCTCTGGGATAAGCTTAGTAAGTGAGAAGAATGCTGACTGAAGTACAGTATTGATTCTCTTACCAAGTCCGATTTCCTTACCAATCTTAACACCATCAATGATGTAGAACTGGATATCGTTCTCAGCGATATATCTCTTAACCTGTCCTGGAAGCTTCTCATCTAATTCATCTACAGACCACTGTGTATTGAAGAGGAAGGTACCACCTGGAACCAGATCCTGAACCATGTTGTACTTGTAGATGTATGCCTGGCAGTGACATGCTACGAAGTTTGCCTGGCTGATAAGGTATGTAGAGCGAATTGGTGTGTGACCAAAACGTAAGTGAGAAATGGTAACACCACCAGACTTCTTAGAATCATAATCGAAGTAAGCCTGAGCGAACATATCAGTATTATCACCGATAATCTTGATAGAGTTCTTGTTTGCACCAACAGTACCATCAGCACCAAGACCCCAGAACTTACAGTTTGTAGTTCCCTCTGGAGTGGTTACTGGGTTCTCCTCAAGAGAAAGAGAAAGATTGGTTACATCATCGTTGATACCGATAGTGAATACATCCTTCTTCTCATTGTGGAATACAGCGATAATCTGTCCAGGGGTTGTATCCTTAGAACCAAGGCCATAACGACCACGACGAACAGGAACTGACTCAAACTTGGTGCCCTTAAGAGCAGCAACAACGTCTAAGTACAGAGGCTCACCATTAGAACCTGGCTCCTTTGTACGATCCATAACAGAGATTCTCTTAACAGAATCAGGAATAGCAGCAACAAGTGCCTCATTGCAGAATGGTCTGTAAAGACGAACCTTAACAACACCAACCTTCTCGCCACGAGCCATTAAGAAATCGATAGTCTCATCGATAGTATCACATACAGAACCCATAGCAATGATTACTGATTCAGCATCAGCTGCACCATAGTAGTTGAACAGCTTGTAGTCTGTACCAAGCTTAGCATTTACCTTGTCCATGTACTTCTGAACGATAGCTGGCATTGCATCATAAGTAGAGTTGCAAGCCTCACGTGACTGGAAGAAAAGATCTGGGTTCTGAGCAGAACCAAGCTCTACAGGATGGTTAGGATTCAGAGCATTCGCACGGAAAGCATCAACCGCATCCATGTTCACCATATCCTTCAGATCCTCATAATCCCATGTCTCGATCTTCTGGATCTCATGAGATGTACGGAAACCATCAAAGAAGTTAATAAATGGAAGTCTTCCCTCGATTGCAGCACAGTGAGCTACTGGAGTTAAGTCCATAACTTCCTGTACAGATGACTCACAAAGCATTGCTACACCTGTCTGACGACAAGCCATAACATCTGAGTGATCACCGAAAATGTTAAGTGCGTGAGAAGCTACACAACGAGCAGATACATTAAATACACCTGGAAGTCTCTCACCAGCAACCTTGTAAAGGTTAGGGATCATTAACAGAAGACCCTGAGAAGCTGTAAATGTAGTAGTTAATGCACCAGCTGTTAATGAGCCGTGTACAGAACCAGCAGCACCAGCCTCTGACTGCATCTCAGTTACCTGAACAGTCTGACCGAAGATATTCTTGCGGCCTGCAGTTGCCCATTCATCAGTATGTTCAGCCATAACTGAAGATGGAGTAATAGGATAGATTGCAGCTACATCTGTGTATGCATAAGATACATGTGAAGCAGCCTGGTTTCCATCCATGGTTTTCATTTGTCTTTTCATCTTTTTCCCTCCTATTTAGAATAGATACTTGAAAATGAAAATCTAACGTACAATTAGGCAGAATATGCCTATTAACGTCATATGAATTTATGATATTCTCTTCCACTTCAAAAATCAACAAAAAGACTTTCACAAAACTGTTCTATTTTAAGTACATGTGAAAGATAGAAAAAACTTGCAAAATGGACAATTTCCTATAAAATAAACATTGTTGCAAAATTAGAGTAACTACTATTATAAGTAATGATCCATACAAGCTATATGCAAGAAAGGAATGCACATGATTCAAGCAAGTAATATCGCTCTTCGATTCGGCAAGAAGGCCTTATTCGAGGAAGTAAATGTCAAGTTTACAGAGGGTAACTGCTACGGTCTTATCGGAGCCAACGGTGCAGGTAAGTCTACATTTCTTAAGATTCTCTCAGGAGCTATCGAGCCTACAAATGGCGAAATCATCATCACACCAGGCCAGCGTCTTTCTGTTCTTGAGCAGGACCACTTCAAATACGATGAATATACAGTTCTTAATACAGTCATTATGGGAAATCAGAGACTCTATGACATTATGACTGAGAAGGATGCCATCTACAGCAAAGAAGATTTCTCAGATGAGGATGGTGTTCGTGCTGCAGAGCTCGAAGCAGAATTCGCAGAGATGGACGGATGGAATGCAGAGTCCGACGCAGCCACACTCCTAAATGGACTTGGCGTTGGAACAGAATTCCACTACTCTCTCATGAAGGACTTAAATGGTGCAGAGAAGGTCAAGGTTCTTCTTGCCAAGGCCCTCTTTGGTAACCCTGACATTCTTCTTCTCGATGAGCCAACCAACCACTTGGATTTAGATGCCATTGCCTGGTTAGAAGAATTCTTAATCAACTTCGACAATACCGTTATTGTTGTATCCCATGACCGTTATTTCTTAAATAAGGTATGTACACATACTGCAGATATCGATTATGGCAAAATCCAGCTCTACGCTGGTAACTATGACTTCTGGTATGAGTCTTCTCAGCTTATTATCAAGCAGCGTAAGGAAGCGAACAAGAAGAAGGAAGAGCAGATCAAGGAATTACAGGACTTCATCTCTCGTTTCTCAGCAAATGCTTCAAAGTCAAAGCAGGCAACTTCTCGTAAGAAGGCTCTTGAGAAGATCGAACTTGATGACATTCGTCCTTCCAGCCGTAAGTATCCATACATCGACTTCCGTCCAAATCGTGACATCGGAAATGAAGTACTTACCGTTGAAGGAATCTCTAAGACCATCGATGGTGTTAAGGTTCTCGACAATGTATCCTTTATCGTAGGACATGATGACAAGATTGGTTTCGTTGGTGCAAATGAGCAAGCCAAAACTGTCCTCTTCCAGATTCTCTCTGGCGAAATGGAGCCAGACGAAGGGGAATACAAATGGGGTGTTACCACCTCTCAGTCCTACTTCCCAAAGGACAATACCAAGATCTTCGATGTAGACCTCACAATTGTTGACTGGCTGACTCAGTTCTCTGAAGTCAAGGATGCCACCTATGTTAGAGGCTTCCTGGGAAGAATGCTCTTCGCAGGCGAAGACGGAGTCAAGAAAATGCGCGTTCTATCCGGTGGTGAGAAGGTACGAGTTCTTCTCTCAAGAATGATGATTGAGGGCTCTAACGTCCTGATTCTTGACGAGCCTACAGACCACCTTGATATGGAAAGTATCACAGCACTCAACACAGGACTTACCAAGTTCCCTGGCGTGCTGCTCTTCTCTTCCAGAGATCATCAGATTGTGCAGACAACCGCCAATCGAATTATCGAGATTCTGCCAAATGGAACGATTGTCGACAAGGTATCAACCTACGACGAATACCTAGAATCTGATGAGATGGCGCGTAAGCGTACCGTCTACAATACAACTGCTGATGATGAGGCAGATGATTAATATCAATCACCAATAAGTAAGCAAAGAAAAAGCAGGAAGCCAACTACTGGCCTCCTGCTTTTTTTGTTATAAGTTATTTATTATTCTCTTCCTGATTAAATTCCATGACAAGCTTCTCAATCTGAGGTCG
The DNA here is from genome assembly GCA_963661945.1 of Lachnospiraceae bacterium. Lineage (GTDB taxonomy): Bacteria > Bacillota > Clostridia > Lachnospirales > Lachnospiraceae > CAVLDP01. The sequence continues at coordinate 31,640 of CAVLDP010000007.1, forward strand.
AAGCTCTACAAAGACTCCTGCAATAATCGGATCAAAGTGACTTCCTGCAGATTCTTCTATAATGGAGAAGGCCTGATCCAAATCAAAGGCATCCTTATACTGTCTCTTGGAAATCAAAGCATCAAAGACATCTGCCACAGCCATAATTCTGGCTGAAAGTGGAATGTCCGTTCCAGATAGTCCTTCTGGATAACCTGTACCATCCCATTTTTCATGATGATAAAGTGCCATAATTCTGGCATCCTCCAGATAAGAATCATCACCCACATCGCTAAGAATCTCTTCTATAATATAGCCACCCTTGCTGGAGTGAGTCTTAATTACCTCGAATTCCTCACGCGTAAGCTTACCAGGCTTTTGCAAAATGGTATCAGATATCGTAATCTTGCCAATATCATGAAGGGCTGCCGCAGCAGAAATTCGTGCCACAATAAACTCATCTAATTCATCTGGAAAGAGATGCCTCTTCACAAGCTCCTGTGAGAGAATCTCAACAAAGGCTGTTGTCCGCTTGACATGTTGCCCCGTCAAGTCATCTCTTAACTCAATCATATTCGCAAAAGACATAAGAACCTTCTGCTGAATACGGGTAATCTCACTTACCTTGGCATCTACCTGTGATTTCAGTTCCGTAGCATAATCTGCAAGCTCTGTTACATCGGAAAATACCAATGTATAGCCATAGAACTGTCCATTCTTTCGAAGCTCATCAGTATGAATGTTATAGGTCTTGCCTTCCTTCTCATAGCTCTCTCTTGCATTCTTACAGATGCCGCCAATCAATTGATAGGTGTCCATATTATTGTACACATCAACAAAGATCTCATGTGCCGCATCATTCATATATAGAATCTGAAGCTCTGGGCTTAGAATAATCACTGCATCACTAAGAGAAGAAATCAGTTGATTTCTGGCAATCTCAACTACATCAAACAGATGCCCCCTCACATTTAAGAAGAAAGCAACAATCACAGAACCTGTAAAGAAAACACACGTCGGATCGAACTCTCCAGTGATTCCTGTCATATGGATAATATACCCAATTGCGGGGAAAATCACGCAAAGCGACAAATAGATTGCATTCCGCCCATTTCTCGTATTTCTATGATGATAATAATAATGGAAGCAATAGCAAGGAATGGCAATAGCATAAAAGAGCATCAGGACACGATGCAGATAATTAAGCGGTCCTGAACTCGCATAAACTCTTCCTACTCCATGCAAATGATGATATACCGCGCTGCCATAGAATAAAGTATTATACCGATTGGCAAGAACCGAGATTAGAATCACCGTATGTAAGAAAAATAAGGTATAAATCAGCAGCCTTGGCTTCTGATAATCGAGAAAGCGAATCACAAAAAGAAGCAGCAGCCACTCCGCATAACAAGCCCCAACGCAGGATATACATCTGGAAAGCATAGCCGCATCTAGAGACCTGGAATTATACTCAAGCAAATTACCAAGCTGGATAGTAATAACAAAAAGAATCACCATCAGAAAGAGGAACTGCTCCCTCGTAGACATATGTTCCCCAATATAAGTTGCCAGTATTACGAGTGCGACAATTCCAGCAATCAATATGCAGTTTAATGCCATTAATTCTGTCATATACATTCGTCCAATCTAAGTCATATCACATGATACACGTGAAGCATTAATTCTTGAAGCTATGAATTGGTGCAGGAATCCTACCTTCACGATTAATGAAATCGGCGCAAGAGTACTTGTTGACTGGCATAATCGGTGCATAGCCAAATAAGCCACCAAATTCTACGCTCTCTCCTACACCCTTACCAATTACAGGAATCAAACGGCAAGCGGTTGTCTTCTGATTCACCATACCAAGTGCCATCTCATCCGCAATCATACCTGAAATGGTAGTTGCTGGTGTATCTCCAGGGATTGCAATCATATCAAGACCAACAGAGCAAACACAAGTCATGGCTTCAAGCTTCTCAAGAGTAATCGCACCCGCCTCAACGGAATGGATCATTCCCTGATCCTCTGAAACCGGAATGAAGGCACCAGATAGACCGCCTACATAGGAAGAAGCCATAACGCCGCCCTTCTTCACTTGATCATTCAGCATAGCAAGAGCAGCTGTTGTACCAGGTGCACCAGCATATTCCAGACCAATCTCGCATAGGATATCAGCCACAGAATCTCCAACAGCTGGAGTTGGTGCAAGGGACAAATCAATAATGCCAAATGGGATTCCAAGGCGCCTTGATGCTTCCTTTGCTACAAGCTGACCTACACGGGTTACCTTGAAGGCTGTCTTCTTGATTGTCTCGCAGAGCACCTCAAAGCTCTCACCGCGAACTGATTCAAGAGCAGTCTTTACAACTCCTGGGCCAGACACACCAACATTAATAATCGCATCTGCCTCCGTAACGCCGTGGAAGGCTCCCGCCATAAATGGATTATCATCTGGAGCATTGCAAAATACTACAAGCTTCATGCAATCTACAGAATCCCTGTCCTTGGAAGCCTCTGCCACCTGAAGAAGAATCTCTCCCATCAGACGAACCGCATCCATATTGATACCGGTCTTAGTTGATGCAAGATTCACAGAAGAACAAACCCTCTCTGTAGATACAAGTGCCTTAGGGATTGAACGAATCAGCATCTCATCCGCTCTTGTCATGCCCTTGGATACAAGAGCAGAATATCCGCCAATCAAATTGGCCCCAACAGCTTCTGCTGCACGGTCCATAGTATGCGCTAATGTAACAAAATCCTCAGGGCACTTACATGCAGCTCCACCAACTAATGCAATAGGAGTAACGGAGATACGCTTATTCACAATCGGAATACCATAATCTGCCTGAATCTCATCTGCCACCTTGGATAAATCCTTGGCAACTGTAGTAATTCTGTCATATACCTTTTGGTTCAATCGATCAAGATCCGAATCAATACACTCTAACAGGCTAATACCAATTGTAATTGTTCGAACATCAAGTGTCTGCTCCGAAACCATCCTGTTGGTTTCATTTACCTCATTAAAACTAACCATGATATCTCCTTATAATCTATGCATCTTGTTGAAGATTTCTTCCTTCTGCGCCTTAATCTCAACGCCGATCTCTTCGCCAAGAGAAGCAAGTTCCTGCTGATGATCTCCAAATGCCTTCGTGCTCTTACTGATATCAACAATCATCATCATATTGAAGAAACCATCCACAATTGTCTGCGAGATATCCAGAATATTAATATCATTGTCTGCAAGATAGGTACACACTTTTGCAATAATACCTACTGTATCCCTTCCTACTACTGTAATAATTGTCTTTCCTTGATTTGTGTTACTCATGCTTATCTCCTTCTATACTATAATCCTCTCGGATATATTACTACGACTCGCTACCTCTATCTGAAAATCAGAAGCCTTGTAGGGATTATCCCCAAGCGTTACTTCCATCTTCACCGCCTTAAGTGCCAAATCAGGGAAATTATTCTCATTACTGAGATGGCCAAGCAGGACATATTTCATATTATCATGCAAGAGTTCACAGAGGAGCTGGCCAGATAGTTCATTGCTAAGATGACCACGCTCTCCTAAGATTCGCATCTTCAGTTGATAAGGATACCCTCCCACCTGCAGCATATTCACATCATGATTTGCTTCTAGCAATATGGCATCCAGATTCTGCATGGATTCAATAATATGTGAATCAAAACAACCAAGATCTGTAAGAACTGCGACTGATTTGTCGGAAGAATTCACACGATATGCCACAGGATCTGCAGCATCATGAGATACAGAAATCGGATGAATGGTAAGGTCTCCAATCTGAAAATCCTTCTCTGCTTCAATCTCAACAAAAAGTCCCGGATCTATCTGGCCTAGAGACTTATTCTGCTGAATCGCCTGCAAAGTTCCCTGCGTAGCATATATAGGTAATCCATATCTTCTGGATATTACACCAAGTCCACTTATATGATCGCTATGCTCATGCGTAATCAGAATTCCTTCCATATCCTTTGTCGATAAATCATAGGAATTCATTCCATCTTCAATTCGTTTGCCGGAGATTCCTGCATCAATCATAATATGATGACTGTCTGATCCGACACAGATACAGTTGCCACTGCTTCCGCTTGCAACACTAAATAATTCCATCTTAATCCTGCCAATAAATCTCTAATACATCACCCGTTGAGATTGGCGTAGAATATCCACAAGGCTGACCATTCTGCTTAATAACAATGGCTCTTCCATTTCCTTCATTTGGATTGAAATCAATATAATTAAAGACATCAACGAAGATATAATTTTCCTTGCCAGAGATTCTCACATCATCTCCATTGACCGTAACTTCAAGATCAATCCCTGTCTCAATAGAAGGCTTACCTGTCTTATCTTCCGTCTCTCCATCAGCCTCATTCTCTCTCTTAGCCCTGATAGAAGCACCATGACTCTTCATCTCATTCCAAATCTGAGTTGCACTCGAAGAATCCGTAGAAATAGGAGCATCTAGTGTCTTCCACTCAATACTGAAGTTCTCATAGACAAGTGTATCCATCGTGGCTTCTCTATTATTTACAAAGAGTCCTTCTGATGGGTCGATTGCAACATCCATAAAGGTAATCAGCTGACCCAGGGTATAATAATTTCTGGTTTCGATAGAATCCCCTTCACTTATCTCATAGCTACCAGGCTCCATACTACCATTGACTTCGACGAACTTCGGACAAACTACCATCTTGTCGTTCACATAGAAGGTCACCTTGTCGCTATCAAATTCCTCCAGATCAGAAATCGTACATCTTGCTTCATGACCAGTTGTTGAAGAACGAACCTCAATATAGGAATTAGGCTCAAGCCGTGTATTCATGCCTACTGCTTCATCGTTCATAAGAACTACTGCAGATTCGCCCTCTTCACCTCGAACCATACGGCTTACACCATTTACTGTGAAATGAATCTCCCGTCCTCTCTTAGGGAAGAGTTCCTCTGTCGCAAGACCAGCCTGCAGAGCGGCATCCACAATCGTAAGATGTCCATTGTCATAGAGCTTCATCATCTCTCCATTGAAATGAATCATAATGAAGTTATTCTTCTGCTCGTAATAATTCAGGCAGATACCAATTGGAGTAACAAGTAGTGGATCCTTCTTAATATCTTCCTGCTCAAAGATGATATCCTTCATCACCTCTTCGCCACGAAGAGCTACACGTTCCTTTACAATATCCAGCTTATCTGCAAGCATCTCGGTAAATCCGCCAATCTTACCGCCACCGCCAACAATAAATGCAGCGCTTACGGATTTATCGCCATTTAATTCCTTGATCTTCTCTGCAACTGCAGTCGTAATCTTTGCACGAACTGGTTCTGTAAGCTTTAGAATCTCATCCGCAGTTACTGTATGAGTCAGCCCCATGATATCCTCATAGGTAATCTCATCCATCATCGTGGAATCCTTCTTGATCTTCTCAGCCATGGCAAAGTCGACAAGATACTGCTGTACAATCACCTCAGTAAGCTCATCACCGGCATATGGAATCATGCCATAGGCAACAATACTTCCATCCCTGGTGATACAAATATCTGAGGTACCTGCGCCCACATCCACAAGCGCAATATTCAGCATGCGGAAACTCTCCGGAATTGCTACATTGATTGCAGCAATAGGCTCCAGCGTCAGATTTGCAACCTGAAGTCCAGCTCTCTCTACCGCAGTATATAGGCCATCCACAACATCCTCTGGCAAGAAGGTAACAATAATATCTTCTGCGATTTCATTTGCCTTATGTCCCTCTAAGCTCGTAAATATCTCATCATTCAGGTAATACTTCATGACAGAATATCCTACACAGTAGAACTTGTATTTCTCGTCACCATTCTCCTTTAGAATATTCTGAGCCTTATCAATTCCCATAAGATCAAGTGTATGTAGGTCTTCGCCCGTAACGACAGTCTCTTCCTCATACTGATAAGAAATTCTGGTTGTAATTGTACGAAGCACACGACCAGCCGCAGCGATACATACATCTGTCAAGGTGCATTCAATCTGCGCTTCAAGATTCTCCTTTACTGCCTGACAAACCTTGGCAACTCGTCCGATATCATGAATCTGTCCATCCAACATAGCTCTGGTCTCATGCTCCATACTACACTGAGCCACTACATAAAAACCATCTTCTGTCAGACGTCCGACGGTACCGACTACATTTCGAGTACCTATATCAAGTCCGAATACATAATCATCCGATAATCTCTCTTCTACCGTTCCTGTCACTTGCTACTTCTCCTTCTTACCCTCTAGTAACCAATCCATCATCCGATCTACTGAAGCGTAGGCCTCTTCCTTTGTCTTACTATTGTCAATCACATAATCAGCAGCCCTACGAAACTCTTCATCACTAAGCTGACTATTAAAAATATCCGTAATCTTCGAATCGGAATATCCACGTGTTTCCTTAAGTCTATCCCGTCTCTTAGTCTCAGGACAATATATATAGACAAGAGAATCCAAATACTGCGTGTAATTCTCCTCAATCAGAAGTGCCGCCTCAAGTACAAGAATCGAAATCTCTCCCGCATCTCTCGCCTCAGAGACCTGTCGAAGGACTTCCTCCTTCACTGCAGGATGCACAATGGAATTCATAAGATATCTCTTCTCATCATCCGAGAAAAGAAGTCTTGCCATAGCTTCTCTATCTACTGACCCATCCGCATGGAAGACCATATCTTCTGCAAAAGCTTCCCGAATTGCCTCATTGCAAGAGGTTCCAGGCAGAAGCAGATCCTTGGCAAGCTCATCTGCAAGAAGAATCTTCGCCTGATAATGTTCTTCTAAATAGGATAATATCAGTGATTTGCCAGCGCCAACGCCACCTGTTATGCCAAGAAAAATCATATAGACTCCATATCTAGTTGTTATAGTCCTACCTATTATACCATTTCTAGTTGTTTTGTACCATTTTCTTTTCTTTATTTGGCATCGTACCAGGTATGGCCAGCGTGCATATCAATCTCGAGTGGAACTAGTAGCTTCGCTGCTCCCATCATCTCTTCTTCCATTAACCTCTGTACCATCTCAAGCTCCGAATCCTTGGCTTCTACTAGTAATTCATCATGAACCTGGAGCACAAGTCTTGATTCTAATCCTTCAGCCTTCATTCGATCGTGGAGACCAACCATCGCAATCTTGATGATATCTGCCGCCGTTCCCTGAATCGGTGCATTCATGGCAACTCTCTCTCCAAAGGATCTCTGCATGAAGTTGCTTGAAGACAATTCTGGAATCGGACGAATCCTGCCAAATAAGGTCTTGGCCACTCCTGACTGCTTGGCATCTTCTACCAAGCCCTCTATATATTCCTGCAATTTCGGATAAGCGAGGAAATAATTATCAATGTACTCCTTAGCCTCAGCCTTGGAGATATTAAGATCCTGGCTTAGTCCAAAGGATGATATACCATATACGATTCCAAAGTTAACCGCCTTGGCATTACGTCGCTGTAATTCAGTAACTTCCTCAAATGGAACATGAAATACAAGAGATGCTGTTGCCCTATGAATATCCTGTCCCCTTCTATATGCCTCAATCAGATTCTCATCCTGAGATAAATGAGCAAGCACGCGAAGTTCAATCTGGGAATAATCCGCATCTAAAAATGTAGCGCCCTCCTCGGAAAAGAATACCTTTCGAATCTGCTTACCAAGTTCCATACGAATAGGAATATTCTGAAGGTTTGGATCTGTTGAGCTGATACGCCCCGTTGCAGTAACCGTCTGCTGGAAGGTAGAATGAACTCTTCCATCCTTGGACAGACACTGATTCAATCCATCTGCATAGGTGGATTTCAGCTTCGTAAGCTGTCGATACTGGAGAATGGAATCAACAATTGGATAATCCGCTGACAGCTTATCGAGAACATCCGCAGAAGTGGAATAGCCTGTCTTTGTCTTCTTGGCACCAGGAAGTTCAAGCTTCTCAAAGAGAATCACCCCAAGCTGTTTCGGCGAATTAATATTAAATTCCTCGCCTGCCGCCTCATAAATCTCATTTTCAAGCTCCGAAATTCGCTCCGACAAGGTTCTACCATATTCAAGAAGAGCCTTACCATCCATAGCCATTCCAGCCTGCTCCATATCCGACAAGGTATGAATCAGAGGAAGCTCCACCTCAACGTAGAGAGGAAGCATATCATTCTCCTGAAGCTTCGTGCGAAGAATAGGAGCAGACTTAGCTGCAACATAGGCATCGAAGCAGGCATATTTAGAGAATTTGTCCTTATCCTCTGTGGCATCAAGAAGACTTGCCTTGCCGAAGAAATCAGAGAAGGATGGAACCATCATCTCAAGCTCTTCCGAAGCAAGATAAGAAGTCTCATATTGACCAAGAAGTGGATTGAGTAGGTATGATGCTACGGAGCAATCAAAAACAGAAGGATAGGTATAGCCATCCTTGCGAAGATGCGGATCTACAAGCTTCACCATAGGAATATTAAGCTTTGGTAGCACTGCCTTCAAATCCCTTGTAGCAAGAGGTAGTCCTCGATCGATCAAATCTTGAATCGTATCAACTAACATCTGGCCAGAGATATGATCCGATGCAGGAACATAAATTGCATCCTCTCCACTTGAAATTGAAAGTCCCAGAATTCTATATGGCTCTTCCTCTTCCGTAAATGAAAGCTGCAGCTGTCCATCCTCATCTGGATCAAAGCCCTTTTCTTCCTGATTTATCATATAAATGGTAAATCCAGCCTCATTTGTTAAATTCTCCACATAATCATGAAGCCGCTCTACCTCTTCTACAAGATGAAACTTATCCTCCAGCTCCTGATTGGATGAAGTATGCTCTACCCCTTCAAAACGAGGAAGAAGGTTCTTAAATTCAAAGGATTTGCAGAGTCGATAAGCCTCCTCCGTAAAGAGATTGCCAAGTAAAGCCTCATCAAGGGAAAATTCAATATCCGCATGAATTTCAATTCGTGCTAAGTCCTTACTAAGCATGGCCTGATCATAGAATTCCTTAAGATTCTTTGAAGCCTTCGGTGGCTTGAGCTCATCCACATGAAGATAGGCTTCCTCCACCGTGTGATAAGTCTTAATAATACTTGTGGCCGTCTTCTCACCGATACCAGGAACTCCAGGAATATTATCTGCCGTATCTCCCATCAAGGCCTTCACATCGATAAACTCGATAGGAGTAACACCCTTCTGCTCTAAGACATCTGCTGCAAAATATTCCTCAATCTCTGTTCCCGTCTTCTTGGTCTTAGGGATACTAATCTTAATATGGTCCGATGCAAGCTGGAGCAAATCTCTATCTCCAGAGATAATTGTCACGTCAAATCCCTGCTCTTCTGCCGACTTTGACAGGGTGCCAAGGATATCATCTGCCTCAAATCCTGCCTTGGTAATTACAGGGACCTTCATTGCTCTAAGCATATCCTGAATATATGGCACCTGTTCTCTAAGCTCCGGATCCATTGGCTTTCTCGTGCCCTTGTACGCATCAAACATCCTATGTCGAAAGGTAGGCTCATGTACATCAAACGCAACAGCAAAATGCGTCGGCTTCTCTGTATCTATAAAACGAAGCATCATATTCAGGAAACCATAGACACCATTTGTATGCTGGCCCTTAGAATTAGTCAAATCGGGCAGTCCATAGTAGGCTCGATTCAGAATACTATGTCCATCAATCAGTAATAATTTATTCATGAAACTCAAAAAATCCTATTCTTAGATAGCTCTTGTTGCATCACGAAGCCATGCCTTCTCATCCTCATCAAGATATGGTGAGATCTTCTCATAGACAGCGTGATGATATTCATTCAGTGTCTGCTTCTCAAGATAGGTCAGCATAGACACATCAACTGCATCTAAATCAAATGGAACAAATGTAAGTGGCTCAAACTTATAAAACTGTCCATACTCCGTCTTCTCTGCCTCTACGGTGAGAAGCTCATTCTCATGGCGAATTCCAAACTGGTCCTCAATATAGAGGCCTGGTTCATCCGTCGTAATCATTCCAGGCTTCAGTGGCCATACTCTCATACGGTCAGTCATACGCCAACGGAAGGAATTTGGTCCTTCATGAACATTAAGAATATGACCAACACCATGTCCTGTTCCGCAGCGATAATCAAGGCCCATATCCCAAACCGGTCCTCTGGCAAGAACATCCAGATTCTGTCCAGTAGCACCCTCTGGAAAATGAGCAGCAGCAAGACGTAGGTTTGATCTAAGTGTAACTGTAAAGTACTCTCTCATAAGATCACTAATTGGTCCAAGTACAATGGTTCTTGTGATATCGGTTGTACCCTCGAGATAATGTCCGCCGGAATCTACCAGAAGAAAGCCTTCTTCAAGAAGAGGCGAATACTTCTCAGGGGTTGCTTCATAATGCATCATCGCAGCATTTGGTCCGTAGGCTGCAATCGTATCAAAGGATACATCCAGGAAATGTTCCTGTTCCTTACGGAAGTTAAGTAAGACCTCCGATGCAGATAGCTCATCCATAGGAAGAGTACCAATATTCTTCTTGAGATAATAGATAAATTTACAAACTGCAACGCCATCTCTAATATGTGCAAGCTTGGTATTCTCGATTTCAACGGCATTCTTCACTGACTTCTCAAGTTCTGTCGGATTTGCATCTACTATAAGTCTTACACCTGATGGCAGTAAATGCGTCATCTTATAATTCACAATCTCATCATCAATAAGAACAGAGTCCACTGTAATGCACGGCAAATCCTCATAGATTGCATTATAATCTCTCACCTGAATGGATGCCTCAGCAAGATAAGCGCGAACATCATCTGATAGTGAAGCAGCATCTACATAGAGGATTGCTTCCTTCTCTGTCAGAAATACATAGGATAGGAATACTGGCACACAAGCAATATCATCACCGCGAAGATTTAGAAGCCAGGCAATATCATACAGTGAAGTAAGAAGGTGAGCCTTCGCGCCCTTCTCTACCATCTGACCTCTAAGCCAGGCAATCTTATCTTCTACACTTCTTCCAGCATACTGATCTTCCAAAATCCAAATCGGCTTCTTCGGAAGAGATGGTCTATCAGACCAGAACAAATCAAGTAAGTCTTCCTCTACTGCAAAATGTCCTGACTTCTTGTCCAGGATAGAGGCATATTTCTCACAAGCCTTTTTGGAGAAGAGACGACCATCAAAGCCCAGACATCCACCATCTATCATCTTATCTTCAAGATATTCCTCTACGGTAGGAACGCCTTCCTCTCCCATCTCAAATAGCTTCACATAGGTATCCTTCAGCTCTCTCTTAGCCTGAATAAAATAACGGCCATCTGTCCAGAGACCTGCTTCTTCCATTGAAATCACAACGGTCGCATTGGTTCCTGTAAATCCAGAAATGAATTCTACTCCCTTAAAATAATCACCCACATATTCAGAGCCATGAAAATCTGACATAGGAATCAGATAAAAATCAATTGCTCTCTTCTTCATCTCAGCACGAAGTGCATCTATTCTTTCATTTACTGTCATATTTTATCCTCCAACATTTGATAAAATCTATCGCCCAAAAGGCATAGATATTGTACCACTTTTCCTCATCCAAACCTAGACCAAGGCATAAAAAAACCACTAGTCCAACTGGACTAGTGGAATGAATCAATGCTTACTTACGTGTCGTCTTCAGGAAATCTGGAATCTTAATATCCTGAGGCTGACTGGTAGGCTGCTGTGGCTTCTGAATCCCCATAGTAGGAGCAGCTGACGCGGCAGTCTGTGTAGGTACCGTAGGTCTTGGTGGTACCTGATAAGAAGGTGTCGTAGTAGCTGCAGGTCTTGGCATTGCTGAAGCGGAAGACGTAGGTCTTGGAGTAGATGTGGAAGCATACTGCATGTTCGGGAAAGCTCCCCTCTGTTTCACTGCAGCACCCTCTTCTAGGCCTGTTGCAATTACCGTAATCGCAACTTCATCTGTCATAGTATCATCATACTTGGCACCGAAGATGATATTAGCATCTGCACCAGCTAAATCCTGTACATAGCTTGCAGCATCGCTAGCATCTGTAAGAGAAATATCACCAGAAATATTAATAATTACATGAGTAGCGCCATCAATCGTTGTCTCAAGAAGTGGACTGGCAACAGCAATCTTCACAGCCTCAATTGCCTTCTCATCGCCCTTGGCAGAACCAATTCCGATATGAGCCATGCCCTTATCCTTCATAACAGTCTGAACATCTGCAAAATCCAGATTGATCAGTGCTGGCAGATTAATCAAATCAGTAATACCCTGAACTGCCTGCTGTAATACCTCATCTGCCTTCTTAAGTGCATCTGGCATAGAAGTACGACGATCAACAATCTCAAGAAGCTTGTCATTTGGGATGACAATAAGAGTATCAACAGATTCCTTCAGTCTCTCAATACCTGAAACTGCATTCATCATACGGGTCTTAGCTTCGAACTTGAAAGGCTTCGTAACAACGCCAACTGTAAGGATACCCTGCTCGCGAGCAATCTTAGCAACTACAGGTGCTGCACCAGTTCCAGTACCGCCACCCATTCCACAGGTAACAAATACCATATCTGCGCCCTTCACTGCAGATGAAATATCCTCAGAGCTCTCCTCTGCAGCAGCCTGACCGATTTCAGGATTCGCGCCTGCACCAAGTCCCTTGGTCAGCTTCTCTCCAATCTGAATCAGTGTAGGTGCCTTGCATAATGTAAGTGCCTGCTTATCTGTATTAATGCCGATAAATTCAACGCCGCCAATATTCTCATCAATCATTCTATTAACAGCATTATTACCAGCGCCACCAACTCCAATAACTATAATCTTCGCACTGGAATCCGCCTCGTTATTCATTATCTCAAGCAAGGTCTCTTCCTCCTTCTAACTAACAAGCGATGATACTATCTCGCATATTCTCATAACCATATAGAATATAATATAGTTTTTCAGGGCAATTATCAACCAGTTTTTCAAAACTTTGGTAAATAATCCACACCTCTAATTTGTCTTTTCAAATACAATATCTGTATTATCCAGAGAAAAATTCTCTAGATGTAGTATTCCGGCCATTCCACTAAGGGAAGGCAATATATGGGGCAGACGCATCACCTTGGATGCAATCTCATCTCCGTCTCCGAAATTAATCAAGACAGTGTCTATTAGGATATACAGATCTCCAGAATCATTAAATGCAATTCCATCTGCATACAAATCATATTTCTTCAGATTCTTCGTAAGAGACAGAATAAGATCAAGCTGCTTCGATTCAAGCGGAAGGACCTCTCCAACCTTGGCATCCTCCGTTACAACACCCTGCAAGGGCATCACGCCATCTACCTGGATGGAACTAATCTCAACCACCTGACCCTCATCATCGAAGTAGGCAAATGATCCGTCCGATTCTGCCACATAACCAAGCATGGTCTCCTCTTCCACCTCAATCACGATAGAATTTCTATCCTTGAGGCGCACATCATAGGACTGAACAAAAGGAATATCCCGCGTTGGATGAACCTTTGCCTTGAGGAAGCAGTAGACAGCATTCTTTGAATACTTATCATTTAACACATACTCTTCAATCTCATCTGCCGACAAAATAGTATTGCCCTCTACATCCACATTATTTACATTACAGAAAGTATAAATAAGAACCCCTGCAATAATGATAAAAATAATTAGTGCGAGTAGGATATTATATCGATAAAATCGAAGCTTGTTTTTTCGTCTTTTTCTCTTTTTTGCACGTAATTCTTTTGTCATGCTTCAAAACCCATTCCTTTGGATACCGCAAGAGCTATTCCCATTTCAACCATCAGAATTACCATAGACGAACCTCCATAGCTGACAAAAGGAAGCGTAATTCCGGTGTTTGGAATGGTATTCGTAACAACGGCAACATTTAGGATTACCTGAAGTGCAATATGAGTCATAATTCCAATCACAAGAAATGAACCGAACAAATCTCTTGCGTGATTCGCTATATAGAGGAAACGCCAAATCAAAACCAGATACATAATTAATAAACAAATTGCGCCAAAAAGACCCATTTCTTCGCAGATGATGGAAAAAATCATATCATTATTCGCTTCCGGAACAAATAACTTCTGTGTGGATTCTCCGAGCCCCTTTCCAAATAAACCGCCCGATCCAATCGCATATAAGCCCTGCAGCGTCTGATATCCCTCATCAAAGTCTTCCGGATGAAGCCAGATCTTAAATCTCGTCATTCGATAACTGGCCATAAGAACAAAGACAGCCGCTCCGGCCGCGAGAATGAGAATAAGATACAAAAATTTGAGATAGGAAGGATTTGCAACAAAGATCATCACAAATGCAATGCCAGCAATAATAAGACCTGTACTTAGGTTCGTATAAGTAACTACACCAAGCAGAGGAATAAGAATTGCCAGCGATTTCATAACATTCGAGAAATCCCTCATGTAATTAGGCTTATTGGAGATCACTGTAGCAAGATAGAGAATCACAGAAACCTTGGCAATCTCAGACGGTTGAATCGAGATTGGACCAATATAAAGCCATCTGGAAGAATTATTCAGTGATACTCCAGCAAACAATACCGTCACACAAAGTATCATAGAAACCAGAACAGCAGGTCCTGCAAAAATTTTCAGGAATTTATAATCAACCTTCATAATGCAGAAAGCAAAAAACCAGCCAATTAAGCAGGCTGCAATCTGCTTCTTCACGTAATATGCCCCATCATTCAGCTTAAGTGTAGCTGTATAAGCCGAGGTGCTATAGAGCATAATGAAGCCAAAGCAAAGTAATGCAATCACAATAAAAAGCAAAGGATAATCAAAATATTTAACTTTTTTTTGCGTATTCTCTACTTGCTTACTCATCTAACCCTCTAACATATTCCTTAAAGATTCGTCCGCGCTCTTCATAGTTTGCAAACATTCCCCAGCTTGCACAAGCAGGGGATAGAAGTACTGCCTCTCCAGATACTGCATCTCGATAACAGATATCAATTGCTTCCTCTAACGTATCCGCAAATATAAAATCCTCGAAATGATGCATCTTACAGCACTCTGCAATCTTCTCCCTAGTCTGTCCAATTAATACAAGCTTCTTCACCTTGCCATCGAAGGACTCAATCCAATCATCATAGGTAGACTGCTTATCATATCCACCACCAATCAGATAGGTCTTTCGATCCATAGCCTGTATTCCCTTAATCGCAGCATCTGGATTTGTTCCTTTGGAATCATTGTAGAAACGAACCCCTGCCTTCTCACAGACATACTCAATACGATGTTCCACAGCCTGAAATTCTCTTAAGGCCTGTCTAATCTCCTTCATAGGAACCGAGAATGCATCCGCCATTGCAATTGCAGCCATAGCATTCTCATAATTGTGAAGTCCTAAGATGTTCATCTTAGTCACATCAATGATATCTTCTGTCTTACCATTTCTAGCCCAATAAATGTGAGAATCCTTGTAATAGAGACCTTCCTCTAGAACTCTCGCACTTGAGAAATAAATGGTCTTAGGCCTACAGGTCTTACCAAATTCACGAAGAATTGGATCTTCATAATTCAAGACACAGACATCATCTTCTGTCTGGTTTAAGGTAATCGCTTCCTTGGCGGCGATGTAATTCTCCATGGTATGATGACGGTTTAGATGATCTGGTGTGATATTAAGAATTGCTGACGCCTTCGGATGAAACTCCTCAATCGTCTCAAGCATAAAGGATGAAATCTCAGCAACAACAACGGAATCATCCTCTGTCTGATCCGAAACGCACGTATAAGGAATACCGATATTACCAACAACAAAGGTTGACGCAAAATGAGTAGCCATAATCTGACCCGTCAGTGCTGTCGTCGTTGTCTTGCCATTTGTACCAGTGATTGCACAGACCGATCCCTTTCCCAGGCGATAAGCAAGCTCTATCTCACCCCAAATCGGAATATTCATGTCACGAATCAGATCCACCCATGGCAAATCTGTAGGAACGCCAGGGCTTAAAACAACAACATCCACACCGAAAAGCATATCCTCTGTTAGCTGTCCCAGATAAAGCTCTACATCTGATAATTCTTCATGCTCCGCATAGAAGGAATCCCGATCAAATGTATCATTGCCATCATAAAGAACAGCCTTAGCACCAAGTCGCACGATAAGCTGACAAGCCGCAATTCCAGACTTTCCTGCACCAACCACAAAATATTTTTCTGCCATAATAACCTCTACCAAATCAGTCCAATCCATCCCACCATACATAGAAGTAAGGTGACGATGGAGAATACACAAACAACCTTAATCTCTGACCATCCACCAAGTTCAAAATGGTGATGAATCGGAGCCATACGGAAGATTCTCTTACCATGAGTCAGCTTAAAATAGCCAACCTGAAGAATCACTGATAATACCTCAATCAAATAGATAAGGCCAACAATCAGAATAAAAAGTGGCATCTTAAGCACATAAGCTGTCGATGCTACAAATCCGCCCAAAGCCAGAGAACCAGTATCTCCCATGAAAATCTTGGCTGGATAACAGTTAAATAACAGGAAGGAAAGAAGTCCGCCAAGAATGGCAAGAGTAATCACCTGAATATCCACATCAAGATACATGGACGCAATCGTAAAGAAAACAGTAACCACGCAAGTCACACAGCTCGAAAGTCCATCGAGTCCGTCTGTAAAGTTCACTCCATTTACCGTGCCAAGGATTGCAAAATAATAGAGAAGAATTCCAAAGTAACCAACACTCACACTCGCTCCGTGTGAAAATGGCACAATCATCGAAGTAATAGAGTCACTAGTCTTAAGCAGATAGATAAGGAAAATTGTGGATACTACAAGCTGCAATCCCATCTTCTGCCAAGCCAGGAGGCCGTCTGATCTTCTAAGAACAACCTTCAGGAAATCATCTAAGAATCCAATAAGGGCAAAGCCAAGTGTAACAAAGAGGATTGGATAAATATCCGGATGTCTTGGTCCAAGAAATAATCCAATCACAAGAAGGGACAGAAGAAACATAAGTCCTCCCATCGTCGGTGTACCCATCTTCTTCTGATGAGATTCTAATTCCTCTCTCTCTGTCTGTCCTGCCTTAAGACTCCGCAAAAGCCGAATCACTATAGGCCCAAAACAAGTTGTCAGAATAAATGATGCAAAAAAAGCTGTATAATCTGCTACGTTCATCTTATTCTCCTCCTTCTTCGTCCGCTTCTACTACTTCATCTGTTTCTACTGCTTCATCAGTTTCTACTACTTCATCCTTTACTTCTCCAGATGAAGTATCTGCAGAAGTTGATGTGACTACTGTTCCAAGTAAATTCTCCAAATCTGAGATAGCGTCTTCCTCTTCCTCTGCTGTCTTTATATTCATATATGGAAGAAGCTGCTCCATAATACTATGAACAATCGACTGTGCATAAGAAGAATGTGCCTGATCTGCGGTATTTGGCTCATCCACAATTACATATACTACCACTTGTGGATTGTCATATGGGGCAAATCCAATAAAAGATACCAGATAGGTACCATTGGATGGGTGCGTCTTCTGGGCCGTACCTGTCTTACCGCCAATATTATAGCCCTCAACCGATGCCGTTGCACCTGTTCCATTTGCTACAACATTCAGAAGATAGGTTCGCATCTGATCAGATACATCCTGAGAAACTGTCTCCTTAAGAACCACTGGTGAAATCTCTTCTACAACATTTCCAGAACTATCCTTAATCTCAGAAACAACATGTGGCACATACATCTTACCGCCATTAATAAGAGACGAAAAAGCTGTAGCAAGCTGAATCATCGTCGTATTAAAGTTCTGTCCAAAGGAGTTTGTTGCGATATTTACCGTGCTCTCAAGTGCCTCCTCGTCGTAGATAAGGGTAGAAGTATTTGCTTCTCCCGGAAGATCAATTCCAGTCTTCTGGCCAAAGCCAAAAAGCGACTGGAAGGAAGCAAAATGCTTCGCACCAATGGAATAGGACATCTGCATCAAAGCATCATTGCAGGAGTCCGCAAGCGAATCCGCAACCGTCTCTATACCATGTCCACTCCTGCTTACACAGTGAATCGTATATCCAGAAATATTCTCACCACCATCGCACACATAAGTCTCATCTCCAGAAAGAGTTCCTGTCTCAAGACCTGTCGCTACCGTAAATGGCTTGAATGTAGAACCCGGCTCATAAGTATGCGTCACGCAGTAATTCTGCCAAAGCTCATTGAGAAGGTCCATCTGTTGATCATCATCTAGTCCTTCTAACTGCTCTTCTGTAAAATAAGCAGATAAATCCCTTGGATTATTCAAATCAAATGATGGATATGTCGCCATAGCAAGAATCTCGCCATTATTCGGATTCATAACAAGAGCCGCAGTATTAAGAGATCCTCTCGTCCCATCTTCTCCTGTAAATTCAGCATTCCATTTATAGATTGCTTCTTCCACAATTGTTTGAATATTCACATCAATTGTTGTTACCAGGGTGTCACCATTGGTTGGTTCAATGACCGTCTTCTCTAAATCACTATCGGAATTCACATAACCATAAGAACGACCATTCACTCCATTTAGCGTATCATTGTATTGATTCTCCAGGCCAATAAGTCCGTAATTATTCGATGATGCAAATCCAATCAAAGATGCAGCGAGTGCTGAATATGGATACTGCCTCTGATACTGCTTTTCAAACCAGATGCCTGCAGTCTCATAGGACGAATCCTCTCCTTCTGTCAGGTTGGTATAAGCCGCCTGTTCTTCATAGGATACCTTCTTGGCAAGAATCACATATTCAGAATCCGGCTTCTCAACAAGTGCTGTACGAATAGTATCTGCAGAGATCTCCGGAAAGCAAAGTGTCACAGCATTAATCGTTGCATCAATAAGTTCTTCATTTGCATTCAATACCTTGCAGTCCAAAATAACATTGTATACATCAACACTTGTTGCAAGTACAGTTCCCTTCGAATCGACAATATCTCCTCTCTGATATGGAATCGTCGTCGAATCGTACTGCATCTGAGCAAGAACAATCTTCTCATATCTATCGCCGCTGGAATATTCAATATACATAAGACGCAGTATAAGAACGACAAAAAGAACGCAAATCACAGTAAAAACAAGGCTCAACTTGATTTGCATTCTCTTCAAAATACGCTTATATTGTTTCTTTTTCTTAGCACGTCTAGCCACGGCCTAAACTCCTAGCAACTTACGGAATATCTGCATACTGACTCATATAGTCAGAATCATCCATATCATAATACACTATCTGGTCGCCACTTGCATAGACCATCCCCAGGTTGTTAAGAGCCTGCAGCTTAATCAGATACAGATTCACATTTGTATTAATTCTAGCCTCTGTAGCCTTATTTGATGCCTTAAGATCTGAAATATCATTCTCCAGACTTGCAATATTATTCATGCTGGTTGAGATATCATTCTGAAGGGTTAGAGACTCGATTAAGAATCCAGTAAAAAGCATAAGAGCCATCATAAGATAAATCGTGAAGACCTTGGTCTTTCTCATAAGATATCTCTTATGGCGTTCCTCAGCTCTGCGTTGTCTTTTCGCATTCTCTCTCTGTCTTCTCTCGATTTCCTCGCGATTTGGCATTACCTCAATAATGTCTCTCGCTGTGCTGCCTTCTTCAAAATAATAAGTGTTAATCTCTGCCATAGCATTACCTCACTCAAACAGGAATCCTTCTCTCAAAGACACGAAGCTTCGCGCTCTTTGATCTACTGTTTGCAGCCAACTCCTCTTCCGTTGGAAGGATTGGCTTCCTTGTGACTACATTTCCTTTGGATACATTGCCGCATACACAAACCGGAAAATTCTTCGGGCATGTGCAAGGGTCTTCATTTTTCTTAAAATTCACCTTCACAATTCTGTCTTCTAGCGAATGGAAGGTAATAATACAAATTCTGCCTTCGTCATTTAATAAATCAATGAAGGAATTCAGGTTATCTTCAAGCACCTCAAGCTCACGATTCAGTTCGATTCGAATTGCCTGATAAGTTCTCTTGGCTGGATGTCCACCCGTTGCTTGAACTTTCATCGGAATGGAAGAACGAATAATATCGTTAAGCTGTCCTGCAGTTCTAATCTCGCCCTCTGCTCTGGCGGCTACAATGTGCTTAGCTATATTCTTAGCAAATCTATCTTCGCCATAATCTCTGATGATGCGATATAAATCCTGTTCCGAATAGGTGTTGACGATGTCCTTCGCAGTTTTGGGATTGCGATTATCCATCCTCATATCAAGCAGGGCATCTTCATCTCTATAAGAGAAACCCCTGTCTGGTGTATCAAGCTGAAAGGAAGATACGCCAAGGTCTAAGAGAATTCCATCCACATGGTCTATCCCAAGCTTATGAACTTCTTCCACCATATTCTCGTAATTGCTACGGACAATCGTGACGCGGTCTTTGTATGGTGCAAGTCGCTCCGTTGCAGCTCGTATTGCATCTTCATCCTGATCGATTCCGATCAGTCGTCCTGTCGTCAGCCTCTTCGCTATCTCTGAGGAGTGTCCCGCACCGCCAAGAGTGCCATCTACATATATACCATCCGGCTTAATTCTAAGCTCATCAATACATTCCTTCAGTAGAACTGAATAATGGTTAAATTCCATAGTAAAGCTCCGTCCTAGATGCTAAGTCCAAGCTCAGCCATGTGCTCTGCAATCTCATCCATATCATCGTAGGAAGAAGAATCCTCCCACTTCGTCTTGTCCCAAATCTCAATACGATTCAAGACACCAACGAGAACAACATCCTTCTCAATCTCTGCAAAGCTTCGAAGTACCTGTGGAAGAAGGACACGGCCCTGGCTATCAAGCTCTACCGATGCTGCTCCTGCAAAGAAGAATCTCGAGAACTTACGAGCATCCTTCGTAGTTAGTGGAACCTCTCTGAATTTCTCTTCGATGCTATGCCATTCAGTCAGTGGATATACAAACAAGCAGCCGTCTAAACCCTTGGTAACAACGAATTCCTTACCAAGCTGTTCTCTGTATTTTGCTGGGATAATAAGTCGTCCTTTTGCATCAATGCTATGACTATATTCACCCATGAACATGGCGGCTACCTCCTCTCCACTTTATTCCACTACCTACCACTTTCCTCCACTTTTAACTACATTTTACTCCTAAATTCCCAATAGTGCAAGGGAAATTCCTTGATTTTTCAGGCTTTCTAGATGGTGGAGGACCGGTGGAGGGAAATCCCATATTTTGTTATTGCTTCTGTATTTGGACATGCAAAAAAGCCCCAGTCGATATACGACTGAGGCTTTCACCAACAAATACAATGATTTCATTAAAAATGGACCAGGCGGGAATCGAACCCGCGTCCAAAAACCAATCCCCTGTTCTTCTACGAGTGTAGTTTGCTATTTAACATTCCCTCAAGCCCACGGGAGCAAACGCCCAAAGACCATCAGTAGCTTCATAATACGTCCATAATCTCAAAGCTTTGAATATGCCGTTTCCTACATAGTTTGAAGCCTGATTGCCGAAGTGTAGGTGCTTCGGGTCAGACTGCTGCCCTTAGGCAGCGTATGCTAAATTATCTTCAGCGTTTAATTTTAATTTGGCCATTTAACGCATTACCATACGACTCGCTTCACCAGCTTCACGATCCCTGTCGAAACCTTTACTAGCCCATGAAGTGCTTATAAAAGCACCAATTATTATAGTAATTAGAAGTCCAAAGTTCAACCATTTAGCCAAGATTTCTTATCTTAAAGTCCCTCTCCGCTTCGCGTCTCTGGTCCTTCTTTGCGATATCATCTCGCTTATCATAGAGTTTCTTACCTCTTGCAAGTGCAATCTCCATCTTAACCAGGCTACCCTTCAGATAGACCTCCACCGGAACAAGAGTATATCCCTTCTCCTTGATCTTCTGCTCTAATTTCAGAATCTCTGACTTATGCATGAGAAGCTTCCGTGGGCGAAGCGGGTCTCGATTAAAGATATTGCCCTTCTCATAAGGAGATATATGCATCTGGTAAATATAGACCTCTCCATCCTGGATTCGAACGAAGGCTTCCTTAATTGAGCACTTGCCCATACGAAGCGACTTCACTTCCGTTCCAACAAGACTAATTCCCACCTCATAAGTCTCTTCCAAAAAATAGTCATGTCTTGCCTTTTTATTATTTGCAATTAATTTTCTACTTGTTGTAGCCACCACTTACTCCTTTGCCAGTACAAAGTCTACCGTACCAAGATGCCTGTCGGCACCAGTTACCTGAACCCTCACTTCCTGACCCAACTTGTAATGTCGGTTCTTGGACTCGCCAATTAATTCAAAGGTCTCCTCCGAATAGACATAATAATCGTCATTCAGTTCTGTGATATGAATAAGACCTTCTACCGTATTTGGAAGTTCCACATAGAGTCCCCAGGCTGTCACGCCAGAGACATGCCCTGTATAGACCTCTCCCAAGTGTTCTTCCATATATTCGGCCTTCTTCATCTTCGTCACATTTCTCTCAGCTTCCTCTGCTCTTCGCTCAAGACTTGATGTCTCTGTTGCAACCTCTGGGAGAATCTCAGCATAATGGCCTATCCGCTTATGATCCATTCTGCCTCGCAGAGTTTCCTTGATAATGCGATGAATCTGTAGATCCGGATATCTACGAATTGGAGATGTGAAATGACAATAATACGGCGCAGCTAGGCCAAAATGTCCATTGCACTCCACTGTATATCTGGCCTGTTGCATAGAGCGAAGTACAAGTCTTGTAATCATCGGCTCTTCCTGAGTTCCCGAAATCTTATCTAAGAGCTCCTGCACCTGCTTTGGCTTGATAGCCGAAGCATCACCAAGCATTGTTACGCCAAAGCCTCCCATCAGCTTCATCAAAGATTCCATCTTCTCTGGATCAGGCTTCGCATGAGTTCGATAAAGAAATGGTAATCCCCTGTCATAGAAATCCTTGGCAACTGTTTCATTTGCCATGAGCATGAAATCTTCGATGATATTATTTGCAAGCGAAATCTCATACGGCAGGATATCAACAGGCTTACCTGTTGAATCCAGAATCACCTTGGTCTCCTGGAAATCAAAATCAATCGATCCTCTTTCCTTTCGATTAGCCCGAATTAAGCCTGAAACCTTGGCCATCAGCTTAAACATTGGAACTAAGTCCTTGTATTTCTTCTTCTCTTCTTTATCCTTGTCCACCAGGATCTTCTTCACTGAGGTATAAGTCATACGTCGGTCTACTCGAATCACAGATTCTGTAATCAGATGATCGACAAGACGACCATTTCGATCCAGTGTCATAATGCAGGACAAGGCAAGTCGATCCACGCCCTCATTCAGAGAGCATATTCCATTCGACAGCTCTACTGGAAGCATAGGAATTACACGATCAGCAAGATATACAGAAGTTCCCCTCTTAAGGGCTTCCACATCAAGCGCAGACCCCTCCTGTACATAATTCGTTACATCCGCAATGTGAACACCCAGAATATATTTGCTGCCCTTACGCTGAAGAGAAACCGCATCATCGAGATCCTTGGAATCCTCACCATCAATCGTCACCATCTGTACATCTCGAAGGTCCATGCGGCCTTCCATATCCGCTTCACTTACATCCTTGGATACACGAACAGCCTGCTTAAGCACCTTCTCAGGAAATTCTGTAGGAATATCTGCCGCTTTCACCACAGATAAGATATCTGTTCCTGGCGCATTCATATCGCCTAGAATCTCAACAATCACTCCCTCTGGCTTCTTATCCTTCTTGCCATAAGATGTAATCTGGCAGACAACCTTATCATCCTTTAAGGCATGCATATCCTTGCCTTGAGGAATAAAGATATCTCGATCCATCTTCGAATCATCCGGAACTACAAAGCCAAAATTCTTAGATTTCTCGAATCTTCCTACAACCGTCGTAACCTGATGTTCAAGAATATCGACAATCTCTGCCTCTACTCTCTTCCCCTCAGCTTTCGGGAGAATAGAAATTGCGACAACATCATTATGAAATGCCCCATTTCTATATTTCCCAGGAATGAAGAAGTCTTCCTCATAACCTTCCACTGTCACAAAGCCAAAGCCCTTAGGATGCGCAGTATATGTTCCCTCTAGCGTTCTCGTCATCTTCTTGCTAGTGTTCTTACTAATCTTCTTACTAGTATTCTTCCCGGTATTCTTACTAGCATTCTTACTAGTATTCTTGCTACTCTTCTTGCTCTTAACTTTACTCTTGCTCTTAAATTTACTCTTACTCATTAATTCTATAGCCTCTATTCTACATAAGAAAAAAGCCACCGCTCTATGCGATGGCCCAACATACAAATCACTTAAAAGCTTCCAATATTCAGCACAGCTGCAAGCACAAAGAAAACAACTACAAGTGCTGAAGTCAAGCGAACAAGGATGCCTTCCTTAGAACGTCCCTTATTCTTGCTCCAATAGGTCTCATTCGAAGATGCTGTACCGCTAAGTGAACCAAGACCTGCCTGCTTACCTTCCTGGAATAAAATGATTACTGTAAGTGCAACGCACACAACAATAAATAATATCGTAATAATCGTCTTTAATACTGTCATATCTTCCTCCTAATTGGTCACTAGAATCGCAACCGAAGTAAATGTTAACACAAGGATAGTATTTTTTCAAGAGCATTCTCACTACCTATTGAATTCCATGGCTTTCTAACCTAAAATAGACAACTGTGTATTTATACACACAATCTTTAGAAATCAGGAGTCAATCATGAATGAATTAAGTCCAAAACTATTTGACGCCATGAAGGGCTATACCAAGGAACAGCTCGTCAAGGATATCATTTCCGGCATCATCGTCGCAATTATCGCGCTTCCACTATCCATCGCTCTTGCCATCGCATCCGGCGTGAGTCCAGAACAAGGACTCTATACAGCCATCATCGCTGGCTTCTTCATCTCCTTCTTCGGAGGTTCAAGAGTTCAGATTGGTGGACCAACCGCTGCTTTCGTAGTCATAATCTATGGCATCGTAACAAAGCACGGCACCGACGGCTTAATCGTAGCCACAATCTTGGCAGGTATCTTCCTTATCATCATGGGAATCTGTCATTTTGGAACATTAATAAAGTATATTCCTTATACAATCACAACAGGCTTCACCTGTGGAATCGCAGTTACCTTATTTGTAGGTCAGCTGAAGGATTTCTTTGGTCTCTCCATTGAATCCCTTCCTTCTGACTTCTTGCCTAAGATTGAAGCATATATTAGTAATATTGGAACAATCAACTTAATGGCAACAGGAATCGGTCTTCTCGCAATTATCAT
The DNA here is from genome assembly GCA_963661945.1 of Lachnospiraceae bacterium. Classification (GTDB taxonomy): domain Bacteria; phylum Bacillota; class Clostridia; order Lachnospirales; family Lachnospiraceae; genus CAVLDP01. Next base: position 56,898 of record CAVLDP010000007.1, read on the forward strand.
CATGCTGCTTTGGCCGAAGATTACAAATAAGATTCCAGGCTCACTTATTGCAATCATTGTAACAACACTCATTGTTACTATCTTTAATCTTCCTGTTAATACAATTGGATCTGTCTACGGAGAATTATCTTCATCCTTTCCATCCTTCCAGGTACCAACTGTATCTATGGACTTAATTCGTGAAATGCTGCAGCCAGCCTTCACCATCGCAATCCTAGCCGGCATTGAATCCCTGCTCTCAGCTGTTGTATCAGATGGCATGATTGGTGATAAGCATAAATCCAACGCCGAGCTCATCGGTCAGGGTCTCGGTAATATATTCTCTGGTCTATTCGGTGGTATTCCTGCAACAGGCGCAATCGCAAGAACAGCAGCCAATGTAAGAAATGGTGGTCGTACTCCAATTGCTGGTATCGTGCACTGCATCACACTTACCATTATCCTGCTTCTTCTTATGCCGCTCGCTGCCCTGATTCCAATGACAACGCTTGCTGCAGTCCTATTAATTGTTGCCGCTAATATGGCAGATTGGAAATCCTTTGGACACCTATGCAAGACTGCACCAAAATCCGATATCTTAGTTTTACTTGCAACATTCTTACTTACCATCTTCTTTGACCTGGTTGTCGCAATTGAAATCGGCGTAGTACTAGCAGCCATGCTCTTCATGAAACGTATGTCAGAAACTGCTGAGGTTTCTTCCTGGAAATATATCGAAGAACCAGATGTTATGCCAGGAGAAGCAGAGAAGTTATGCGAGATTCCAAAAGAAATTCGAGTATTTGAAATCTCAGGCCCAATGTTCTTCGCAGCCTGCGATCAAATTCTTAAGATTGACAGCAAGAAATTCACCAAGGTTGTCATAGTTCGTATGCGTGCTGTTCCTGCAATTGATGCTTCTGCCATGAAGAGCCTGCGAGAACTTGCAGAACGTGCCAGAAGAAAAGATATTACTCTCATCTTCTCTCATGTAAATGAGCAGCCAATGCATGTCATGGAGAAGGATCATTTCATCGAATATCTCGGACAAGAAAATTTCCGTACAAATATCGTAGATGCTCTTGATTATGCACAGTCTCTTCTGAAATAAATCTATAGAAAAAGGCTCCATCAGGATTATCCTGATGGAGCCTTCTTTATAATAAATATCTAGTTCATTGCAGATACAATCGCATTATATTCAGCAAGCTTCTTCTCAACTCTTTGCTTAGCATTAATATCATCGGTCATCTCATAGAGTCTATACGCTGCCATAAAGAAGGTATCCGTCTCACTATCGCATACCAGATCATCTCTCAGGTACTTCTCTGTAAGCTCACGTGCCTCGTCAAGCTTCTGCAGTTCTACCTTGAGGAAGACATTCGATGCTGCTGCGTATAAATCATACGGATAGTCTGCAAGCCATTCTTCACCGAACTTCTCAGCTTCATCAAATCTTCCAAGATGCTCTAAGGCATTGCCCTTACGGAACTTATACTCAGACGGCATCTTCTTCTCCCAACGGAAGAGTTCAACCATCTTATCCGCAGATGCAATTACAGCTTCATAGTCCTCATGATCCTCGAGGAAATCAAAGTACTCCTCAAGCACATCTGCAAAATCATAACTACTACCGGATGCTTCGGTAAGTTCATCTAATTCTGTCGAGAAATCTGGATTCAACTTACGCTCATCCAAAATAGCTTCTACCAAGGCATCAAATGCAGCCTTCCAAATAGAAGTATCAAGTTCCTTCGCACCAATCGTGCTAAGATGGCATTCCTTCATCTGCTTAACTGCATCTGGCCACTTACTACTCGTTAATGTATTCACCATATTGCCCTCTCCTCTTCTAAGAAAATTGTAAAAACCTATATTCACATTATATCAAAAGAAGCGATGGAAGGAAGACTAATATTTTAGCATTTCTCTGGCTCAGCATATTCAACGCCAAAAGTCTCAACGGTAACTGTCTTCATCTTCTGCTCTTCAAGAGGTCTGTCTGAATAATCAGTTGCAGTCTCTGCGATTTTATTTACCACATCCATGCCTTCGATAATCTTACCGAATCCAGCATAATCGCCATCCAGATGAGGAGATGTCTCATGCATAATAAAGAACTGAGATCCAGCAGAATCTGGGAACATCGTACGAGCCATAGAAAGCACACCAGGAGTATGCTTCAGATCATTCTTAAAGCCATTGCTGGAAAATTCTCCACGAATAGAATATCCAGGGCCACCTGTACCTGTTCCTGTTGGATCGCCGCCCTGAAGCATAAAGCCACGGATGACACGATGGAAAATGATTCCATCATAGTAACCCTTCTTAATTAGACTGATAAAGTTGTTCACCGTATTTGGTGCAATCTCAGGATATAGCTCTGCCTTCATCACATCGCCATTCTCCATCGTAATTGTAACAATTGGATTTTGTGCCATAATATCCTCCTTAATCAAATTCTCTTGGCATTACCTGTTCAAGAACAGGGATTGCAGCATCTAAGAAATGAAGTTCATTGTCAAAAGCTCTGCCTGCATCCACCTTTTCTGCAAAGGATGGATCAAGCGGAAGCTTGCCAAGAAGCGCAATACCAAGCTCCTCTGCAACCTCATCTACATGGCTTTCACCAAATAGCTTAATCTCCTTGCCGCAATCTGGGCAGGATAGATAGCTATAATTCTCAACCAGGCCAAGAACAGGAATATCCATCATTCCAGCCATATTGTAGGCCTTCTTCACAATCATCTGAACAAGTTCCTGAGGAGAAGTAACAATTATAATTCCCTCGACAGGAAGGGACTGAAATACCGTAAGTGGAACATCGCCTGTTCCAGGAGGCATATCAACGAATAAATAATCTACATCGCCCCACAAAACATCTGTCCAGAACTGCTTCACTGCCCCTGCAATTACAGGTCCTCTCCATACAACAGGTGCTTCCTCATCTTCTAAGAGGAGGTTAATTGACATAATCTTGGTTCCATCCTCTGCAACAACAGGATAAGTTCCCTTATCATCTGCCATGGCAGGTCCATGTACACCATACATCTTCGGAATAGATGGGCCAGTAATATCTGCATCGAGAATTCCGACACTGTAACCCGCTCTCTTCATAAGGGATGCAAGTTGTCCTGTAACAAAGGATTTGCCAACGCCACCCTTACCACTCACAACACCAATTACGTGCTTTATATTCGAATAAGGGTTCATCTCTTCTTGAAAATTAGGCTTCTTTGCCTTCAAATCTTCAAAACTCATACTATTATCTCCTAAACATTAATCTCAGCAGTAAGTCCAAGTAAGTCCTTATTTGCATCAAGAACAGGTCTTACTTCATCTCTTAAATAGACCTCAACCTGACGTGGAGCTCTACCTACATACTTGGCTGGATCCATGGTAGTCTCAAGATCTTCAAGAGATAATCCAAATACTGGATCCTCTGCAATCAGCTCAAGAAGGTTATTCTCTCCACCATTTTCCTTGACATTAGCACCAGCCTTCATGGACAGACCACGAATCTCTTCATGCAGCTCCTGTCTATTGCCACCATTCTTAACGGCATCCATCATGATATTCTCTGTTGCCATAAATGGAAGCTCTGAACGAAGTCTCTTCTCAATTACCTTGTCATAGACCTTAAGTCCATCTGTAACATTAAGGCAGAGATCTAAGATTCCATCTGTAGCAAGGAAGCCTTCTGCAACAGAGAGTCTCTTATTTGCAGAATCATCAAGCGTTCTCTCAAACCACTGAGTAGCAGATGTGATAGCAGGATTTAATGCATCAATCATCACGTAACGCGCAAGGGATGCTATTCTCTCGCTACGCATTGGATTTCTCTTATAAGCCATGGCAGAAGATCCAATCTGATTCTTCTCAAACGGCTCCTCAATCTCCTTCAGATGCTGAAGCAAACGGATATCATTACTCATCTTATGTGCTGATGCTGCAATACCAGCAAGAACATTGCAGACTCTGGTATCCACCTTACGAGAATAGGTCTGACCTGACACAGGCATACATTTCTCAAAGCCCATCTTCTTTGCAATCATAGGATCAATCTTATCAATTGTCTCATGATCTCCATCGAAGAGCTCTAAGAAAGAAGCCTGAGTTCCTGTCGTTCCCTTAGAGCCAAGCATCTTCAGGGTAGAAATGCAATAATCAAGGTCTTCTAAGTCCATCATAAACTCATTGATCCAGAGCGTTGCACGCTTACCAACTGTTGTTGGCTGAGCTGGCTGAAAATGAGTAAACGCAAGAGTAGGCATATCCTTGTATTCATCTGCGAACTTGGAAAGTGCATAGATAACATTAACAAGCTTCTGTCGAATGAGAAGCAAGCCATCACGCATAATAATTACATCCGTATTATCGCCCACATAACATGAGGTTGCTCCAAGATGAATGATTCCAGCTGCTTTTGGGCACTGCAAACCATAAGCATATACATGGCTCATAACATCGTGACGAACTTCCTTCTCACGAGCCTTCGCAACATCATAATTGATGTCGTAGATATGCTCCTTCATCTCATCTATCATGTCCTGAGTAATTACAGGCTTGCCGTTCTCAGAAAGTCCAAGCTCCATTTCCGTCTCAGCAAGAGCAATCCATAGCTTTCTCCAGGTAGAGAATTTCTTGTCCTGTGAGAAAATATACTGCATCTCCTTGCTGGCATAGCGCTCTGATAATGGGCTTACGTATCTATCTGTACTCATATATTCTCCTTCTATTATCTGTCGTAGTTACCACGAATATCATCCTTTGGCGGCTCCATCGGATACTGACCGCTAAAGCAGCCTCGGCAAATTGGAAGATTATCTACCATCTGGTCCAATCTCTCAATCTGAAGATAGCCAAGCGAATCCGCTCCAATCACCTTACGGATATCCTCAATCGTTCGATTATATGCAATAAGCTGCTCTCTAGCCGGAACATCCGTGCCAAAATAGCATGGCCACAGGAATGGTGGAGAGGAAATACGCACATGCACCTCCTTAGCTCCCGCTTCCTTTAGCATGCCGACAATTCGATCTGATGTCGTTCCACGAACGATAGAATCATCAATCATGATAATCCTCTTGCCCTTCACCACTTCCTTCAGGACATTCAGCTTGACCTGAACAGAGGTCTCACGATTGGACTGCTTTGGCTTAATGAAAGTACGACCTACATAGGTATTCTTCACAAAGGCTGTTCCATATGGAATTCCAGATTCCAGGGAATAACCAAGTGCTGCCGCATTTCCAGATTCTGGAACGCCAACAACAAGGTCTGCTTCCACCGGTGAATCCATAGCCAGGAATCGCCCTGCCTTGATGCGTGATTCATAGACAGAGATATTATCGATATAACTATCCTGCCTTGCAAAATAAATATATTCAAAGATGCATCTGGCTTCTCTCTCCTTTGGCAGGCAGTGAGTCTTATCCGATGCTATCCCTTCTGGTGTAATCGTAACAATCTCACCCGGTTCCACATCGCGAAGGAATTCCGCTCCAACTGTATCTAGAGCACAAGTCTCAGAGGCCACAATATAGGCATTGTCTCTCTTACCAATAACAAGCGGCTTAAATCCATAAGGGTCTCTGGCAGCAATAAGTTTACGCGGGCTCATCACAACAAGTGAGAAAGCACCCTTCAGACGGTTCATTGTCCTACCGACTGCTTCTTCTACGCTCTTCGTATTCAGACGTTCTCTGGCGATATAGTAAGCAATCGTCTCTGTATCAATCGTCGTCTGAAAGATTGCGCCGGTACGTGCAAGCTCATCCCTAAGTTCATTGGCATTGATCAGATTTCCATTATGGGCCAGAGCCAGCGTCCCCTTCACATAGTTCAGTACCAGAGGCTGTGCATTGGAAATGGTTGACTCACCAGCCGTTGAATAGCGAACATGGCCAACGCCAATATTTCCTCGAAGCTTCTCAAGAGACCCATCCTCGAAGACTTCATTAACAAGGCCCATTCCCTTGTAGGAATCCACCTTACCCTTGGGACCGTTTGTATCACTAACCGCAATACCGCAGCTCTCCTGTCCTCGATGCTGAAGAGCAAAAAGCCCATAATAAATGGTAGATGCCACATCATTGCCATCGAAGTCATAAATGCCGAAGACACCACACTCCTCATGCAAGGAATCAAATGGCAGTTCTTCCTTATATAAAGTACTAGACATTACTATCTCCTATAAATTATGCTCTGGAAAATGGCTTTCCGGTAAGAAGTTCAAAAGCTTCCTTGTACTTCTCAATTGTCTTATCAATTACATCCTGTGGAAGCAGATAATCACTATCTGGATTTGCCTTCAGCCAATCGCGAACAAACTGCTTATCAAAAGATGGCTGTCCCTGTCCGCTCTGATATCCCTCTACTGGCCAGAATCTGGAGCTGTCTGGAGTTAGTACCTCATCTGCAAGTACAACCTCACCATTCTCGTCTAGTCCAAACTCAAACTTGGTATCTGCAATGATGATTCCTCTTGTCAGAGCATAATCTGCACATTTCTTGTAGATTGCAATTGTATAATCGCGAATCTTCTCTGCATATTCTCTACCCTTGTCTCCGTAGATCTTCTCAAGTACAGTTACAGACTGTTCAAAAGAAATATTCTCATCATGATCACCAATCTCAGCCTTCGTAGATGGAGTGTAGATTGGTTCTGGCAGCTTATCGGACTCTACTAAGCCTTCTGGAAGTCGAATGCCGCATACTGTACCATTCTCCTTGTAGGATGCCCAACCAGATCCGGTAATATAGCCACGTACAATGCACTCGATTGGAAGCATCTCAAGCTTCTTAACCATCATGCTGTTGCCATCATATTCTGGTTTCTGAAAATACTCTGGCATATCCTTCACATTGGTAGAAATCATGTGATTCGGAATAATGTCAGATGTGAAGTCAAACCAGAACTTTGACATCTGTGTCAGAATTGCGCCCTTATCTACAATCTTATTCTTCAGAATAACGTCGAATGCAGAAATACGATCTGTTGCTACCATGATAATGCTATCTCCATTATCATAGACCTCTCTTACCTTGCCCTCTTTCATTGGTTGCATAATGAGAATTCCTTTCTTTAAGACACTAAAATATTCAATTTATCTAACTAGCAAGCTCTTACCAGTCATCTCAACTGGCTGCTCTAGTCCCATAATATCAATAAGAGTTGGAGCAATATCTGCTAAGCAGCCTCCCTCTCTTAAGGACCATCCCTCTTCTCCATTTACCAGAATAAATGGAACTGGATTGGTGGTATGTGCTGTATGAGGCTGGCCTGTCTCGTAATCAATCATCTTCTCAGCGTTGCCGTGATCTGCGCAGATGAAGAGTACTCCGCCCATTTCCTTAACAGCATCCACTGCTTCACCAACGAGAGAATCGATTCTCTCAACCGCAGCTACAGCAGCTGGAATCACACCGGTATGTCCTACCATATCCGGATTTGCAAAATTAATAACGATAACATCGTACTTGTCAGACTTGATTGCCTCAACTAAGTCCATACCAACCTCTGGTGCACTCATCTCTGGCTTCAGATCATATGTCGCAACATCCTTAGGTGAATTCACAAGGAGACGGAACTCATCCACATTTGGGGCCTCAACACCACCATTGAAGAAGAATGTTACATGTGCATACTTCTCTGTCTCAGCAAGACGAAGCTGCTTCAGATTATGATTAGCAAGGAACTCACCAAAGGTATTCTTAATCTCTTCCTTCTGGAAGGCGATATGCTTATTTGGAATGGTCTCGTCATAATCCTTGAAGCATACGAAATAAGTATTAAGAAATGGTCTCTCAAAACCAGTAAACTTATCATCGCAGAAAGCACGAGTCATCTCACGAGCACGATCTGGGCGGAAATTGAAGAAGATTACAGAATCGCCATCTTTTACAAGGGAAAGCGGCTTGTCATTCTCATCTACAATCACAGTTGGCTCTACAAACTCATCGGTAACATCCTTGGCATAGGAATCCTTCATGGCACAGATTGGACATGTCGCATGAATTCCCTCTCCTGTTGTAAGAGACTTATATGCCTTCTCTACACGATCCCAGTTGTTATCACGGTCCATTGCATAGTAACGGCCAGAGATCGATGCAATTCGTCCAACTCCAATCTCATCCATCTTCTCCTGAAGAGCCTCAAGATAATCCTTACCAGATGCTGGAGGTGTATCACGTCCATCAAGGAAAGCATGAACATAGACCTTATCTAGTCCATTCTTCTTTGCCATCTCAAGAAGTCCATAGAGATGTGTATTATGGCTATGAACGCCACCATCTGACAGAAGTCCCCATAAATGCAAATCAGAGTTATTCTTCTTGCAATTCTCCATTGCCGCAAGTAAGACTTCGTTCTGATAGAAGGTACCCTCTTCGATATCCTTGGTGATTCTGGTTAAATCCTGGTAAATGATACGGCCAGCGCCAATATTCATATGACCAACCTCAGAATTGCCCATCTGTCCATCTGGGAGACCAACAGCAAGACCAGAAGCCTGTCCAGCAACAAATGGACAATCCTTCATGAGTCCATCCATGACAGGAGTATTTGCCATAGCAATGGCATTGCCCTCTGTCTTCTCATTTAATCCATAACCATCGAGTACCATTAAAACAACTGGTTTCTTACTCATATTCTCTCTCCTTCACTATATCTCTCACTAAAAAGTAAGAAAAAACTATATTTACTGGTTCTTCGGTCGAACAAGTCCGTCCTCTAAGAGCTCAGTTGTAGAGGCATAAGACCTCATACGTTCCATAATCGAATCCCGCTTCTCTCCTTCTGCAATGGATGTAACACCATAAGAGAAGGAACAAGGGATAAAATAAGGCGATATATTGCCATCACTATCAATTCGAATCTGTGCAAGACCTGTATCATAATCCTTTGGCATGTTCGAAGATGTGGCAAACCAATAATTGCCTAAGCTATAGAAAATAGGAACATCTCCCATGTATTCTACTGACTGAAGGCAATGGGTATGGCCTCCAATAATCGCATCAGCGCCAGCCTCCACAAAGTCTTCTGCCAAGGAAAACTGATCTGCACCATAGGATGCATTTCCTTCTGTTCCCCAATGCACAATCGCAATCACAATATCTGCATTCGACTTAGCCTCTGCTATCTCACTACAGAACTTATCCGATATCAGGGTCTTAAGAACACCGGCTGTATTCTCTGTTGCTTCCTTTGTGTAATTGTAGGATCTCTCAACCTGAGTAGCGGAAACAATAGCAATCTTTCTGCCATTAATAATGTAGTAAACCGGCCTCATGGCCTCGGATAGATTTCTTCCTGCGCCGACATAAGGCATCCCTGCATCTGATAGTGTATCAAGAGTATCAAGAAGTCCTATCTCTCCATAATCGTAGACATGGTTGTTGGCCAGACTCACAAGATCAACACCAATCTCTGAAAGATACGATACATAGGATGGATTTCCCCGGAAGGTATAAGCCTTGCCCGGAATGGCTGTGCCTCTGCTAGTATAGCAAAATTCATTATTCACCACCATAAGATCTGCAGCCGTCATCTCTGAAAGCAAATCCTCAGAGAAGCACTCTATAAGCCCATTCTCTCGGCGATTCATGTAACTTGTAGTAGCGACATTATCTGCCATACTGAAATCGCCTGCAAAATCAAGTACGGTTACATCTTCTGAAGCAGCCGTAATCTCATAGATATCCTCATCCTGATACATTCCATAAGCCTTGCAATACTCATGCCAAAGAACATGAATCGACTTACCAATGACCTGATACCATATCTTAGGATCAGAGTAATTGCCAGCTTCGGCAATTGTCGTAACAGCATCTGATCCATATGTAGAACCAACAAATGAGAGAAAACTCTCATCGATTGGATAACCACCAATAAATTCTCTGGTAGAAGAACTTAAGATTACATCATAGGCCTCGTCAATGTTAGCAATTTGAACCTTCTGTACTTCCGCTTCCGTCCCATAATAGGTTTCAGACTCTACTCCTGTGGATGTACAACCAGTAAAAGCAAAAGAAACTAATAGAAGTAGTGCCAGAACCTTCTCCCATTTCTGACTAATCATTTAACTGATTCTCTACCCTCGCAACCGCTTCCTTCGCGCCTTCGTAATTCTTGTCTTCAGCTAGCTTGTAATAGGCAAGAGCTGTAGATAAATCCTGTTCTACGCCATAACCATTCTCATACATATATCCCAGGTTAATCTGTGCAGGGGTATAATCCTGCGCAGCTGCGAGCTTATGATAATATACAGCCTGCGTATAATCTGTATCTACTCCATACCCATTGAAATAAAGATATCCAATCTGATTCAGGGCAGGTGCATAATCATGTTCTGCCGCCTGAAGAAAATACTTCATAGCTTCTTCATAATCCTGCTCTACGCCATAACCATTCTCATAGGCAACTCCAAGATAATACTCAGCGACCTTGTAATCATCCTCAACAGCAGAATCAAGATAACTAATTGCCTGTTCCTTATCCTCATCTTCTCCATTAATCAGAATCAGTGCCAGAGCAACCTTTGCCTGATTCACTACGTACTTCTCTGTGAGATCGGCATCCTCCGTAGCGGCAACGCCCTCGTAGAGAGAGATTGCCTTCTCCTGATCCTCATTTACATAGATTCCATTCTGATAGAGAATAGCAAGATAATAATCACCAGATAGAATACCCTTGTCATGTGCAGCCTGGAAATTGCGATAAGCAAGTGTCTGCATCTCCTCTATATCATGACTTAAGAGCTCCTCCTGTGTCTCATCGACAGTCTCTACATCCATGTTTTCCACTTCATAGAGATAGGTCTGCCCCATTCCGACGTAACCTTCTGCAGCTCCGCTATTAATTGCCTTGGCGAAATAATCTCTCGCAGTTGAAAGATCCATCTCAACGGATGCACCATTCAAATACATATAACCAAGAGCCACGTCTGAAAGCGGACAGCCCAAATCAGAAGCAGCAAGATAATAGTCATATGCCTTATCAAAATTCTGCTCAAGTTCGTCCGTACCATAGTCATATCGAAGTCCCAGATAATAGTTAGCAAGCGCATCATTATCGTAAGTTAGAACTTCAAGATCTTTATTGGAAATGGTCTCATAATCGACAATCTCTGTATCTTCCGCTTCCTCTACTGTCTTAACTTCCTCCTGCTTCTCCTGACCACAGGACATGAGACTAAGTGAAAGTGTGCTAAGAAGAAGTATCGCTAATAATTTACTCTTCATGGTATTCTCCTAAATATCCATACTTTGCGCCAAATATTATACCATATTGGCCACTTCAGAAAAAGGAAAACAAAGAAGAAGGAGGAGCCAAAGATATGACTCCTCCCACCTTAAAATTCTACGAATTGCACAATCCTAGTAATTTACAATCTTACCAAAATCAGCCTTAAGTGAAGCACCACCTACAAGACCACCGTCAATGTTAGGCTTAGCAAATAATTCAGCAGCATTACCTGCGTTTACAGATCCGCCGTACTGGATACGAACAGATTCTGCAGTAGCATCATCATACATCTCAGCGATGCACTCACGAATGCCCTTACATACTTCTTCTGCCTGATCAGATGTTGCAGTCTTGCCAGTACCGATTGCCCAAATTGGCTCATAAGCGATTACAAGATTTGCTACATCAGCTGCAGCTACACCAGCTAAATCAGACTTGATCTGAAGACGAATCCAATCCATGGTAACGCCCATCTCTCTCTGCTCAAGTGTCTCACCGCAGCAAAGAATTGGTGTAAGGCCCTTCTCGATAGCCTTCTTCACCTTCTTGTTCAGGAATTCATCTGTCTCACCGAAATACTCTCTTCTCTCAGAATGACCGATTACAACATACTTAACACCAGCATCTACAAGCATATCTGCAGAAATCTCACCAGTATAAGCACCCTTGTCCTCGATATAGAGATTCTCAGCACCAACTGCTACATTTGTGCCCTTGCAAGCCTCAACAACAGGAACGATGTCGATTGCAGGAACGCAGTAAACAACATCTACAGAATCACTCTTAACTAAATCCTTAAGCTCAGCAACAAGAGCAACAGCCTCAGAAGGAGTCATGTTCATCTTCCAGTTGCCGGCAACAATTTTTCTTCTTGCCATTATTCTATCCTCCAATAATTATCGATCATTAGCAGCAGCTACACCAGGAAGCTCCTTGCCCTCTAAGAATTCAAGTGATGCACCACCACCAGTAGAAATGTGTGTCATCTTATCTGCGAAGCCTAAGTTATTCGCAGCAGAAGCTGAATCACCACCACCGATAATTGTTGTACCATCGATTGCAGCAAGAGCCTTGCATACAGCAATTGTACCATTTGCAAAGTTAGGCATCTCGAAGCAGCCCATTGGTCCATTCCAAACTACAGTCTTAGCACCCTTGATTGCCTCTGTAAAGAGCTCGCAGGTCTTAGGTCCAATATCAAGACCTTCCATATCAACAGGAATATCTCCACGACCTACAACCTTGAAATTGCAATCATTAGAGAAATCATCACCAACAACAGTATCTACAGGAATCAGAAGCTTAACGCCCTTATCAGCAGCCTTCTTCTCCATCTCAAGGCAGTAGTCCTTATAGTCTTCCTCAAGAAGAGACTTACCAACTTCCTCACCATGAGCTGCCATAAAGGTATAAGCCATACCACCACCAATGATTAATGTGTCGACCTTGTCCAGAAGATTCTCAATAACAGGAATCTTAGATGATACCTTAGCACCACCAAGGATTGCTACGAATGGACGAACTGGATTCTCAACAGCATTGCCAAGGAAGTCAATTTCCTTCTCCATTAAGTATCCAACAACAGCTGTATCAACAAGGCTAGCCACACCAACATTAGAGCAATGTGCACGGTGAGCTGTACCAAATGCATCATTTACAAATACATCACAGATTGAAGCAAGATCCTTGGAGAAAGCTTCTCCATTCTTGGTCTCTTCTGGGCGGAAACGAGTATTCTCAAGAAGAATAATCTCTCCATCCTTCATGTTCTCAACTGCTGCACGAGCATTCGCTCCTACAACCTCAGGATCAGCTACGAACTTCACTTCCTGGCCAAGCAGTGCAGAAAGTCTCTCTGCAACAGGTGCAAGTGTAAGCTTCACCTTGTCTTCTTCTGTCTTTACCTTGCCAAGATGTGAGCAAAGGATTACCTTGCCGCCATCAGCAACAAGCTTCTTGATTGTAGGAAGAGCTGCTACCAGACGATTCTCATCGGTAATCTTTCCATCGATAATAGGTACGTTGAAGTCACAACGGCAAAGAACTCTCTGTCCCTTGACGTTAATGTCATCTACGGATTTTTTGTTTAATGCCATGATTAAACCTCCTTTTTCTTTTTCTTATATCCCTAGGGAGAAAAATAATAAAAAAGGAGTCCGGCCCAAGTGCCGGACCCCTAAATGGTCTAGTTGTAGAAATTAAGCTAACTCTGAGAAATACTTGATAGTACGAACCATCTGTGAAGTATAAGAGTTCTCATTGTCATACCAAGAAACAACCTGAACTAAGTTATCCTCGCCAACCATTGTCTGAGTTGCATCGAAGATAGAACCAGCTGTATGACCGATGATATCTGAAGATACGATCTCCTCATCATTGTAAGCAAATGACTCAGTAGAAGCTGCCTTCATTGCTGCATTGATCTCATCAACAGTAGCGCTCTTCTCGATAGTAGCTACAAGAATTGTAGTAGAACCTGTAGGACATGGAACACGCTGTGCAGATCCGATTAACTTGCCGTTAAGCTCTGGGATTACAAGGCCGATAGCCTTAGCTGCACCAGTTGAGTTAGGTACGATGTTAACTGCAGCTGCACGTGAACGACGAAGATCACCCTTACGCTGTGGGCCATCAAGAGTCATCTGATCACCTGTGTATGAGTGAATTGTGCTCATGATACCAGACTTGATACCGAAGTTATCGTTAAGAGCCTTAGCCATTGGTGCTAAGCAGTTTGTTGTACAAGAAGCTGCAGAGATGATTGTATCCTCTGGCTTAAGAGTCTTGTGGTTAACGTTGTAAACGATAGTAGGAAGGTCATTGCCTGCTGGTGCAGAAATAACAACCTTACGAGCTCCAGCATTGATATGAGCCTGAGCCTT
>CAVLDP010000008.1:0-3022 GCA_963661945.1 Lachnospiraceae bacterium
CAATGCGCCATATAGCTGCTGCCGCGAACCAAATCCATGTCTACAAACTCAAAATTTCCCAAAAACAAAAAGAGACCGATTTCTCGATCTCTCAAAAAATTTCTTACAAAATATTTTCCAACAGGATTTCCCCAATAGGATACCCTACTACTAATCTTCTAGCCCCTCCTCTATAGGATCTTATCTGCACGAACTTATAACTCAAGTCCCCTAAGAATCCCGCACATAATTGCCATCACAATCACGAGAGACTCCCTATAAATGAACCAGCTATGTACATATGAGTGATTGCATATCACTACATCTCTCCCCTCTCCAGCTGCTTCCTGATCTGGTCTAACAGAACAAGCTGCATCTCAAAATCCTGGCGATTCTTCTGAACCGAATTCTGCAGCTGAAGGCCAGTAAAGAGGGAGCATATTGCAGCCATCATTGTAAATCCGCAGACAATAAGGGTTGGGAAATTAGGCACAAGGCCCGTCTTCAAATAAATTGAGAAGACCGGAATCATGAAACCAACGGCCAGGGCAGCAAGTATGGTCGCAATCACGCCAAAGAAGGCCAGTGGCCTATAATTTCTAAACAGGTGCAGAATCGTCCTAAGCACCTTGCAACCATCCGAATAGGTGTTAAGCTTGGATTCGCTTCCTTCTGGGCGGTCTCTGTATTCGATAATCAGATTCTCCACCTGCATATTCTTGTCCACAGCATGAATGCTCATCTCGGTCTCAATCTCAAATCCTCTGGATAACACAGGAAATGATTTGGCAAATTGAAAACTGAAGGCCCGGTAGCCCGTCATAATGTCCTTAATCTCTGAATGAAACAAGAAATTAATGGATGCACGAACCATGGAGTTGCCGAAATTATGAAAAGGCCTCTTATTTTCCTCAAAATAGGTTGAAGAAAGCCTGTCCCCAACAACCATGTCCGCATTTTGATTTAGGACAAGTTCCACCATCTGCCTGCCATATTCTGCCGGATAGGTGTCATCCCCATCTACCATAATATAAGCCTCGGCATCTATTTCACGAAACATTCTTCGAATGACATTACCCTTGCCCTGCATGTGCTCGAAGCGGACAATCGCGCCAGCTTCTCTTGCAAGATTCACCGTCTCGTCTGTTGAATTATTGTCATAGACATAAATCGTCGCTTCCGGCAGTTCGCGTTTCCAGTCGCTCACCACCTTCGTAATTGTATGCGCCTCATTATAGCAAGGAATCAATACTGCAATCTTATCCATCTGCCAAATCACTCATTTCTAATAGAAATAAATCCTATAACATCTCTTCCAATTCATCCACAATCCGCTTCTCGATTAGGGCTGCTGCGTCCATAGAATCCGCAGTTACGGAAATGTAGAATTTAATCTTTGGCTCCGTGCCTGAAGGGCGAACCACAAGGGAGCCATTGTCCTGGAGCAGGAACTTCAGAACATCGGACTTTGGAAGTCCATCTAAGCCTTCCGCATAATCGAGGAGTTTCTCAATCTTAAGGCCACCAAACTCGGTGAAATCTCCGCGGAAGGTCTTCATGATGCCCTGCATCTTCTCGGCACCAGCTGCGCCTTCGAACTCATAAGAGTGAAGGGTGTTCAGACGATATCCATAGGTCTGATACAGTTCTTCTAACTTCTCAAGCAAGCCGATTCCCTGCGTTGCATAATAGGCAAACATTTCACAGATCATAAATGCACCGTCAACCGCGTCCTTGTCACGCACGTAGCCGCCGGTCAGGTAGCCATAGGACTCTTCCATACCGAAGATGTAATTCTCTTCCTCGCCCTTTGCCTCCATGAATCCAATCTGCTCGCCAATGAATTTGAAGCCAGTCAAGCAGTCAATCACGCGGCATCCATAATGCTTTGCCACCTGACTTGCCATATCGCTCGTCACAATGGTCTTCACCATCACAGGATCCTTTGGCATCTTTCCTGCCGCCTTCCGCCTCTTGCAAATGTAATCAAGGAGTAAAATTCCTGTCTCATTTCCAGAAAGAAGGACGTACTCACCTGGCTCTTTTCGAATTCCCGTGACATCCTTCACAGCAATTCCGACGCGGTCGCAATCTGGATCTGTTGCAAGAAGAAGGTCAGCATTGCATTTCTTCGCATATTCCATGCCAAGCGCCATCGCTTCCTCAATCTCCGGATTCGGATATGGACAGGTTGGGAAATTGCCATCCGGCTTCTCCTGCTCAGAAACCACCGTAATATTGGTGTAGCCCATCTCCTTAAGTGTCCGAGTCACTGGTACAAGTCCGGTACCATTTAGCGGAGAATAGACGATTGCAAGATCCTTGTTCACTTCCTCGCCATAGAGGACAGACTGGCTCTTCACCTCTTCAATGAAGGCGGTCAGAACTTCATCCCCAATATAGGAAATGTCAGAAGAAGCAAGACCTGCCTCAAAATCTACCTTCTTCACATCAGAGAAGATATCAACTGCTTCAATAAATGACAGAATCTCTGCTGCTGCCTCTGTTGTAATCTGACAGCCATCGGCGCCATACACCTTATAACCATTGTATTTGCTTGGATTATGACTAGCCGTAATCATTACGCCTGCGCTAGCTGAGAGGAATCTCACCGCATAGGACACCGTCGGAACCGGAAGCAGGTTTGGCCAAATGAAGACATGCACTCCATTTGCCGCAAAAACACCTGCTGCATATCTGGCGAACACATCACTCTTAATACGACTATCATAGCCAATGACAACCGAAGGCTTGTCACAGGTCTTGTTCAGATAATCCGCAAGTCCCTGTGATGCCTTACCAACAGTATAAATGTTCATGCGATTGCTTCCCGCACCAATCGTACCGCGAAGGCCACCTGTACCAAAGGCCAGATTGCGATAGAAAGCATCCTCCATGCTCTTCTCATCATCGGCCATAGACTTAAGTTCCGCCACCAGGTCTTGATCCTCTGTCGCATGCTCTAACCAAAGCTTATAATTTTCCTTAATCATATCTCTATCCTCACTCATCTATATATTACTTAATTTATCTCACTAGAAAA
>CAVLDP010000008.1:4213-70710 GCA_963661945.1 Lachnospiraceae bacterium
TTGCTCCTGGCCGTGGGCCGGCTGTAGGCCGGACGCGGCCACTTGCTTTGTGACCTGGCTCGCGCCGGACGTGTTTTTCTGGATTGCTCAGAGATTTTCACGATTATACGCAAAATCTCTGCAATTTTTTTGTCCCAAATCAGAGATTTAGATCATTTCATCTCAAATCTCTGTATGATTTTAGAAACTTTTCAGAGAAAATCGCTAAAACTCTCAATCTCTCTGCTTTTCTCAGAGCAAAACTTCAGAGAAATAGACCATAATCATCAATCTCTCTGAAAAAGTTCGATTTTTTTACAGAGAAATTGCCATGTTCCAGGAATTTCTCTGAAAAGCCACCCCTATTTTGTCAGAGAAATCAGAAGAAATGCCTGTACTCTCTGCTTGCACGCCAAATCCGCGCTTCTACGACACCTGCCGGTGCCCATCAAGGCCATTGTACTGCTCCACCGGCGAGCCAGATCCGCACTTCTACACCACCTGGCGGTGCCAATCTATCCCAGGCGCCGCTTCGCTGGCCGCCCCTAGTAATCCACCTTGATCAGGGAGAGGCCCCGCGCAGGTGCTGTTGGGCCGGCGGCGCGACGATTCTTCGCTTCAAGGATTTCTGGCATCTGTTCTGGCTCCATGCGATGATAGCCCACCTCGATGAGGGTTCCAACCAGGATTCTCACCATATTCTGCAGAAAGCCTGTGCCATGGAAGGTACAGTAGATATAGCCCTTGCTGCGGCGAATTTCAATCTTATCTACATTTCTGACAGTGGATTTCTTCATGTGGGAGTTGCCACAGAAGGATTTGAAATCATGCTCGCCCTGAAGATAAGATGCCGCGCGCTGCATAGCCTCCACATCGAGTTCCTCGTCCAGCGGGGTGTAATATTTACGATTAAAGACAGGCTTCACCGGTCCATCGAAGATTAGATATTGATAAGTCTTGCCCTTGGCATTATACCTGGCATGAAAGCGATCAGAAGCCAGGCGAACATCCGTCACCGCAATATCGTCTGGCAGATAGCGATTCATATAATCTCGCATCTCAGTAGGATCCATGTCTGTATCCAGGACTACCGATGCTACCATTGCTCTTGCATGCACTCCAGCGTCCGTTCGCCCAGCGCCGATAATCTTGAAAGAGTCTACCGGAACATCTAACATTCTGGCAATGACATTTTCCAGCTTGCCCTGAATTGTTTCCTTGTCTGGCTGATGCTCCCAACCATAATATCTTGTGCCATCATAGGCAATTTTCATCTTGTAATTCTGTTCCATCTACCTATTCTCGCTCTAGCTATAATTCTGTTCCATCTATCTATTCTCGCTCTAGCCTCTTTTTTCCATTGCAATTGCTATCATCTGATTCAAGCGGTCCTCTAATCTGAATTCAGAACGCACCTTCTCATATCCCGATGCAGCAATCGCTTCACGCTCAGAATCATGCTCCAGATAGTAATCTGCTTTTCGAACTGCATCTTCCATAGAATCATAGAGAACAAGGTCTACCCCATCGACAAAATACTCCGCCAAATCCGACTGATAAGAGGCAAGCAGGAAGCCCTTGCAGCCCATAATATCCAGTGCACGAAGCGGAATTCCGGAGCGAATCGCCCTAAGACATGGGCAGAGATTAATCTTTGATATCTTAAATGTCTGGGCCATGCCACCAAGATATGGCACCTGACCACGAAAGTCCACATTCGGAAGGAGTTCTTTCTCCCCTGCCTTCGGCTCCTTGCTGTAGAGAGCAACCTCATGTCTTCTGGACAGAAGCGCCAGAAGCGACAGGCGGTCCTGATTCGTGACACAGGTATTCACAACAAAGAACAATTCCTCAAAGCCAGCGCGAAATGGAGCCCCTGACTTCTCGAGATCAAGATTCACGGCCTTCACAAGGTCCTCTGTAATCAGATCATCCAGAATAGAATATCCATAAACCTCATGCTGCGCAGCAACGAGTGATCTCATGTATCCCCTGTTATAGTCCGAAAGTCCTGCAAGAAGCTCCCTAAGCTGCGTATTATATAGCTGACCCACGAAGGAAATCTCATGGCTAAGTCCATAGAGGGGTGGGATAGTATCCCAATATTCCGTGTCAATAGCAAGCGGCATATAATAGACAGTATTAAGTCCCTGCTTCTGCCGCATCTGACATTCCAGTCGATCGAAGAGGAAAATAAATGTCGTATCGTACTTTGCCTCCTCAGTAAGCGGCAAGTATACTGGAGAATCAAAGCACCAGGCAATATACGGTATTCCGAAATTATGGCAGGCTCTGGACACAATCGGCTCGTAATTATAGCTAATCACCAGATCATAATTACCATCACGAATATCCGCCTCCACAATCCCGGATAACTTCTCATCATACAGCCTGTCATCCGGCATATAGTAGATTCCCTGGTCCACCTCATGTCCCATAAGTTCCAGCCTTCGTATGATAAGAGGCATGTTATAGGAAATGATAAATTCACAAAATCTAATTTTCATAATTATCTAATTTACGTGCAACTTCGACAATTCCAGTCAAAAGCCCCATAGCGCCGTCCGTTCCTTCAACATTCTCTTCGCTTCGAACAACAGCCTGGCCTGCTGCAGAGCTAACCTGCTCCGTCGTCTCTGATACAGAGGTAATGCTTGATACGATCTGATCATTGGCCGTAGAAAGTTCCTCCACCATATGATCCATCTCATCGATCTTCTCCGTAAGGGTTGCAACATTCTCATCCATGGAGCGGAAGGATTCTGACGCCTCCAGAATGTAGGCATCCTGCTGCTTCGTCATCTCTACCGACTGGTCCACGACCTTGCCAGCCTCTACTGCATTCTCAGATAACTCATCCAGGATGCTTGCGATATTCTCCGTCTCCTTTCGAGTCTGCTCTGCCAGCTTACGAATCTCATCAGCAACGACCGCAAATCCACGGCCAGCCTCTCCCGCTCTGGCTGATTCAATAGAAGCATTCAGAGCCAGCAGGTTCGTCTTACTGGAAATGTCAAAGATGGAATCTGCGATTCCCTTCACATCCTCAGCCTTCTCCTGAAGTCTCTCCATCGTATCCGAAACCTCAGCATTGGTATCTGTAATAAGCTGTGACTGCTCCTGAAGCTTATTCATAATCTCTAGAGACTTTGCATTCAGTTCCTCTGACTCCTTGGCCAGATGAACCATATCGTCCGATGACTGCTTGGTTGTCTGAATCGCCGCCTGAATATTCTGTGTCATAGCACTCTGTGATTGAATGCTCTCCACTGTGTTCTCCGTGGATTCACTAATTCCCCTCATGGCAGAGGACACATTCGTCGATGACTCCGACAGGGAACGAACCATATTCATGGCATCATTCGTCTGAAGGTTTACTTCTCTAGCCACATCGACTACGTCCTGCATCATCTTCTCCTGCAGTTCATTATCATACTTAGCCTTGCCAAGCTCGTCCGAATTGAAGTCATTTACCACATTCTCCATGACGAGAATAAGAATCATGAGAATACTGATACAGAGCGTCGCCATAATTTCATTTATCAGAGACTCCATATCTGACTTGCCCTGGGAGAATCTGAGAAATGTCACAATGAAATTCATAATGATCGTGACAATCGCTGTTACTCTGACGAATTTCCTGTTGTAATAGAAAAGCCCAGCCACAAGCGGAATTACCGACAAAAAGCGAATGTAATAGGAATCGAAGGCAAATCCTGTAAGAAAAACCATGAACTGTGCCTGGATAAAAGCGAAATACTTGAGCCTCTCCGAGGCATGATTCTTCACATAGGAAATGATATTAAGCACAATAAAGACGGCAGATAGTACAATCACCGAACCGGTAAATCCCAGCGAGCGAATCCCGACGATAGTATATAGGGCGCACAGGATTGACACACAAAGGTAATACACAGAGTAAAAGATGCAAAGATCCTTGTTCAAGCGGCAGAGCTGCTCCACCTTGTCAGCATATTGATATTTCTTAGCTTCCATTTCTTACACCCCCTCTGTATCCATATATTGATCCAATTTCCTAGAAACCTCTAAGACACTGGACAAGCGATCTCTAGCCTCCGCTGCATGAGCCAAATTCTCATTACTCAGATTCTCAGCTTCAGCAGAAGAAGCAGTTACCTCCTCCGTAAAGGCGGAAAGCTGGGAAATGGACTCCACAATCTGATGATTGGACTCGGAAAGTCCCTGAAGCATGGATTCAATATTCTCTATATTCTGAGTCAACTCATCTACATTGAGACGAATCTGTTCATAACTATGAGACACCTGTCCAATCAGTTCTTCCTGGGCGCCTGTTGCACCCGCAGATTTCTTCACAGCATTTGCTGCACTTTCTGCGTTAATCGAGAGTTCATTTAGAATACGTGCGATATTCTCTGTCTCTTCTCTAGTATTATCCGCAAGTTCTCGAATCTCATCGGCAACCACTGCAAAGCCCCTACCAGCATCTCCTGCTCGAGCCGCTTCGATAGAAGCATTCAGAGCCAGCAGGTTGGTCTGACTGGAAATACTGAAAATGGTATCTGCGATTCCCTGTACCGCATTGGCCCTATCCTGCAGGCGATGCATGGCAGAGGATACACTTGCATTCGTCTCAGAGATTGCCGCTGCCTGATCTACCATCTGGTGCATGATATCACCCGAGGTCTGATTGAGTTCCTTGGTCTTCATCGCAATCTCATTCATCGAACCACTATGAGCAAGAGTTGCTGCAATCGCATTCTGAATGTTCTGTGTCATCACTGTCTGCTCTTGAATCGAATCAGCAGTGGAATGGGTACTGTGGGCAATATTTTGGACGCCCTCTGTCACCTCACCAGTTGCGCTAGACAAATCATTTACCACGTGCATGGCGCTCTCTGTTCCTTCGCGAACATCGCCAGCCACCTGAAGAATATCCTTGAGGATTTCCTTCTGCGACTCCTGCTTTTCTTCCAGTTCACCAAGCATGTCTTCATTGAATTTGGCACCAACATTTTCCATGACGATAATCATAATCGCAAGAAGGAAGACTGTAACAGATGCTGCGAGATTGTCCGCAGCAAGCGCCATATCTCCACCGAAATAGCCAACGAAGATACGGATAAGCGTAATTAAAACCACCGTTGTTCCAAGCAGAAGGCAGGAAGACTTGATGAATTTGTGGTCATAATAGAAGATGTATCCAACAAGTGGCACCAT
Organism: Lachnospiraceae bacterium; assembly: GCA_963661945.1. Classification (GTDB taxonomy): domain Bacteria; phylum Bacillota; class Clostridia; order Lachnospirales; family Lachnospiraceae; genus CAVLDP01. The sequence continues at coordinate 9,392 of CAVLDP010000008.1, forward strand.
CATCAGAAATTTCAGATAGTAGCTATCAAAGAATACATTGGTGGCAATCGTCACAGCATAGAGCCAGAGAAAGCTCAGCACCCGATAGCGGTAGGAATCCGGCTCTCTATGATTGGTGATATAGCCATTTACCATAGCAAGAATAGCTAAGACGCAGGTAATGATTGCTGCAAGAAATGTATTCTTGCCCTTAGCCGCATCCGTAAGGGCAATCACAATCACCAGCGAATAGAAGGCGAAGAAGCTTATGGCGAGACTGTGATTCACTCGTTCCGCCTGCGCATCTCGATTGGCATAGTAAAATTTTGGTCGCTTCTTGTTAAATAAGTCCATCTCTACAAATCCCCCTTACACATAATCTAGAATCTGTCTCAAGTTCTGTATCTCATAATCCACAGGCAAGCCCTTGGTATTCGAAAATCCATGCGGATTGTACCAGCAGGTTGCAATCGAAGCATTGATACCGCCCTGCATATCCGAAGTCAAGGAATCGCCCACGATAATGGTCCGCTCTCTCTTGTCCTCCCCAATCTCAGAGAAGACATAGTCAAAAAACTCCGCTCGAGGCTTATCGAAGCCAATCAAATCTGAGATAAATATGCCATCTACAAGCTGGTCAAAGCCGGACCGGCTAAGCTTTCTCTTCTGTGCAATTACCGTTCCATTTGTCACCATGTACTGCTCTACCCGTCCGGTCAGCGACTGTACCAATTCATAGGAATCATCATTATAGCAAATGGTATCGCCAAGCCGAATCTGGTATTCATCGTTGAATTCCTGCACCATGCTCGTATCGATTCCCTCACTCTCAAAGAAGTCACGAAACCTAGCCACAAGCAAGTCCGCTTTCTCGATCTCACCTCGCTCGAGCATCTCCCAATACTTGATATTAATGGCAGAATACCTCTGAATCATCTCATCTGTACAAATCCCAAGATGAAAGATCTGAAAGCAGGACTTGATTGCCTCATGCTCTGCCGCCAGAAAATCCGTCAGCGTATTATCCAGATCCCAAAGAATTACGTCGTATTTCACCCTCGTCCTCCTGATAGCCTATCGTCTCAAATCGCCAGTGTCAGACCTTCGCCCAAACAGAAAACGGAATACTCCCTGCGGGATAATGGAGCCAAAGATAATGCCAAGCACAATCGCTGCGGCTATCTCGAAGGTCTCAATGCCCTTGTCCGAGAACATCTCCATATCCTCTGAGAACATATAATAGGCTGTATAATAAATACCGGCTCCCGGAACAAGCGGGAAAATCCCAGTAAGAAGATACAGTGTCGCCGGCTTTCTTCTTACGACCGCCATGGTTCTGGCAAATATCGTAAGAACCGTCGTTCCAGCCAGGGACGCAAGTACAACACCGCTTCCATTTGCCACGAGAATGTAGTAGATCAGCCAACCAATACCGCCCGAAAATCCACACAGATGCAGTTCTGTCCTCGGTGTCTGAAAGAGAATTGCAAAGCCAATCGTCGCGGCCATCGCAATGATAAATTGAAGTACAAATTCCATCATAAATGAACGACACCTCCCAAATGTCTGCCAAACATAACCGTAAGGAAGACTCCTGCCGCAATACATAGCGCGGTAAGAAGGGCATCAATCATATGAATGGTCCCTGACAAATAATCACCATTATAGAAATCGCGAATCGACGTCGTAAGTGCAATTCCTGGTACAATCGGCATAATAGCGCCGATGACAATCTTATCCTGAAGAACCGCAAAACCAAGAAGCACCACAAGCATGCTTAAGATATTCACATACATACTTGCGACAATATTCGTCATCACTCGTGATACCTTGTGATCCTCCATCTTCTGAAGCAGATGCATCTCAAGAAGACCTATTAGAAATGCAAACAGGCCATCTATGGGCTTGCCTCCAAAGAGCAAGCAAAATCCACCGCAGCCAATACCAACAGCCAAGATGATCATCCATCTTGGATAGCCTTCTAAGCTCTTACATCTGTCTAATTCTGTCCATGCGTCTACCAGTGCTGTCTTATGGCTGCAGATGTCACGTGTCAGTTGATTCAGTGCTGTCAGCTTGCCGAGATCCAGTGATTTCAGTGGAACGTGGCGGATAATGCTGCAGGCATCCTCTTCATTCTCATTAGCACTGGCAAATATACCATTGCTTAATACATATACATCACACTCTGTGACATCATATGCCTCGAGAATGCGAAGTACCGAATCCTCTACTCGGTAGATTTCTCCACCGCTTCGAAGCATAGCATCTCCGACTTCAACCGCCAGAGTCAAAATCTCCTTTGTATATGCCATTTCTATCTACCTATCTCTATATCAAGTGATTTCTTCTTCTCAAGCATAATTCCCTGCACATAGGTGGAAATATGCTTCTTCTCATCCGCATCCAGCTGGTCCAAATAAATAGGACTTCCTATATCAATAATAACCTGACTGGTCTTCACAAAAGGAATGTGGTTGCTGACAATATCTCTGGTTCCTGCAATTGTTACCGGTATAATTGGGCAATTGGTCTTCGTCGCAATCTTAAAGGATCCCGCCTTGAATTCACCCATTTCTTCGCTCTCACCTCTGGTCCCCTCTGGGAAAACAAAGATAGAGATTCCTTCCTTCACCATATCAATAGCCTTCAAGATGACCTTCATCCCCTCTCTTGGATCCTCCCGATTGAGGTAGAGAGTATTAGCCCGAAGAAGCCAGGTAGAAAGAAGGGGTACCTTCTTCAGATTATCCTTGGCAATATAGCCGAAACGACCAGGAAAATAAGGAAACATACAGATGCAATCAAAGATGGAATTATGATTGCCAATATAGAGAACTGGCTGGTCCGATGGAATATTGTCCAGTCCTCGAACCGTAAGCTTTACAGAACATATATGATAGAGAAGCCAGGCTTCCCATTGAAGCATCTTAGTCTGTGACCGTTCCGCCGCAGCTGGACTAACCTTTGCAATCAGCCACTCAATCGGTAGAATCACAATACCCAGTATTAGAAATAAAACAGCGGAAATTACCGCCAACAAGCCTCGAATCATAAGTTAGACCTCCACGCATTTTATTATACTTTAGGCTCTGCTTTTTGACAAATGCACTTTATCGTGCTATAGTGTGAAAGATGTGTTCGAAAGAACCAGAACATACCGGGGAGGTAGGCAGACATGGAACATTCAGATTTTGACAAGGTGCGTGCATCTGTTCAGCAGCAGTGCGGAAGCGAAGTCATGATTCAGCTTGATCGAGGTCGTAACAAGGTCGACATCCAGCACGGAATCATCAAGGAAGCTTATCCAAGCGTGTTCACCATCCTCGTTGAGGACAAGGAGAACAACAAGCCTGCTCAGCTGTTATCCTTCAGCTATACGGATATCATCACCAAGGAAATCCGCATGAAACTCTGTTAAAAGAAAAGTCGGACCGCATTTAAGCGGCCCGACTTTTTTCTTTCATTACTATTCTATTATTAATGAATCTCATATACAACGCAGGAAGAATCATCCTTGAATGAAGCGGTAATTGTACCTTCATCATTCGTAGTCTCAAGTACTTCCCAATACTTACCAAGCTCCACATAATGAAGAATGATATAATTCTGATCTGCCTTGAAGCCTTCGAAGCTAATCTCAAGACCGGTCAGTGGCCAATTGGATGGCAATCCCATGGCAAACTCTGTCGCATAGGTTAATGACTCGCACTCAATCCCTGCTGCCTTAGCAAGTGAGAGGGCATAAGAGACTCCATGTGGATCTTCCTCTGTATCAAGTGCCTTCATGGCAATCTTGCCAAGTCCTGTGTGATAACAGGTAAGAATCGGTGTCGTCGGAATTCTAGGGCTAATATAATATACCGGCTCCGCTGTAATTGTCGTGTAAGCAGTATTCAGTGTATTCACACCCAGTCTCTGCTGATGCATCGAATACAGATACAGCTGCATTCCAAGAATCCCCTTCGCCACGCCTTCTGGCACTTCCTCTGTACTGTCGCTTGTAGTTGCATCTGCTGCGCATACACTAAGTGGTGCTGCAAATGCCATCACAGATACAAGTGCAAGAGCAAGTATTCTCTTCTTCATCTTCATCACAAAAACCTCCATTCATAAAATAAGAGCGAGGCATTCGCCTCACTCCTATCATAATTGTATATACAATTGTAAGTCAATAGATAATTTCTACCAGAAGAAACAGGGCACTGACAAGGGCAATCCAGCGATAGGCCTTGTGATCCAGTGGCTGATACTTAAGTGGCTTCATCTTGGTTCGTCCTTCTCCGCCATTATAGCAGCGTGCTTCCATGGCAAGTGCCAGGTCATTGGCTCGGCGAAAGGCCGATACAAATAGCGGCACGAGAAGCGGAATCATGTTCTTCGCCTTCTCTATGATATTACCAGATTCAAAATCTGCCCCCCTGGCCATCTGCGCCTTCATGATCTTGTCCGTCTCCTCTACAAGGATCGGTATAAATCGAAGAGCGATTGACATCATCATAGCAATCTCATGCACCGGAACATGCAGTCTGGTCAGAGAATGCAATGACTTCTCAAGTCCATCCGTCAACTGGTTTGGCGTGGTCGTCAGTGTCATAAGGCTGGTGCCGATAATCAGATAGATCATGCGAAATGTCATGAGAATTGCATTTCTAAGACCTTCCACGGTAATTGTCAGCTTGTAGATGGATACAAGAGTCGTACCCGGTGTCAGGAAGAGGTTAAATACTCCTGCAATAATAAGAAGGACTACAATTCCTCTAAGGCCCTTGACCATGAAGGAAAATGGCACCTTGGACATGCGAATGATCAAAGCAAGAATCACTGTTGCAAGTATCGCGCCCGGCAATGAATCCACAATAAACAGGGCAATAATATATAATAAAGTTGTAAGCAATTTCACTCTAGGGTCCAGCTTATGAATCACGGAATCAGCCGGATAATACTGGCCCAGGGTAATCTCTCGAAACATATAACTCCAATCAAATCTCTATATCATATGAAATGTGAATCTCTATCAGCTCTTGCCATAGAGTCGCAAAATCTCAGCTTTCGCTTCCGCCACTGTCGTCGCATCCACGCCGACTGGGAAGCCTGCCTCTCTCATCTCATGCATGAGATAAGTCACCTGCGGTGCAGCAAGGCCAATCTCCTCGAGTTCCTTGTAATGACGAAAAACCTCCTTAGGCTGGTCATCATACTTGACCCGGCCCTGGTCCATCACAATGATTCGGTCGACATAATTTGCCACATCTTCCATGCTATGGCTGACAAGAATAATGGTAGATCCTGCATGTGAATGCATCTCTGAGATCAGTTCCAGAATCTCATCTCTTCCCTTCGGATCCAGTCCAGCGGTTGGTTCATCCAGGATTAACACTGCCGGCTTCATGGCAAGCACGCCAGCAATTGCAGCACGTCTCTTCTGTCCGCCAGACAGTTCAAATGGTGATGCATCCACGCACTCCTCCGGCAGATGCACAGCGCGAAGTGCTTCAAAGACGCGGATCGAAGTCTCGCCCTCATCGAGTCCCTGATTCTTGGGACCAAATGCCACATCCTCATAGACCGTTGTCTCAAAGAGCTGGTGTTCCGGATACTGGAAGACCATCCCCACCTGAGTACGAAGATCCTTCAGGTTATAATCCTTGTCATAGATATCCTGGCCGTTATAGTAGATTGCTCCTTCTGTTGCGTGAAGAAGACCATTCATATGCTGAACCAGGGTTGACTTACCAGAACCTGTATGACCGATAATTCCCACAAACTCTCCATCGTCAATCCTAAGATTCACATGGTCGAGCGCAGTAACCTCGTATGCTGTTCCAGTACTGTATCTATAAGAAATGTCATCAAGTATCAAAGACATGTGCTACTACTCCTAAGGGCTTCTATCAATTCCTCTCTCGTAAGTATGCCATCCGGAATTGGAAGGCCAGCTTGCTTCAGCTCGTACGCAAGCTCTGTGATTTGGGGAACCGCCAGCCTGTATTCCTTCAATTCCTCTACTCTGGAGAAAATCTCCCTCGGCTTGCCCTGCATTACAACCTTGCCCTTATCCATCACATAGACATAGTCCGAGCCAACAACTTCCTCCATGTAGTGCGTGATGAGGAGAATGGTAACCCCCTTCTTCTCATTTAACTCATGAATCGCAGCAAGAACTTCTCTACGTCCATCTGGATCAAGCATTGCTGTCGGCTCATCTAAAATGATACATTTGGGTTCCATGGCCATAACGCCGGCAATTGCAACTCTCTGCTTCTGTCCACCAGACAGCTTATTCGGGGAATGCTCTCGATATTCCCACATTCCAACATTCTTAAGGCTTCTCTCAACCCTCTCCCAGATCTCATCGGTTGGCACACCAATATTCTCCGGTCCAAAAGCCACATCCTCTTCCACAATGGATGCGATAATCTGATTATCTGGATTCTGGAAGACCATACCGGCAGTTTGCCTGATTGGCAGAAGATTATTCGCATCGAGCGCATCCTTGCCATCAATCACAAGCGTGCCATCTGACGGACTAAGCAGGGCATTCATATGCTTGGCCAGGGTAGATTTACCTGAACCATTGTGTCCCAGAATCGAGATGAATTGTCCAGGCTCTATCGTAAGGTCTACACCATCAAGTGCAGTAAGTATCGCCTCGACATTGCCCTCGTCATCTCTCTTAAAATATTCATGTACTAGATTTCTAGCCTCAATAATACCCATGGGCTTCCTCTCTACCAGTGTAACCTATGCAGCTCTCCTTCAAGCTCCATCTCGCCAAAACCATTCTGTCTAAGAGCCTCGTAGAGAACCACTGCAACCGAATTCGACAAATTGAGTGAGCGAATCTCGCTCTTCATAGGAATACGAATGCATTCGTCTGGATGTTGCACCAGAATCTCCTCCGGAATACCTGCGCTTTCCTTGCCAAACATAATGTAGCAGTCCGGCTCAAAATCAACATCTGAATAGACATGCTTCGCCTTCGTGGTTGCCATATAAATCTTGGCATCTGGATTCTTCTGACAGAAATCATCCCAGTTGTCATACATCGTGACATCTAAGTCCTTCCAGTAGTCCATACCCGCTCTCTTCAGCTGCTTGTCACTAATGGTAAAGCCCAGCGGTTCAATCAAATGAAGCTTGGTGCCAGTTGCCACACATGTTCTACCAATATTTCCTGTATTAGCCGGAATCTCTGGCTCATATAATACAATATTAAGTGCTGACATATCCTATCCTCTAAGCTCCGTCACAAATTCTTCAAGACGATTCATAGCTTCTTTCAGCTTCTCCAGCGAATACGCATAAGAGATTCGAAGATATCCCTCTCCACAATCTCCAAATGCTGTTCCTGGAACAGCAGCGACCTTCTTGGTCTCTAAGAACTTCGTCGCAAATTCCTCTGATGTCATACCAAATTCCTTGATGCATGGGAAAATATAGAATGCTCCAAAAGGCTCGAAACACTCAATGCCCATATCACGGAATCGCTTCAGCAGATAGCGCCGTCTTCCATTATATTCATCCCGCATCGCTGCAACTTCGTCATCGCAATTTCGAATTGCCTCAATTGCTGCGTACTGACTGGTGGTAGGTGCACACATAATGCAGTACTGGTGAATCTTGAGCATCTGCTTCAGAATAGCCTCGGGTCCACAGACATAACCAAGTCTCCAGCCCGTCATAGCATAGGCCTTGGAGAAACCATTGATATAGATTGTCCGCTCCTTCATCCCAGGAAGGGCTGCGATGGATTCGTGCTTCTCTAAGTAACACAGCTCCGAATAGATCTCATCCGTCAGTACGAAGATATCATGCTTCTTCACAACCTCAGCAATTGCTACGATATCCTCATGCTCTAATACTGCTCCCGTTGGATTATTAGGAAATGGAAGAACGAGAATCTTGGTCTTCTCTGTAATCGCATCCTCAAGTTCCTGTGCCGTTAGACGGAACTCATTCTCTGCCTTCAGGTTAATCACAACCGGCTTGCCACCAGCAAGGGTTACGCAAGGCAGATAAGAGACATAGCTCGGCTGTGGAATCAGCACCTCATCGCCTGGATCAAGCATTGCGCGAAATGCCACATCGATTCCCTCGCTTCCGCCGACTGTCATCATCATCTCATCCACTGGATTATAGTGGAGGTTGTATCTGCGCGCCAGATAATCTGCAATCTCTATCTTCAGTTCCTTAAGACCTGCATTCGAAGTATAGAAGGTGCGTCCCTGCTCCAAGGAATAGATTGCTTCCTCGCGAATGCGCCAAGGTGTCTCAAAATCAGGCTCTCCTACGCCAAGCGAAATCGCATCCTGCATCTCGCTTACGATATCGAAGAACTTACGAATACCTGATGGTTGAATTGTCGTAATTGTTTTATTCAGTGGATCTCTCATTATACCATCATCACCCTTTCATCCTTAGGTGGTTCCACCATAATGGTACCGTGGTCTTTGTATTTCTTCAGTATAAAATTCGTCTTGGTGCTAAGCACAGAATCCAGCGTAGACAGCTTGGAAGATACGAATTCTGCCACCTCACGAAGGGACTTACCCTCAAGAGTAACCATGAAGTCCATACCACCAGAGATCAGGTAAATGGACTGCACCTCTGGATAGTTATAAATACGCTGTGCAACCTTGTCGAAGCCCATTCCTCTCTGTGGTGTAACCTGCACTTCAATCATGGCGGTAACCTTCTCGATACCAGCCTTGTCCCAGTTAATCATGGTGTTATAGCCACAGATAATGTGTTCATTTTCCATGGCCTCAAGTTCCTTCACAATCTCAGTCTCAGGAACATCCAGCATAATCGCGAGGTCCGCTAAGTCAATTCTGCTGTTCTTCTCAATGTGATGTAAAATCTTCTCTCTCATTCTATTTCCTCCTATACCACCTGGTATAATTCGTCGGGGCTTGGCGGCTCTAGGAATCGCCTCTCATCCCCATTTATAATCACTCTATCATTCGAATCTGTTACCTTACCGATAATCGTCGCAGGAATCCCTTCCTGCTTCATGGCTCGCGCAAGTCCCAGTCCGTCCTCAGCTGCCATAAGCATAGCTCCGCTACTAATCAGCTTATAAGGATTGATACCAAAGAACTCCGTCACCTCTACCGTCTCCTGACGAAGCGGGATTGCCTTAAGGTCAATGTCAAGGCCAACACCAGATGCCTCTGCCATCTCCCACAAAGCTCCAAAGATGCCTCCCTCCGTCACATCATGCATGGCACTCACGCCATAATTCACTGCAACGCGAGAATCCGCTACAACAGAGATATACTGATCCATCTCCTTGGCTGCATCGATAATATGATGAGGCAAGCGAGTGAGAAGTTCTTCTTCCTTCGCTTTGGCGATAATGGAGGTTCCTTCCAGGCCAATCCACTTGGTCACTAGAATATCCATGCCAGGACGCGCTCCTGCAGTCGAGATCATCTTGTCCTTCTTCACCTTGCCAACGCCTGTCACACTAATCAGCGGCTGATTAACCGCCGCTGTAACCTCCGTATGACCACCCATAATCTCAATATCAAGCTTCTGACACTCCGTCTCTACCTGCTCCATAATGCGCTTAAGAGCAATCTCTCTCGTGCCATCCGGAAGCAGGATTGTCAGCATAATACCTATCGGCTCTGCACCTGCCGATGCAATATCATTTGCCGTGATAAGGGCCGCCAATCGTCCAATATCGTCCGCCGTTGCAGTGATTGGATCTGTAGACATTACAAGGCACTCATCCGACTCAAGACGAAGAGCAGCACAATCCTCGCCTACGCCCGCGCCAAGTATAACCTCCGGCCGTCTGGTCTTTATCTGCTTCATCACTGCTCTCTTCAGTACATTCTCCGGGACTTTACCTATCTGCACAATTATCTCCTTCTTATATGCCATAAGAGGCTGCCCCGAAAATTCGAAGCAGCCTGTTTTAATCTCTATTGTGACACAACTTGTGTCGTATCCTGCGTCGCATCTTGCGTCGTATCTGTTGTCGCCGCGGTGGCGCCAGTATACTTGGCAATCGCTGCATTAATCGTGGCCTCATCCTGCGTTGCAATCGCAGCATTCATAGCAGCTGTGGCCTCAGGACTTGCTGATGCGATACCAATCGAGCGAACCTCATTTGAGACATTATACCTGGAATTATTGTAAATGCGGCGTTCTGTCTCCACACCATCCACCGTCACAATCTTCCATAGACGAGCTGTGTATCCTGTATGCGATTTCTGCGTCCTCTGTGCATACCCTATCGGCTGATCAGCTGCCGCAACAAATTCTACCGCAGGAGCTGTCTCTGAGGTAATCTCACTCTCAAATGTCACTACACGGTTACTATCTCTTGTCTCAACGCCATATACATTGAAGGTTATCGTATTACCATCCGTAATTCCCTCAATATATACCGGATAATCCTGGTTGTTCTTGAACTGGAAATCCTTGGATGTTCCGGCGATTGCTGCATCCATGGACGGCTCTACATAAGATACAATCATCGAATGTGCAGATCTGGTCACAATCTCAAGCTCTGCACGCATCACAGCATTATATAATGTCGTCGACACCTGACAGATTCCGCCACCATAAGTCTCAACGGTCGTTCCATTCTCATAGGAGCCAGCTAGGGCATAGCCATTCTCCGCTGTCATCGGATTTACCGTCTCCGCAACGGAAATGGTCTCTCCCGGATAGAGAATCAGGCCATTTAGCTTGGACGCTCCATTTGCCACATTAGTCTTACGAGCAGAGCTGGATGTATGATAATCCGTGGTATAGGTTCCCAGAAGATCCTGAATCACAGACAGCTCTTCCGCCGTACCCTCCGGCTCGACATCCTCCACAACAAGCTCAAGCTCTGCATTCTCACCCGTCCAGCTGGTCTGCACGAAGGTCTGAATCTTGGACACAGATTCTGCAATCTGAACCTCTCTACCGGCTGTTCCTTCGATAAATGAGAAGCCCTCTGATGTATGCTTCAGAGTAGCATTGGTACAAGGAATATCAAGAGTAGATGACTTCTCTTCCAGATAGTCTGAGGCAGTACCTTCATCAATTGCAAGGGAAATGCTAAAATCATGTCCACTTCCATCCTCAAGCTCACGCGCTGCAGCATATCGCTCCAGAATGTTACCCTCAAGGCCATAATTCAGTGCACGCTCTGCCACGTCAGAATTTCTCGCAGTAAGTCCAATGTCGCTAGGTCTGGCCCAAACGAAGTTATCTCCAGCCTCTAGCACAAAGATGGCATCATCATACTGAGCCAAATAATCAGCCACAACTTCATTTGCCTCATCCAGAGTCATCCCGGACACATCTACGCCAGCAATCGAGATTCCCTGCGGAATCGTCGTGCGTTCTGCCTCCTCCCCTGATTTGGCAAAAACATAGGTGCTAGCAAGTCCCAGCCCCAAGACCATCAGTGAAATTGCTAAGAATATATAGTTTTTCCTTAATTTATTTTTCTTCATATGAGTAAAAGCAATAATGCCAATGAATGGCAATGAAGCCAACGTAATTTGTCGGCAATTTTCATGGTTTGTATTTTACACACTAGTATGCGTCTTTTCAATAAGAAAAGCCACGAATCTAATTGCAGTTTTAGTTAGTTTTTAGTATATTCTAGAGAAAGGCTGCGAGAACCATTGTCGCTAACATACATACGACGAGGACAATGACAATTACTGCAGCGATTATCTGGTTACGTTTTGATTTCTTATACATACGAATACCTACCAATCTCCAATCTATTTCAGGAGGATTTTTATCTATGATGCCACTACTCGGGCTTGTACTAATTACATGTGTGGTACTATCCCTTAGAATTCACTACTTAGACAAGAAAGAATCTGAATCCAGCGATGACTTCTGGTCTCGCGAACAGAAGGCCAACACAACCGTTAAGACCAACATCGCAGACCTTCCCTATCTTACCATTCCTATAGACAAATTTCCAACGGATTTTATGTCAGATCCAGAAGCTGTCCGTCTGAATTATGCTCTCATTGCACTGAGCAAGGAACCGATTCTGAATCTGAACCATATGACCAACACTGACCTAAAGCTTAACTTCGGCGCCAATAACTTCAAGAAAATGCAGGCCATCGGCGAGAATTACAACAAGCTCATCATCTGTCTCAAGGACTACGCTGCCATTCTAAAGGAAAACGGTCGCCTAAATGATGCCATCCGTGTTCTCGAATATGGTGTTGAAATCAAGTCGGATATCTCAGCCAACTACACCATGTTAGCTGACCTCTATCTTGAGACCAATCAGCCCGAGCGAATCAAGGGGCTAATCTCCACCATTCATTCCATGGACTTGGTCCTGGAGCAATCTATTCTGAAGTATCTCTATGATTCACTGGAGAAGGCCGGCCTCACTGTAGAGACTCCATCGACGTCTGAGACCCCAATTGATGAACTTACGATCGATTAAGCCTTCCATATTTAGCAATGATCTGGTCTGTCACCTTGGACATCTCACCTCTGGTATAGGACTCATAGCCTTCTGGCATAGGAAGGCCATGCTGTCTCACGAGTGCCTCTAGGTATTCCACCTGATGTGCTGTGTGCATAGTCTGTTTCTTCACTTGAAAATGAAGCATCTTCGGAACAAAGTCCTCCTCATGTCCCATTTCAAAGCTCTCACAGAGATTCTCGTAAACCACCCTTGTCATAACTGCATCTGAGAGCGCCCTGTGCGCCGTCTGATTCTCAATTCCAAAATATGCTGCGACCTTCTCAAGCTTCTTGCTTTCAAGCTCCGGCAGGAATTTCCGCGCCAATTTCAGTGTATCAACCCCTACTCTCTCATAAGGCATGTCATGATTTACTGCCCATTGCTTAAGAAAAGCATAGTCGCAGGAAATCATGTGTCCAACCAGGGGCAAATCTCCTGCGAAGGAGAAGAAGTCCTCCATGGCAGAATCTGCGTCAAGCCCTTCCATTTCTACCATCTCATTCGTAATACCGGTGAGCCTTGCAATAGAATCCGAGATAGGAAATCTGGGCTTCACAAGATGAGAATAGGTCTCCTCACCATCTGGCGTCACCTTCAGAGCACCAATTTCTATTACCGAATCTGTCTTTGTCTTGAGACCTGTCATCTCAAGGTCGACTACAACATAACTATCTAACATCATTATCCTCCGATTTACAGAGTTTATTCAGGGGGCAGATCTTGCAATCAGGATTCCTGGCGAAGCAGATCTGTCTGCCAAAGGTAATAATCTGAATATTGTATAGAATCCAGTGGTCCTCGGGCAGCTCCCTCATAAGATCATACTCAATCTCTGTCGGATCCTCTGCCTGGGTCAGCTCAAGCCTTCTTGAGATTCTCTTCACATGGGTGTCCACCACTACACTTGGTTCATGAAAAATGTTACCACGAATAACATTGGCAGTCTTGCGGCCAACTCCGGGTAGAGATGTTAGCTCTTCCAGGCCATCAGGCACTTCGCCGCCAAAACTCTCCAGAAGAATTCTGGCGCATGCAATCAGATTCTTGGCCTTGCTATGATAGAGGCCAGTGGGCTTCACCATCTCTTCCATCTCAAGAAGATCCGCTTCCGCAAAATCCTGAAGCGTCGGGTACCTGGAGAATAGTTCTCTAGTCACTATATTCACCCTGGCATCTGTGCACTGAGCGCTAAGCATGGTGGCAAATAAGAGCTGCCAGGCATTCTTATGTTCCAGATAGCAGACAAGTTCCCTTCCATATGTCTCATCCAGTATTCTAAGAATTTCACCGGTTCTTTTCTTCACTTCATATTCCCCATAGTAAACGAAAAAGCCCCGGTTATATGCCAGGGCCTTCTACAAAATCCTATATCATTACATTTACAACTAACATCTCAACGCCTGCCACCCAAAGCAGAATTGCTCCAATCACATAGGCCACTGTCTTGCTGGCAAAGCCAAAATGATATCCAGTATATAAGCCAGCGATCACCACAAGAATCGAGCTGACAATAATCATAACAAGCATGATTATGATATTGCTGCCAATCAGACCGCAGACGCATCCTGCAAAGAGCGTATACATGGTCGTAATCGCAATGATACGAATATAGCCTCGAACAGTAATCTCACGTCTCTTCTCGTGAATGAATTCCCTCTTCACAGCCTTCACCATCAGACGAAGTCCAAGCAATCCAAACACGACTGTGGCAAGCACATAGCCCACCCATTCTACATCCTGAATCAGACCAGCCTGTTCCAGATAATAACATATGAAATAGCCACCACTAAAGAATCCGACCTGAAGCAGGGTAACCAGGGTACAGGCAATCGCAAGTTGCTTCTTTCGAACCTCAGCAAGCATAGCGCCTTCTATCTCCATTGCTGCAAAAATATCTAGACTGATTCCGGCAATAATAAGTAAATTGTCATACCAGTTCATCTTATCCTCCTAAAGCTTATCATAAGCCTATAGTATTCTACCAAGCAAAGCACATCAGCAAAATATTCATATCCTCTTATTTGTAGTTTCCCTTCATACAAATAATGGAAAATGTATATTAACGGCGCAATTCCTCCAACATTCCAACTGAAGAATGGTTCAAAACATACATTACTGAGTCAATAAGTTCCTCCTCTGGAACATTCATATCATCTCGAATCCACTCTGTTACAACATAGCTCACAGACTCCGCGTAGACATCCGTAAGTCGTTCTAGAGTAAGCCAGCGATAAGGCAGCTTGTCATGCACATCAATTCCATCTAAGATTGCCATAAAGACTCTCTGAAGAGCCTGCTGTAAAACCTCGCGAAAAGAATTCTGTCCTTCCAGACGAATGGCATTGCGATAGAAAGCCTTGCTCTCGTGCATAGTCTTAAGCGCCATAGACACGCCTTCCTTGACCATGCCTGACATAATAAGCTTCATCATGGGATCAATCAATTCTCCCTGCACAATCCATTCCATTAGTTCGTACTTATCCTGGAAATGGTTATAAAAAGTAGGCCGAATTACTCCGGCCTTGTCTGTGATTTCTTTGATTGTGATCTTGTCGATTGGCTTAACTGCCCCAAGTTCCTTGAAAGATTCCGCCAGTACTAAATCAATGGCATTCTTCCCCTGTCCAGTCATATTATTCTCCTAGATCAGTAGTTTCTTAATCGTCAAATTGAGTGTAGAGCGATCTGTCTTCAGATTCAGCACATCGCCGGTATCGAGAAGCTTAATCGTAGGTCTCTGAATATAACCCACATGGTTCTCCATAACAATAGCTCGTCTGCCATCGGATAACTCAATCTCGCATCCAACCGGATAGATACAGAGCTCACGCGTCATAACCTCTACAATAGATGGTGAGAACTCCATGGCATTACGTCCCCAGATGTATTCCATAACCTCAGCAGGCAAGAACGGTGGGTGATATGGTCTCTTGGATGTCATTGCATCATAGACATCCGCAGCCTTCAGAATCTTGGAATTCGTCTGAAGTTCCTTACCGATTCTGTGATAAGGATAACCGCCTCCGTTAAACCACTCATGGTGCTCAAGCACAGCCCGATTCACTCTGTCACTAAAGTCGTAATTCTCCACCAGGAATTCATATCCGAGTCTTGGATGATCCATCATCTTGATACGCTCTTCCTCCGTCAGTCGACGTGGTGCGTTAATAAGATCTGGTGCAATGAAGATCTTGCCGATATCATGCAAGAAGCCCGCTGTCACCAAATCATCCAGTTCGTCAGCCATGAGGCCACACTTGGCACCAATAATTCCTGCCAGAATAGCCACATTCACCGAGTGGAAATATGTATAATCATCGTGCGTCTTAAGGGCAATCAGGTTGTACATAACATGCTCATTATCAAGCACTTCATTTACAATTGATTCCACATACGTACGAATCTTAATCTCGTTACTTGCTAGTTCTTCATCCCTTCTGTCCATGTTCGACGCTAGTCCAAAGCTCTCATGAACAGTCGCAACTGCTTGTCGACGAATCTCCGGTTGCACTACATTCTTAACGTAGATGTCTCTAGACAGATCGTCTGTGATATACACGCCGGTCACATCCAGAAATTCCAGATAAGCGATTCGCTCTGCAGTAAGTATGGTATCTTCGCCAAGCAACAGTCTCCCCGAAGCATCGAATATGTCCTCTCCCAGGATCATATCCGGCTTCAACTGATTCGTTGGAATATACCTCATGTAATTTAGTTATCTCTCATTCGTTAAATTCTACGGTTACAAAATACCCCTTCGGCGTCTCTCTAACATCCACCACGGTTCCCTCGCGCGACTTCAGCCGCTCCAAGGTGGAATAATTAGCAGACATGGCGTAAGCCTTGCCCAAAGTATAGTAATACGAATTCGGAAGTTTGCCCTCCGTCACCGGCAGAACATCCCCAACCTCCAGGAGCCCCGTACGCTCCATCTTGAATTCCATCTGTCTCATACAGACCTCTTATTCAAAGTCCTCAATATCCTCTTCTCTAAGGATCTTAGAATCTACTGTACGATGTGCTGCATTCACCTTGTGAACTACAAGCATGTCTGTCACACCATCATACACCAGCATGATTCCTGTCAGCATCACACCAAAAGCAACCACCTTGAATGCATTGGCAATGCAGAAAAGTCCTGCAACGATACTGATCAGTCCAAGCACCAGGCCAATCCACCAGCGATCCCCTTCATATCCTCTGGTTTCAAAAGCCATGCTAAAATCCTGAACCCCGTGAACCACGAGCAAAATTCCAATAATAATAGGAATAATGTTCACAATCAGGGCTGGTCTAAAAAAGAGGTAGAGTCCCAGTACTAAGATAATAGCCGCTACAACCATTCCGCTTGTCCTTGATCTATTCCCCTCACCAAAGAGTGCGTGAATCAGCTGTAAAACGCCAACAACCACAATAATTGCAGCGATAAATCTCGCCACAAAAAGATTGGTCTGCTCTGGGTAGAATATCATTACGAGTCCCAGAAGCACAGTAAGTACTGCGGATAAAGTGACATTTAACTTGATACTTTTTAATCTCTCAGTCATATCTTCGTCCTCCAACCACGTATAGAAGAATATAGCCGATTTCTGTGGTTTTGTCTACAAAAGCTTGAATAATTGTAAAATTCATAAAACCTTGTTTTAACTTTTAGAGGATTGAAATGAATGCATCCCTTTCCAGAAAGTCCTGTAGGCTCTGTCCGCCCACAAGATTTGGAGGAAGCAGCTGATAGATAAAAGAAATCCTTCTCATTTCTTCCAGAAATTCCTTCTTATATAACATGGTCTGATAGATTGTCATTCTTGTCTTAAGTATGAGTAGGGAAAAATAGGTGGAATCACCATATGATGCGTTATAGAACGCCTTATCGAGAAATTCGAGAGATAAATTGCATTGTCCAAGCGAAGCAGCCGCAAGTGCCAGATTATTCTGAAGCCCTGCAAGCGATAGATAACGTCTCTTCGTCGAAATAAATCTGTCTTGAATTGTCTCAAGCAGTCGATTCCATAGAAGAATCGCCTCCTCCACCTCGCCGAGATGATGAAGTGCAATGGCCAGATTATTAAGTAATATCAGCTCCGTCTGCGTTGCTGGAATGCTGGAATAGATTTCTTCAAGGCTTAGTCCTATGTGCTTATCTTGAAGCAGAATCTTGCATTTCTGTACGAAGGCCTGATCTGTCCTCTTAAGAAAATGTTCCGGCAGGTCCTTCATCCGATAGATTTCCTGCCTCTCCCACAGGAAGATCATAAGATCTAAGAATTCCTGGTCGTCCGAATCATTCGATGGAACCATGTCCTTCATCTTGCAAAGCAAGTCAGTTGCAAGATTTAGATTGCCGAATGTCATCGCCATCAGCACCTCTTGTCGAAGCCGAACCGCCTCAACCGACTTGCCCATAAAGACATCCCCGTAGGAATATCCGTGTCCATTCAGTCTCTCCATCAGAAGTCGAAAGACATCCGGTGACGGCATCTGACTATCATTTTCCATACGGCTGAATGTACTAGTCGTGCAGATCCCATCTGCCGCCATCTCTTGCGATAGGCCCGATCGTCTTCGAAGCTGTCGGAGGACCTCCCCAAAGGTAACCTCTTGCATAAAAAACTCCCCACACTATAATAAAACCCCTATGTCTTATCATAGTGTGAGGAAGTTCCTAAATTCTATATCGTACCGCGAAATCTAGAATTCCGGTTCGATGATTCCATATGTGTTGCCCTTACGCTTGTAGACGACATTCACTTCGTCCGTCTCTGCATTCTGGAACATGAAGAAGTTATGTCCGAGAAGCTCCATCTGTACACATGCATCCTCTGGATACATCGGCTTCATACCGAACTTCTTGCTTCGAATGATCTGAATCTCGTCTTCATCCTCTAAATCTGCTTCCGTGAATTCCTGAGTCAGTGCAACAGCACTCTGCTTCTGATCCACAATCTTGTTGCGATATTTCTTCAACTGACGTTCAATCACCTCTGCAACAAGATCAATCGATACATACATGTCATCGCTCACCTGCTCAGAACGAATCACGTGTCCCTTCATTGGAATTGTTACTTCTATCTTCTGGCGTTCCTTCTCAACACTAAGTGTTACAATCGCCTCTGTATCCGGCTTAAAATATTTATCTAGTCTAGCTAAGCGCTCCTCCACAGCTGCTTTCAGTCCCTCTGTTAACTCGATATTTCTTCCAGAAATAATAACCTTCATTGCTTTAGCCCTCGCTATCCATATATTTAACAGTGTATGACTTAATGCCCCCTACCATTAGGTCCTTATCTGTTATAAATTCATTATAGCCATTTGGAAGTTTTCGCACAACTTAATATCAACAAGCTAAATGCGAAAATATTTCATCCCATTTCCGTGAAAAGTGCACAAACTTCTTCGTTAAAAAATAAATTAACTCTTTTAACAAATTTCCCCTTGCACTAAAAGTGGTCTCATGCTATATTATTCCATGCAAAGGGAAACCGGAGCGAACAGAATAGTTTTTACCATGAGAATTGAGCGAGGTAGATTTGGATGACACGGTCATCCCTATTTACCTTGCTTTTTTTATGCAAAAAGGAGGGATCGTTACATGTATGATGTAGCAATCGTTGGTGCTGGTGTAACAGGCAGTGCCATCGCAAGAGAATTATCAAAGTACAAAGTAAATGCCTGCGTAATCGAGCGAGACGAAGACGTATGTACAGGAACATCCAAGGCCAATTCAGCCATTGTTCACGCTGGATTTGATGCTAAGCCAGGTTCCCTGAAGGCCAAGTTAAATGTTCTGGGTAATCAGATGATGGACCAGCTGGCAGAAGACTTAGATTTTCCATTTAAGAGAAATGGTTCCCTGGTTGTATGTACCAAGGACCAGGACCCAGCACTTCTTCAGAAGCTTGCAGATCAGGGTAAGGAAAATGGTGTTCCTGATATCAAGATTCTAAATCGTGACGAAGTACTTGCCATGGAGCCAAACATCGCTGACGATGTTGTTGCAGCACTTTACGCTCCAACTGGTGCAATCGTATGTCCATTCCACTTAACCATGGCTCTTGCAGAGAACGCCTGCGACAATGGCGTAGAATTCTTCTTAAATACTGAAGTTCAGAAGATTGAGAAGAAGGATGACCACTTCGTAATCACCACAAACGGCAAGACAATCGAAGCTAAGACTGTTGTTAACGCTGCTGGCGTATATGCAGATGAGCTTAACAACATGGTATCTGAGAACAAGATTGAGATTATCGCACGTCGCGGCCAGTACATGCTTCTCGATAAGACTGCTGGCAACCACGTATCACATACCATTTTCCAGCTGCCATCCGCTATGGGCAAGGGTGTTCTGGTTACACCAACCGTACACGGCAACCTCTTAGTTGGACCTACAGCCGAGGATGTAGATAATAAGGAAGGCGTCAACACAACAATGGAGGGCTTGGATTCTCTGGCTCCAACTTGCGCTCTCTCTGTAAAGAATGTACCTCTTCGTCAGGTTATCACTTCATTTGCCGGACTTCGTGCACATGATACCTTAGGCGATTTCATCATTGGCGAAGCAGCTGACTGCGAAGGCTTCTTCAATGCAGCTGGTATCGAATCTCCTGGACTCTCATCTGCTCCAGCAATTGGCCAGATGGTAGCTACTATGGTTGCGAAGAAGTTATCACTTGTTGAGAATCCTGATTTCAACGGCAAGCGCACCGGCATCCTGAATCCTTCCAAGATGACTCTCGAAGAGAGAAATGAACTCATCAAGAAGAATCCAGCATACGGCCAGATCATCTGCCGCTGCGAATCCGTATCTGAGGGCGAAATCCTCGATGCAATTCACAGAACACTTGGTGCTCGTTCCGTAGACGGTGTCAAGAGAAGAACTCGTGCCGGTATGGGTCGTTGCCAGTCCGGTTTCTGTGCTCCTAAGGTTATGGAAATCTTAGAGAGAGAAGTACCTATGAGTATGTTTGATGTAACCAAGAACGGCGGAGATTCCGCTTATGTATGTGGCTACAACAAGAAGATCAAATAAGGGAGGCTAACCATGGAGAATTTTGATTTAGTAATTGTTGGTGGCGGTCCTGCAGGTCTTGCAGCTGCTGTTGCCGCAAAGGATAACGGTATTGACAGTATCCTGATTATCGAGAGAGACAGTGAATTAGGTGGAATCCTAAACCAGTGTATTCACAATGGTTTCGGACTTCACACCTTCAAAGAAGAATTAACTGGTCCTGAGTATGCATCACGCTTTATCGCTCAGGTCAAGGAACGCAACATCGAATATAAGCTGAACACCATGGTTATGGATATCAGCGATTCCAAGGTTGTTACCGCTATGAACAAGGTAGATGGTATGTTCCAGGTAGAAGCCAAAGCTGTAATCCTTGCTATGGGCTGCCGTGAGAGATCACGTGGTGCACTTAACATCCCAGGTTACCGTCCAGCTGGTATCTACTCTGCAGGTACTGCACAGCGTCTCGTTAACATCGAAGGCTATATGCCAGGTAAGAGAGTTGTTATCTTAGGTTCTGGTGATATCGGACTGATTATGGCTCGTCGTATGACCCTCGAGGGTGCTGAGGTTCTTGCAGTTGCTGAACTTATGCCATATTCTGGTGGTTTGAAGCGTAACATCGTTCAGTGCTTAGACGATTTCGATATTCCACTTTACCTGTCACACACTGTTGTAGACATCCAGGGTAAGGAAAGAGTAGAAGGTATCACCATCGCAGAAGTTGGTCCAGATCGTAAGCCAGTTCCTGGAACTGAGATTCATTACGACTGCGATACTCTTCTTCTGTCTTGTGGTCTTCTTCCAGAAAATGAATTATCAAAGACCGCTGGTGTAGACCTAAGCCCAATCACTTCTGGTCCTGTAGTCAACGATTCTCTTGAGACATCTGTCGAAGGTATCTTCGCTTGTGGTAACGTACTTCACGTTCATGACCTCGTAGATTTCGTATCTCAGGAAGCAACAAACGCTGGTAAGAATGCTGCCAAGTATATCAAGGAAGGCAAGTCCTCAGATAGCAAGGAAATCAAGATCAACGCTGTAGACGGCGTTCGTTACACTGTACCTTGCACCATTCGTCCAGAAGAGATGGATGACACAGTAACTGTTCGTTTCCGTGTAGGTCAGGTCTTCCAGAACTGCCAGGTTGCTACCTACTTCGGTGATGAGTGCATCAACACTCGCAAGAAAAAGGTTATGGCTCCAGGCGAGATGGAGCAGGTAATCCTGCAGAAGTCCAAGCTTGCTGAGTACCCTGACATTACTGATATCACAATTAGAATTGAGGAGGCATAAGGATGGAAGAGAGAAATCTAACCTGTATCGGCTGTCCTATGGGATGCCAGTTAACTGTTACTATTGAAAATGGAGAAGTTACAAATGTTACCGGCAACACTTGTCCAAACGGCGATAAGTATGCTCGTAAGGAAGTAACCAACCCAACCAGAATCGTCACTTCATCTGTTCGTGTCAATGGCGGAAGCATCGCAATGGTTTCTTGCAAGACTGCAAGCGACATTCCAAAGGGCAAGATCTTCGACATCTGCTCTGCTATTGAGAATGTAGAGGTTAAGGCTCCTGTTGCCATCGGAGATGTTGTACTCGCTGATGTATGTGGCACAGGTGTTGATGTTATCGCTACCAAGAATGTAGCAGCTGTTTAGTCGTCCTATTTAGGGGAAGTTTTAAGGGGGTTGAAAAGGGCTCGATGCAATTTGCATCGGGCCCTTTTCTTATTCTGTCATTTTCCATTATTAAGTTTGAATTCTGGAACAGGCTCCTGGTCCTCTCCCATCTCAAGCAGTTCCTGCTTGGCAAGCTTACGATATTCACGCGGCGACATACGATAGGTCTCCTGGAAGGCTCGGTTAAAGGTTCGCTGGCTCTCAAATCCAGCATCCATATAAGCATCCGTAATCGACTCATTGGTATACTTCAGCAAATATACCGCATATTGTAATCTGGTATTATTCAGGTATTTGTTGAAATTCGTATGAAAGGTTCCAGAGAAGACGCGGCTCAAAGTATATTGGCTCACATAGAGATCCTCTGCCATCGAGGTCAGAGAAATATCTTCCGTGAAATGTCTGGCAATATATTCCACCGTCCGATCAATAATATCCTTGCTCTCGGTAGAGCGCTTATCAACAAGCTTGTACTGAGGCAGTGCTCTGGCCAGAATAATCTGCACAAAGGCCTGCTGCAAGACATCCGAGGTCTGTCCCTCTTCCTTCACAAGGCTCTTAAGTATATAGGCAATATCTGGATGAACACGGTCCTTCGGGATTACCGGATCGTCTGGGCAGGATTGAAGCACAGCATTTAGAAATGAGCCTGCCAAAACCGGCGTTGCAAGCATATGGATTGCTGTACATTTACCAGTATCGAAGACCTGATAGTGATGAATCATATCCGGAAAGACAATGGCAAAATCCCCCTTCTCCATGTGAAATAGATTCTGGGCAATACCAAGCTCAAGCGTTCCCTCTGTAATTAGAATACATTCCATGGAATTATGGATATGCGGCGGCATATGAGTCGACTTGCGATGGTGAATCTCAAAATCATTTTTCAGAGTCTCATAAAGAGCGTACATAGGAATCCTCCCTCAGCCTTAATACCTCTATCATATAACATTTCAAGTCCTCACGCAAAAAGGAAGACCCCGCTAAATACTAGCGGGGCCTTAGGGATTATGAAAAAGAGGGTGCGCTCCCGACGGGGAGAAGTCGGGAAACGCGTTGGGGATATAAAACAAATGGTTGATTTGTTTTGTGACCTTAATATATCAGAGCATTTGACACAAAAGGGACACAAAAAGACATAAATTTTGAAAATTTTTCAAAATATTTCATTTCATCCCATCTTAGGGATATAAATCGTAGCCACCGTCCCCTGACCCGGAGCAGATTCCAGGATCAAATCACCGTCCACCATCCTTCGCACCCTATCTCTTACATTCTGAATTCCAATATGGCTGCGAGAGGTATCATTCGGAGCCTTCGTCATATCAAAGCCTATACCATCGTCCTTCACCTCGACGATGTATTCGCGGTCCGTCTCTCTGGTCGAGATTGTTACTGTTCCACCATCTTCCGACTTACCTACGCCATACTTAACGGCATTCTCAACCAGCGGCTGCAGAGAAAGTGCTGGCAGGACGAAATCTTCCACCTGAATGTCATATTCCACCGCAAGCTCATCCTCAAAACGAAGAAGTTCCAGATTCAGATAATTCGTCACATGATTCAATTCCTCTTCGAAATGAACCGGCTCCGTCTTCTTCAGGGAATCCAGATTGCCCCTAAGATAGTCTGAGAACTGCGAGATTGCCTCCTGAGCCTTCTTTGCATCCTTGCCGGCAATGAAATAGATCGCATTCAGAGAATTATAGAGGAAATGAGGCTGAATCTGAGACAGGACAACCTTGAGCTGCATATCATTTAACTCTTCCTGCTGCTTCATCAAGACCTCGCCCTTCTCAACCTGATTCACAACAAAGGCCATAAGAACAGCTATCGTATAGGCCATATTATTCAGAGAAATTCCATAATGCAGAGTCTGAAGAATTACGGATATCAGGGGCAGCACTAGGAAGGCCAGAAAGGAAACCAGTCTTCTCTTTGAGAAGTGCGCTCTATAGTGGACCATGAGAATTACATTGATGACAATTCCCATATATCCCCATACCTGAGTAATTGCAAAACCTGGTCCTCTTGTATAATGATTGGTCGCATCAAAGTAATAGAAATAGCCCGTAAAGGCATTCACCGTAACCAGAGCAATTCCAACCAAGGCAATTGCATGAATTAGGATTCTCATAATCCGAAGAAGCTGGCGATCCTTGTCGATGAAGGACATTACATAATATGTAAGTCCCACAAGGAGACAATAATTCAGCACAAATACAAGGTAGTTACTAATGCGAACCATATAGTAACCCAGTGTCGATACATTTCCACGGAAAATCCAGGCAAAGGTGTCGCAGATTAGAAGCATAGCATTAATCAGCTCCATCTGAACCAGCTTCCTAGAGGCTTCGTCCTTCTGTCCTGGAACCATGGTCGAAATTGCCGCCATCACGCAGAAGAGGGCGCCCCATATTTCAAATGTGACATCGAAGATCTGCTCAATCGTCATACTGTCCGCTCTCCATATCAAGCATTGCATGGGTGAATTCAGCCCAAGAATACTGTGTCATATATTCTCCATGATAAGCATTAATGCCGGATACCTTGCCATCTATCCAATCAAAATAGTCACAGGCAATATGACTTGGAGAGACACCCAGCTTACCCCACTGAATAATCAAGGCATCCTCAGCGCCAACTGCCTCAAAGGCAGTTCTAAGATCCTTGCGCAGATTCTTAATATAAGAAGCATGCTGATCTGGATCGTCATCCTCCCAGAGAACATCACAAATCTCTCTGGTCGTGCACATAGCACCCTTTCTATCGATTAGATATGCAAGCAATTCCTTGGACTTATTGTAAGAGAACTTCATCGGTTCACCATTTGCAAAAATCTCAAAGGAGCCAAAAGCACGAGCTGTAATCTCAGAAGACTTATTTATCGGGATCTCCTCCTCAATCGCATGGCGGAGGTCCTCAACCTCATGCTTAATCTTCTCCGCCGTAACTGGCTTCATCACATAACCGGAAGCATGCATACTCATAGCCTCGCCGGTATATGCACTATATCCTGTCGTAAAGATAATATTAACCTTTGGATTTACAAGCTTTAAATCCTTGGCCAGAGAGATTCCATCCATATCCCTCATCTCAATATCAAGAAATGCGATATCAATCTGATTGTCCTTTGCAAAGGCAAGCGCCTCCTTGCCCTTACGAAAGGATGTCACCTCTACACCAGGTAGGGCTTCATCAATTGCACTTAGGATATTCTCCAGTGCTAATTTTTCATCATCTACCGCTATAATCTGCATAAATTTTCCTCCTTACAGATTCCCATTGTTGATTTGCGATGAGACACCAGAACAACTGTCTTCTCATCGGCTTCCTCCACGAGAGATTTCAGAATAATACCCTCATTCAGGGAATCCAGATTGGATGTTGGCTCATCTAATAGAATAAGTGGCGCATCATGAAGAAAGGCTCGTGCCAAACCAATTCTCTGCTTCTCGCCACCAGATAATGTATCTCCAAGTTCTCCCACCTTGGTCTCATAGCCATGTGGCAGAGACTCGATAAAATCATGAATGGAAGCCTTCTTGCAGGCAGCCACTACTTCCTCGTGGCTTGCGCCAGGCTTGGCCAGGGCAACATTACTCTCAATGCTCTCATGGAAGAGATAGGTATCCTGAGTCATATAACTCTCGGTATCTCGCAGATTCCTGGTGTTCAGTTCCTTCACATCGCGCTCTGAAATCGTAATGCGACCTGCCTTTGGATCATAGAATCGCATAAGAAGCTTAAGGAAGGTAGACTTACCAGAGCCAGAAGGTCCCATTACGCCCAGGATTCTGCCCTTCTTAATCTGATAAGAGAAGTCCTCCAGAATCAACTCATCCTCATAAGCAAAATCCACATGACTAAGCTCGGCGGCTTCAAACTCTACATCAATTCCATCTTCCACTTCATCCACCAGAGGTGTTTCCTCAAGGATTGAGAGCACTCTCTCGCCGGAAGCCAGCGTCTGATTCAAATTGTTGGATAGATTAGCCAGGGCAACTACCGGTCCGAAGGATCCCATCATCGCAATGGATGAGATTAGACACGTGTCAAAAGTGACATTTCCCTGCAGATACTCCAGTACCATACCAAAGAGCATGCCAGTTGAGAAGATGAGAATCAGAGTATCCGTAAGAGCTCTCTGGTTCGCAGCCAGATGATTCAGCTTCTCCTGCACCTGTCCGAGATCCGTTGACTTCTTCTCGATACCAGCCTTGCGATCCTCTCCTCCCTGATACTGAATGGTCTCATCCAGACCGCGAAGAGAATCCAGAACATAGCTATTCAGTTCCCCGAAGCCATCTCGAAACTGCATACCAGCTTCTGCTCCCCTCTTTCCATTTCGAAGAGGAACGAGAAGTCCAACCGTAAGATATGCAATGGCCGCAAAGCAGCCAGCAAACAGGCTCATTCTGCCCTGGAAGATAACCATAATAACAGAGGTAATCACGCCAATTGCAATCGGCGATACCGTATGTGCATAGAAAACCTCCAGAAGCTCAATATCTGATGTCAGAACGGCAATCAGATTGCCCTTATCCTTGCCATCAAGCTTGGCTGGGCAGAGCTTACGAAGAGCTGCAAATACCTTGTGTCGAATAATTGCAAGCAGCTTAAAGGCGATAAAGTGGTTGCAATACTGCTCGCCGTAGTGGAGAATTCCTCTCGCTACTGCGATAAGTACAAGCGCTACAAAGAAGACAGAGAATCCACCAAATGGGGCTTCTCCAATTCCCATAGCCGCAAGAAGCCCCTTGCCTGCAAGAATTGTAAGTGAAATTGCACATAAATATCCCAACACTCCAAGCACAATTGCAAGAAGCATAATTGGGAGGAGTTCATCTAATAATTTAATTAATTGGCCCATAATCTGAAGGCCAGAACGTCGTTTCTTCTCCATTATAAGCTTCCCTCCTGTCCATAAGTCTCAAGCGCATGCTGTGATTCATAGAGTCTCGCATATGATCCACCTGCTGCAAGAAGATCTGCGTGGCAGCCATGCTCAACCACATTGCCACCTTCCATCATATAGATGCAATCAGCAGTCACGACATTGGCCAGTCTATGAGAAATGAGAATTACTGTCTTCTCCTTTGCCATTTCCTTCACAATGTCCATAATCATCTCTTCACTCTCCACATCAATATTGGAGGTCGCCTCATCTAAGATATAAACCTCTGTATCGTGAAGAAGAGCGCGCGCCATGGCAAGTCGCTGTCTCTGTCCGCCAGACAGATTGCTGCCGCCCTCTAAGAGAACCGTATCAAGACCATTTTGGCTTCGATTCAACTCCTCATAGAGATTCACCCGCCTAAGAGCATCGATAAGCTCCTCTCGACTGGCATCGCCTCTTCCCATACGCAGATTCTCTTCTACTGTACCGTGGAAGAGGAAGCTGTTATGCGTAACTGTCGTAATATGTCTCATCAGACTATCCTCTGAAATCTCAGAGAGTTCTAATCCCTGCAAGGTTACATGCCCTGTATAGCCCTTATTTCTACCAGATAAGATTCCAGCCACCGTAGACTTGCCGCAGCCACTCTGTCCAACGAAGGCCACAAGCTGTCCCTTGTTCGCTTCCATGGATATACCATGCAGAACCTCACGCTCCACGGCATCATGATATGCAAAATGAAGATCCTCTATACGAAGATCCATATCTGCATCCGTAAGACTTGCTCCTTCTGTCTTTGGCTCTTCCATATCAAGCAGGGCAAAAATCTTGTCCGATGCTGCCATACCATTCATGGCAATGTGGAAGAAGGAACCAAGCAGACGAAGTGGCAGGAAGAATTCCGATGCCAGGAGAATAATCATAAGGGCTCCTGACATGGTTACATTTCCAGCGATATACTGCTGAATCGTAACAATCATACCGACAGCGGCTCCGCCATACGCCATAATATCCATAATCGAGGTGGAATTCAGCTGCATGGTCAGCACCTTCATCGTAATAGTACGAAAATGCTGGGCCTCTACATCCATATCATCCGCAGCCTGTCCATCCGCCTGATAGATTTTAAGTGTCGTTAATCCCTGGAGATTCTCCAGGAAACTGTCTCCCAGTTCTGCATAGACTCCCCAATACTTGTTCAGAAGTCTCTTACCAATCTTCATAACAGCCACAATGGAGATTGGAATCAGAGGCACACAAATCAGAAGCACGACTGATGCTCTCAGGTTCACCCTGGACAAGATCAGAAACAGGGTGAGCGGCGCCAACAGGCTATAGAAGAACTGTGACAGATATTTGCCAAAATAAGTCTCCAACTGCTCTACACCTTCTGATGCCAGCTGGACAATCTCAGAGGTAGCCACCTGCTCCCGATAAGATGTACCCAGGCGAAGCAGCTTGTCGTAAATCTTCCCTCTAAGGATTCTCTTCACATCTACAGACGCCTTGTGAGATGCCTCCTCACAACAGCGATTCAGAATATTTCGAAGAATTATGCAGCCAAGAATCACGACGGCATAGCTTATTACAAGGCGATTCGTCAGCGTCTTCTGATATGCCTTCTCAAGTAGATTTGCCACGCAGTAGATATTAACCACCTGGCAGAGAAGCGCCAGCCAGTTATATACCACCTGAAGGATTACGTAAATCTTGGCATGCGATAAGAGTTTTATTAGTCTAGTCTTAATCATGTGTTTCTTTCCTTACTCTAATTATTATTTATTCCTTGGTCTCATAGACAAGGCCAAAAGCGCCCAGTCCACAGCCACAAGAATTCGTAGCAGATGATGACTGTATGATAATTTCCTCAAAATCCACATAACGCGAGATTTCCTTACGGATAAATTCAACCTCTCTGGCAGAGCATCCAGAATAGACTAAGAAGAGGCGACTTCTATCTATTGACTTACCCTTAAGTTCTCTCTTGATATATCTTCTCGCGCGGGATTCGAAGCTTCCCACATAGAGGAAGTTTACCCGTATTGAACTGTTCTTGCACTTTACACTTGGTCTGAGTCTATAGCGACTGCAGAAATTAGCAAAGCTTGTGCTAAGAAGCTCATTTCTCGTCATAAGTTCAATTGATGATATGAGGAAGGTCGCATGAATTCTCTGCTTAACATCTTCGAGATGGGCAATAACCTCATCCCGACTAAATCCGTCCTCCACCATCTGAATGGCTCTAAGCGTGAGAAGGCCGATTCCGCAGGACAATTGTCCAGAATCCACAACCGTCACATCTTCAAAGCTTCGCGAAGCCTCCATCGCAGTCTCAAAACCTGCACCAACATGAGAAGCCATAGCAATATGGATCACTTCCTCCGCTTCAAGCAGGGCTTCTCCGAAGAATCGCTCATACTCCTCTACCGAAGAGGAATCCACATGAGCTACACTTCCGGTCTGCCCTAAGTAGGACAGCAAGTCCTCAGAATCAATCTCCGCTCCATCTCGGAACCGCCCTTCTGATGTTACCACATAAAATGGCATAAGACGAATATCTAATTTGCCAAGAACCTCTCTTGGAATATCAGCTGTACAATCTGTCGTGATAAGGAGTCTACGTTTATGCTGGCCAATTGCTCTTGCATCCACCATCTCCTCTGTCGTAAGCCTATTCCTCTGTATCTCAAGAAGTTCCTTCGGAATGTAGCCCATTATGATGTTCTCAAGGACCTTACCTGTAATTGGCTTGGTAATATAGCCTGCAAATCCGCGATTGCGATAGAAATCCTCCATATTCTCAAGCGCAGATGCTGTCATCGCAACAATTGGCGTCTTCTGATTCAATCCCTCTTCCTGAATTCGAATCATCCGAAAGGTCTCAACGCCATCCATCTCCGCCATCTTATGGTCCATAAGAATTAGATGATAAATGGTTTTTCTCGTATATTCGAGCGCTTCTCTGCCGGATTTGGCCGTATCCACCTGAATCCTGGTTGCGCTTAGGATTCTGGTAGACAGCACGCGATTCATGGCATCATCATCCACAATCAACACCTTGGCTTCTGGCGCTTCAAAGGTAGGCACATATTTCTCGCGGTGATCCGAAGAACTTCCCGAGAATACATCCAGGGCGCCAATTGGAGCAGAGTCAAGGACCTTCTGATTCAAGGCAACATGGAAGGTGCTGCCCTCCGAATAAATACTGTCTACGGAAATCTTGCCACCCATCAGCTCTACAAACTGTTTACAGATAGCAAGGCCAAGCCCCGAGCCCTCAATTCCACGATGATTTCTCTCATCTACTCTCTGGAAGGAATCGAAGACATATGGAATAGAATCCTTTCGAATACCAATTCCTGTATCCGCAACTGATATATGAAGACGAATTTCATCTGGTCCAATTCCATCTTCCTGGACAGACAGAATCACACTGCCCTTATCCGTATATTTAATTGCATTGATCAGTAGATTAAGAAGTATCTGCTGCAGACGGACCTTGTCTCCGTAGAGGGTTCTTGGAATGGTAGGTGAGATATTGGCCGTTAGTGTAAGCCCCTTCTCTATCGCCTGTCTCCTCGCAATATGAAGGACATCCGAGAACAAATCCTCCGTCTGATAACGAACCAGCTCAAGACTCATCTTGCCAGACTCAAGGCGCGACAAATCAAGAATATCATCGATCAGGGAGAGCAGAATTCGACTGGCCCCTTCGATATTCTCGCAGTTATCTACAACAGTCTGCGGAACCTCCTCCCTTAAATTCAGCTCATTCATTCCGATAATAGTATTTATTGGCGTACGAATCTCATGGCTCATCTTGGAGAAGAAGTTACTTTGTGCTTCATTTAACTTCTCAATCTCCTCCTTCTGTCGCATGGCAATACTTGTCTCTTCCTTATAGATCAGATTCTGGAAATGAATAAAGAGACCCGTCACCACACCAACGAAGATCATGGACCAGCAGGAATCGATATATATCGCCTCTCTGGAATTAAGTTCTAGCATGTACATAGGAAAGCGAAGTCCGACGTAGTAGATTATCCCATCTACTACAATACTGGCTATAACCATGACCGCGCACTCTGCTCCATGCAGCATGAGAAAACTAAAGATAATGCCAAGTGCAAACCAAATCGGAGCACCAGAAGCTGCTCCGCCAGATGCCATAAATGCAAAGGGAGCCAGAATAAAGTTAAGATAGATTGAAATAAATAAAGCTCCGGCATGCGTATTATTTCGCTTGAGTGAGATTGTTCTTGTAAGCTGAAAGATAAAGGCTGTTGCGATCAAAATCAGCGAAACAAACCAGGACCTACGAACCACAAATCCCATAATTGCCGCAAAGAGAAATCCTGTCATGGACACTGGCATAAAGATACGAAACAATTTCTCCTGCATCGTAAGATTTTCATTATATAGAACTGCTTTCGTTTTCTTAATCATCCTATGCCTCCTGGCCAGAAAGTTCCGGCTTTGCTTTCATTTCCACGATCAGCTTGTCATAGAGTTCCATCAGATGGTCATATTCATTTCGAATCTCTTCTTCCCTGCCCTCGCTTGCCATTCCCTCCATGGTTCGAGCTAATTCAGATAATTCTACCGCACCAATGGTAAGGCTTGAGGATTTCAGCGCATGCACTGTCGTCTCAAAGGAAGGCATATCATGACTATGTAGAGCGTGGGCTAGATTCTCCTTCATTTCTTCATAACAGTCAATATAGACTCTGGCCACTTCCATATAGAGTTCTGCCACGCCGCCACAATACTGGCTTGCTGTAGCCGGATCGACACCCGGAATATCAAGAAGCGCATCAAGGCTAATCTCCGTGCTTTCCGTAAGCTCCTTGCGATAGGCTGAGAAGTCTTCTACCGCCTGTACTTCTATCTCTTTCGATTCTTCTTCCACCGTCGGTACCGTATCCCGCTTCCTTCTTGGGCGGATATCTAGGGTCGGTTCAGAAACGGACGGCTCCTGAAGCTCCTTCGGCAAATATTTCTCCAAAATATCATTCAAGCCCTCAATATCAATTGGCTTGGCCAGGAAATCACTAAATCCCTCTGAGAGAAACATTTCCCTTGCGCCAGCAACTGCATTGGCTGTTAATACAATAATTGGGACTTGTTGACAGGCCGGATCCACCATATTTCGAATAATATGAAGAGCCTCGATGCCATCCATCTGCGGCATCATATGATCCATGAAGATTAAGTCGAAATCCTCCTTCTCCAGAAGCTCGATGGCAGCCCGACCACTTGTGACCGCAGTAATTCGCATAAGATACGGTCTCATCAAGCCTTCCGCAACAGATAGATTCATACGGTTATCATCTACAACCAGGACCTTGGCATCCGGCGCCACAAAGCTTGCCGTCTTCTTCCTAAGAACTGGCGCAGAAGAAATGGACTCCTTCGAATTTGAGTCCAGAATCTCTGCAATAGACAGGGCATAAATCGGCTTATAGAGTCTGGAGACCTTGGCATCTGCAGCAATCGTCTGATCCGGTCCCAGGATTACGCACACCTTCATAATTGATGTGAGTTCTTCATAATATCTCACATCTGAACGATATTCTGTGAAATCAATAAATAAATGAGTAAAATTCTCTCGCTCAATCCTCCGCGTGAATTCCTCCTTGGTCTGACAGAGGTGAAAATTCACCTTCAGATACTCCTTCATATGGCGAATGGTATCCACATAACAATTTCGAATCACAGGAGACTGAAAGGTCTCTAAGTCGAAGAAGCCAAGGATGGACACTTCCTCATTGCTTGTAAGCTCAATACACGGAGTGGCATCTGCGATCTTCTGCGGTATGGTAAATGAAAATTCCGACCCTTCCTCTACCTTACTGGCAATGGAGAAGAAACCACCGAGCTTCTTCACAATGGCATAAGACAGGGTAAGTCCCATACCCGTTCCACCCGCATCACGCGTCCTACTGCTATCTGCCTGGTAGAAATTCTCGAAGATTCGCTCCCTCTCTTCCCTGGTCATACCAATTCCGGTATCTCGAACCGCAAAGCGAATATTGGCTCCATAATTCTCCAGTCGATAGGAAGCCTGCAGAACTACACAACCATTTTCCGTAAATTTAATGGCATTATCCATTATGTTATAGAGAACGCGATAAATCTTCTCAAAATCTCCAAGCAGCGTCCTAGGCATGGATGGATCCATATCTACGAGAATATCAACATTCTTCTCTTCTGCCTTCTCCGTACAATCTCGAACCACGCGATTCAGAAGGTCAATCAGACGATACTCCGTCGACTGAATGCGAATGGTATCCGATTGAAGTTCCGCATAATCTAAGATTAGGCTGACGGTTGAGAATAACTCTTCGCCCGTCTCCACAATATCCTCCACCTGAGTCTCGAGATCCTCCGGCAGGTCCTCTCTATTCTGCAGAATAATCTGTCCCATACCAATAATCGTATTGATTGGTGTACGAAGTTCATGTGATACATTTGCCATGAAATCATCGCGAATCTTCTCTGCTCGTTCCGCCCTAAGCCGCAGCTCTTCTGTCTTCCGACTTAGCCTGCCCACCTCTCGATATTCGCGGAACAAGAGCACAAGTGTGACAAGTACAATGATTGTAAGTATCAGAACTGTATTTGTATCCATAAAGCCTTCTCCATTCACGGAAAAAGACGACGTGACTCCACATCGCCTTCCTGTCTATAAGTTCTCTATTCTTCCTTAATGCCCAGCGCTTCATCAATCTCAGCAGCCTGCTTAGCAAGCGCAGCATCAAAGGCCGCCTCCTGCATCTTCATATGATATTCGAATAATTCATCCTCATCCAGTGCTGGGCCAACCACTCTGCTTACTCGCGTCACCAGATCATCCGGCACAAAAGGCTTCTTGATATAATCACGCGCACCGAGTCCGACCGCTTCCTTAATCTGGTCCATTTCTGAAAAAGCAGTAAGGAAAATCACAGGAATATTATCCCATTCCTTGTGACCTCGAATATTACGAAGAGTCTGAAAACCGTCAATCATAGGCATCTTGATATCTAGAAGAATCAAATCTGCTGGCGCTTCCGTCAGCTTGGTAATGCAATCAAAGCCTGATGTCGCTGTCCGAACTTCATACTTCTGCTTCTCCAAAATAAGCTGTGCCATCTTCAGATTCGTTAAACTGTCATCTACGATTAGTATCTGCTTGGCCATAATCTCTCCTGTCTCTAAAAAGCTCTCCGATATATCTTCTCAATCGTCTTCGCACTAAGTGGAATGACAGAGTCACTGCACTGCTTCGCTGCCTTCTCTGCCATAATCTCAAACTTGCTGTCATCAGTAATTCCAACTGCCCTCAGGTTATGCGGCATACCAAGCTTCTCAAAGAAGAACTTTCTGGTAAATGCAATTGCCTCTCGTGCAATGATATAGTCATCCGATTTGCCGCTTGGATCAAGTCCATAGACTTCCCGACCAAAGCGTGCAAGCATTGGCGCTGTCCCAAGGTCCAAAATCTCATCCATCCACGCTGGTGTCAAAATGGCAAGTCCCTCTCCATGAGTAATGTCATAGAAGGCAGAAAGCTCATGTTCCATCGGATGAACGCACCAGGCATTGGCCGAGCCCTCTCCAACCAGACCATTTATCGCATGACTGGATGCCCACATAATCGAAGCTCTCGCCTGATAATTCCGTGGTTCCTCCATAGCTACTGGTCCACAGGTGATGCAGGTCCTAAGAATGCCCTCTGCCAGGTTCTTCTGAAATTCTGCATCCTCCTTGGAGAAATAATTCTCCATGGTGTGACTCATAATATCCGCCAGGCCTGCTGCCGTCTGCTTCTTGCTCACCGTATAAGTGTATTCCGGATCAAGAACAGACATCGTAGGCTTAAGGCACTCTGCGCCGGTTCCCCATTTCTCATTCTTTGTCATATCAGAGATAACTGCATAGGAGTCCATCTCAGAACCAGTTGCTGATAGAGTCAGTACTGTATAGATAGGAAGTGCATCTGTAATCTTACTTCCATCAAGGACAAGTTCCCAAGGGTCCAGTTCACTCTTGGCGCCCGCCGCTATGATCTTAGCGCAATCAATCACGCTTCCACCGCCAATGGCAAGAAGCATCTCAATCTCATGCTCCTTGCATAGCGCTACGCCATCTCGCACCGATTCAATCCTGGGATTTGGCTCCACCCCAGATAGTTCAAAGACCTCGATCTCGCTATCCGATAGAATCTTCATCGCCTCATTATAGATGCCAGAAGCCTTGATGCTGCCTCCTCCATATACAAGAAGAGCCTTGCTACCAGATTCCTTCATCTCACTAAGATGCATAATCTGACCTTTTCCAAAATGAATTCTAGTTGGTACATGGTATGTAAAATTATACATATTACGCTTCCTCCCATCTATTTCTTGGCGTAAACCCCCGAATTATCTTTTATTATATATAATTTTCAGTAAATAGAAAACATATTCTTCTCTTTTCTAATATTTGAAATTGTTATGCCTCCGTAGTAAAATATAGGCAAATCTATGGGGGGACGGATTCTTATTTTCCGTCCCCTTTTCTTATAAGAAGAGGTATCTATGAATCAAACAAATCAACCAAATCCACTCGGCGTTCTTCCGGAGAAGGACCTTCTCAGACAGTTCGCCATTCCAAGTATAATCGCTATGCTTGTAAGCTCTCTCTATAACATTGTCGACCAGTTCTTCATCGGCCAGGCAGTTGGTGAGCTTGGCAATGCTGCAACCAACATCGTCTTCCCACTGAGCA
The DNA here is from genome assembly GCA_963661945.1 of Lachnospiraceae bacterium. GTDB lineage: Bacteria > Bacillota > Clostridia > Lachnospirales > Lachnospiraceae > CAVLDP01. The sequence goes on from CAVLDP010000008.1 coordinate 45,169, forward strand.
CTTCCTGCATCGCAATTGCCCTGCTTTTTGGCATCGGTGGTTCCTCCACCTTCAATCTAGCTATGGGACGCGAGGAAAATGAAAAAGCACCCTATTATATTGGAAATTCAATCAGTGCAATGATGGGGCTTGGTATCATCCTGGCAATTCTTGTCCTGCTCTTTACTAATCCAATACTTCGTTTCTTCGGCTCACCAGACAATGTCCTAAGCTATGCTTCTACCTATGCAACCATCACAGCGATTGGCTTTCCATTTCTAATCGTATCCGCCGGTGGCGGTCACCTGATTCGTGCAGATGGCAGTCCAAAGATGACCATGGCAATTAATCTGGTCGGTGCTATCGTAAATACCGTCCTTGATGCAATCTTTGTCTTCGTACTGAATATGGGAATGGCTGGTGCAGCACTTGCGACAATCATCGGCCAGGTAATCGCAGCCGGTCTTGTCTTCTGGTATTTGCCACGATGTAAGACTGTCAAATTAGAGTGGAAGCATTTTATGCCACAGATGTCGATTATCTCATCTATCGTATCGCTTGGTATGGCACCTTGCTTCAACCAGCTTGCCATGATGATCACTCAGATCATCATGAATAAGAGCCTCAAATACTACGGCAGCCAGTCCATTTATGGAGAATCAATTCCGATTGCTGTCGTTGGCATCGTCATGAAGGTATCCATGCTTGTCATGGCCTTCGTAATCGGTCTGTCACAGGCCTGTCAGCCACTTGCCAGCTACAATTATGGAGCCAGAAAATATGACCGTGTGAAGAAGTCCTACCTACTGGCCATTCGAAGTGGCGCAATTGTCACTACGATTTCCTTTGTACTGTTCCAGCTGTTTCCAGTGCAGATTATCTCCGTCTTCGGAAGCGGCTCCGACCTATACGTTGCATTTGCAGTGAAGTATTTCAGAATATTCCTGTTCTTCATCTTCCTTTGCTTCCTGCAGCCAATTACCAGTAACTTCTTCACAGCAATTGGTAAGCCTAAGAAGGGTATCTTCCTGTCACTGACCAGACAGATTATCTTCTTCCTGCCAGTTGTCTTAATCCTGCCAACCTTTATGGGAATTGATGGCATCACATACGCAGGGCCAATCGCCGATGGCACCTCCGCTCTTGTATGTGCCTGCATGATCATTCATGAACTTCGTAAACCAGAATATCAGATGTCAAATGAAGGAGCAGAAGCATGAAACAAGAATTCAAAGTAGCCCTTGAAGAATCGCCCATCATTGTCGCAATTAAAGATGATGCCGGCCTGGAGAAGTGTCTAACCTCCGATTCCTCCATTGTCTTCATTCTCTATGGCGACATTATCACCATAGAGAATATCGTGCAGAAGGTGAAGGACGCCGGCAAGATTGCCTTCGTTCATATTGACTTGATTCAAGGCCTTCATAACAAGGAAATTGCAGTCGACTACATTAAGAAGCATACCGCCTGTGATGGTATCATTTCCACGAAAGCACCCCTCATCACGCGCGCCAAGGAGCTCGACCTCTACACGGTAATGCGCTTCTTCATTATCGACTCCATGGCCTACTCCAACATGGAGAAGCAGGTTAAGCAGGTTAAACCTGATGTCATCGAAGTTCTACCTGCCCTGATGCCAAAGAAGATTGCTCGCATCGTTGAGCTTGCCCATCGACCTGTCATCGCCGGTGGTCTCGTCTCTGACAAGGAAGATGTTATGGCTCTTCTGTCTGCTGGTGTAAGCTGCATCTCATCCACAAATCCAGAAGTCTGGTTTCTGTAGAAGCCCTAAACAAAAACGCCTGACCGAGCATCCACTCAGTCAGGCGTATTCTTATACTTAACTAATTTATTCAACTATCGGAAATCTTATCCCAGAGCAAATTCTTAGGCCTCAGCTACCGCACCATCTGTATCCTTCTTAAATACCATCTTAAGGAAGATTGGAGTAACTAGTGTAGTAATAATAACCATAAGAACAACTGGAGCAAACATCTCATCTGATACCAGTCCGTATGCACGGCCCTTGTCCGCAACGATCAGTGCAACCTCACCACGAGAGATCATACCAACACCAACCTGGAGAGACTCCTTGATGTTCAGCTTACATGCCTTGGCACCAAGTCCGCAACCAACAACCTTGGTAAGAATTGCTACGATTGTAAGAATAATCGCGAATCCCCAAGCCTTAGCATCCATTCCGCCGAGAGAAACCTTGATACCGATACATGCGAAGAAGATACAACCGAAGAACATATTAGTGATACCTTCAACCTTCTGATCGATATAATCTGCAGTCTTAGAAATACTAAGAATCAGACCAGCGAAGAAAGCACCGGTAATATCTGCAATTCCGAAGAACTCCTCTGAAGCGTATGCAAGAAGAAGGGCAAATGCAATCGCATAAAGTCCAGCACGTCTCTTGTGGTCCGCATTATCCACGATTGCGTGGAAACGAATCATAAGGAATGCAATAATTGCAATCACTACGAAGTAGAGAATAATCTTACCAAAGATAACGCCAACGCTGATGGAGGTATCCTTCATGGAAGATACAATAGTAAGAACAATGATTCCGAGGATATCATCAATAACGGCAGCTCCAAGAATTGTGGTTCCCACCTTTCCGCCAAGCTTACCAAGCTCACGAAGAGTCTGAACTGTAATACTAACAGATGTAGCTGTAAGTACAACGCCCATAAAGAGAGCTTCTAACATCTGAGTATGATCTGACATATCCATGTGGAAATAGAGTGCAAATGTCAGAAGGCCACCAATCAAAGGTAGAACAACACCGATTACGGCCGTTACCGTAGAAGCTACGATGTTCTTCTTCATCTCATCAATCTCAGTAGTAAGTCCAGCTGAGAACATGAGGAAGATAACGCCGAGCTCTGATGCATCCTTGAGGAAGGTTCCATTGTCTCCCGTCAGCGTAATAATATTGAAGCCAGAAGGTCCAAGTAGCACACCAGCTACCAGAAATCCTACAACCTCAGGTAAATTAATCTTACGGCAACCAAGTCCCAATATCTTGGTTGCTAGAATAATAATTGCAATCCATAAGAAAACTGTGTAATCCATGATAATCACCTATCCTTTTCCCATTATTTCAAAACTTTATACATTTTACATTTGTATTCGTTGCAATTCAAGTTGACAAGTGTCTAATTTTTGATAGAACTTTATATTTTCTTTGTGAAAATTAACAATTGCATTTTTGCATTTCATTTATGGACAGTTGAGTAATAACTGACAGAGTTGCATCTTCGCCTCCGTAGGTGCGCTATTCTCGAAAATCACATGTCCTCGTCTGTCCCGATCCTTCTCTTGAAGACCAGCTTCTTCGATCCTTCGCTTCAGTTCTCTGGCCGTCCCTTCTGCTCCGTCGAAGATTCGCGTCTGAGGTCCTAAAATCTCCTGAATCTGTCTTCGGACAAATGGATAATGTGTACAACCAAGCACTGCTGCATCGAGGTTCTTATCCCTATAATCAAAGAGAAGCTGCTCTAGGAAATCATAGACTTCCTTGGAATCGTAGTGGCCAGTCTCCACAAATTCCATGAGACCTGGGCAAGGCAGTTGATAGATTCTAGCCTTCTCCTCATACTTATGTACCTGACTCTGAAACTTCTCCTGTCGAATGGTCATCGGCGTTGCCATTACAAGAACGCTGGGATATTCCTTGCATTCAACAGCAGGCTTAAGAGCCGGCTCAATACCAACCAGCGGAAGCTTGGGGTAGAGGCTCCTAAGATCCTTCACCGCAGCTGAGGTTGCTGTATTACAGGCAATCGCCACAGCCTTGACTCCGCGCGACAGAAAGTCCTCCACATGGCCAATGGTAAGAGAGCGTATCTCCTCCGTGGGTCTGGTTCCATAGGGAGCATTAGCTGAATCTCCATAATATAAGAAGTCTTCATTTGGCATAAGAGCGACCATCTCCCGAAGGACGGATATACCACCCACGCCAGAATCAAAGACTGCTATCGGTTTCCTCGTTATATCTTCATTTCTATCCATAGTCGCCTACATTATAACACAGATTTCAAGCAATGAATCTTTTCCTATAATATGCTATAATAATTCCGTAATATGTCGTTTGAAGAGGAGGTATCATAGATGCACTTTTCTAAGCTGATAAATGAAGAAACTACAAGAAGAGTCTGCTCCAAATGTGGCCGACAGATTCCGCGTTCCACAGAAGGCGACCTGTGCGAGACCTGTAAGAGCGACGAACTCTACGCCAAGGTAAAGGAATATATCAACCAGAATTCGCCAACAGAGCTTGAAGTTGCTGAGGAATTCAACATTCCCCTTGCCCAGGTTCGTAAATGGATTCACGAAGGGCACATTGAATACAAGACCAATCCTTTCGCCTAGGACTTATATTATGTCATAGTGATTTTATCTGGAGTTATGCCGCGCATGTGGTATAACTCTTTATTTTTTCTTAATATTTGTCGCGATTTTTTAATAGAATTTTAATCGTTTTTTTGAGAGCCTTGCGTTAAGATGCCTCTACCAAATCAAAGGAGGCCTCTTATGGAAGAAATCATCAAATCTTATTTATCCATCTTTTTCATCGCATTACTTACCCTTCTTGGCATCTGCATGATCTACAATGCCTTGATTGTAAGACAAGCAAATCTCTTCTTCGCATCCTGCCGCAGTCGCATCGAAGCCAGCAATATGGCCGAATCCGTTATTGCCGACTGCATCGCTGAAGCCGAGGAATTCTACCCTGCCATGACCTTTATGCGCTACGGAAGCGGCGACTATAGCTACGGCAGACTCGATCTGGAATATCGACTTTCTCTGCCAATTCTAAATCTTAACTCCACTCATCACATCACTTCTGAGATTCGATAGGAGGAACCCATGCAACATTTTCTACAAGACTACGGAGAAGCCCTGCTTCTATCAGTCATCGGTCTGTCTCTGATTGGCTTCCTCCACGAATTACTCTCTCTTCTATCCTTCTAATATAAGGAGACTTCTTATGAAAGATATTCTCGACACTTATGGCGATGCCATTCTAGCTATTGCTGCAAGCACTCTTTTTCTTACTATTTTCCTCACGATTCTTAGACACGATTTTGCCAGAGTACTGCTACATTTCCTCGTAGTTCTACTGGGTTAGGAGATTCTATGGATATTACTGTGCGCACCTATGGACGTGCGATTATAACTGTTCTTATTGTTATATTTCTATTTCTATGTATTGGCCTAGCTTCCGATTCATCCATTTTCCAAGACAGCTCATCCAATCTTAATATCGACACCAAGGAAGCTAGTCCCTATGATATGGATCCCATCCTTGAAGATGACAGCCTCGTTCAATTATCCACCGCAGAAGACATCGTATTAATCGCCAAGTCCAGTTACCAGATCTACGATTTCTTCCTGGTAAATGATGCCCCTTTCACAGAAGTGGAAGCCTCTCAGGGTGAATACTATGGCTTAACCTCATCTGGGGAGAAGGCCTATCTCAAGGTCCTTCAGATTCTAAATGAAGAGAATGAAGATTTGACAAGCTCCATTTACTCCTCTCTTGACCGGACTCTGTATTTTGATGCAGGAGGAATCTATCGACTTAGAATGCATGTAGAGACAGAAGATGGCCGCGAGTCTACCTGCTATCTGGCCCTTGCTGTAGAGCCTAATATACACCCCTGCACGAATCCGACGGGGCATCATTTTACAGAAGAGGTCGCTCTGTCTTCCTGCATTTCTCACGGTTATCTCATTCACACCTGTGAGTACTGCGGCTATATCTATAGAGACGGATATCTGCCTTGCAGTGGGCATACCTGGGCCGAAGAATATACCGTAGACCTGGAAGCAACATGCCTTATTGCCGGCTCCAAATCCCGCCACTGCACCCTCTGCGATGCCAGAGGATATATACTTTCCATCGACCCTCTGGGCCATCACTATATCAGTACGCCAATTGTAGAGGTCACCTGTACCCGTGACGGAGAATATTCCTACACCTGCGACCGGTGCGGCAACACCTACAGCGGCCTTGTGAAGAAAACCGGACATAAATACGGAAATCCAACACAAGGCATCTGGGTTGAGATCGACCGCAAGATTGTCTCCTGGTCGAGCTACGGCTTTGGCTTCACACGCTACAACGTAGAATCCACCTTCTGCTGCAGCGTATGCAACGCCTACACCAAATATGGCTGGTTCTATCAGCAGGCCTTTGGCGTACCCATTCTTCAGACACTCACCACATTCAATTTCCAACATTGCTCTCGTTATTACTGCACCAATCCCGGCTGCACCAATTATATTCGATAAGGACATACCATCATGAAGCACATTTTCCTTGGCATACTCTTAGGCCTCATCACTATTCTATCCATTAGCTGCATCCTCACCATTCACACCCGCTCCATCCGAGAGGAGGAATTAGACCAGGCACTGCAAAGCGCTATGTGGGAAGTCATGGATAATCTCTCCGAGAATCAGAAATATTCCTTGATAGAAGGCGCCTCCTATAACGGAGACTCCCTTCTTCTTGCAGACTTTTGTCAGCATATCATAGAGGAAATCGAGCTTGGAAATGAAGAGGATTATGACGAGGACTTAGATCTCACCATTAGCGTCACAGGTGTCGATACCACGCGTGGTCTTCTATCCCTTCGTGTAACAGAGACCTTCTCTTATCCTATTCTGGGACACGGCAAGGTGTCTTGTGACAAGACCCTTCTACTGGATTCGGACTATTATAACAAGTCCTTTCAGGTCACCTACCTGGATGCTGATGCCGCTACTATCTACAAAGAATATCAGATCTTCGCGCTGGAGAACTTTGTTCGACCATCCCATAACCCATGGGGAGATTCCTCCGGCTACTGGGCCGACACAGATGGCAACAAAATGGGCACCGATTCGAACCCGTGGCCGGACATCATAGATCAGGACTACACCTTTGTTGCAGTCTATGAGAAGGAGAGTGAATAAATGATACTGCACAAATTTAATACTCATAATAAATATCTGAAGTTATGGCTCATCCTGGGGCTAGCTCTCTTCTTCTGGATTTGCCCGCTGTCAAGCCAGCTACTATATGCGGAGGAGGCCCCGGTTGCCGAAGGAATCGCGGTCGCCGAGGAAGTCCCGGTTGCCGAAGAAGTTCCGGTTGCCGAAGAAGTTCCGGTTGCCGAAGAAGTCGCGGCCACGGAAGACGACATGTTCTCAAGCGGCAACGATGGCAAGTTCCGCATCTTCTATGTAAATTCTGAGAATTATTCTCTGGAAGAGGTCTTCCAGATTGTCAATAGCATGAAGGGCCAGACCGGGCACTACTATGCCTGGGCAATTGTCACTGAGGATATTGTCATCGATCGTCCTCTCTATCTCTCCTTTGGTTGCATCCGAATAAGCACCACCGGAACAGACGGCGCGGATCAGCACCCTACAACCATCTGGGCATCATCGACCATCACTACAACCTCTTATGTCTCTCTAAGCAACGCCCGCGTCTGTTACTCTGGATCTGACTTCTTCCTAAACGCTGGAAATGATCCCTCAGATGATAACTGCGTAACGATTGAAGGCACAAGCTACGTCTATCAAGCCAATCCACGGTCTGGCGGCATCGCTTACGGGAGTGGTGAGAATTCCAGAGTGCATCTCTTCTCTGGAACACTCGAAGGTGCAGATACCGCCATCTCCATTCATAGCGGCAAGTCCTGCTATATGCGAAGCGGCTGCATCAAGAATTGTAATGTCGGATTTTCATTTACCGGATCACCTAACGTACAACCGAATCGCGATGGATATTTCGTCTTTGGAGTCCTCGGTGGTTCGATCACAGACTGCGATATCGGAGTTCAATATTCTTCGATTGAGGATATGAGCTATCAGATGCCAATGCTTGGCCGAATCACTTCTTGTCGGATTGGATTTGAGAGCAAGAACTCAAATGCTCTCTCTTACGGTACTTATCGGTCTTGTCAGATTGGCATATCAAATGAAGCAGGCTCTTACCTGACTTCCTGCAGCACACTGAAGAACTGCGGCATTGCGCTAAAGCATATGGGACAGGAAGTCCATTCTTCGGACCATATCTCCGCCTGTTCCTCAGCGATTCAGGTTCTAGATGAGAATTCCCTCCTATATCTAACGGACGCAACCATTACATCCTGCGATTCTGGGATTTATAACCTGGGGCAGACCTACCAGTCTGGCTCTTCCATTTCTTCCTGCTTAGATTATGCAATCTATCAACATGGTAGCTATAGTCTGTCCGGAGATATCCACATGGATAATACAAGCGGTGCAATAAAGTTATGCGGCAACCGCTACCTGACGATTCCAGGCGACATCACCAATCCTTCCGCCATGCTGTCGCTATCTGTTGTCTCCGATTCTCTGGATCCAAGCGATTCCACTCCTCCATCCGCTTATCTGGCAGTTGGGCACACGCTGGTTGAATGTGCGGATGCTGCACTTGCTGATCGTACACTGGCACATTTTACTCTGGCGGGTTCTCTTACACCGTCACTTAATCCTCCAACCACCGATACAAGAGAATTCAACGGAGTAGCAGACTCTGGTCACATCTCCTGCGGCTCTAGAAATGAGTACATCGATGATTGTCTGCTCTATCTTAATGCCAACTATCTCGTCCACTATGAAAAGGCAGACCTTGCCATCTCTAGTCTAAGTCAGGAAATCATTTCCGGTGGCGAAGCCTATCAGAGCTATGAGGAGGTTGTCCCTTGGGGCGAACCTACGATGGTCAATCGATTGACTGCAACAGAAGATACGGACACAGTCTCTCTGCGCTTCTACGTAACCGGTGATGGCTCGGAGTCGTCGACACAAGTCTCCTTTCTAAAGCATCTTGGTTGGTCCGAAGAAGCGATCAGTCCGTTTGCACATCCCTCTGATGAGATTCATACCACTTCCTTCTATCTGACCGCTCTTGGCAACACCAGCCTCTATCCTGTAATTACCATCGGACCTGGTCTCTACCTCTACTACGAACCAAATGGTGGAAATGGAGAGTTAGTCACAGCAAACATATCAGAGCAACTGGAAGATATGAGGACAGATCTTATCGATAATCCATATTCCAAAACGGATAGTCGTGAGGTCTTTGATCTAAATGAGAACCAAAAAATTCCTCACGAGTACAGCTACTCTTTCGTGGGATGGCATCTATGGAATGACGAGATTAAGAAGGAATTAACTGGATCAGATGATGCCTTTGTCTCCTATCTAGACAAGCCTTATGAAGCTGGCTCTTCTGTCGATACTATAGAACTCCTCTCTGATTCCATCAGCTATAAGACCCTGCACATTTTCCAAAATGGAACTGCTGCAATACCACTCTATGCAACCTGGGATGAGTCGCCCGTGATTTCTGCCAAGAATGTCTATCTGAAGTCAGAGCAGATCGACTACCTGGACCAGGAAATCCTGCTTAACTTGTCTGAGGCTTCCATTTCTGATCGTGAAGATGATTCCTGCAATGGTCAGACCAGTCTAGAGCTTGACAGCAGTCTTAATACGATAGAGGAACTTCGCGCAGAACTTATGCAAGTAGGGCAGGTCGGTTCAGTTTCAACCAAATTATACGGATACGATAGCCAGGGCAACACCTGCACTTATCCACTCCGAATCTATGTCGTTAGCAGTAAGCCACTTGCGACCAGAAGCTGTCTACGATTTATTGACCAGGAGAATTACGAGAAAGGATTCGACGATACCGGAAGCATCATAGATTGTGAAGAGGACGGCAGTCTTATGGCAACCTCCGTATGGTATATACCAGATCAGTATCGGACTATGATTCAGTCAGCTTTTCTCGGGTTAGAAGAGAATAACTACCTTGCAGAATTTCATTTTACACAGGAAGCTATGGCCTACTCTCAAGCATTTGTAGAAGAGAATGGTATAGGAAACTATAGAAATCGACACAGTGGTGGCAATCACCTGTCAGAATGGCTTAGTATAATGAACCAATATCAGGCCCTGCCAGATGACTTTCTAACCTCGAATTCTATCAAGGATAACTATAGCGAATCCGCCGATGGATCAGATTCTACGGGAAGCACCGATGCTGGTGAAGATTCCTACCCTACACCAGAAGCACCAGATGGCTATGAAGAGACCGAAGACAAGGATGCAGGCGAGACAATTATAGAAGATAAGAAAACACCTGCCCTTCTTATAGACTATAACGCTGCCCTCCCAGACGGTGCGGATAGCCTCGTATTAAATCTACCTAATTCTATGTGCGCCACATCCGATATCACCCTGTCCAGCGAGGTTCCTACCTTACTCGGCTATGATTTTCTGGGATATTCTACAGATGATGATTCCAGAACTTATGGGCCAGGCGAGCAGATTGCTCTATCCGAGCTCCTCGGCATGGCCGACCTTGGAGACGATGGGAATTATCATTTCACACTGCACTGCACCTGGAAGCCTCATACCTACCAGGTCATCTACAATACAAATGCCCCTGACGGCATACAAGGTGTATACCTGCCAGAGGCAATAACATGCAACTATGGAATGGAGTACCAGCTATCCGAATTCTATCCAAGCACCGATTCTTACACGCTGACCTTCTTAGAATGGAATACCAAGTCTGATGGCAGCGGTAAGTCCTACGGACCGATGGACTTCATCTATAATCTAACTACTGAGGATGGCTCCACAGTGACTCTCTACGCTATCTGGTCGCAGATCGAGATTTCTGACGAGACGCATCAACCTGCAGGGGCAGATACGCCTACGGAAGACGAGACTCATGACATGTGAAATAAATAATCTGACGTTCCTCGGCCAGATCATGAAGGAGGCCCATCGCATTTGCAATCTTATCCTGATCCATATTGGTAAATGGATCATCAAGAATAAGAATTGGGCGCTCCTTACGATAGAGAATATCAATCAGCGCCAGTCTAGCGCATAGGCTAATCAAATCCTGATAACCTGCACTTAGATAATTCTTCTCCTTTGTTGAGCCCTGATAGTTATACTGTATACCAAGGTCCATATCCAGGGAGAAATCATCTGGATTCAGCATCACATTGGAATTCTTATAGAGGATTCCAAAATATTTGTGAAGTCCAGCCTGAAGTGGCTTCATATAACGGGACAGAAGGCTTTCCTTAGCCTGCTGCAGATAATTCAGAGTATTCTCCAGCCTCTGTGCCTTCTGCTTGTAAGACTCCTCTAATTCATAGAGGCCATCCAATCTCTCGGAGAGATCTTCAATCGCCGCAATCTGATCAGACAGATTTGATAGATTGTCTCTCTCTGTTGCTATAAATTGGTTGAGTTCTGCAAGCTCTGTATCCATCTCCAATTGCTTATTCTGGAGTTCCTCCACCGATACAGTCTCTTCATCAATCTCGTGGGCATCCTCGAAAGCTTTTACAGCCGCCTGGAGCTTCTCGAGTTCTTCTGCCTTATTCACATACTGAACCAGATTGGTCTCAATCAAATTGATGCATTCCTGCATAGAGGAGACATTCTGATTCTCCAGATTAAATCGGTCTATAAAATTATCCAATGTATTCTGTGCGTGATTAACCTTCTCCTCCAGTTCCATGACAAGGGCTGCATTTTTCAGATATCTATGATATACATCAAGATCCTTATTCAATCGCTGAATCAGTTCCAGTTCTTTATTGTCATGATAGAGGTCGTAACCATAGACTACCTCATAAGGATGAAGGGTCGTATAAATACGAACCTGAAGGGCCGATAATTCTTCCAATGTATCTGAAGAGGCCTCCATAATACGCGCCTCTTCCGCCAACAATCTCTCATAGAGGTCTGACTTGCGTTGAACCTCAGAAATCATCTGCTGCAGGCTATCATTTGGTGATACCAGGAAATCTCCGAGGAAATCGCGCACAATTCGATCCGCTTCCGTTCTCTGTCTCACCGCTTCCTCAAGCTTATCCTCCGCCTCCTTAAGCCTCTGATTCAGGTTCTCCTGATCTGCATTTGTAGCAGCCTTATGGCTTACATGACCTATAATGGCCGCAATAAGCAGAATAGCTCCAACTGCAAAGCAAGCAATAGAGAGCACAAGACTCAGGATTCCTGATGTAAATAGTAGAAATGATCCACCACCCACAAAGAGAACCAGCGCCATAATCATAAGAAGGAGACTGCTTCCCTTGGTCTTCTCCTGGTTGGAATAAGACTTCTGCTGCCTCTCCACGTCAATCTTATGATATCTCTCCTCTAACTCTCTTACCTGGCCATCCAAGGTCGCCAACTGAACTGCCTGCTCAGATGCAAGTTTTATCTCCTCCGGATTCGGTCTCTTCTTCGAGAAATAATACTTGAGCTCCTGTAGCTGATTTCTATCTTCTTCAGACATCTTGGCGTGCTCACTCTGGACACGAAGTTCCTGCAGGCGGTTAGCCATAGTCTCCCACTCTGAGATATCTGATTCATTTGGCTCCCGATCCGTAAAGAGATCCTTAAGGAGAGAAGTCTCTGCCTCCTCCGGAAGAGTTGCGATTCGATCCGCAAGTTCCTTTCGCTCGACTTCAAGCTGACGATCCATAGACTTAATCTCTTCGAATTCCTCAGAAGTCGGCATACCTGCTGCAAAGAAATCATCAAGCGCGCCTATGCTCTCTTGCGTCTCTGATAGTCTCTGCTTCTGCTCCTTGTAGGCACCAAGTTCCTGCTCTTTCTTACTCTGCGTCGTAATCTGCTCTGCAAGTTCTTCCTTCCTATTCGTAAGCTCCTGCAGTTGACTTCGTCTATCACTGATAAGCTCCGTCTGCTTATTAAAGGCATCATTCAAGGCTGGAAGCTGGTCCATCTGCTCCTTAATCTCACGGATTTCATTTCTAACACGAGCAAGTCGCCCCGGATTCTTGGCCGAATTACGCGTATATTCCTTCCTTGCCTCATCAAGCCGCTTCACCGCATTCTCAAAATTATTCACGTCTGCCTTGGCAGAAGAGATATTGCCCATCTTAGCATTGATGGAATCCGTCATAGATGTTGCAAGCAGAGACTGTGGGATGTAGATACTCTTCTCAAAAGAGTCCTTGTCCATTTCAAAGAGTTCTGCTCCAATATTCTCTGTATAATCTGTACTAGGCAGCCCCGTCACATCATTATAGAGTGCAAAGGTATCATCCTTGTCCGACTTGCCGAAGGTTCTCTCGATACGGTAAATGGTCTCACCAACCTGAAAAGTCACAGAGCCGCCATAGATACCACCATCCCATGGCTCATAATGATTACGTTCTAGAAGTTCCTTCTTTCTAGGGCTATATTCCATTCCATAGAACATGGCCTTCAGGAAGACGCTAAAAGTTGTCTTGCCCCAACCATTTTCCTCAAGAATGGTATTCAATCCTTCACTAAAATCGAAATCAAAATCCGTTATCTTGCCAAAGCCTGCTATATGACACGTGAGAAGTCTCATAGATCTACCTCCTCGCCAAGAATGGCCTTAAGGCCAAGCTCAATAATCTCTAATCTCTCATCCTCATCCAGATCCTGTCCCTGCATAAGACGAACAAATTCACCCTTCAATGTAGGGTCATTGCTAAATGCATCATAATCAATCTCTGGCACGGTCTGGTCCGCCACCTTCACAAAGAAGAACCTCGTATCAAAGGAACGAAGAAGCCTTGGCAAATCCATATCAAAATCCATGTCTGTCTTACCATGTAAGACAATCTTCACCAGGTCATCCTCTCTAATTAAGCTAAGAGCATCTTCTGTTGCCTGAATGATCTCCGCCATCTCCATTCCTGGCTTCACCTCAACAGGCACTTCGAAGAGACATCGCTTGGCAAATGGTACAAATTCTGTCTGTATCTCCCCATCTTCGATGTTCAGAAGAACAAAGCCCTTCTCCCTACACTCATCAAAGCCACGTCCCTCCAGGCAACCAGAATAGCAATAGCTTCCTCTCTCATCCAAACGATCCACTCGGTATTCGTGAATATGTCCGAGAGCTAGATAATCGATATTCTTATTCTTGAATTCCGTCAGATTAACTACTTCCGTATGATCATTTCCCTCATAATTGGATTCCTGACCATGAAGCATCACGATATTGATCTTGGACTGATCCAGAATCAGATTCGTAGACAGGGTCTTATTATTCTCCTTCGTAATCTCTCGCCCAGTAATTACGACATTTCCATATTCATAGCTTGTCCACTCATCCTGCTGAAATGTCCTAAGATTCGATGGAATCTCATCTACCTCAGCCAAGAAATCATCCTTGTCGTGATTTCCCTTCAAATAGAGGAAATCCACCTCTGGATGCAAGCGAATGGCGTCAATCACACGGTTTCTGGCGTTTTTTCGAATATGAGGCTTGTCAAATAAATCTCCGGCAATCAGGATTGCCTCAACCTCATTAGACACGGCATATTCTACGAGCCTGTCAAATGTATCCAGAAGCTCCTTCCTGCGAAGGTCCGCCTTATCCTTGTCCAGATTACTCTCCATCTTAGAATCCAGATGTAAATCTGCTGTGTGAATTAATCTCATATATGAAATCCCTTCATTCCCTCTCTTGTCACTCTGTCCACTTCCGCCTCGAATTCTCGGCTGGAAAGTCGAACCGCACCATCCGTCATGACAATTAACTGCACCATGCCATCCGAAGATACCACGGTAACGTCTGAATTATCCCTATTTCGTAGTTCATGTGTCGCCTTGGCAATATAGGCATCTGCAGTCTGTGCTTCCCTGGTATATACCACGTGCATGTCCATATAATCGGACACCTCTCCATTTTGCCCCTTGACCTTATAAGCGTCGAATACGACAATCATCTCGCAGCCTAAGAAACCCTGATAATTGCTCAGAATATCTAAGAGTCTGCCTCTGGCAGCCTCCAGATTATCTTCCGCCAGAGATTTCAATTCCTCCCATGCAAAGATGACATTATAACCATCCACAAGGATGTATTTCTTCCTTGGAAGATTCCTCTTGGCTCTGCGAGCCGGATGAGCTTCCAAGTATTCTTCGCGCGCTCTGACGCTCTTATCATTTGATGCAGTAACTTCCCTCATCCCTTCCGGAAGCGGGCGACGAATCTCACCAAATTCTCGAACAAAAATCGCCTCTAATTCTGCATCCAAACTACTGTATCCATTATAACTTGTTTCCTTTTTCTTGGAAACCTGAGGCGAAACAGTCGCAGATAACTCTGCTTCATTACTCGAATCCCCAAGTGCCTCTCTTACCATATCTGGCACCTGGTCCGGATTCTCTCTATGCACATAGATCGACTCATACGGATGAGCCAGGTCATTCAGGAAATTATACTCTTTCTCCTCAATCACTTCATCTGCATTATGGCAAGGATAGAAACCATCCATTTCTAATAGAAGCTGGCCCATTCCACCGGTATATGAAGCCACCTCAGCTGCATAATCCGTCACCAAGGCAACCGGAACTCGCCCTGTCAGAATACATAGATTGCCCTCCATTCTCGGAGCGTCTATATGACCATGCATTTTCTCAAAATCCGTCATCGCCCTTCCCACATAATTCTGTGGCAACTCCAATGTCACATGGTAATAAGGCTCAAGCAGGACAGAATCCGTTCGAAGAAGTCCATCTCGAAGAGCAATATCCGTCGCCCTGCGAAAATCACCGCCCTCGGTATGCTTCTTATGAGACTTTCCATCAATAATTGTAATTGCAATGTCTGTAATTGGTGATCCAGTCAGAACGCCTGGATGCTCTCGCCTACGAAGGAAATTAAGAACCTGATTCTGGTAATTCTTGGGCAAAGTATCGACCGCCACTTCTGTCTCCACCTGTATTCCAGAATTGGCCGGCAGTGGCTCCATGCGAAGGACTACATCTGCAAAGTGCTTCAGTGGCTCATAGTGGCCGTGACCAATGGTAGGCCCAGCAATGGTCTCCCGGTACATGATGTGACCCGTGCCAAAATCCACCTCAAGGCCAAAGCGATCTAACATCTTTCTCTGTAAGACCTCAAGCTGAATCCGCCCCATAAGCTCTACCTGAATCTCCTGCAAACCCTCCTTCCAGGAAACTCGAAGCATCGGATCCTCTTCCTCGAGAATCTTCATGCACTCATAGACATGAGCTGGATTATCCTGCTGTCCAAGAAGAACCTGAAAGCAAAGCACCGGTTCAAGCACAGGAAGGTCAGAATCCTTCTCGCAGCCTAATCCCTGACCTGGATAGGACCGCGAAAGTCCTGTGACGACTGCAATATCTCCAGCCTCCACCACATTCACAGCTTCCGCCTTACCACCGCTATAGACTCGAATCTCATGCACCTTCTCAGCCTGATCCGGATAAGCCCCAAAAGGCAGAACAATATCCTTCGCCTCAAGCTTGCCCGATGTCACTCGAAGCCATGTCTCCCGATGATTATTCTTATCCCTGGTAATCTTGAAGACCTTGGCCCCGAACTCACCAAAAGAATTCCTCTCAATAGTATAAGCCTCCAGAAGATCCAGAAGCTGTGTAACACCTTCGCCCTTCAGCGCCGCGCCAAAGACCACCGGATAGATCAACCGCCTCTTAACCGCCGATGCAATCGCCTCACTAGAAATGGTGCCATTTTCCATATATTCCTCAAGCAAGAAATCATCGGCTGTCGCTATTTCCTCGAGCAATGAATCATCGGGCACTGCTGTCTTGTCGGCCTGATGATCTTCGGGCGCTGATGTCTTGTCGAGCTGACAATCTTCGGGCGCTGATGTCTTGTCGGCCTGACAATCGCGGCCTGTCCATCCAGAGAAATCGATGCACTCCGTACTACATAGCCGCCTCACTTCTGCAAGCAGCTCCTCTCGTTCTCTATGAGTGACATCCATCTTGTTCACATAGAGAAATGTCGGAATCTGATACTTGTCGAGTAGCTTCCATAAGGTCCTCGTGTGGCTCTGCACACCATCAATTCCGCTAATCACAAGGACCGCATAATCTAAGACCTGAAGACTTCTCTCCATCTCTGCCGAGAAATCCACATGTCCTGGCGTGTCCAAAAGAATCGCCTTCATATCCTTATATAAAAAGCTAGCCTGGCTGGAATATATTGTGATTCCGCGCTCCTTCTCCACCTGGTCAAAGTCCATACAGGTGTCCTGATGGTCCACCCTGCCAAGAGTGCGAATCGCGCCGGTTTGATAGAGCATCTGCTCCGATAGAGTTGTCTTTCCTGCATCCACATGTGCCAGGATGCCAAATACGATTTTTTTCATGAAATTAGTATAACATTCCAGGGGATCGATAGGGAAATTCCTTTGATGGACGAGGTGTATAACAGGTGGCTGGGGCTGGCAGGGCCGGCCGGGGCTAAAATTGCTCGGAGTTCGGGGCTGGGCTGGTCCTGGCCGGGGCCGGCCGGAGCTAAAATCGCCCGGAATTTGAGGCTGGGCTAGTCCTGGCCGGGGCCGGCCGGAGCTAAAATTGCTCGGAGTTCGGGGCCGGGCCAGGCCGGCCGGAGCTAAAATCGTCTGAAGTTCGGGCCAGGCCGGCCCGGCCAACAGAGATATCCGGCAAAACATGCATTTTCTCTGTATAATTTAGGGGGCCTTGGCAGAGAAATTGTTCATTTATGCAATTTTCTCTGCAATTTTTCTCGACGAAATCAGAGAAATAGAAGAAAAAGAGAAATCTCTCTGCATTTGAATCAAAGATTTTGCAGAGAGATCTAGGATTTCCACAAATATCTCTGATTTTGAGCAAAAATCTTGCAGAGAAAAGCCCTATTTTCGCTAGAATCTCTGAAAATCTCAAATTTTTATGCAGAGATATCCCCCTAACACATCAAATATCTCTGATCAAGCCAGGAAAATCCTTGTATAAATCCCTGTATGTTCTAACAATCAAATCTGGCCTTGCAAGGCTAAGCATTCTCTGAATCTCCTTAGCATCATCTTCATTTGCAACAGTAATAAACGTAGTAGCCCCGTCCTTCACTTCATCGAGCGATACAATCAGGAAATGTTCATCCACCAAGCCTGTCTTCTGGCTATCTAGAAAGGCGCATATTCGAATCCCCTGTTTTTCAAGATAATAGGCCATTCTAGTTCCATACTTGCCCGCCCCATATAGATAGACTGGCACGCCAGAATTGGCTGGCCCGATGCAACCTCGAAACGCCGCGGCCACGCCATTTGCCCTAGCAATATCATCCACCGCGGCTACGCCATTTGCCCTAGCAATATCATCCACCGCGGCCATATCATCCACCTCAAGCTTCATCCAATGCTGAACATATCCTGCAATATTCTTATATCCATTATGCTGTTCATCCACCAGTCGATTCTGTTCCATCACTTCTTCTGGCAGAAGCCCCTGACAGAAGCCCATCAAAGCGGCCGAGGTATCAAACAGATGACGCATCTCATAATTTTTCCCACTATAGATGTCCCAGTCCAGCCTATATGACTCCACAGCACTACTTAGCTCGCCAAACTTAGAAAGCAGGATATAGATAATTCGATTCTCCTCATTATAGTGCTTGAGAAGAGCATCTATCTCCGCCCAATGCTCATTAATATACTCAACTTCTCTTTCATCCTCGACAGTCCGAAAGAAAACCGTAGGTGACTCAATCATGGACAGGAATCGCTCGGCTCGGCGCCTGTATTTGTCAGCAATCGCTTCACGCTCCAGGTCAAGATTCTCCTGGATATCATGACATAATCTAAATTCCGACACCTTGTCTATGCATATCTTCTCAGAATTGTTCCAGAGCTCCAGATTATCTGCTTGCGCAAACCCCGCAAACTCTGTACGAATCATCTCGACGACATTCCAGAGCTCCGAGTGAACCCAGTCAAATGGTCCCGAGGCAGATCGAAGGCCCAGACGCGAGAGCGCGCTTGCTGTCCCGCAATACCAGCCTAACGAAATGCAGTAACTATACTTGTCTTGTCTTGTCTTGTCTTGTCTTGTCTTGTCTTGTCTTGTCTTGTCTTGTCTTGTCTTGTCTTGTCTTGTCTTCAGCATTTTATTCGATTCTCCCATAATTCTCATACAGCATCTTCAAATCCTCAATTTCCTGCAACAATCTATCCCCTGTATCGGTGTCTCGCACGAGAAGTCGGTCTACGGAGAGCGGAAGGAACTTGGTTTCGGAATCAATATCTGCGTTGTTTAGGATGGCATCCTCTACGCTTGTAAATGGTCGATGAGCCTTTAGGCGGAGTCCATGAGAATTGAAGATTAAGGTATAACCTGCGATGCCAGTCTTCTCGTTCATGGTCTTGCAGAAGCCGCCGTCAATCACAAAGAGGCGATCATTTGCACGAATAGGCTCCTCGCCAGAGATTGCATGGACCGGGGTGTGACCATTAATAATATGAGAGTCCTTGGCATATAATCCAAATTCATGCAGTATCATCTGACAGATGCTTTCCTTGTAGTAGTAGCGATAGTATGGATTCGATGGTTCCTCGCAATACTGCTTTGGAAGGCAGAAGAATCGTTCAAAGGTCTTCACCTTTCTGCCGCAGATTGGTGATTTCTCGCTGCCCCAGAGGAACCACATGAAGTCAATGTCCGCCTTGCTGCCATGGCCGCTATGTGCAAGTCGAGCTGCTTCATCGCAGAAGTCCATAAGAGCCTTGCCTTGATAACATCTATCGCCAATTTGCACCGGCTCAAAATTGCCATTTTCATCAAGTGGCAGACACCCGTGATAGAGGAGGTTTCCATTGAAGATCTTATACATGCTGCCCTTGTCATAGAGGAAATCAACGTGTTTGCGGAGCATGGCCGAGGTTGTAAAATCAAGCTTCAGCTTCTCCATGATTTCCTCTTCCTCATTTGACAAGGCATACGGATTCTCCCAATCGACGCTGTCAAAACGACCATCGAGTTCAATCGGCACCAAATCTCCATCCAGCGCAATCGTACTATTCTTTGGATCAATCTTAGAGAGCAGGAGGCGATCATCCATCTCATATTCTGGATGTGCCTGAATCAGTTGTCCCTCCAGCTTGAAGAGCATCATGGTAATCGCATAGTCCGCCGCCTGAATCGAATCCATTTCTGGAAAATGAGTCATAGCATAACGAAAGAGCGGTCTAAGACTTATCCCGTACGCATGCTCCAGAATCTCCGTATTCTGATATTTCAGATTGTTGTGAAGAACATTCGCGATGCATGCTTCATTTCCACAAGCGGCGCCCATCCATAGAATATCATGGTTGCCCCACTCAATATCGATCGAGTGATAATGATAGATCAGCTCCATAATGCGATCCGCCGAACCGCCTCTGTCATAGATGTCGCCAACAATATGCAAATGGTCTACCGCCAGCCTCTTAATAAGATCCGCCAGCGCCAGAATAAATTCATCTGCGTTGTCGAGAGCTATGATGGTATGCAAAATCTCCATATGATATTGCAACTGATTGGCGTCCTCATCCGTATTGATATGAAGAAGCTCGTCAATAATATATGCAAAATCCGGCGGCAGAGCCTTCCTCACCTTGGATCTTGTGTATTTCGAGGAAAGCAGCTTCGCAATCTCAATCAGATAACCGAGATTCATCTTATACCAGTTCTCATTGATCTGTCCTGCTTCATGCAGAAGTGCCAGTTTCTGCTTGGGATAATAGACCAACGTGCAGAGTTCCCTTCGCTCTATCTGGCTCATGGATTCCGCAAAGAGATCGTCCACCTTCTCCCTGATAACGCCCGAGCAGTTATTCAGCAAATGAAGAAATGATTCATATTCTCCATGCAGATCACTCATGAAATATTCTGTTCCCTTTGGGAGATTAGTGATTGCAGATAGATTGATGATCTCTCTGCATACAGATTGTCTGGTCGGATAGCTCTGCTTTAATAGCTTTAGATATTTCTCATCGTAGGATTTCATTTTCTTCCCCCTTGCATCTTCCTAGGAATAAAAGATGCATTTCTCCATAAAATGATGTACTATGGCTATGTTTTTAGATATGTAAATTAGAGAAATTCGATGCAAGAAGGTGATTACCCATGGCAAGTGCTTCCCTGGCCAGAAAGAAAAGTTACGAAATTGATATGACGCATGGCTCCATCATGCCAAAGCTTATTCAGTTCTTCCTGCCGCTTATGTTCTCCGGTATATTGCAGCTTCTCTTCAATGCTGTGGATCTAGTTGTTGTCGGACGTTTTGCCGGAAGCGACGCTCTGGCGGCTGTCGGAGCGACGACAGCGCTTATTAATATGTTTGCCAATCTATTCATCGGCATCTCACTTGGTGCCAATGTCATTACTGCAAGATATATTGCCTGCAATGAAGATGACAATGTCAGCGAGACGGTTCATACTTCGATCACCATTGCCGCTATTATGGGATTTATCACTCTCTTCGTTGGAATTCTGCTAACTCCCCTAAGTCTTCGTCTTATGGACACACCAAGCAATGTCATCGACCAGTCCATACTCTATATGCGAATCTATTTCTGCGGCATGCCATTTTTCATCGTCTATAACTATGGCGCTGCTATCCTGCGTGCTGCAGGAGATACCAGACGACCACTCTATTATCTAATCTTCGCAGGTGCAATCAATGCAGCCCTTAATCTCATTCTAGTCATTGTATTTCATCTTGATGTAGCAGGTGTTGCCCTGGCAACAATTTTCTCGCAAATGATATCCTGCCTCTTGATTCTTCGATGCCTATCAAGAACGAAAGGCAACTACCAGCTGGATTTTCGGAAACTTCATATCAACACTAAGATCCTGAAGAAAATCTTCGCAATCGGTATCCCTGCTGCCATACAATCGGTAGTTATCAACTTCTCCAATGTACTACTACAGTCTTCTGTCAACAGTTTCGGCTCCGTCGCTATGGCTGGATACACTGCTGCCAATAACCTCTTTGGCTTTATCTTTACCAGCATTGATGCTATTGCTCAGGCCTGTATGTCATTTACCAGCCAGAACTATGCTCTCATGAATATAAGCCGCATCAAGAAGATTCTCAAGGATTGCCTCATCTTAGACTTCATCGTCTCTATGCTGCTTGGCTCCCTCTTTTATTTTGGCGGGCCAGTGATCCTTGGTATCTACAACCCAGATCCTGATGTAATCTCCGCAGGCATGAAGGTGCTAAGCTACACCACTCTGTCCTACTTCCTCTGCGCATTCATGAACTGTCTACCAGGTTGTCTAAGAGGACTCGGCCACTCTACCGTTCCGATGATTCTCTCAATTATCGGAACCGTCGGCGTGCGAATCCTTTGGATCTATGTCTTCTTCCCTATGAATCGGACCATAGACTTCCTCTTCGTCTCCTATCCAGCATCCTGGATTATCACGGTTATCATGCAGGCAACCTATCTCATCATTGTCTTCCTACACATGAAATCTCCTCTGGAGCTCTCCTAACACTGCTCTTCCTCGGAAGATGCAGGCGCCAAGAAATGTCACAACGGAGATTAAGAGGCACAGAATCCAGGCAATTGGAACCGTCTTTCCCAGCCAGAAGATAATAAGATAAGGAATTGCGCCAATCAGGATATTTCCCAGCAGATAAACCATGGAATTCGAGCCCTTATCTACCATAAGTAGTATAAAATTCACAATCATTGTAGCCATGATAATCATTGGCACGACAAGTCCACCAATCAACACTGCGGTTCCCGTATAATAACCGGTAACCACCAGCATTCCAGAGACAATCAGTCCAAACAGTGTTACCACACGAGAAGGACTATAATTCTGCTTGAAGAGTCGCACAATC
Source organism: Lachnospiraceae bacterium (assembly GCA_963661945.1). Taxonomy (GTDB): domain Bacteria; phylum Bacillota; class Clostridia; order Lachnospirales; family Lachnospiraceae; genus CAVLDP01. The sequence goes on from CAVLDP010000008.1 coordinate 67,856, forward strand.
CCGAATTCAAAGGCAATCAACCACATAGCGACAAGCAGGCTCCAATGATTTCTAAAATTCTGCTCAAAGACATAATCCACAAAGAGCATAATAATTCCAAAAGACAGCACCAGAAATAACTGCAGCTTATATAGAACAGAACCCTTCTTCAGGGAATTTGAGGTTGGCCAATTACTAGGAGATGCTTCTCCGCTTAGTCTATTCTGGCAGAGTGGGCATTTGGTCCCTTCACCGCCAACCGATATCTTACAATATGGACAAGTTCTCATTAGCGAATCACCTCCGTAGCAAATACTGTAACAGGAATATCGAAGCTTGTTATTGTTCTAACGAAGTCCTTTACCACACCCGTACTTGCATAAGGTGAAGAAATTCCCAGGGTCAGTCTGCCATTATAGCTCTGTGCTGTCACGAAGAGATTGCTGGAACTGCAGAAGGAAGAATAGTTCTCGATATACTTTGCCACCTCTTCATCTGGCTTTTGTACGCCAAGATTGGAGAGAACAACAGATACCTTCTTGTCTTGGGCTCTTGATCCATATTTCACAGCTGGATTCTTCAGAAATAGTGGAACCGCGCGAACAGGCACAAGAGCCTCCATTTTCTCATAATTATCCATTTGCGACTTAATCTTCTCCGGAGTCAGATTGGCCTTCAGATTATTGTCAAATTCTCGCGCCAAATCCTCGAGGGTAATCTCCTCCGTGAAGCTATGTGTGACATTTACGTTATTAAAGAAATTACGTGAAGTATTCGAAGGATAATAATTGCGCAGATTAACTGGCATAGAGACGTTAATCGGCTGGTCCTTGGACAGAGACGGCATATCATTATAGATTGCCATCATAAGCATTGCCCCAAGGAAGCTGGTGAGTGACACCTGGCAAGCCTTGGCCTTAGCGAGAAGATCCTTAGCTGGAAGCTGAACCTCAAAGAACTGCAGCTGATCATAAGGAAGGCGAAGTCCTCTCGGATGATATGCCTTCTTCATTCCCTCAAGTGCCTTGGCATTCTTCTCGTAGAACTGGCGATAGGAATCCTCAGACAAATCATCTGCAGATGCGCCAGAATTGTTGGCAATATGGTCGAATCTGCCGTCGTAACGTAGATTCAGATAATTCACCACCAGGATATTTAAGAATTCTAGAGCGCCCGTTCCATCCGAGATTGCATGGAAGAGGTCGAGATTAATTCGATTCTCCCAGTAGCTCACCTGATAATGCAAATGATTGCTCCGGCCTGGCGTATAGAGCTTAGGGCAGACGCGGCCCGATTCCTCTCGTACCAAAGGCTCTATATCCGTCTCCTCCATGTAATGCCAGAATACGCCTCTTCGAATCAGAACCTGAAACTGTGGTCGAACCTGTATCGTCTGATTCAGAGCTTCCTGCAAGATCTGTGGATCAACCTTCTCTGTCAATGTGCACGAAACTCGAAGTGTTCTTGTATCGCGATTCGATGCGGTCGCAAGGAAGACCTTGGCCACGTTGTCTACCTTATACCAATTATTTTGACTCATTATTTTCCCTCAAACTCCCCTGCAACCTCTACCAGGAGGTCACGAATCTTCAGATGCTGCGGACAAGCCAGCTCGCAGCGTCCACAACGAATACAATCCGACGCCTTGCCATTATGTGCTGTGTGAACCACGTTATAATAATAGTCCGCATTCCAATCGCCGTAGATTTTCTTGGTATTCATACATGCAAACAGATCTGGTATCAGAATCTTCTCTGGGCAACCTGCCACGCAATAGCGGCATGCCGTACAAGGAATTGCATTTTCGCCGTGAATGATATCACTAACCTTATGAACTGCAGCATATTCTTCTTCGGTAAATGGCACAAAATCCTTCATGAAGCTGATATTATCAGCCATCTGCTCTAGTGTGCTCATTCCCGATAAGACCATCTCAATTCCATCGTGACTAGCTGCAAATCGAATAGCGAAGCTTGCCTGGCTGGCCTCTGCATCAATCTCACTCAAAACGCCGGCCGCCTCATTTGGCAGATTCACGAGGCTTCCACCCTTGACCGGTTCCATAACGATGACTGGCTTATTATGCTTGCGACAGACCTCGTAGCATCTCTTGCTCTCAATCGCAGGATCCTCATAGTCCAGATAATTAAACTGGATCTGAACCACCTCAATCTCTGGATATTCTGTCAGAATACGGTCTAATACTTCCGCCTTATCATGGAAGGAAATTCCGACATGACGAATCTTTCCCTCTGCCTTCAAAGAAAAAGCCGTCTCATACGCATTCGCCGCCTTGAAATACTCGAAAATCTCAGCGCTCTGTGCGTGCATAAGATAATAGTCGAAATATTCCACTCCAACAAGCTCTAACTGTGTCTCAAAGAAAGGGCGAATGTCCTCCTCCTTCTCAAAGAAGAACTTGGTTAATTTGTCCGTAATAATATATTCGCTCCTGTCATGACGAGAGGTCAGACAAGTCTTGAGCGCTGTCTCGCTCTTGCCATCCAGATAGCCGTGCGCGGTATCAAAATAGTTGAATCCATTTTCCAGAAATGTATCCACCATCTTAGACACCTGTTCAACATCCACCTCGTCCCCAAGCATCGGTAGCCTCATACAACCGAATCCGAAATTTTTCTTTACTCCATCCATACTAAATCCTCCACACTAATACATAATAAGTATTATACTAGAGTTTCATCTTCTATGCCAAATTACATGTCTCCTGCATCATATAGAAAAATCCCCTCCTAGAAGCAAGACGCGCCAACCCCCGATGGCGTCTATCTCCTAAGAGAGGATTCAAATAAATTCATAATAATCGATGCGACAGGATTTGAACCTGCGACCTCTGCGTCCCGAACGCAGCGCTCTAC
>CAVLDP010000009.1:0-68740 GCA_963661945.1 Lachnospiraceae bacterium
TATCGCGGGATGGAGCAGTCTGGAAGCTCGCCGGGCTCATAACCCGGAGGTCATAGGTTCAAATCCTATTCCCGCAATTTTGTGCCCAGTTAGCTCAGTTGGTAGAGCAGAGGACTGAAAATCCTCGTGTCTCTGGTTCGATTCCGGAACTGGGCACTTTCTAAAGAAATCAGCTTAGGCTGGTTTCTTTTTTTATAATATTTCATCCAATCATTAAGATGGACTAGATATGTGTTAGGAGTGGGGAATATGAAGATAGTATTTTTGGATCGAAAGACAATAGGTGAGGATATCGATCTTAGCAGATTCGAGGACTTTGGGCAGGTAGTGATGTATGATTTCTCGACTATCGAGGAAGTTCCGGATAGGGTAAGGGATGCAGATATCATTGTTGTAAACAAGGTGCCGATGAATGAGACAACCTTATCCACGGCGGAGAATTTGAAGCTTATCTGTGTTACCGCGACAGGAACCAACAATTTGGACAAGGATTATCTTGCTGCTCGAAGGATTTCCTGGAGAAATGTAGCTGGTTACTCGACCGAATCTGTCGTTCAGCATACATTTGCCATGCTATTTTACTTATTTGAGAATCTGTCCTATTACGATTCCTATGTGAAGAGAGAAGAATATGTGAATGACCGTATGTTTACTCATTTCGAGAGAACCTTCGGTGAGCTTTCTGGTAAGACCTGGGGAATTATTGGGCTTGGCGCAATAGGCCGAAGAGTTGCAGAAGTTGCTGCTATGTTTGGATGTAAGGTTATCTACTATTCGACTTCTGGTAGAAATCATGACAATACTTATGAAGAGACGACACTTTCGGATTTGCTTGGTAGAGCAGATATCGTATCGATTCATGCGCCACTTGATGAGAATACGCTCCATCTAATTGATGCTACAGCGCTTAGAATGATGAAGAAATCAGCCATTCTAATAAATGTAGGTCGTGGCCCGATTATTGTGGAGAAGGACCTTGCAGATGCACTGGATCAGGGCATAATTCGTGCGGCTGGTCTTGATGTTCTTGATGTGGAGCCGATGAGTCCGGACAATCCACTTCTTCATATTAAGGATTCGACCAAGCTTCTTATTACTCCGCATATCGCCTGGGCTTCTGTGGAAGCAAGAAAGAGACTTATGGATATCATTTACGGTCAAATCTGTGAATTCCTTGATGTCTAGAAAGTTACTTAGACGTTAGTTCTGTCATCTTACTATCCCCACTTGAATTTGAAGGGATGAGTATGTATAATTTTTAACGAACTATGGTATGAAAAGAATGGAGGAAGAAGCATGGTAGCTTGGAAGAATTTAGATACCTTGGATTCCTATAAGGAATTACAGAATTTGCCTAAGATTAACCTGGTAGAGTCTATGTCAGGTGAGGAAGGCGCTAATCGAGCTAAGAATTACTCAGCTAATATGGCTTGTGGTCTTACTTATAATTATGCTGCTAAGGCAGTGGATGATCAGGTGCTTGAGGCCCTGAAGAAGCTTGCTAAGGAAGCAGAACTTACTGAGAAATATGCAGAGCTTTATAATGGCGCAGTTATCAATACTGGAGAGAATCGTCTGGTTCTGCATCAGTTGACTCGTGGCCAGCTTGGTGACACTGTGACTGCTGATGGTGTAGATAAGAGAGAATTCTACGTAGCACAGCAGAAGAGAATTGCTGAATTTGCAAATCAGGTACATTCAGGTGCAATTACCAATGCTGCAGGTGAGAAATTTACTACTGTTGTACAGATTGGTATTGGCGGATCAGACCTTGGTCCTCGTGCTATGTACCTTGCACTTGAGAACTGGGCAAAGAAGAATGATTGCTTCAAGATGGAGGCAAAGTTCATCTCTAATGTTGATCCAGATGATGCAGCCGCAGTTCTTGCATCAGTAGATGTGGCTCATTCTATCTTTATTCTCGTGTCCAAGTCTGGTACGACTCTTGAGACTTTGACAAATGAATCATTTGTGAAGGATGCGCTAGCTAAGGCCGGTCTTGATGCATCAAAGCATATGATTGCTGTTACATCAGAGACTTCTCCGCTTGCTCATTCATCTGATTATCTTGCTGCATTCTTTATGGATGATTATATCGGTGGACGTTATTCTTCTACATCAGCAGTTGGCGGTGCTGTACTGTCACTTGCTTTTGGACCAGAGATATTTGCCCGCTTCTTAGATGGCGCAGCAGAGGAAGATGCTACTGCGAAGAATGAGAATCTTCTGGAGAATCCAGCGATGCTTGATGCCTTAATTGGCGTTTATGAGAGAAATGTACTTGGATATCCAAGCACAGCAGTTCTTCCATATTCTCAGGCTCTTAGCAGATTCCCAGCACATCTTCAGCAGCTTGATATGGAGTCAAATGGTAAGTCTGTTAATCGTTTTGGTGAGAAGGTAGACTACGTGACAGGACCTGTAATCTTTGGCGAGCCTGGTACGAATGGCCAGCATAGTTTCTACCAGCTTCTTCATCAGGGAACAGACATTATTCCACTTCAGTTTATTGGCTTTAAGAACAGCCAGATTGGTACAGATGTGGATATCCAGGGCAGCACAAGCCAGCAGAAGCTCTGCGCGAATGTAGCAGCTCAGATTGTTGCATTTGCATGCGGCAAGAAGGATGAGAATTCTAATAAGAATTTCGAAGGTGGACGCCCTTCTTCTATTATTATCGGTGACCAGCTTACACCAGAGGCACTTGGCGCTCTTCTTGCTCATTTTGAGAACAAGGTAATGTTCCAGGGCTTTGTATGGAATGTGAATTCCTTCGATCAGGAAGGTGTACAGCTTGGTAAGGTCTTAGCCAAGAAGGTTCTTGCTCATGAGACAGATGGTGCACTTGCTGTATATAGCGACCTGCTTAACATCTAATTCGATTCTGAAATAAAAATAAAACTCCAGCTTCCGTGTGAGTTAACCACTAGTGAATCTTGTGGTTAATCTTCGCGTGGAAGCTGGAGTTTTTTATTTTGTCTGGTTGCTTCGCCTTATCTATCTGTCAGGCTGCTTCGCCTTATTTATTCTGTCTGGCTGCTTCGCTTTCTCTGGTTTGCTTAGAAGAGAGTCCGGAGCTGTAGGATTTGTCTCCTAAGTCCGTAAGCAGGGCATTTAGGAGGTTGGCGTGGTCATCCCTCCTATCATGTGGCTTGTCGGAAAAGGCGGCCATATACATGGCAATACGCTCGCCTAGAGCCTCAGAGGCCTGGTCCATAAGGTCGTAGACGGAATCCTTGGAAGTGATGGTCTCGTCCCAAGGGTTCTTCCAGGTCTTATGCTTGGTGTTGCATGGATCAGGATAGGTCACACGCTTGGCATTTGGAATCATGGAAGATACGATGGCCCAGCCCGCAAAGCGGTCCTCGATAGACCGAACCAGAATCTTCTTAAGACCCGTAGGATCGTGGAGAAGCCATTGAACAATCGGTGCTGTATGGAAGGCGAAGGCCAGGTGCCGTTTCTTGATCTCATGACTTGGATAGGTTCTCTTTATGGCACGGTAGAGCAGGCGGCCAATGACAGCGCGCTCGTGAGGCGGCAGGGTGACTGTTCGCCAGCCCTTTACTGCGGATGGCTTCTCATTTGCAAGATGTCGACAGACATCATTGTCGATATCGGTCTCTAAGAATACATGTACACCAAAATCGTAGCTGCCCTTCTTATTCTTATGCTTGAAATGGCAAGTTCGATAGTTGATATAAGGATGAACAGCGGTATCTAAGCTATAGTGGCCCATGAAGCCACAGATATAGGCGTCGCAGATCGCTCTGTCATAGGAGTGGCGGAAGTGGTCTCTCTCCTTCATCAGGGATGCGAAGAAGGCTTTCACATTCTCCTCATGCATGATGTCGCCGATATTTCTGTCGTAGGCAACCCAGGCCTGTGGACAGAAATAGAAGAAATCTGGTCCCTGTAAGCCGAGATTGTAACTCTTCGGATAGGTCTCGATTGGTTTGATGGTAACGGTTGGATCGAGATCCGAGAGAGCCTTCTGGCCAAATAAATAATGTGCTTTGAATCCTGGCATAATTTAATCCCCCATTATTAAACTATAGATTGCAACAAGAATGATAATAATCAGACACTCAATCCATAGAGCGCGACGCTTTTTGTAGAAGAGCCTGGTCGCCTGATCCAGCTCTGATTCGAATATATCGGATTCTTCCTTGGGTATAAGGATAGAATCGAAATTTGCCCCCTTTATGAGGCTTATAGCCATATCCTGGTCTGCAGCCGTCACGTAGATGGTGCGATCTGTCTCAATCGAATCGTCTGGGTAGACCATCTGACCAGACGATGCCATCTCCTGAAACTCAATCTGATTCGACTGAAGCAAGTCGGAAGCCTTACGGTGCTCCTCTTCGGAAAGCGGTCTTGTCAGCTGTCTTAGATATGAATAGTCTTGTGTCTTGTCCATATAACCCACCTAATAAAAAATGATACTCTGTATTAACTATAACACAGAGTATCATTCATAGAAATTAAAGAAATATAAAAATTAAGCTTCTGGCTTGTCATTGTAGAGATGACAACGGACAACGTGTCCATTTCCCATGTCACGAGCCTTAGGAGCCTCTGTCTTGCAGCAGTCCATGCACTCGCTGCAACGAGTGTGGAACTTACATCCTGCAGGAGGATTGGCTGGTGATGGAATATCGCCCTCAAGTAAGATACGCTCCTTCTTGATGTCTGGATCCGGCATTGGAATCGCAGAGAAGAGAGCCTTCGTATATGGGTGATAAGGATGATCGAAGATATCCTCGGTAGATCCAGTCTCCACAAGTCCGCCCAAGTACATAACACCAACCGTATCTGAGATGTGCTCTACAACAGACAGGTCATGTGAAATGAAGAGGTAAGTCAGATTACGCTCCTTCTGAAGGTCAGAAAGCAGGTTGATAATCTGCGCCTGAATGGATACGTCGAGGGCAGATACAGCCTCATCGCAGACTACGAATTCAGGATTCAGAGCCAGAGCCCTGGCAATACAGATACGCTGTCTCTGTCCACCGGAGAACTCGTGTGGATAACGGTTCTTGTAATATTCTGGAAGACCGCAGTCGCTCATAACCTTGGATACATATTCATCATATTCAGCATCTGGCACGATGTGGTGCTCGCGAACAGCCTCTCCGATAATCTCGCCAACAGGCATTCTAGGAGAGAGAGAAGAATAAGGATCCTGGAAGATAATCTGCATCTTGGTACGAAGGTCGCGAAGCTGCTTCTTATCGAGAGTGCTTATGTCTACCCCATTGAAGAGAACTTCTCCGTCTGTCTTCTCGATGAGTCGAAGAAGAGTACGGCCGGTGGTTGATTTACCACATCCGGACTCACCTACGAGTCCCATGGTAGTTCCGCGCTTGATGGAAAATGAAACATCATCTACAGCCTTGACGGATCCGGTCTCACCGCCGAAGAAGCCACCCTTAATTGGGAAGTATTTCTTCAGATGAGATACGGTAAGGATATTATCGTTATTCATTTCATTACTCATGGAGATTTCCTCCTTCCTTGGCACATCTGTGACAAGCTACCATATGTGTAGGTGATACATAGTATTCTGCTGGATAATCGCCATCGCAGCCTTCTACACACATCTCACAACGGTTCTTGAAGTAGCAGTGGTTTGGCAGGTCTACAGGGTTAGGTACGGAACCTGGAATGCTGTAGAGCTTGTCGGTATGCTTGCCAACAACAGGCTTGGAATTCATAAGACCGATTGTGTAAGGATGACGTGGATCCTTGAAGATCTCGCGTGCGGTTCCCTTCTCTACAACTCGGCCAGCGTACATTACAACAACATAGTCAGCCATCTCTGCAACTACACCAAGATCATGGGTAATCAGCATGATGGAAGAATTGATCTGATCCTTCAACTCACGAAGAAGGTCCAGAATCTGAGCCTGGATAGTAACATCAAGTGCTGTGGTAGGCTCATCTGCAATGATAAGCTTAGGATCGCAGCCAAGAGCCATGGCAATCATGATACGCTGACGCATACCACCAGAGAGCTCATGTGGGTACATGGAGTAGACGCCTTCCTTGTTGGCAATTCCAACCTTCTCAAGCATCTCCATTGTACGGGCCTTTACTTCTTCCTTGGACCAGGTTGGATTATGAAGTGCGATAATCTCATCAATCTGGTCGCCAATACGAAATACTGGGTTCAGGGAAGTCATAGGCTCCTGGAAGATCATACCCATTTCTGCGCCACGCAGGCTCTGCATTACGGATGCAGGAGCATTTACTACATTGACGGTCTGGTTCTTACCCTTGAAACGAATCTCACCTTCTACGGTCTGTCCCTGAGGACGCTGAACTAACTGCATCAGAGAGAGGGAGGTTACGGACTTGCCGCAACCAGACTCACCTACGATACCTACGGTCTTACCTTCAGGAACATCGAAGGATACACCATTTACTGACTTGACAACACCGATATCTGTGAAGAAAAAGGTGTGTACATTATCAAATTCTACGCAGTTCTCAGGATTCTTCATCTCTGTGACATATTCGGACTCAGGGATGTTCTTGCGATTTCTTTTCTTCTCAATCTCGCTTGTGATCTTGCGGTTCTCCTTGGAGATACGGCGAGATTCCTTGGCTGAGATATAATCATCATCTTTATTATTGTTGAAAATTCCCATCTTTCTCTCCTATCTCTTCATCTTAGGGTCGAATGCATCACGCAGACCATCACCGATAAAGTTAAATGCAAGTACAGTAAAGAGAATTAGAAGTCCGGCAGGAATCCATACGAATGGATAGTTGCTCATGACATAAGAATCATTTACCGCATTGATAATTGAACCCCAGGTTGCTGCTGGGTATTTAACGCCAAGTCCGAGGAAGGACAGAGTTGCCTCTGTCAGGATGACGTCACCAATTCCCATAGATGCAAATACAATCAGCTGAGGAATAACATTTGGAATCAGGTGCTTGAAGATACGGCGCTTAACGCTGATGCCAGTAGCTTCTGCAGCAATCATGAATTCCTGCTCACGAAGGGAGAGAATCTGTCCACGTACAATACGGGCAATTCCAACCCAGCCGATTACAGACATAATAATACACAGTAGGTAAATACGAGCTGTAGATGATACCTGATAGTAATCCATTACAGAGCCTAGGATTAAGTATAGAGGCATGATTGGAATACAGTATACGATATCTACAATTCGCATAATCAGGTTGTCTACCCAACCACCGAAATATCCAGCAAGTCCACCGAAGATGACACCGAGAAGTGTCTCAATTATTACAACGACAAAACCGATTAAGAGGGAGATTCTACCACCGTACATAAGTCGGGTAAGAAGGTCCATACCATTGGCATCGGTTCCGGAAGGATGGCTCAGGGAAGGCTTGGCATAAGTATCGATGACGCGAGCTTCCTTGTAGAGCTTGATGGTATACTCACCATTCTCACCATCAATCAGGAATTCTGTATCTTCTCCATCTATCGTATAGTTGAAGGAAGTCTTATTGGAAGAAATGGCCTCGCTAACGGCATCCTTGAAATCAGGAGTCAAGTATACTTCCGATGATACAGCATTGATGTTCATGCTGGAGACATAGGCATATGGCTGGCCATCTGCAGTAGAAACGGTGATGGAATCTTCGGAGCTTGTGTCCAGAAGATAATCAACTCCATTCACGGAAATGGTCTCGCTTGCATTCTCAATACCGCTTAGAACGGCACTGGCGAAATCATAGCCAAGTGTTACGTCCGAAGAATATGCGGTGAAGGATAATTTGCAGGCAATAGCTGCAGGTTGTCCAAGAACATTTACGAAGTAAGCATTGTCAGAAATCTTCTCGATAGACATAGCCTGTCCATCACGAGATTCAAATTCATAGTTTCCTGTGGAAGAAGCAATAATTATCTTGGACAGGGCATCGGATGGAAGAGTGGCACCATCCTTGGTGATTAGCTGAAAATCAGTGATCTCTGTCACACCAGCGTAATCCTTCTTCACAGTGTCTGTGGTATAGAAGACCTGGCTCTGTGAGTATGGAGTGAGCAGGCCACCAACAAATGCAAATAGGAACATTGCAATAATAATAACTAGTCCAGCGATAGCAAGACGATTCTGAAAGAAACGCTTTGCCACCATCATTCCAGGGGACAGGACACGGACGCGGTGTTCCTGACCGAGTGTTGAATTCTTTGATTCGTTCGCCATGACTGCCTCCTTTTAATTTACTCTGACACGTGGGTCAACAACTGCATAGAGAATATCTGCAATCAGGTTGCCAAGTAGTGTCAGTACAGCTAAGAACAACATATAGAACATGGTAAATGGTATATCACCCTGAACCAAGCTCTGGTAAGACGTGTAACCGATACCGGAGATCTGGAAGAGAGTCTCGGTAATCATAGCACCACCGAAGAGGCCTGGAAGAGTAGAACCAAGCAGGGTGATGATTGGAATTAGGGTATTGCGGAATGCGTGATGATTGATAACGCGATTCTCGGAAAGTCCCTTGGCACGTGCGGTACGGATATAATCAGAATTCAGTACTTCAAGCATGTTGGCACGGGTGTATCTCATAAGAGAACCAATGCTGACTACGGTAAGTGTAATGGTTGGAAGTACGAAATGCTGAACGGTATCCATTCTCTGCATAAATGGTGATAACTGGTCATGCATACGACCAACCATACCATAGAGGTCGAACCATCCAAGCTTTACGGAGAAGATATATTTCAGAATCGTCGCAAAGAAGAAGGATGGCAGAGAAATACCAATCAGGGCCAGAACCGTAATTGTATAATCCAGCTTGGAATATTGCTTCCGGGCTGCTGCGATACCGAGCGGAATGGCGATTAGAATCTCTAGAATGAAGGATGCAAGCGCCAGTCCAAAGGAATACCAGATGACATCCTTGAATTTCTCGATAACTGGCTTATTCCAGTACCAAGAATCACCGAAGTCTCCAGTTATAGCATGAGAAGCCCAAGAGAAATATCCCTGAACCACACCAGTATCCAGTCCATATTGGGCATTTAATTGTTCAACCCATTCGTCATAGGACTTAGAGCCAGGATGAGTTGACAGCGTACGTGCCTGTGACTCTACATAGGAAGTAGGCAGACATCTCATCAAGCCATAGATAATCATAGAAACAAAGACCAAGATCACTGCGGAAATCAGAATTCGCTTCACTAAAAATTTCTTCATGATGAAGCACTCCTTTTATAAAATACTTTTACTTATAGTAATTCCGTCCTCTTTACAGAAAAGGAATTACATAAATCGACAATCTGTCTAATTATATATAGAAAATCAGATTTGTCAATCTATGTAATTCCTCTTGAGGCGGGGCAGCTGCCCCGCGACAAAAGAAATTATCATCTGAAAATGTAAGAATAATTACTTGGTAGCAACCTTCTCAATCTCAGAAATGTAACCATAATTGGTTGTTAAATCACTAGGAAGGTTATCAACGTCTACACGCTCAGAAGAGTAGATTACAGATTCCTGTCTCTGATATACAGGGATTTCAACTGCGAAATCTACGACATAATCAAGAGCTTCCTTGTAGATTGCCTTACGTACAGACTGATCTGCAGTAGTACGTCCTTCCTCTACTAACTGATCTAACTCGTCAGAATTGATGTGATAGTAGTTGGTAGCACCATTTGAGTGATAGATCTGATACATATCAGGATCTAAGGTTGCCTGCCAAGCTGCACACCAGAGCTCTGCCTGTCCTGCGTCAATAGCATCCCAAAGCTGAGAAGTATCGGTCAGGTCTGTGATATTCAGAGTAAAGCCGATAGATGCAAGAGCTTCAGATGCAGCAGTTAAGATACCGAAGGATGGGTGGTCACCAGAACCTGATGCACCGATCATGATCTCGTAAGTATCCTTGGCACCATCTGGTACAGAAGAGATCTTGCCGTCAGAACCGAATTCGAATCCAGCAGCCTTCAGGTAACCTACAGCAGCATCAAGAGCTGCAGCATACTTCTCATCTTCTGTCATGCTGTCTGTGTAGATATCATTTCCATCAACATCCTTAGAGAATGCAACAGAATAATCAGCGTCAGACTTCTTAGGTGCTGCCCATGAAGTGTTAGAGATTGGATAGTCAATAACGGATGCAGCATCGCCATAGTAAGAATCGATTACTACGTCTCTGTATACACAAAGAACAGTTGCGATAGCCTTACGAAGGGCAATTGACTGCTCTGATGCATGATCAGAACCAACCTTGACATTCTCAGAGTCCATACCGATGTAGCCGTATCCTCTGTAGTCATTTAGCTGAGTAGTAAGAACATCGCCAGAAAGCTCGCCATTTGAGTTCTCACCCTGGATCTGTGCAACTGCTTCCTTAGAGATAGAAGGCTCAGCAATATCAACAGTACCCTGGATTAAAGCATTTAACTTATCAGACTCAGAAGTAGTCTTAAGCTGGATGTTCTTGGTTACAGGAGCACCCTTGTAGTAAGACTCATTTGCCTCGAAGTAGCAGATCTTGTTCTCATACTTCACGAACTTGTATGGGCCAGCTCCAAGAGGAGTTGTAGTCTTAGACTTTACAGTAGACAGATCACCCTTTGTGAAACCAAACTGATGAGCATCATAATCATATGCATCATCGCTACCATAGTAGTGGAGTGGGCAAACAGCTACAGCGAAGTTGTAGATAGAAGTTGCATCGTAAGATGAAGTAGTTACTCTTACTGAGTAGTCACCAGTCTTCTCGATACCTTCGATGTAGTCTGCAGACTCGCCAGTCTCGATAGATGCTGAATAGTAATCAGCATTATCACCAAGCTCAGCATTGATTAAGTCGCTGATAGAAGAACCAGCAGTCTCAGCATTGATTCCAGAATCTGACAGATCATAGCCATAATTGTCAACCATAGCCTGGAAGAAGTCCTCTGTAGTAGCATCCTCAGCAAGCTCATAACCCCAGTTTGCAGCACAAGCAGCAACTGAGTCGCCTTCTGCGTTGTAGCCATTAGCGATGCAGAAGTCTACGATTTCCTGAGCAAATGCGCTACCAGCTGTCTTGAAAGCAGTCCAATAGGTTGTGTACTCATCTTCTGTGTATGCATCTGTTGCGCTATATCCAGCATCACCAGCATTCAGAATCAGAGAGCTACGCTGTTCCATACCGCTTCTGTATGCATCCATACCAACGATTGGTGTTGCGTAGAAGGTTGCAGAACCATCATAAGCTGGATCTGCTAATACGTAGAATGTGAAGATAAGATCGTCAGCGGTGAGAGCTTCACCATCTGAGAATGTTACATCTTCGCGAAGATCGAAGTCGTATGTTACGGTTCCGTCCTCATTCTCTGTTACAGTACAGTTTGCAAGGGATGAGTAGTCGTAAGAAGTACCATTGTACTCACGAGTCTCTCCATCCTTACCGTTCAGGACCATCTCACCTGCACGGTCATTGATCAGAAGGTAAGCAGCTGTTAAATCTGCTACATTCAGATCAGGTACAGAAGCAGCGAAGAATTCGCTGAATTTCTCACTGAAATCGTCACTTGCGATTACGAGTGGAGTGTCTTGGCTTCCACTTTCGGATGAGCTAGAATTGCCGCATCCAGCAAGAGAAGCAACCATGGTTCCAGCCAGAAGAACTGACAGGAAGCGCTTCCATTTTTTCATAATATTCCTCCTTAAATGATAAATGAAAATATATGAAAACCCTGAAATGGCAGGGTTATCACCAAAATTAGTGCTTGTCGATGGTTAGATTCGTGTAATTTCGATCGAAAAATCGACCAAAGGAAAGTGCGACAAGCAGGAGCAGAATCAGAAGTCCTAGGTAAATGCATTCCCGAAGGAGGTCAATCTGATCTCGATGCAGGATGATAAATAACAGATCCAGAACGATATTGCATCCGCTAAGTGCGAGAATCCCATAGACAGATCTTCTCATGCGAACGATGCCTCCGTCGTAGTCCGCCTTCTCCATAGCAATCTCAGCGTGGAAATAGGTAAAGGCGCCAATCAGCATATAGGCTGTTGGAAGAAACAGGAAAATATAAGGATAGACAACCCAAGCGGTTCTTGAGGAATCTGGATTGAGAAGTCCGAGGATAATCTCTATAGCCAAAAAGATAAATCCATAGAGCAGATTCTGCCAGTTGGTCTTCTTCTTATCCTCTTCCGTCAGATGGAGTGTGTATCGGTCTCCGATATAGACGAATTGCCCATTCATCTGTGGAGCATAATCATTCTTGTATTTATTCTTAAGCATTATGACCTTTCGAGGAATAAAACCCCCATGTGAGTATTTATTCATCTTGCATGAATTCTTATGCAAATTCGGTATGATAGGTTGCTTGCGTGATATGGGGTGAATTGAAACACATATATATAGGAAGAAAGTGCCCACATCTCGCTTTTGCTTGTTAAAGTGTTATCTGATGAAAGAGCACCCGTTAGGGCGCAAAAAAGCAAGGATAACATTAACGTTCATAATTATACAACCTTGATTTGGGGCTTTTCAACTAAAATCAAGAATAGGAGAGAGAATTCAACAAGGCTGTTTTAAGTTGAATGAAATTCACCACCTACATCTAGAAAGGCGCAACTATATTTTGTGATTGCTGAGATAGTTGAAACATATTACAATATAAAGGCATGACAAGAGGTAAGGAGACTAGATGGGATGTTTGTAGGGAGAGAACGCGAGATTGCAGAACTGAATATCTTTCTGGAGGATTCCGGCAAGGATATTGCGTGTGTATACGGACGTAAGGGGATTGGTAAGACTACGCTTCTTAAGCATTTTGCAGAGGGGACGAATCATTTTTATTTCACAGCATATCCTACAACGGAGAATGAGATGCTTCGTTTTATGGGACTTGCTTTTGGTATGAAGAGCGCACCAGAGAGCTTATCCGAGGCACTGGATTTCGTTGGAGAGAAGGCAGGAGAGGATGATTTCCTCCTGATTTTGGATCATTATGGGGATTTCGTGAAGGCTGGGGCTGATTTTGAAGCCGTACTTCAGGAATATGTGAATTCTAAGTGGGCAAATCAGAGAATCAAGGTGATTCTTGCAGAGGATTTGTATCTGAATGTGGATAAGTTCGTCACGGGCAAGAAGGCTACCTGGCGTATTAATAAGGTTTCATTGATTGAGGTGGGTTCGCTTGGCATATATGATATGAGAGAACTACTTCCGGAAGTGTCATCCTTTGATTTGGCATTTCTATATGGACTTACAGGTGGAATTCCATCAAATGTGAATCGTATTCAGACACTTGCTGGAGATGAGGCAATTCAGAGACTTTTCCTGGAAGAGGAAGCAGCTGAACTTAGTAGACCAGAGGCGATTCTCTCTTCAGAGCTTAGAGAGTTATCTTATTATAATAGAATGCTTGTGGGACTAGCTGCTGGTAATACCAGGGTGAATCAGATCTCAAGCCTTGTAGAGAAGCCAAAGGATGTGGTTGTTCCATATTTCAACACTCTTATGAATGTCGGTATGGTTCAGAAGGAGAATCCGATTACAGAGAAGACGAACCGCAAGAAGACCAGATATTCTATCGTGAATACATCTGATGAATTCTGGTATCGATTTATAGCACCTAGGATGGACCTCTTCTATGCTGGTGACAGTGATGGACTTCTTAGCGCGATTCATGATGACATGGATGGCTATATGCACGGCGTTTTTGTTCGCATGTGTAGAGAATACCTTCTGAAGCAGTCTGCTAAGGGCGAACTGCCATTTACCATAGATGAACTTGGTAATTGGTGGGTCAATGATGACGAGAAGGGCACGACAAGCGACTTTGATATGGTGGCACTCGGCAAGCAGCAGGGCAAGACGGCGACGATATTTGGCCGCTGCTACTACAGCGATGAGCCGGTGGATCTTCGAGAGCTGAAGGAACTCATTGATCTAACCAAGATGATTGAACATAATGGTGACCGTTTCTACCTGGTCTTCTCTAAGGCGGGTTTTCACGAGAATGCCAAGACAGCGGCCGCTGCCATTTGGAATATTATGCTAGTAACACTTGAGGATATTTGCTAGAATGAAACGGGCGTTTAGATACGCAAGGCACATTTAACAAGAAAGGACGACACTATGACAAATCTGGAATTACAGAAGAAGGCAGTAGCGATTCGCAAGGGAATTGTTACTGGTGTACATTCTGCCAAGGCTGGACATCCGGGCGGATCATTATCAGCAGCAGAGGTATTTACCTATCTCTACTTTGAGGAGATGAATATTGATCCAGAGAATCCTGCGAAAGCGGACAGAGATCGTTTCGTATTGTCTAAGGGACATACTGCTCCTGGACTTTATGCAGCGCTCGCAGAGAGGGGTTATTTCCCAAAGGAGGATCTGAAGACTCTTCGCCACATCGGTTCTCACCTGCAGGGACATCCTTGTGTGGCACATACACCAGGTATTGATGCATCTTCAGGCTCTCTCGGCCAGGGTATCTCTGTGGCATGTGGTATGGCGCTTTCTGCCAAGCTTTCCGGTGATGATTATCGTGTCTATACTTTGCTCGGTGATGGCGAGATTGAGGAAGGACAGGTGTGGGAGGCTGCTATGCTTGCTGGCTTCCGCAAGCTGGATAATCTGGTTGTCATCGTAGATAATAATGGATTGCAGATTGACGGACCGATTGATGAAGTCAATTCTCCATATCCAATTCCAGAGAAGTTTCGTGCATTTAACTTCCATGTAATTGAAGTAAGTGATGGCAATGATTTCGACCAGCTTCGCGCAGCTTTTGATGAGGCTCGCTCTACGAAGGGACAGCCTACTGCAATCGTTATGAAGACGGTGAAGGGCAAGGGCGTCTCCTATATGGAGAACCAGGTCGGTTGGCATGGCAAGGCTCCAAATGACGAGGAGTATGCAATTGCTATGGAAGAATTACAGAAGATGGAGGATGCGTTATGTCAGATGTAAAGAAAGTTGCTACCAGACAGAGCTACGGCGAAGCCTTAGTATCTCTGGGTGAGAAGCATGACAATCTTGTTGTTCTTGATGCAGATCTTGCTGAAGCTACGAAGACTGGCACCTTCAAGAAAGCATTTCCAGATCGATTTATTGACTGCGGTATCGCAGAGTCTAATATGGTTGGCGTAGCAGCAGGACTTGCCTCTACGGGCAAGGTTCCATTTTGCTCATCTTTTGCTATGTTTGCAGCAGGCCGCGCCTATGAGCAGGTTCGTAATTCAGTAGGATACCCACATCTGAATGTGAAGATTGGTGCAACACATGCTGGTATTTCTGTCGGTGAAGATGGCGCAACCCACCAGTGCTTAGAGGATATCGCTCTTATGAGAGAGATTCCTGGCATGGTAGTAATTAATCCATCCGATGATATTGAGGCCAAGGCTGCAGTTGAGGCAGCATATGAGCATGAAGGACCAGTTTACCTTCGCTTTGGCCGTTTGGCAGTGCCTGTAATTAATGACAATCCAGATTACAAGTTTGAGATTGGTAAGGGAACCGTCCTGAAGGAAGGATGTGACCTGACTCTGATCGCAACTGGACTAGAGGTAAATGAAGCACTTGAAGCTACTAAGATGTTAGAAGCAGATGGCATTAGCGTAGAGCTTATTAATATTCATACGATTAAGCCACTAGATGAAGAGCTTGTAATTCGCTCTGCAGCGAAGACTGGCAAGGTAGTTACAGTAGAGGAGCATTCGGTAATCGGAGGTCTTGGTTCTGCTGTTGCGGAAGTCTTATCGGAGAAGCAGCCTACCAAGATGAAGAGAATCGGTGTCTATGATACCTTTGGCGAGTCTGGCCCAGCAGTTGATTTGCTTCATAAGTATCTTCTCGATGCTGAGGGAATCTATACACAAGTAAAGGATTTTATCTAATATGAATACACCAAATCCAGCTATGCTTATGAAGCTTATGGGAGCTAAGAAGAAGTTCGAGGGCAACCATCCTAAGTTTGCATCATTTATATCAACAGTCATTCGACAGGGAGTAAATGAAGGAGATATCATAGAGATTTCCATTACTCGTCCGGATGGCACCAAGCTTGAGAGCAATCTGAAGGTACAAGCCTCTGATATGGAGCTTGTGGAAGATCTGAAGAGCTTAGCTAAGTAAAACTTTAATTTCATTTTAAGTATAATTTAAGGTCCTCTTAAGGATTGGGTTCTAGAATGAACTCAAGTCGTTAGGAGGGCTTTTATTATGCGAAAGAAACAAGTGAGATTATTAACTGGCTTTTTGGTTGCGCTGATGGGCGTAACTTTATTTACTACAACACCTGCAACCATGGTAAGTATGGCGGCGACAAGCTCTGCTTCTTCTGAGAAGTCATCGGGCGATGCACCGTCTTCTGAAGCACCATCTGGAGAAGCGCCAGAAAAACCAGACGGAGAGACATCCGGTGAGGCTCCATCCGGTGAAGCACCAGAAAAACCAGACGGAGATTCTTCCGGCGAGGCTCCATCAGGTGAGGCACCATCTGGTGAGGCTCCATCCGGCGAGGCTCCATCCGGCGAAGCTCCATCAGGTGGAGGACCTGGCGGACAGTCGACAGGCGTTGATTCTTATACAGCTGTAACGGAATTCACCCTGGATGATGAGTCGACCGATGAGACCTATACATCAACCGGAACGGATGAGAATGCAATACTTAATCAGGGCGTTGAGGTGATTCTGAATAATCCAACTGTTACAAGAACGAGCGAGGATTCTACAGGTGGCGATAATTCCAGCTTCTATGGAGTCGGCGCAGCGATTCTTGGTACATCTGGAACTACCTATGTAAATGGTGGATCGGTAACAACGGATTCTGCTGGTGGCGCAGGAATCTTCTCTTATGGAGATAATGTGACATATGCACAGGGCGTCACGATAAATACAACGCAGGATACCTCTGGCGGACTGCATGCAGCAGGCGGCGGAACCCTCTATGCTTGGGGCTGTGATGTCACGACAAATGGAGAGTCCTCTGCGGCAATTCGTTCGGACCGCGGTGGCGGAACGATGGTTGTAGATGGCGGAACTTATACCTCGAATGGTACCGGTTCTCCAGCAGTCTATTGTACGGCAGATATTACGGTAAATGATGCTACGCTTAATGCTACAGGTTCTGAGGGAATCTGTATCGAGGGTCTGAATTCTCTTCGACTCTTTGATTCGGATCTGACATGCAATATGCCGGATAATGAGCAGAATGAGACGACCTGGTCTGTCATTCTCTATCAGTCTATGTCCGGCGATTCGGAAGAAGGAAACTCTACATTTGAGATGGTGGGAGGAAGCATTACTTCAGAGAATGGAGGCATCTTCTACACGACAAATACAGAGTCTACTTTCTATCTAAATGATGTAACGATTACTTCTTGTGACGATTCTGAGTATTTCCTTCGTGCGACAGGAAATACCAATGCAAGAGGCTGGGGCTCAACTGGCTCAAATGGAGCTCAGTGTAACTTCACAGCAGATACCCAGGCTATGTCTGGTGATGTCGTATGGGATTCTGTATCGACTCTTGATTTCTATATGACAAATGGCAGCAGCCTAACAGGCGCGGTAGTGGATGATGAGTCTGCTGCTGGCGAAGGTGGCGATGGCTATTGCAATATGTATATTTCTGATGATTCTACCTGGACAGTGACAGGTGATTCTACACTTACTAATCTCTATAATGAGGGAACAATTGTAGATGGCGATGGCAAAACTGTGTCAATTGTTGGAACAGATGGAACTGTATATGTAGAAGGTACATCAGATATCACAATTACAGTTGCTTCTTATTCAGAGGAGGCTGACTTCTCTGGCTCTGCTTATTCAGATGGCGAGACACCGAGCTTTGCAACCTATGAGGTAGAGAAGCCGGATTGCCTGACTGCAAATACTCTTGGAACAGAAGCAGAGACCGCAGAGCTTGCTTCTACTACATCGAAGAAAGGCGTAATGGCAGGTTTCGTTGGCCTTGTGGCACTTGTTGTGGTTGCTGCAATATTTGCCATTCGTCGTAAATTTACCAAATCCTAATAATCAACCTATACACAGAGAGGCTCCTTCTATCCGAGAAGGGGCCTCTCACATTTTTAAGCGACAGGGGGATATTTCCTGTGGAGAAAAGGGGAATAACAGCCGGGGAAATATCAGATAATTCTGAGGAAGCTTCTAAACCGTCGTATAGAAGGAAAAGAATTCTTACAAAATCTTGTGAGAGATATGTAACTTTGCTATAATTTTTATAAGAATTATTTCACAGAGGAATCTGTGGATGGATGACTAGATTTAGGGGACGTGAGGTGAGCTATATGGCAGGTAAGGAAATGATCGCTATGCTACTTGCAGGCGGTCAGGGAAGCAGACTGGGGGTGCTGACATCCAACGTGGCTAAGCCGGCAGTTGCCTTTGGTGGTAAGTATCGAATTATCGATTTTCCGCTGAGCAATTGCATTAATTCGGGGATTGATACGGTTGGCGTGTTAACACAGTATCAGCCACTGGAACTTAACTCTCACATTGGAATCGGTATTCCTTGGGATTTGGACCGAAACAATGGAGGCGTTACAGTTCTTCCTCCATATGAGAGAAGTGGTAATAGCGAGTGGTACTCAGGTACTGCGAATGCAATTTATCAGAATCTCAAGTATATGGAGAGCTATGATCCGGAATATGTCTTGATTCTGTCTGGAGATCATATCTACAAGATGGA
Source organism: Lachnospiraceae bacterium (assembly GCA_963661945.1). Lineage (GTDB taxonomy): Bacteria > Bacillota > Clostridia > Lachnospirales > Lachnospiraceae > CAVLDP01. The sequence goes on from CAVLDP010000009.1 coordinate 18,668, forward strand.
TTATGAAGCCATGTTGGATTTCCACAAGCAAAATGATGCAGATGTCACAATTGCTGCATTTCCAGTGCCGATAGAAGAGGCAAGTCGATTCGGCGTGGTTGTGGCCGATGAAGAGAAGAGAATCAATGAATTCGAAGAGAAGCCGGAACATCCGAAGAGCAATCTTGCTTCGATGGGAATCTACATCTTCAGCTGGCCGGTTCTGAAGGAAGCACTGATTACGCTGAAGGACCAGAGTAATTGTGACTTCGGTAAGCACATTATTCCGTATTGCTTTAATAAGGGAATGCGACTGTTTGCTTACGAATTCAATGGATACTGGAAGGATGTTGGAACGCTTGGCTCTTATTGGGAAGCGAACATGGAGCTGATCGATTTGATTCCAGAATTCAACCTCTATGAGGAATTCTGGAAGATCTATACCAAGCAGGACATGATCGAACCTCAGTATATTGCGCCGTCTGCCAAGGTTACCAAGGCAATTATTGGTGCGGGAGACGAGATCTATGGAGAGGTTACAGGCTGCGTGCTTGGGGCTGGCGTTGTGATCGAAGAGGGAGCTGTTGTGAAGGACTCCATTATCATGAAGGGAGTTCGGATTGGCAAGGGCACAATCATTGACAGGGCTATCATTGCTGAGGAATGTGTGATTGGTGAGAATTGTCATATCGGTGTTGGACCAGAGGCGCCGAATCAGCTCAAGGAGAGTGTATACTCCTTCGGTCTGGCCACAATTGGCGCGAAGACGATTATTCCAGACGGAGTAAGCGTCGGAAGAAATACAGCAATTTCTGGTGCGACAGAATTAAGTGATTATCCAAACGGCGCACTTCCTAGTGGCGGCTATATTATTAAGGCAGGTGAAGTGGAATGAAGGCGTTAGGAATTGTTTTGGCAGGTGGTAATAGTACCAGAATGCAGAACCTGTCCGAGAAAAGAGCAATATCTGCAATGCCTGTTGGTTGTAGCTATCGTGCAATCGACTTCACCTTAAGCAGCATGACGAATTCGCACATTCAGACGGTTGCAGTATTAAGCCAATACAATGCGAGATCTTTGAATGAGCATCTGAATTCTTCCAAGTGGTGGAATTTTGGTCGTAAGCAGGGCGGTCTATTCTTATTTACACCGACGGTTACGGCAGACAATAGCTGGTGGTATCGCGGAACGGCGGATGCCATGTGGCAGAATATTGATTTCCTGAAGAAGAGACATGAACCGCATGTGATTATCGCGAGTGGTGATGGCGTCTATAAGCTGGATTTCAACAAGGTGCTTGATTATCATATCGAGAAGCATGCCAATATCACTGTGGTATGCGCCAAGGCTCCGGATTATGATGACATTAATCGTTTTGGCGTGGTGAAGATGGATGCAGATGGTCAGATTACTGATTTCGAGGAGAAGCCGATGATGGCTCATTCGAATCTGGTATCTACCGGCATCTATGTCATTCGAAGGCGAACCTTGATTGAACTTCTCGAACAGTGCAATCGCGAAGGCCGTTACAATTTTGTTACGGATATCCTGATTCGCTATCTTGGAACCAAGAAGATTTATGGCTATCAGATGGATGGCTATTGGAGCAATATCGCATCTGTCGATGCTTACTATCACACGAATATGGACTTCCTCAAGCCGGATGTTCGAAACTACTTCTTCCGAACAGAGCCAAAGGTATATTCGAAGGCATATGACCTGGCGCCGGCCAAGTACAATATGGGGTCGGAGGTTATCAACAGTCTGGTAGGCAGCGGCTGTATTATCAACAGCAGGGTGGAGAATTCCATTCTGTTCAAGAAAGTTTTTGTGGGTAACAACTGTACAATTAAGAACTCGATTATCTTAAATGGGGCTTACATAGGGGACAATGTACACGTCGAGAACTGTATTGTAGAGAGCAATGAGACTTTACTTTCTAACTCGAGCTATATAGGAAGTGACGGCATCAAGATCATTGCAGAGAAAAATAATCGCTTCGGCATATAGCTGAAAACGGGGGTAAAGAGTATGACAATTACAGACATTCGCATTCGTAAGATCGAAAAGGAAGGTAAGATGAAGGCGGTGGTTTCCATCACCATTGATGATGTCTTCGTAGTACACGACATCAAGATTATCGAAGGTGAGAAGGGGCTATTCATTGCAATGCCAAGCCGAAAGGCAACGGATGGCGAATACAAGGATATCGCGCATCCAATCAAGTCCGATACGCGCGAGATGCTTCAGAACATGATTCTTGAGAAGTATGAGAAGGAACTTGATGAAGAGACGTTATCTTTTTAGGAGAAGATGAATGGGGGTAGAGAGCCATCTGAGGGATGGCTCTCTTTTCTTTTTTGTAGTAGAATGATTGGGCAAATGAATAAATAAGAGGTATATCTATGATCATGATTGTTGGCCTGGGAAATCCGGGTCTTAAATATAGACACACAAGACACAATGCAGGATTTGATGGAATCGATTATCTGGCCAAGACCTATCACATTGACCTTCGCAAGCATGAGCACAAGGCGATTACAGGAAAGGGAATGCTGGGAGGTCAGCAGGTTCTTCTCGTGAAGCCACAGACCTTCATGAATAATTCGGGAGAGAGTGTAGGAGCGCTCGTTTCCTATTATGGCCTTGATCCAAAGACAGAGGTCATCATTTTATCGGATGATGTGACACTGGATTGTGGCACTCTTCGTATTCGCCGGAAGGGTTCTGCTGGTGGTCATAATGGACTTAAGAGCATTAATTTGCATCTCGGCACGGAGGATTATGCCAGAATTAAGATTGGTGTTGGCAAGCTTCCGGATGGTGGAGATATGGTGAAGCATGTCCTGGGTCATCTCAAGGGAGAGGAAAGGAAGGCCTTGGACGAATCCATTGAACGACTAGGTGGTGCATTGGAACTTATGGTGACAGGCCAGATGGATAAGGCCATGAATCTATACAATAGTAAGGGTTGATATGCAGGCATTTTTGGCGCCTTTCTTAGAGAATCCGGAGATAGAAGAACTAAGAGAGGGAATTCTAAGCAAAAAGTCAGTCTTTGATCTGTCTGGAACGATAGATGCAGAGAAGGCTCATATGATTTATGGGATGGGTCACGACAGAGCGCATAAGCTGATCGTGACCTTTGATGAAATGCGGGCGCGAGATCTCTATGAGGAATACTCCTTCTTCGATGAGAATACCATTTACTATCCAGGCAAGGATCTTCTCTTCTATCAGTCGGATGTCCGCGGCAATACGCTGACCAAGGACCGTCTGATGGCACTGAAGACGATTCTGTCAGGTGAGAGCTTTACACTTGTGACGACAATGGATGCCCTCATGAATAAGCTTCCGCCGAAGGAGAATTTCGCACATGGTAGAATTCCTTTTCACTCAGGAGACCAGGTAGAGCTGAAGGAACTTAGAGAAAGGCTCATTTCTCTTGGGTATGAACATGTGTCTCAGGTGGAGAATCCTGGAGAATTTGCGGTTCGCGGTGGCATTATCGATATCTATTGTCTGACTCGGGATTATCCTGTTCGTATGGAACTCTGGGGTGATGAGATTGACTCGATTCGAGAGTTTGATCCAATCAGTCAGAAGAGCAGGGAAGCCCTTGATGAGGTGACAATCTATCCTGCCATGGAGCTCGTGCTTACGGATGAGCAGGTGGAGATGGGAATTCGCTTAATTCGCGAAGAGGGTCAGGCTCTGTCGGATCGCTATTACAAGGAAATGAAGACGGAGGCGGCTTATCGTGTGAAGTCATCGACGGAGGAACTTGTTGAGACCCTTGAAGAGGGGATGCTCCGCCAGGGAATAGAGACTCATTTACTATATTTCGTAGATAAGACAGAGAGCCTTCTTCAGTATATGCCGGAGGATACCCTTCTCTATCTGGATGAACTTGCCCATATCGAGGAGGCGGGTAAGACCGTTGAAATGGAGTTTCAGGAAAGCATGGAACGCCGGCTTGAGATGGGATATATTCTGCCGAGACAGCGCGATATTCTCTACAGCGTGGATGAAGTATTTGGACAGATGTCTAAATTTTCAATCCTGCTTCTGTCAACGCTTGAAGCTAAGAAGGGCATCCTGAAGATTGATAAGCATTATTATTTCAGAGTGCAGAGAGGAACATCCTATAATGGCAGTTTCCCTCTTCTTGTGAAGGAGCTCAATCAATATAAGAAGAATCACTATCGGGTGATTCTTGTCAGTCAGTCCAGAACTAGAGGAAGGCGTCTTGCTGATGATCTTATGGATGAGGGGCTGAATGCCTTCTTCACGGAGGATCTGAATCATCCGCTCTATCCTGGAGAGATTATGGTGACCTGCTCTGCCCTTAAGTCGGGCTTCTCCTATCCGGACCAGCAATTTGCGCTGATTACGGAGGGGGATATTTTCGGACAGCAGAGACGTAAGAGGAAGAAACGCCGTAAATATGAAGGAGAGAAGATTGCCAGCTTCCAGGAGCTGAAGGTTGGCGATTATGTAGTTCATGAGAACCATGGGCTTGGTATCTACCGCGGCATCGAGAAGATCGAAGTAGACCATGTCATGAAGGATTACATCAAGATTGAATATGCGAAGAGCGGCAATCTCTACATTCTCGCAACTCAGCTTGATGCTATTCAGAAGTATGGCTCTCAGGACGGCAAGAAGCCAAAGCTTAATACCTTGGGTTCGCAGGAATGGAATAAGACCAAGGCCAAGGTTCGTTCAGCAGTTGGCGAAGTGGCACGGGAACTTGTGGATCTCTATGCACTTCGTCAGCAGGATAGCGGATTTGTCTATGGACCAGATACTGTCTGGCAGCAGGAGTTTGAAGAGGACTTTCCATACGAAGAGACGGAAGGCCAATTGCTTGCTATTGAAGATGTGAAGAGAGATATGATGAGCCCGAAGATTATGGACAGGCTCATCTGCGGAGATGTGGGCTATGGCAAGACAGAGATTGCAATGCGAGCTGCCTTCAAGGCAGTTCAGGAAGGTAAGCAGGTAGTCTACCTCTGTCCGACGACGATACTGGCAGAGCAGATTTATAATAATTTTGCAGCCAGAATGAAGGATTATCCGGTTCGGGTGGATCTGCTTTGCCGCTTCCGAACTCAGGCGGAGCAGAAGAAGACCATCAAGGATCTGTCAACTGGAATGGTGGATATCCTGATCGGAACCCACAGGGTATTATCAAAGGACGTGAAGTTCAAGGACCTAGGGCTTCTGATTGTGGATGAGGAACAGCGCTTCGGCGTCACGCACAAGGAGCAGATCAAGCAGCTGAAGAAGAATATCGATGTGTTGAGCTTGTCAGCGACGCCGATTCCTAGAACTCTTCATATGAGTCTTGTCGGCATTCGCGATATGTCTGTCCTTGAAGAAGCACCTATGGATCGACAGCCAATTCAGACCTTTGTCTTTGAGTACAATGAAGAGATGATTCGTGAGGCGATTGTCCGCGAGATGGCAAGAGGTGGTCAGGTCTATTATGTAATCAATCAGGTCAAGACCATTTCTGATGTGGCCTCTCATATTCAGTCACTGGTTCCAGAGGCATCGGTTGCTTATGCGCATGGTCAGATGAATGAGAGTCAGCTGGAGAAGATTATGTATGGCTTCATCAATCAGGAGATCGATGTCCTCGTGGCGACGACCATTATTGAGATTGGCCTTGACATTTCCAATGTCAATACCATCATCATTCATGATTCTGACAAGCTTGGACTGTCTCAGCTCTACCAGCTGCGCGGCCGCGTGGGACGAAGCAATCGGACGGCTTATGCATTTCTCATGTATCGCAAGGACAAGATGCTGAAGGAAGTGGCTGAGAAGCGCCTTGCTGCAATCAAGGAGTATACGGATCTTGGCTCGGGATTCAAGATTGCCATGCGAGATCTGGAGATTCGCGGCGCTGGCAACCTGCTTGGTCACGCGCAGTCCGGACATATGGCCTCCGTTGGTTATGACCTCTATTGCAAGATGTTAAATGAAGCTGTCCGCCGCGAGAAGGGCGAAGTGGTAGAGGAGAGCTTTGATACCGTGATTGATATTGACCTGGATGCTTATATTCCAGGCACATATATTGAAAATGAAGTGCAGCGCCTAGATATCTATAAGCGAATCGCTTCCATCGAGACTGAGGAAGATCGAGAGGAGATGCTTGACGAGCTGATTGACCGATTTGGAGAGCCACCGAAATCGGTGAATCATTTGCTGTGGATTGCCCTTCTCAAGATGAAGGCACATAGGGCCTATCTCTCAGAGATTAAGCAGAGGGGTGATTATGTGAGATTCATGATACTGCCAAATGCGAAGATCAATCCACTGAAGATTCCGGAGCTTGTAAGGCGCTTCCAGCCTTATGTTGCTTTTCATCCGGATAAGACGGCGCCATTTTTCTCCTTTGAGTTTCGACATGATAATCGCCTGCAGGAGAAGGATATGCCAAAATACATCGAGATGTTCACGGAGGACATCTACGAGATTGCGGTGGAAAAAGTTGAATCAGAGGCCTAGTATGGCTATAATTGTTATGAGTTTTTTGCTATTAGGAGGACGGAGATGAAGTCAAAGAAATTATGCGGTATCCTGTCTGTTGGGATGCTTTCTGCATTATTACTGTCTGGATGCGCTTATATTCCACAGAATGCTAAGCTTATCGAGATTAATGGGGGAGAAGACAGTATTACACTAGGTTATGGAAATTTCATGGCACGCTATATGCAGGCTATGTATGATCAGGTCTATGGCAGCTATTATGGTTCTGATATGTGGGATGAAGATATGTCAGATTCTGGTCAGACCTTAGAGGAAGATGTCAAGGACGGCGTGATTGAGACAATCGAGGCAGAATATGTACTGGTTGCTCATGCGACTGATTATGGCATTTCTCTTACGGATGATGAGATTAGTCAGATAGAGGCTGCTGCAGATGAGTTCCTGGATTCGAATTCGGAGGAAGCAATCAAGCAGGTTGGTGCAAGCAGAGAGTATTTGATTACCTATTTGACCAATCAGGAGATTGCATCGCGTATGCAGGATGCCATCTACGAAGAGGCTGATGTGACAGTTACAGAAGAGGAAGCAGAAGAGGCTGACTCAGATGTAGATACCTTGACAGAAGAGCGTCAGTCGGAGTATTATGACAAGGTTGTGGAAGAATGGAAGGATGAATATACTTGGGAATTGAACGACAGATATTGGTCTTTCGTTGAATTTACAGATGTATTTACTTCGGTTTCTTCTAGTGAATCATAAGTTCGAAAGTGGTGTACAATGGAACGTTTTGTGATTAAGGGCGGAACCCCTCTTCAGGGTGAAGTCGTCATTGGCGGCGCCAAGAATGCGGCTCTTGCTATTCTTGCGGCGGCAATCATGACAGATGATACCGTTACAATTGATAATCTACCGGACGTTAGAGACATAAATGTATTACTTAGCGCAATCGAAGGGATTGGTGCGGTCGTAAATCGAATTGATCCACATACCGTGGAGATTAGTGGCGCATCCATCTCTGGGCTTAGCGTAGATTACGAATATATTAAGAAGATTCGAGCATCTTATTATCTGCTTGGAGCTCTTCTTGGCAAATATAAGAAGGCAGAAGTAGCGCTTCCTGGTGGTTGCGCTATTGGTGCGAGACCGATTGATCTGCATCTGAAGGGCTTTCGTGCCCTTGGCGCAGAAGTGGAGATTAGTCACGGATTAATTTCTGCATCAGCAGATCACCTTGTGGGCAATCATATCTACTTGGACAAGGTCTCTGTTGGAGCGACCATCAATATTCTGATGGCTTCAGCTATGGCAGAAGGTAAGACCATCATCGAGAATGCGGCAAAGGAACCTCACGTCGTTGATGTGGCGAATTTCCTGAACAGTATGGGAGCCAATATTCGTGGCGCTGGTACGGATGTCATTCGTGTGGTTGGCGTGGATAAGCTTCACGGTACGACTTATTCTGTAATTCCGGATCAGATTGAAGCTGGTACCTTTATGTGCGCAGCAGCTGCGACACATGGTGATATCACAGTGAAGAATGTTATTCCGAAGCACTTAGAGGCTATTACAGCCAAGCTTCTTGAGATTGGATGTCAGATTGTAGAGAAGGATGATGCTGTTCGCGTTATTGGCAAGGGCCAGATGAATGCAACATCAGTAACTACCCTTCCATATCCTGGCTTTCCTACGGATATGCAGCCACAGATGGCTGTTGTTCTTGCAATTGCATCAGGCACATCGACTGTGACAGAATCCATTTTCGAGAATCGATTTAAGTATGTCGGCGAGCTTAGACGTATGGGCGCAGATATCCAGGTGGAGAGCAATATTGCGATCATACATGGAGTGGAGAAATACACGGGAGCTGAAGTGAGTGCACCAGATCTTCGTGCAGGAGCGGCTCTTGTGACGGCGGGTCTTGCAGCAGACGGCGTCACTGTTGTTGAGGATATTCATTTTATTGAGCGTGGATATGAACAGTTTGAAGTGAAGCTTCGCGGACTTGGTGCCAAGATTGAGAAGGTTAAGGATGACCATGAGCTGCAGAAGTTTGTGCTCAAGATTTCTTGATTTCTTAGTAGAATAGAATAAAAAAGAAGACCCTGTAGTTACAGGATCTTCTGTATGGTGATCGACCTGTCTTTGGACAGGTCGATTGTGCTTTTGTCGGATAATTCTACAACTGGAGATGACAGGAAGTTCCGGTTGATGAAGACGACACGCGCCTTACGTCCATCGCTTAGAATGACTTGTGCATTCAGGTAGAGATTAGCGATGTGCTTTAGGAATATCATGATAATCTCTGGATTGTATTTCTGGTAGCCTTCCTGCTCGAAGCAATGGATTACTTCGAATGGACAGCGTGGTGTTCGGTAGGAACGGCTGGCTGTCATGGCATCATAGACATCCGCAATGGCAATGATTGCTGCGATATCATCGATTTCATCACCGGTCAGCTGCCTTGGATAACCGGTACCGTCGAATCTCTCATGGTGCTGAAGCGCAGCGGTACAGATGGTAGAAGGTGCATGGACCTTCTTTAGCATCTTATTGCCTTCGAGTGGGTGACGACGGATGAGGTCGAATTCCTCATCGGTTAGGGATCCGGTCTTATTTAAGACTTCTGCAGGAATGTTGGCCTTGCCGACATCGTGGAGAAGGCCGGCTAGAGTAATCTCATCAAGCTTGGACTTAGGGTAGCGAAGCCACTTGCCGATTGCTCTTCCGATTAGAGCGACATTGATGGAATGCGCATAGACTGAGTCATCGATATTATGAAGCGTGTAGATTAAGCCAAAGAGCTGGAGAGAAGTCTTGCTCTGGAAGAGCGACTGAACATCTGCAAGAATTCCGTCATAATTGATGGAAGTATCTCCGGCTACAATCTGATCGAAGACCTGGTGAAGCTTTGCGATATTTACTGTGTAATCAAGCTGGAAGGTCTGATATTCCTGAGTAGACTTGATTCGCTGTGAATAGGAGACGGTATCGCTAACTCTGGTATTCGATTGGTCTGCTTTTGGACGAGGTTTGGCGATATCGCGAGCTTCTGGCAGGGGCTCGGCTGGCTGAATTGCTGGCTGAGCCTCCAGCTGAATCTCCGGCTGGACCGTTGGCTGAATCGCTGCCTGCTTAGGCTCTTCTTCCACGCCAAAAGGATCATCAAAGGAATTATCTACAGTTGCACTGGTGATCTTGTAGAAAGACAGCTTGGATATAAGCTGGTGATCTAGAACTGTGCCGGACTTTGCAATAGTCTGTCCCCGCCTTGTGACAATCGGCTTGGTTAGGACCATGCCGGATTTAAGATCTGCTACTTGTAATTCAATGCTTGACATATATGACTCCCCTATAACCCTATATTACCTTTATTATAAATAATGGAAGCTCACTATTGCAATGTTATCTTTATACATTTGTCAGTTATTGTATAGCATGGGATGTTGACAGGAGATGGCGTAGATGATAATGTACTAAATTGTGAGTAGTCACAAAGAATTCCATATGGATCGTTCTCTTATTCAGAGTGGTGGAGATACAGAGGATCGGTGAAACCACGGCAACCCCCGAATGGGATAGGTGCCAACCTGAGCGACTTTTCGAACAATAAGAGGATTTGATTATTTTTGATTAAATCCGCTTTGAGTCATGCGGATTTTTTTGTGCTCAAAATGAACATTTCGATACATATTTAAGAAGGAGAGACAGAATGGAAAAGAAATTATTTACTTCCGAGTCAGTAACCGAAGGCCATCCAGACAAGGTCTGCGATATGGTCTCTGATGCTATCCTGGATGCTTGCTTTGCACAGGATCCAATGAGCCGTGTTGCATGTGAGACAGCTTCATGTACCGGTTTCGTACTTGTAACAGGTGAGATCACCACAAAGGCACAGCTTGATATTCCTGCAATCGTTCGTAAGACCGTAACAGATATCGGATATGACGATGGCGCTAAGGGCTTAGATGGCAATTCATGTGCTGTATTCGTAGCACTTGATCAGCAGTCAGCTGATATCGCTATGGGTGTTGACAAGGCTCTTGAAGCTAAGGAAGGTACTCTGGAGGATGACCTGGATACAGGTGCTGGTGATCAGGGTATGATGTTTGGTTATGCAACCAATGAGACAGAGTCATATATGCCATACTCTATCGACCTTGCTCATAAGCTTGCACTTCAGCTTACCAAGGTTCGTAAGGATGGTACTCTTAAGTACTTACGTCCAGATGGTAAGACTCAGGTATCTGTAGAGTACGATGAGAATGACAAGCCACTTCGTCTTGAGGCAGTTGTTCTTTCTACCCAGCATGATGAGAATGTAACTCAGGAGCAGATTCATGAGGATATTAAGAAGTATGTCTTCGATCCTATCCTTCCTGCAGAGCTTATCGATGAGAACACCAAGTTCTTCATCAACCCAACTGGTCGTTTCGTAATCGGTGGACCACACGGTGATGCTGGTCTTACTGGTCGTAAGATTATCGTTGATACCTACGGCGGAATGGCTCGTCATGGCGGCGGAGCATTCTCTGGTAAGGACTGTACAAAGGTAGACCGTTCTGCAGCATATGCAGCTCGTTATGTAGCTAAGAATGTAGTTGCAGCAGGTCTTGCTGACAAGTGTGAGATTCAGCTTTCTTACGCAATCGGTGTTGCTCAGCCTACATCAGTTCGTGTAGATACCTTCGGAACTGGTAAGGTTGCTGATGAGAAGATTTTAGAGGCTGTTCGTGCTAACTTCGATCTTCGTCCAGCTGGTATCATCAAGATGCTTGATCTTCGTCGTCCAATCTATGGCAAGACAGCAGCTTATGGTCACTTCGGCCGTACAGATATCGACCTTCCATGGGAGGCAACAGATAGAGCTGAGGCTCTTAAGAAGTATCTCTAAGATACATTCGCACTTTCTAATTGAAATGTTATAATGAAGTCGTAGGTGGTGAAACGCCTACGACTTTTTTGTTTGATAAGGTATCTTAGATGAAGAATAGACTTACTCTGAAGGCAAGACTCGTGATTTCCTTCTGCATTATCATTTTTGTGCCATTTCTCTTAGCTATGGTGATGATGCAAGGGGTGAATCAGATCAGACAACTTAATATGGTGGAAGAAGAGTCAGTGGATTACGGAGATTATACGGAATCTCTTCGCCTGCTTGAGAAATATGGCAAGGACCAGGGACCTTTCCTTGGTATTTGCAATCTTCTGACTTCTGATGAGACCCCACGTGAGGTGAAGAAGATTGTATGGGATATGATTATATCCATTTTTCTGATACTGATTTTCACGGCTGCTATCTTAATCGGCTGGTCCTATAGCGGGATTGTGCCGGAGCTTCGTTACCTGGTGCAGGCGGCGGATCGTATGCGGGAGGGAGACCTCGAGCAGCCGATTGTTTCATCGGGTTCCAACGAATTCTCGGAGCTTTCTGCCTCTCTTGAGGCCATGCGCAAGCGACTCAAGGCCAATACCGAGGAGAAGCTTGCCTACGAGGAACAGCAGAGACAGCTCATTTCTAATATTGCACATGATCTGAAGACGCCAATTACAGCGATTAAGGGCTATTCGGAAGGACTGATGGATGGCGTGGCCAAGACGCCGGAGAAGCAGGAAGCCTACTTACGTACCATTTACAATAAGGCAAATGAGATGAATGCTCTGATCAATGAGCTATCTCTCTACAGCAAGATCGATACCAATCGTATTCCGTATAATTTTCAGCCGGTTAATGTGGAAGCCTATTTCATGGACTGCGCGGAAGAGCTTGGTATGGAGCTTAAGACGCAGCAGATAGAGTTTCTATATAGTAATTTCACCTCTTCCGATACGCAGATTATTGCAGATCCGGAGCAGTTAGAGAGAGTGATTCATAATATTGTCAGCAATTCTGTCAAATATCGAGGCAGTCAGACACATCTTGTGATTACGATGAGACTTCAGGATGTGGGTGACTTCATACAGGTGGAGCTTGGTGATAATGGTATGGGAATTGAGACCAAGGACTTGCCGCATATTTTTGACCGGATGTATCGGGCAGATGCCTCACGCAACAGTTCGACTGGAGGCTCTGGCATTGGACTTAGTATTGTGAAGAAGATTATCGAGGACCATGGTGGTAATATCTGGGTGACATCGAAGATGGGAGAAGGTACGACCATGTATTTTGTGATTCGAAAATATCAGGAGGTTATGCAGGATGAATAAGATTCTAATTATCGAAGATGAAGTTGCAATTGCTGAGCTGGAGAAGGATTATCTGGAGCTTAGTGAGTTTGAGGTGGCGATTGAGACGGATGGCCAGGTGGGATTAGATCGGGCAATCTCGGAGGATTTTGATCTATTTATCCTGGATCTGATGCTTCCTGGAATCGACGGCTTTGAGATCTGTAAGAGAATCCGTGAGATTAAGAATACACCAATTCTTATGGTATCTGCCAAGAAGGAAGATATTGATAAGATTCGAGGCTTAGGCCTTGGTGCGGATGATTATATTACGAAGCCTTTCTCGCCTAGTGAGCTTGTTGCCAGGGTGAAGGCGCATCTTTCACGCTATGAGAGACTGGTTTCCGGAGCCAAGACGCCGGAAGAGCAGGATGTGATTAATATTCGCGGCCTTCGTATTGATAAGGTGGCACGCCGCGTTTTCGTGCATGGAGAGGAGAAGAATCTGACTTCCAAGGAGTTTGACTTACTTACCTTTCTCGCTGAGAATCCTAACCATGTCTTCTCCAAGGATGAGATCTTCCGCAGAATCTGGAATGAGGATTCCATCGGCGATATCGCAACGGTTACAGTTCATGTGAAGAAGATTCGTGAGAAGATTGAGGCGGATACTGACAAGCCACAGTTCATTGAGACAATCTGGGGCGTAGGCTATCGGTTCAAGATGTAGCACAGCGTATGAGACTGTCTCATGGGGTTCATTAGATGACGATTAAGATTTATGTATGCACTCATAAGAGATTCACTCCGCCAGATAATGCGATCTATCAGCCGCTCCAGGTGGGGAGGGCGCTCCATGAGGATCTGGGGTATCTTTCGGATAATCAGGGAGATAATATATCGGATCGCAATTGCTACTACAGTGAGCTGACGGGACATTACTTCGTATGGAAGAATTGCCATGAGGATATTGTGGGCCTTTGTCATTATCGCCGCTATCTGATCGATGAGAAGGACGAGCTTCTTACTGCCAGTCAGATCGAGGAACTTCTCGGAGAATATGACCTGATTACAACCAAGGCAATTCAACTTAATTATTCCTATTATGAGGGCTTTTCGGCCAATCATAAGATAGCTTATCTCGATGCGACGGAGGAGGTTATCTCACAGTATTATCCGGCCTACGAAGAGACCTTTCATCGACTGGTCCATGAGAAGCGTACCTTCTTTGGTAATATGATGATTATGAAGAAGGCGGATTACGATGCCTATATGGACTGGCTCTTTGGAATTCTATTTCGCGTAGAGAAGAGAGTGAGCGTGGAGGAGGAGGATTCCTATCACCGTAGAATCTTCGGTTTTATCTCGGAATTCCTGCTTTATGTGTGGGCGATTCACCATAAGATATCAGTCTATTCCTGTAAGGTAGGGATGGTTGGCGAGAAGGCGGAGGTTCGTGAGACCAAGGAAGGGCTTCGTGAATTATTTGACGAAGGCGACCTCGAAGGAGCCAGGGAATATTTCCTTAGAGCGAGGAAGCTTAGGCCAGACCTTATGATGGAAGCCTCCGATATTACGGGCGAGCTGCATCTATGCATGGAGGCCATCGCGATAGCCGGACTTGAGAGAAGAGCTGGTAAGACGGATCTTCTAACTTACGGGGAGAATTATGATGAGATTCTTCATTTCCTGAATCTGTTAAATGAATATACGATCCAGGAGATTCAGGGGCGATTGTTAGAAGAAGGGCGATTGTGGTTATATGACAAGAGGATTACAGAGGAAGCCAGAGGGGTGGCCCATCAGATGTTTGAGCATCTGAGTAATCCTTATCAATACATCAAGAAGGGGGAAGAATTTGATGGAAGTAGAAGTAATCTATGAGGATGAGAGCATTATCGTCTGTTATAAGCCATCTGGCATAGCAACGCAGACGATGAAGGTGACAGAACAGGATATGGTCAGTTACCTTAGCAATTATCGAGCAGCCAAGGGAGAAGATACCTTTGTTGGCGTGATCACGCGACTGGATCAGCCGGTGGAGGGAGTTTTGGTCTTCGGTAAGACCAAGAAGGCAACGGCTGTCTTGAGCAAGGAATTGCAGGCGCACAGTATTGCGAAGAAGTATTATGCCATTATTACGAGAGGAGCCCTGCCAGAAGATGGGACACTGGTGGATTACCTGGTAAAGGATTCCAAGGCAGCGAGAGCAAAGGTGGTATCGGAAGATGACCCACGTGCGAAGAGAGCGGAACTTCATTATAGGACGGTCGATCAGGTGGACGATCGGAATCTGCTTGATGTAGAGCTTGTGACAGGCCGATTCCATCAGATTCGCTGTCAGCTTGCGAGCCGTACAGCACCGATTCTTGGTGATGTCAAATATGGCGGTCAGAGAACGGGACGCCCTCTTTGTCTTGCCTCATACGAGATTTCTTTTAAGCATCCGGACACAGGAGAGGATATGACATTTACCATCACACCAAGAGGAGAGGATTTCCAGGATTTTGATTTCGCCAGATAAGAGATAGCGAGAAGGCTTGAAATCTTGACATCTTATGAGTATTTGCTAGAATGATAGTCGACAATTTTTGGCAAAATTAGGAAGAGGATAATTATGGCAAAGGATAAGAAATTAGTAGAAGAGATTACATCCATGGATGTAGACTTTGCACAGTGGTATACCGATGTAGTAATCAAGGCTGGGCTGATTGACTATACATCCGTAAAGGGCTGTATGGTGCTTAAGCCAGCTGGTTATGCAATCTGGGAGAATATTCAGCATGAGCTGGATCGCAGATTCAAGGAGACAGGTGTTGAGAATGTATACCTGCCAATGTTCATTCCAGAGAGTCTGCTTCAGAGAGAGAAGGATCATGTAGAGGGCTTCGCACCTGAGGTTGCTTGGGTAACTTATGGTGGACTGAATCCGCTTCAGGAGAGACTATGTGTTCGCCCAACTTCTGAGACGCTGTTCTGTGATTTCTACAAGAATGAAGTGCATTCTTATCGTGATTTGCCGAAGGTATATAATCAGTGGTGTTCTGTAGTGCGTTGGGAGAAGGAGACGCGTCCTTTCCTTCGCTCTAGAGAATTCCTCTGGCAGGAAGGCCATACGGCTCATGCAACCGCAGAGGAGGCAGAGGCTCGTACGGTTCAGATGCTGAATCTCTATGCAGATTTCTGCGAAGAGTTCCTGGCTATGCCGGTAGTTCGCGGACAGAAGACAGAGAAGGAGAAGTTTGCTGGAGCTGAGGCTACCTATACGATTGAAGCTCTTATGCACGATGGCAAGGCGCTCCAGTCTGGTACATCTCACAATTTTGGAGATGGTTTTGCCAAGGCTTTTGGTATTCAGTATACAGACAAGGAGAATAAGCTCCAGTATGTTCATCAGACCTCTTGGGGTATGACCACTCGTCTGATTGGTGCAATTATCATGGTTCATGGTGATGAGTCTGGCCTTGTGCTTCCACCACGCGTGGCACCTACACAGGTTATGGTAATCCCAATCCAGATGCAGAAGGAAGGCGTACTCGAGAAGGCGACAGAAGTTTGCAATCGTCTTGGCGCAGTATCTCGTGCCAAGCTTGATGGTTCTGACAAGAGCCCAGGCTGGAAGTTCTCTGAGCAGGAGATGAGGGGTATTCCTCTTCGTGTTGAGATTGGACCAAAGGACATCGAGGCCAATAAGTGCGTCGTTGTTCGCCGAGATACAAGAGAGAAGATCGAGGTATCACTTGATCAGCTTGAGGAGAAGATCCCTGAGATCCTTGAGACCATGCAGAGTGATATGTTTGAGAGAGCTAAGTCACACAGAGATAATCATATCTTTGACGCTCATAATTATGAGGAGTTCTGTGATATTGCAGAGAATAAGCCTGGATTTATCCGCGGTATGTGGTGTGAGGATCGTTCCTGCGAGGATAAGATTAAGGAGGAGCTCTCTGTAACATCTCGTTGTATGCCATTTAACGATCAGGAAAGAATCTCTGATACCTGTGTCTGCTGCGGTAAGCCAGCCAAGAAGCTTGTATACTGGGGCAAGGCATATTAATAGAAGAGAATTGTGATATGGAATTTAAGGCCGCAGACTGAATCTTCAGTTTGCGGCTTTTTCTGTTATAATAGTTGTCATGAAAATGAACTTACCAGATGATGTGAATTTCATAATAAATACTCTGCAGGAAGCAGGCTTCGATGCTTATGCAGTAGGCGGCTGCGTCCGCGATACAATCCTTAAGAAGGAGCCGTCGGATTGGGATATTACGACTTCAGCCAAGCCGGATGCGGTGAAGGAATTATTTTCCCATACCATTGATACCGGAATCCAGCATGGTACGGTGACGGTTCTTCTGCACCAGGTGGGATACGAGGTGACAACCTATCGCATCGATGGAGATTATGAGGATGGCAGACATCCGAAGGAGGTAACATTTACCGGAGAACTCCTAGAGGACTTGAAGCGGCGCGACTTCACGATTAATGCCATGGCCTATAATGACAGGACGGGGCTTGTGGATGCCTTTGATGGTGTACGTGATCTTGAAAATGGAATTATTCGCTGTGTGGGTGAGGCCGAGAAGCGCTTCGAGGAGGATGCCCTTCGCATGATGAGGGCGGTACGCTTTGCTTCTCAGCTTGACTTCCAGATCGAAGAGAAGACATACGAGGCAATTCGAAGACTTTCGCCTAGCTTAGAGCGGGTTTCCATGGAACGAATCCAGGTGGAACTTGTGAAATTATTAACATCTGACCATCCGGAGCGGATGAGAGACTTATATGAGACTGGTCTTACTGCAATCTTCCTGCCGGAATGGGATAAGTGTATGGGATGCGAACAGAATACTCCTCATCACATCTACAGCGTAGGGGAGCACACGATTCGCGTAATGGAAGGAGTTAGGGCGGATCGTCTTCTTCGGCTGTCGGCCCTCTTTCACGATATTGCCAAGCCGGAAGCGCACTTTATGGATGCAGATGGCAGGGATCATTTCACAGGACATCCAGAGATGGGAGCGAAGCTTGCCAGAGAGATTCTGAAGCGGCTGAAGTTTGATAATGATACGATTTCCTATGTGACGACCATGGTGCGATTCCACGATGAGAGGCCAGAAGGAAATGAGCGGGCTGTAAGACGTTGCATGAATCGGGTTGGCCTGGCAGCCTTTCCAGAGCTTTTTGAATTGAAACGGGCGGATACCATGGCGCAGAGCCTCTATCGCAGGGAAGAGAAGCTTGCCATGATTGATGATTTTGAACGACTCTATACTGAGATTCTGCAGAAGAAGCAGGCCATTAGTGTGAAGGATCTAGAAATCACCGGGGCAGATCTACTTGCGATGGGCTTTCCGCAGGGGCCGGATATTGGAAGGACCTTGAAGGAATTACTGGAGGATGTTCTAGATGATCCTTCCTTGAATGATAGAGAGACCTTACTTGAGATAGCGGAGAAGATGCGATGAAGAGAGTGAAGAAGGTTAATATTCTGCTTCTTATGGTGATTTGCCTTATGCTTAGCGCCTGCTCCACGTCTTCTGGCAGCAGCCGTAAGCTTGTGGTAGGCGGAACTGCAACAGGCTCTAACCAGAAGAATCAGGCGGAGGAAGATAGCGCAGAAGATAAGGAAACTGATACTAAGGAGTCGAGTTCCCTTGATGGAGTATATATCATCAAGGATTTTGATATGGAGGAGGAGCGACTTACGCTTTACTCCATTTCAAATGGCAGACAATACCGCTATAGCTATAATCTGTCCACGAAGTTTCAGGACAAGTATGGCGACCGCGCCAGCTGGAGCAGCTTCCATCCAGGAGAGGCTGTTGAAGTGGAAGAGGATGATTTGACTTCGGCCCTTACTCTGGTTCAAAAGTCGGACCTGGTCTTTGAATATGAGGATGTGGAGAATTATTCCATCAATGCATGGACTAATGTACTTACCATCGGAAAGACCCAGTATCAGATTGTGCAGAATGCTTCGATTTTTGCAGGAGATGAGATTGCTGCAATCACGTCAATTGGTGAGAATGACACCCTTCGTATCGTGGGATATGACAAGGAAATCTACTCGATTTCGGTAACGACCGGACACGGTTATCTGAAGCTTCTGAATACGGATAAGTTCAATGATTCCCTGATTGAGGTTGGCACGAAGATCTATGCGACGGTGGAGCCAGATCTTCTGATTGAAGTTCCGGAAGGAACTTATCAGGTTGCCGTTGCAAATGATGGTTATGGCG
This sequence comes from Lachnospiraceae bacterium, assembly GCA_963661945.1. Taxonomy (GTDB): domain Bacteria; phylum Bacillota; class Clostridia; order Lachnospirales; family Lachnospiraceae; genus CAVLDP01. Next base: position 37,549 of record CAVLDP010000009.1, read on the forward strand.
GAAGCAAGGAAGTTACGATTGAAGCGGGCGAGACGCTGGAACTGGATTTGTCGGAGCTTGAAGGGGAAGGACCCAAGATGTGTAATCTGACCTTCCAGGTTACGGTTACCGGCGCGACCATCTATCTGGATGGCGTGGCAGTTCCATCTGGCGTTACCGAGCAGGTTCGTTATGGAAAGCATAGCCTGGTTATTGTGGCGGATGGCTACGATACTTGGAAGAAGACTCTCTATGTGAATTCAGCTGAGGCTACAATCATGCTTGATCTGTCAGAGTCTGAGGAGTCAAGCGATACGACAAGCGATACGACAAGCGCTTCCTCTTCATCAAGCGATGCGTCATCGGATTCGTCTACAAGTAATTCGACGTCTTCTTCTACCGATTCTTCTACGGACGAGTCGGATGCAGAAGTCGATTATTTGACTACATTGTCAGAAATGATTAGCACTCTGATGGGAACTGATTAAATTCTGACTAATATGGGCTATGAAATTTCGTAAACATTATCTAAAAAGTTGCAAAAACCCTAGAAAAATAAGGGAAATCCGTTGACACTGGTTTTAAGAATGAGTAATATGGATTTAGTCGTCGCGGTGATTAGGTTGCCCGGTGATACAACATTTTTTATGGATTCCAGAGGAGGAAGTTAAAATGAACAAGACAGAATTAGTTTCAGCAATCGCTGGTAAGGCTGACATCTCAAAGAAGGATGCAGAGGCTGCAGTTAAGGCATTTACAGAGGTTGTAGCTGAAGAGCTTAAGAAGGGTGAGAAGATCCAGTTAGTTGGCTTCGGTACTTTCGAAGTATCTGAGAGAGCTGCTCGTACAGGACGTAATCCTCAGACAGGCGCTGAGATGAAGATTCCTGCATCTAAGGCTCCTAAGTTCAAGGCTGGTAAGGCTTTAAAGGATTCTATCAACTAATTTTTGTTGATTCTATGAGAGCTTCGCTTTGCGGAGCTCTTTTTTTGCTTAATAGAGAGCGGGGGAGAGCCTCGTTCTAAGGAGAAATACCGGAGGAATTCCATGAGATTAGACAAATTTCTAAAAGTATCCCGACTGATCAAGCGGCGTACAGTAGCGAATGAAGCATGCGACGCAGGGCGAGTGCTGGTAAATGATAAGCCAGCCAAGGCATCTGCCAAGGTGAAGGTTGGCGATATCATCGAGATTTCATTTGGCAATAAGACAGTGAAGGTTCGTGTCCTTGATTTGCAGGATACCACGAAGAAAGAAGAGGCCAAGGACTTGTTTGAATACATCTAGACTTTATTTTCGGGGCTAAGTGTCCGATAATAAGAGTAATAGGTTGATGAATAGGATGAGTCTTTTTGATGAGTGTACAGGTTGTAAAAACGAAACCCAAGAGAAAAAGAAAAAGATATAGTGGCAAGAGAATCTGCATTGCACTTGGTGCAGCTGTAGTTGTGATTTTCTTTGCTACTCAGACAATTAGGCTCTATGAGAAGAGAGCATATTACCAGCAGGTTGAGCAGGAGAAGAATGCAGAGAAGGCTGAGCAAGAGGATCGCGCCAAGGAATTAGAGGAATACGAGGCTAGTACTAAGAGCGAGGAGTTCTATGTAGATACAGCCAGAGACAAGCTTGGACTTGTGTATGAGAATGAGATTGTATTTCGTCAGAAATAAGAGATAACCTCTATGGGAGTAGGCCCATAGGGGTTATTTGTGCTTTAGAATGTAGGAATTTCAGGGAAATGAGATATGAAGATAATAGAGCGAGTTGATAAGTTTATTGAGGAAGAGAAACTGCTTGATGGTGCAAGCGGAATTCTGCTTGGAGTCTCTGGCGGAGCGGATTCTGTGGCTATGCTTCTACTTCTTAGAGAACTTGCAGGAAAATATGATCTTCCAATAGAGGTCCTTCATGTAGAGCATGGGATTCGTGGCCAGGAAAGCCTCGATGATGCTGCCTTTGTGGAGCGGCTCTGTTGGAAGCTTTCTGTGCCATTTCATATGGTTTCGGTAGATGCCATTTCCTATAGCAAGGCGCAGGGGTTGTCTCTGGAGGAGGCGGCCAGGAATCTTCGCTATATTCATTTCGGAGAATATGCTTCATCGATGGGACCAAACACCAGGATCGCTATTGCACATAATGCGAATGATAATGCGGAGACGGTTCTCTTCCAGCTGATTCGAGGGACAGGAATCCGTGGACTCTGTGGGATTGCGCCGAGACAGGGCCAGGTGATTCGGCCACTTCTGATCTTAGAGCGAGATGAAATATTAGAGTATCTTGATGAATGCAAGCAAGACTTTCGAGTGGATTCGACGAATTCGGATACGGCCTTTGGCCGAAATGCAATTAGAGCAGATGTCCTGCCGCGTCTTCAGGAGATTAATGCCCAGGCCATTTCTCATATCAATCATAGTTCCGCTCTTCTTCGTGCGATGAATGAGGATATGGAAGAGGAGACGAAGAGGGCACTTCTTGATTGCCTCCGGGATGACGAAGATTTGGCTCTAGGTGGCGATAGGAAGCCGGGGCAGCGGCCTCTTTCAATTCAGAGTCTTCTTGAGCTTGAAGAGGGGCTTCGGAGACGGGTCCTACATGAGTGGCTTATAGAGAATACTTCTCATGCCAGAGATATTGGGGCGGTTCATTTATCAGAGATTGAGACCCTGCTTACTGGACAGACGGGGCGAGGTATTGACTTGCCTTATGGATGCAGGGTGGAGAGAGAGTATGATCTTCTTCGCATAACGCATAAGAGTGAGGCGGATGTGAAGGATTGTAAGCTGGACCTGACAATTCCACCATTAAAGGTAGGGGAGCGTCGAGACTTTAGCCTGGATTCGGGTTGGCTTGAGGTGAGTCTGCTTGAAGCGAACACAGACCAAATGATTCCAAAGAACATATATACGAAATGGTTTGATTATGATAAGATAGGCATTAACCTGAAAATTCGAACCCGCAGGCCGGGGGACTTCCTGGTCGTAAGTGCATCGGGCGGTCGCAAGAAATTGAAGGATTATTATATAGACGAGAAGATTCCGAGAGAGGAGAGAGAGAATATGCCTCTTCTTGCGCTTGGTGATGAGATTCTCTGGGTGATAGGCTATCGCAGAGGTGAATCTTTTATGGTGGACTCGTCTACAGAACATATTTTACAAGTGAGATTTTGGAGGAACTAAGATGGTTAAGAATATTCGTACTATGATTCCAGAAGAGGAATTGACAGCTCGAATTGTAGAGCTGGGACAGGAGATTAGCGCAGATTATGATGGCGAAGAATTATTCGTAGTATGCATCTTGAAGGGTGCTTCTTTCTTTGCCTGTGAACTTGCCAAGAGAATTACAGTCCCTGTGATTATTGATTTTATGGCTACATCAAGCTATGGAGCAGGTACCGTATCTTCCGGCGAAGTGAAGGTGAAGAAGGAACTTGATCTGGACCCAACTGGCAAGAATGTCCTTATTGTAGAGGATATCATCGATAGTGGTAATACACTTTCCTTCTTACAGACTTATTTCAAGGACAAGGGAGCTAAGTCCGTGAAGCTTTGTACGATGCTTGATAAGCCGGATCGTAGAGAAGTAGATGTGAAGGTAGACTATACTGGATTCACGATTCCGGATGAATTCGTCGTAGGATACGGTTTGGACTTTGACCAGAAGTATCGTAACCTGCCATATATCGGCGTGGTAGAGCTGGATTAGGGAGGAATTCATGAATAAGAAACAGCGAAGTAGAGGCTTTAGCCTCTATCTTTTCCTATTAATTCTATTGGTCTTTGCTTGGCGTTTGTCTACATCTTCTCAGGATCCAACCTATACGATGAAGCAGTTCCGCAAGGCTTGTACAGATGGAAGCATTACATCCTGTCGCATCGAACAGAATTCAGAGGTTCCGACTGGTACGGTCTATCTGACTACAGATGAAGGCAGCTATACCATGTATACATCCGATGTCAATGATGTCGAGGATCTGCTTGATGAGGCAGATATCAGCTATACAGTTCGAGACATACCGAACGATGGCTGGATGGAGATTATGTTCCCGATGCTTATTGTGGCAGCTGCGATTATAGTTCTCCTTGTGATGCTATTTGGAGGTCGCCCGAATATGGATGGTCCTGGCGTCGGTGGCGGCGGCAAGATGATGGACTTCGGCAAGAGCCGGGCAGAGATGACAAGTGGCGACAAGGTACAGACCAGATTTGAGAATGTCGCAGGTCTGAAGGAAGAGAAGGAAGAGCTCGAGGAAGTTGTTGATTTCCTCAAGGACCCAGCCAAGTATACGAAGGTTGGCGCCAGAATACCTAAGGGCGTTCTGCTTGTAGGCCCTCCGGGAACTGGTAAGACTCTTCTGGCCAAGGCTATAGCAGGTGAGGCAGGTGTACCATTTTTCTCAATCTCTGGATCGGATTTCGTGGAGATGTTCGTCGGCGTAGGTGCATCACGTGTTCGTGATCTCTTCGCACAGGCCAAGAAGAATGCTCCATGTATCGTCTTCATTGATGAGATTGATGCTGTTGCGCGTAAGCGAGGTGCAGGTCTTGGCGGTAGTCATGATGAGAGAGAGCAGACTCTGAACCAGATGCTCGTAGAGATGGATGGCTTCGGGGTAAATGAAGGCATTATCGTTATGGCTGCGACAAACCGTGTGGATATCTTAGACCCAGCTATTATGAGACCGGGACGATTTGACCGTAAGGTCTTCGTGGGAAGACCAGATGTAGGCGGCCGCGAAGAGATTTTGAATGTTCATGCGAAGAACAAGCCACTGGGTGATGATGTCGATCTGAAGCAGGTGGCCAGAACAACAGCTGGCTTTACTGGTGCAGATCTTGAGAATCTCCTTAATGAGGCTGCAATTCGTTCGGCTAGAGAGAATCGTGCCTTTATTACCATGAACGACATCAAGAAGTCCTTCGTGAAGGTCGGCATTGGTGCTGAGAAGAAGTCCAAGATTATCTCCGACAAGGAGAAGAAGATTACAGCCTATCATGAGGCTGGCCATGCAATCCTGTTCCATGTCCTGCCGGATGTGGGACCAGTGTATACTGTTTCGATTATTCCAACTGGAGCTGGGGCAGCAGGCTATACCATGCCTCTTCCGGAAGCGGATGAGATGTTTGATACCAAGGGCAAGATGCTGCAGGAGATCAAGGTATCTCTTGGTGGTCGTATTGCGGAGGAGATTATCTTCGGCGATATCACAACTGGTGCATCTTCTGATATCAAGAAGGCAAGTAGGACGGCCAGAGACATGGTGACCAAGTATGGTATGTCAGCAAGTGTCGGACCGATTGATTATAATACGGATGATGATGAAGTCTTCCTGGGCAAGGACCTGGCGCGTTCACGCGGCTATGGTGAGAAGATTGCTACTGCAATTGATGCAGAAGTGAAGGCTATTATTGAGGACTGCTATGCAGATGCAACTCGCATCATCAAGGAACACGAGGATGTGCTCCATAAGTGCGCAAACCTTCTTCTTGAGAAGGAGAAGATTAGCAGAGATGAGTTTGAGGCTTTGTTTGAAGACTAGAATCTGGTGAGGACTTGACACATTTATGCAATCTGTACAAAACTATTCATAGTTTTTTGTTATGTTTGTGCACACTTAAGAATGGTCAGGACATATAATAATCATCGTAAAAACCCCCAATACATTATATATTTTTACTACCCCCATAGTAAAAATACCTTCTCCTAAAAAGGCAGCTTACTAGCTGTCTTTTTTACTTTTTATGGGATATAATGAAGGGGAATTGTGTGTCTAATGAGGGGTCGTTATGAATACAGAAGCGATATTCAGTGATGGAACTCGCATGTTCCTAAATCCACCGGAACCGAAGCCGGGAGATCTGGTATCTATTAGAGTACGTACAGCACATGCAGATGTTGACGAAGTCTATCTTAGAACTGCGGATGATAGAATTCCTATGCAGTTTGATGAGACGGAGGATGGCTTTGACTATTTCAAGGCCACGCAGCAGCTTGCAGATGCTGTTTTTTCGTATTGCTTTGAATTACACGCAGGTGGCGAGGTGGTATTTCTGGACCGCTACGGCGTAGACAATTCACAGAGGATGCAGTATGCCTTCTCTGTCATGCCGGGCTTTTCGACTCCAGAGTGGGCCAAGGGCGCGGTCATGTATCAGATTCTCACAGATCGATTCTGTAATGGGGATCCAAGCAATGATGTGGTGAACGCAGAATATCACTATATCACTACGGATGCTGAGCATGTGGATGACTGGGATCGTCTTCCTTCGGAATTTGATGTGGGTAAGTTCTATGGAGGAGATCTGGAAGGGGTTCGCCAGAAGCTCTATTATCTGAAGAGCCTCGGTGTGGAAGTCATTTACTTTAATCCGCTATTCGTCTCTCCCTCCAATCACAAATACGATGTACAGGATTACGACTATATCGATCCACATTATGGCAAGATTGTATCCGATGGTGGAGAAGCACTTGCATCGGGTGACTATGATAATCATCACGCCAGCAAATACAAGATGCGTGTTGCCAGCCTTGCTAATCTTAAGGCCTCCAATGAATTCTTTGCGCAATTTGTGGAGGAGGCGCATGAACGTGGGATTCGTGTAATCTTGGACGGCGTATTTAATCATTGCGGTTCCTTTAATAAGTGGTTGGATCGCGAGGGGATCTATGAGGATTCCAGCGATTTCAAGCCGGGTGCCTATAAGCAGGCGGACAGTCCTTATCGAGGCTACTTCCAGTGGCATGATGAGACTTGTTGGCCGAATAACCATACCTATGATAGTTGGTGGGGCAATGATACCCTGCCGAAGCTTAATTATGAGGCTTCCGAGGAGCTTCAGGAATATATTCTTGGTGTTGCCAGGAAATGGGTATCTCCACCATACAATTGTGACGGGTGGAGACTTGATGTTGCAGCAGACCTCGGCCATAGTGAGGAGTTCAACCATGACTTCTGGCGCCGCTTTAGAAGTGCCGTGAAGGAGGCTAATCCGGAGGCAATTGTGCTCGCTGAGCATTATGGTGATGCGACGAGCTGGCTTAGGGGTGATCAGTGGGATACCATTATGAATTACGATGCCTTTATGGAGCCAGTTTCCTGGTTCTTAACGGGCATGGACAAGCATAGCGACACTTATAGGGAAGATGCACTGAATAATGGCAAGCAGTTTGAGCTTACCATGAGACACACCATGACTTCCTTCATGGAGCCGTCTCTCTATTGCTCGATGAATCAGCTGTCGAACCATGATCATTCCAGATTCCTGACGCGGACCAATCATAAGGTGGGACGTCTTGCGACGCTTGGTTCTGCGGCGGCATCCGAGGGGGTAGATGTAGCTGTTATGAAGCTTGCTACCATGATGCTTCTCACCTGGCCTGGTGCACCTACTATCTATTATGGAGATGAAGCTGGGGTTTGCGGCTTTACTGATCCAGATAATCGCAGGACCTATCCTTGGGGACATGCGAATTATCCCCTAATTGATTTTCACCGGGATATGATCTTCATTCGTCGTATGAACGCGGCTCTTCGGAGAGGAAGCCTGGTATTCCTAACCTGCGAGGATCATCTGGTTAGCTTCGGCCGATTCACGAAGGAACAGCAAATGGTTGTTGTAATCTATACTGGTGAGGAGGAAATTGACCTTACTCTTCCGGTATGGAAGGCAAATGTTGTGGGCGATTGCGATATGCAACAGATTATCATGACCTATGAAGCGGGATATTCGATCAAGCCAATTCGTAGAGAGGTGAAGAATGGAATGCTGTCTATTCGAGTTCGCCCCAAGAGTGGCGTAGTACTCAATCGCGAATTATCGTGAATCCCAAAAAGAACACGACAAGAAATGATTGTATGATATACTCATCTTGTTAAAAAGTTAACAAAATGGGAAGGTGGTCCCATTATACTCAAGTATGTTTAGGAGGAAAGCGAATGATTACAGCAGATGCAGGGATACTGAATCTGAAGCATAAGATTCTCGAAGAGGTGGCTCGTCTGGCTTGGGAAGAGGAACTGACCGATGAGAACAAGGAAAGACTGGTCTACGAGATTAGTCCGGGCCCAACTGCACAATATCGTTGCTGCGTATACAAAGAAAGAGAGTTGGTGAAGCAGAGAATTCGCCTGGCTCAGGGTAAGTGCCCAACACCACAGAAGGAATCGGATAATATTATTCAGGTTCTCTCTCCAGCTTGTGAGGAATGCCCGATTTCCTCTTACACCGTAACAGATAACTGCAGGCTTTGCATGGGTAAGGCTTGTATGAATTCCTGCCAGTTTGGCGCAATCTCTCTTGGTGACACCAGAACGAAGATTGATCCAACGAAATGTAAGGAATGTGGCAAGTGTGCAGCTGCCTGCCCTTATGGAGCCATTGCGCACCTGATTCGTCCTTGCAAGAAGGCATGTCCTGTTGGAGCCATTAGTTATGATGAATATGGCGTATGTATTATCGATGAGGACAAATGTGTTCAGTGTGGTCACTGCATTCACTCTTGTCCATTTGGAGCGATTTCTTCCAAGTCTTATCTAGTGGATATCATCGAAGAGATGAAAGCAGGCAAGGAAGTAATTGCCATGGCTGCTCCTGCGACAGAGGGTCAGTTTGGAGAAGAGCGTACGATGGCGTCTCTTCGTGCAGCATTAATCGAACTTGGATTCTCAGATATGGTAGAGGTTGGCCTTGGTGGCGATATGACAGCGGCTTATGAAGCTGCTGAGTGGTCAGAGGCCAAGAAGGAAGGCAAGAAGATGACGACCTCTTGTTGTCCAGCTTTTGTGAATATGCTGAAGAAGCATTTCCCAGAAGTCTATGAGAACAACATGTCTACCACAGTCTCTCCTATGTGCGCGATTTCCAGATATTTGAAGCTGACACATCCTGGCTGTGTAACCGTATTCATCGGACCATGTATTGCCAAGAAGAGCGAAGCTGCAGATCCTGAGATTCCAGATAATGCAGATTATGTTATCACCTATGGTGAGCTTAGAGCTCTCCTTCGTAGTAAGGGAATTGAACCAAAGCCTGTAGAGGATGAATATCAAGAAGCTTCTATCTTCGGTAAGAGATTTGCAAATGCCGGAGGAGTAGCTAAGGCTGTGCTCGAAGTTATGGAGGAAAGAGGGGAAGATACCTCAGAGATTCGCCTCCGCGCTTGTGATGGCGGTGACGAATGTCGTAAGGCTCTGATGCTTCTTAAGATTGGCAAGATGCCAGAAGACTTCATAGAAGGTATGGTCTGCCCAGGCGGTTGTGTGGGTGGCCCATCGAAGCATAAGACGATTCAGGAGACGACCAAGGCGAGAGAAGAGCTTCTCTCACGCGCAGATGATCGTAAGGTCCTCTCCAACTTAGAACAATATCCTATGGATCAATTCTCTATGCATAGAGATGGTCACATGGACTAGGGGTCGCCTCTTAATTCTAATTAATATAAGATATGAAAATGTTGCCTGCGGATTCGAATTCTTCAGTAGAATCCTGCAGGCCTTTTTTGTAGGTCGCTCCAGTTACTGGGTTGTAGAGGGTGATGTTGGCGGCATCGTAGCCCACAATCAGAAGAGCCTCTCCGTCAGAACCGATTGCATAGACTGGATTGCCCAGGTAGACATAGTAGAGAACCTCGGACAGGCTGCATCCGGTCAGATCTAAGACGGTGGCATCCTTCATAGCTGAGGAGAGGATGTCGATTGGCTTTTCATTTCGCTCAAGCAGGGTATGAACCTCGACATTTTCTCCCTCACGAACCAGCATGACGCTGATGCACTGGGCTTGGCTGGATTCCTGCGTATCTGCTGCTCCAACGAGGAGGTTTGATAGAGTGCCCTTGTAGGAACCTTTGCCACGCTTCCAGATGTACTGCTGGGTGTTATCTACGACGATGCCCATTTCTTCATCTGCGTATGTGATGGCGCGAACCAGGTCGGAACCAGCATAGGCAACTCGGTTTCCGACATAGACGAAGTAGTTCTGAGTGGTCTCGGTTGCCTTGACGGAAATGATAGAGCTGGCGTCATTTAACACAAGTCCAGCAGTAGTATATGTAAAATGATGAATCTCTTCATCGCTTGTAAGATCTGCCATGGTAAATGTAATAACCTTGCCCTTGATATCGTCTGAGATGGCGGCAACGTCTACGGTCTTATTGGCTTCGCCGGCGGAATTCTTGATGGTATCAGGCTCGGCCTCGATGACGGTGCCATCCGCCTGCTTCTGTACGCGGTCCAGGTAGAGGGTGTAGCCATCCAGAGTGACATTTGAGACATAGTAGCCGGATTTCTCGTAGGTCTTCACGACATTATGGGTGGATGCATTCTCTATGGTGAGCTGATACATCGGGTAGATGCCAGAGCCGGCGGCATCGGTTGTTATATCCTTCTTGAGAACAGTGCCGTAGATCAAATCCTCGTCAATGAAGGCGAGAGGAATGAGGAGGCTTGAAGACGTGGCTTCGATATCCTCCTTGCTGCCGTCTTCGAGATCCATGACATGGAGGGAGGAACCGGCGGCTTCTTCATCAATCCAGGCGAAGTATCGTCCAGAGATGGAAGCGGCATATTGGTCTTCTGTAAGTCCAGTCAGCAGCTCTTCTGTCGTCAGATTGTCCAGGTCAATTCGCATAAGGGTTCCGTCCACCATAATATAGAAGATGCTGTCAGTTGACTCGTAGAGGACATCTGAGAAGCTGGCGTTCAGAATCTGGTAGGAATTGGTGGTTCGTATGAAGGTCTGCTCATGAGCCTTGTTGGTGGAGGAATCATAGTGGTAGAGGTTGATACCACATTGCCCCTCGTATTCACCGCAGTTCATATAACCATAGACAACGAAGTCCAGCGTTCCGGTTTCGTCAATATTCAAAAGGAGAATATTGTGCTCATCATAGGTTGCTCTGCTGTCATTTGCAGAGTCACCGACGAAACTGAATACCTTGGTGAGAACCTGAGTGCTCTGGTTGTATTCGAAGAGCTCTCCAGCCTGTACGAAGGCGATTATTGTGCCGGTTTCATTGGACAGATATTCGAGATCGGAGGAGGCAATTCCGATGTTCATGACGTTATCGGAAATGGTAGCATTCTCTCCAGTAAGCATCTGATCCATTGTCCTCTCGTAGTCGAGCAGGTAGATTCTCTCTGCTGTGTATCGAATCTTGAAATATTCTTCTACCAGATAGTATTCCGTTCCGGCGCTTGTCGAACGCTCCATCTGATAGTAGAGTACCAGCGCCGTGTAATTGGAGTTGATGTCCTTGAATTCGATTACAGGTTCTCCGACTATCTGGCCGTCAAAAGAACCGTAGCACATCTGGCTGACGGAGGATGTGATGGTGACATGCTGCAGGTCTTCACCATCCGCCTCGGCATCTGTCTCCATATAGGCTGCCAGGCTGTTCTGATCGCCAGAGAGGGCCTTGTTATGGAAGTCTATAGCGAAGTCTAGGCAGTCGGAAGCATAAGCGCTTGTTGGCATGAGAATTCTCGTGTAGTAGTAGATTTCCTGGCCGCCTGAGGTTAGGGTAATGATGAAGAGAAATTCCTCGTCTTCATTGACCAGGTTCTCTATGGATAGATCTGCGGTGATATCATCGTCTACTAAGAGATAGTCGCTGACTTCGGTCTCCGCAATCTTGCGCTCAGTATCGGTGGAACGTATCTCATAGGAAATGGAGTCAATCGCACGTCCATTCGTATGGATGGTAATAGGCAGAGTTCGGCTCTCGTCGAGTGGTACGACTGCGTCTCTCATATAGAGGGCGTCCATTTCGACAACATAGCCGTGAAGCTCGCTTATAGAGTGGTTATAGGCTTCCATGGTAATCGTTGGTAGAGTTGGACTATCCATGTCAGTAGTTGCTTCATTGCTCTTATAGTTCAGTAGAAATTCGAAGAAAATGAGCGCTAGGATAAATATAATTGATAGAAGAAGGAGGCGGGAGCGTCCTTCGTTATTCAGTCCAGTTTGACGAAATTTAAGCTTCATAAATGTTCCTTTTTGGTAAGAAATGGAAGGTTCTTAGCTTCCTTGCATTACCATATTTCTAGTGGTATAATTCATCAGAATTATAACTAATACTAGGCCTTTTATCAACAAAGGCCAGGAGGATACGAATGAAATTACCTACTCCTAAGTTGCTTGGCAAGTTGCGAGGATCTAGTGGCTATCAGAAGACGATGGCTTTTCTTAATAGACATTCTTTGATTATTCATATTCCGCTGTCTATGCTGATGGTGTTTGCTCTTGAGTGGATGAGCCATCACTCCTTCATGTCAGCAGTGGAATTTGTGACTCATCACACAGGCGCTTTCCTATACAATGCGTATATGGTTTTTGTGGCTTACACCCTTGTCTTTTTGACCCGTAGAAGAACCTTCACGCGAATGGTGATATCGGCTGTTTTTGTCATGCTCGGTATTGTAAACTGCATTATCCTGTTGAACCGTGTATCACCGTTTGGATATACAGATCTCTATATGGTTGGCGATCTTCTTACTATGCAGAACACCAACTATTTCTCGGCAGAGCAGGGAGCAGTAGCTCTTGTTGCAATTCTTATCTATGCGGCTCTCATGGTTCGCCTCTTCCTAAAGGGCGCCAAGCAGGAAGCGAAGATGCCATTTTGGGGCAGACTTCTACTAGTTGTTCTTGCATTTGGCACACTTCCATTTGTGAATAGCACAATGCAGGAGCTTGATGTGGTAGATGAGTACTTCGGCAACCTGGCAGCAGGTTATACGGAGAATGGCTATCTCTATGGCTTTACATCATCTATGTTCAGCCTTGGTATGGATAAGCCTAGGAATTACAATGAAGAGACGATTCAGCAGATTCTGGCAGACACAGACCAGGGAGAGTCAACAATTGCAGCAGAAGACCTTCCGAATATTGTCGTTGTTCTTCTGGAATCCTGCTATGATGTCAGCGAGGCGAATTTTATCGAGACCTCAGAGGATCCGCTTGAGTATTTCCATTACCTGGAGGCCAATTATTCCACCGGCCATCTGACAGTGCCGGTTGTTGGCGCTGGAACATGCGATTCTGAGTTCGAGGTTCTGACTGGTATGTCCATGCAGTTCTTTGGACCAGGCGAATATCCACAGAAGACGATTCTGAAGGAGATTGATTCCTGCGAGAGCATCGCTTCTATTATGAAGACCTTTGGAATGGGATCTCATGTAGTTCACAACAATGGTGGTAATTTCTATAGCCGCAAGAATGCATTTACTCTGATGGGATTCGATTCCTTCCAGAGTAAGGAGATGCTTGATATTACAGATTATACCCCGCTTGGCTCTTGGCCAATGGATGAGATCCTAGTGGATGCAACTGAAGAGGCGATGGATTCTACCGAAGGCACGGATACCATTTACACGATTACGGTGTGTACGCATGGCGATTATCCTACCTATGAAGTGGAGGAGAATCCAGCGATTACCGTGACGACCGAGGGCAAGACCGAGGAAGAGAATTATCAGTGGACCTACTATATTAATCGCCTGAATGATATGGACCAGTTCATCGAGGACTTCATTGCGATGTTCGAGGAGAGGGATGAGGATACCCTCGTGGTTATGTTTGGCGATCATCTTCCAACGCTGGGACTTACCGAGGATGAGGTTGCAACAGGCGATCTCTATCAGACTAAGTACATCACCTGGAATAATTTCGACATGCCAAAGGAAGACCAGGACCTAACAACTTATCAGCTGATGGCTGAGTATCTGGATCGACTTGGCGTACATGAGGGAACTATTACCCAGTATAACCAGGCTATGATCAAGGCAGGCGTCGAGGCAGGAAGCGATGAATATATGGATAATCTCGAGCTGCTTCAGTATGATCTGCTCTATGGTAATCAGTATGCTTATGGAGACTCGAATCCTTATCCGGCATCGGATCTTGTGATGGGTGTTCATGATGTTACGATTGATCATGCTTATTTCTTCAATGGCAAGCTTCATATTTATGGAGATGGCTTTACCAAGTGGAGTAAGGTCTATGTCAATGGGGAGAAGGTTCCAACGACTTATGAGAGTGGTCAGGTTCTGACGATTGATGCCTCAGAGCTTGAGAATGGAGATGAGATTGTGGTGAACCAGCTTGGTTCTTCTAGCACAATCTTCCGCTCCTCCAACTCCATCACCTTCGAGGACCCAGCCTTCGAAGAGGATGAAGTGGCAGAGACAGAGGATGACTCGACAGAGCCAACCAATGAGAAGAATGAATAGATTAGAATGAGAAATGATATACGGTTCGGCTGTTTGTGCTTTCACCGGCCTTAAGCAGTGGCATCTTGAAAGAGGCTATGTTTGCGGCATTCGGGAAGAACTGAGTCTCAAAGGCCACGCCGTATCTCTTGTCATAAGGGAAATGTCCCTTTCCGATTTCATTTTTATTAAGATAGTTGCCAGTGTAGAGCTGCAGACCGGGCATATCCGTATATACATCCATGCGTCTGGTCCGGCTTGGATTCTCAAGGGCAGCTACATGATAGACGATAGAAGCTTCAGAAGAATATTCTGGAGCTTTTTTGTTAGGAAGAAGAATGTAATTGTGGTCGTAGCCCTTGCCTTGAATCAGCTGGTCGTAGTCGGCATCGATTTGAGAACTCATCTGCTTCATTGTGCGAAAATCCATAGGACTGCCGGTTATATCGCGTATCTCTCCAGTTGGGACAGATGTCTCATCGGTTGGTGTGATGGAATCGGCATTGATCCAGACATAGGAATCAGTTACCAGACCAGCGTTATGGCCATCTAAGTTGAAGTAGCTGTGATTGGTAGGCGCAAATAAGGTGTCTTTATCACTTGTAGCATAGTAGTCGATGGCAATTGTATTATCGGAAAGAAGGGTATAGGTTACGCGAAGGGTTCTATTTCCTGGAAAACCACATTCCATATCAGAAGCCTTAATTTGAAAACAGATATGGTCATCTCCCTCATCAACGACATCCCAGATTCTCTTATGAAGGGGATGGAAACCAGAGTGGAGATTGTTGTTTCCGTCATTTTTATCCAGATGATATTCGGTGCCATTTAGAGTGAAATGAGCGCCACCGATTCGGTTGGCGACTGGTGTAACAGAGGCACCAAAGGCTGGATCATTTACAAAATAACTCTCGACCTTCTCGTAGCCTAATACGACATCTGTGAGAGAACCTTCCTGGTCTGGCACGTAGAGCTCAAGCAGGTTGGCTCCGTAGTTCATAAGCTTAGCTATCATGCCGGATGCTGACTTGATCTCATAAGTGAAGATGTCTTCTCCATCTTCTGTTTGTCCCCATTTTGTCTTGTTCATGGATAACCTCCTAATATGTGAAGCAGATATTTCTGCTATTTATTCTGACGAATTCACTATAGCATAAGAGGAAAGGAACGTGTACAAAGATGCGCTTTTTAGTATAATGTGTTCATAAGTGAACTTAATTTCTGGAGTGGAATGATTTGGCGAAGAAGACCAAGGAACAGAAGAGGAAAAACAGAACAAAGAGACTCTGGCGCTTCCTGAGGCTGCAGATTGTCCTGATTCTCCTGGTGATAGGCGCGGTCACCTATTACTATGCTGCGGGCTATGCTGTGAAGGTGAAGTCCATGCATGAGGAGGCGGTGAGTCTGGTGTCGAAGTCGACGGAGGATACCTTCCGGAGGGATGAGACCTCGATCGTCTACGACGTGAATGGAGACGTGATCTCTGAGCTGAAGGGCGAGAAGGATGTCTACTATGTGGAATATGAGGATACGCCGACCTACATGATAGAAGCCTTTGTTGCAGTCGAGGACCAGAGGTTCTATTCTCACCACGGAGTGGATTATAAGGGAATCCTAAGAGCGGTAATTGCCATGCTTCGTAATGGAGAGGTGACAGAGGGCGCGAGCACGATTACGCAGCAGCTTGCCAGAAATGTATTCCTGACTCAGGATAAGACCTGGGAACGCAAGGTGGAAGAGATTTATATCGCCACGGAGCTCGAGAAGAAATACACCAAGAGCCAGATTATGGAGTTCTATCTGAACAATATCTATTTTGGCAATGGCTATTATGGAATTGGTGCTGCGTCCAAGGGTTATTTCAACACAGATGTGGGGCATCTTAGTCTGTCGGAGATGGCATTCCTTGCGGCAATCCCTAATAATCCGACCTATTATGATCCCCTTAAGAATTATGACAATACCATAGCGCGCCGGGACAAGATTCTAGGCGACATGCTGGAGGATAAGGTCATTTCTGAGGCGACATATAATCAGGCGATTGCGAAGAAGATTGTCATTACTCGCCCGGATGAGGTGGAGAAGAAGGACTACGCAGAGACCTATACCTATTACTGCGCGACGAGGGCGCTGATGGAGCTGCAGGGCTTTACCTTCCAGACGGTATTTGATTCCGAAGAGGAAGAGAAGGCATACAACAAGGCCTATGAGGAAGCCTATAGCACCTGCAATGCCTCTCTCTATACGGGTGGCTACCGCATCTATACCGCGCTTGATTTGTCGATGCAGGAGGAATTGCAGTCGGCCATTGATGAGAGACTTTCTGCCTATGATGAGGTAAATGAAGCGGGCGTCTATGCGCTTCAAGGGGCTGCGGTCTGTATTGACAATTCCACCGGTCTTGTGAAGGCAATTGTGGGCGGTCGGTCGCAGGAACTTGATGGCTATACTCTGAATCGTGCCTATCAGAGCTTCCGTCAGCCGGGCTCTGCCATTAAGCCGCTTCTTGTATACACACCTGCCCTGGAACGAGGCTATACGGCAGATTCTGTGGTAAATGACACCAGAATTGAAGGTGGTCCAAGCAATTCGGACGGAAGATATCTTGGGCGAATTACACTTCGCCGGGCGGTAGAACTTAGTCGTAATACGATTGCTTATCAGTTGCTGGAAGAGCTAACGCCGGAGGTTGGACTTTCATACCTACAGAATCTGAATTTCTCAAGGCTTGATGAGGAGGACAGGCAGCTGGCTATAGCGCTTGGTGGCTTTACGAATGGCGTCTCACCGCTTGAGATGGCAGCAGGTTATGCTACACTTGAAAATGATGGAGCCTACCGGATGCCAACCTGTATCGCGCGTATTACAGATGCGGCAGGCGCAGTTATCTATGAGCCGGAGACGGTTGAGACAGTGGTTTATGACCAGAATGCAGCCAGACAGATGACGGATATTCTGGAGGGTGTAATCACATCCGGTACTGCATCGGGACTTGGACTTTCGGATATGCCTTCTGCTGGCAAGACTGGAACAACGAATGACAATAAGGACGGTTGGTTCGTAGGCTACACTCGTTATTACACAACAAGCGTCTGGGTAGGATACGATATGCCCCGCGAGATGACAGGACTCTATGGAGCTACCTATCCGGGTCAGATTTGGCAGACTTTTATGGAGACGATTCACAAGAATCTGCCAGCACTTGATTTCCTGGAGCCTACCTCACTTAGCGAGGAATTCCTAGAGCAGGAGGAGGCTGAGGCGGCGGAGGAATCTCAGGCTACGGAGGATGCTCAGGCCACGGAGGAAACCCCAGCAGGAGAAGAAACTCTGAATGAGGAAGAAACTTCAGTGGCAGAAGAAACCGAAAATTCAGAAAATTAGTGACGATTGTTAAAGAAAGTGATATTCTAAGAATTAAGACAATTAGAAGGACTATATTTATATGACAGAATATTTATTTGGCATCGATGTTGGAGGCACCACATGCAAGATGGGCCTGTTTGAGACAGATGGTACCCTGCTTGAGAAGTGGGAGATTAAGACGGAGACTTCGGATGGCGGTAAGGCAATCCTACCATCTCTTGCAGCTTCTGTAGATGCGAAGATATTAGAGCGAGGAATCTCGCGAGATCAGGTACTTGGCGTTGGCCTTGGTGTTCCAGGACCTGTTACAGCAGATGGCGTGATCCATGGAGCGGTGAATCTGGGCTGGGGAGATATGGCAATTGCAGATGAACTCTCTTCTCTCCTTGGTGGAATCACCGTGAAGGCTGGAAATGACGCCAATGTTGCAGCTCTTGGTGAGAGCTGGATGGGAGCAGGCAAGGACTATGATGATATCGTCATGGTGACTCTTGGAACCGGAATTGGCGGTGGAATCATTATCAATAATCAGATTATTCCGGGTGCGCATGGAGCAGCAGGTGAGATTGGTCATATCTGCGCGAATCCGCATGAGACAGAGGCTTGTGGATGTGGCTTGCATGGCTGTATTGAGCAATACGCGTCGGCTACCGGTTTCGCTCGGATGGCAAGGCGCGAACTGACAGAATCTACTATGCCTAGTTCTCTTAGAGAGATACCAATTGATGATATTACGGCCAAGGATGTCTTTGATGGAGCTAAGGCGGGAGACAGCCTGTGCCAGGCAGTTGTTGAGCATGTATGTGATATGCTTTCGACTACGATTGCTTCGATTTGTGCAGTGGTTAATCCTGAGGCGGTATTAATTGGCGGTGGAGTGTCCAAAGCGGGACACATTTTAATAGAGGCCATCGAAGGACCTTTTCGAAAAAAAGCATTTAAGGCATTGAGAGGCACGGAGATTCGACTTGCGACTCTTGGAAATGACGCAGGAATCTACGGAGCTGCTCGCCTTGTAATGTAGGATTTTAAGGAGGAGTTTATCTATGGGACTGAGACGTGAGAAGACTAGTGAGTACCAATACGCAGACAGGCATGAACAGCTGCTTCGTATGAATCGAGCGTTGGTCATCGGCTACACGATTTATTATTTATTTGTGGCTGTTGTATCACTTTCTATGATGGTTCTAGGACGTGCGCATAGCGAGACCTGTTTGATTTTTGCAGGTGTATCTGTTCTGGCACTTCTTGTGCTTATAGCACTTCTTAAGAAGGAACCGGATTCGGAGAGGCTACGCTATACATCGATGATGCTTCTTATACTATGCACAGCATTATCAACACTTGCATTTAACCAGAGTTATCTGATCTTCATTGGAACATCGCCACTTGTTGGATGTATTATCTACTTCGATAGGCGTTTTAGTAAGATTTCCTCGATTCTATATTTCGTGGTGGTTGCGGTTGCGATAGGTCTTCGTGAGGCATTCTATCCACAGGGCGGACGTAATGACATCTTCATGAATATGGGACAGATGTTCGCACTTCTTATTGTTCTTATGATTATTTCACTTGCTGAGATTATTGCTGAGGATTTCCAGAAGGATATGCTTGGCCGTATTGCGGCAGAGGAAGAGCATTCAAAGCAGATGATGGAGGATGTACTTGCGATTGCATCCAATGTGAAGGACAATACCAATTCAGCTATGGAAGTTATGAATCAGCTTGCTAATTCCAGCTCGACCATGAATGGCGCAATGCAGAATATTAGCACTGGTACTCAGACAACAGCAGATAATATCCAGGAACAGACTGTGATGACTCAGAACATCCAGAATTCTATCGAGGATACCAGATCTGCTTCTGAGCATATGGTATCTATTGCCAGAGATACCCGCCGTATCAATGAAGACAATGATCGCAAGGTGCAGGAACTTCGTGAGAAGGCTGCAACGATTGCTAAGACGAATGGCCGCGTAGCTGAGACCATGGAAGCTCTTCAGGAGAAGAGCAAGTCTGTAAAGTCTATTGCAGATACGATCTTCTCTATCTCCAGCCAGACCAACCTGCTTGCACTGAATGCATCGATTGAGTCCGCCAGAGCAGGAGAGGCAGGCCGTGGCTTTGCAGTTGTCGCAGATGAGATTCGTGATCTTGCAGAGAAGACTCGTCAGGAGACAGAGAATATTGCAGCTATCTTGGATGAGCTGTCACAGAATGCCGACAATGCTGCATATGCAGTCAAGGAATCTACCGAGGAATCCAAAGCACAGGATGCTCTGATTGAACAGGTTGCAGACAACTTCGGCAATCTGAATGACAATATGAAGGCGCTGGCTGGTGATATTGATACAGTAGATGCCATGCTTGCTACATTATCTGAGACCAATCAGAAGATTGTTGCTAATATCACAGAGATTTCTTCAATTACCGAAGAAGTTACAGCTTCAAGTCAGCATGCAGAATCCCTATCTAATGAGAACCTGTCGAATGCAGACAACACCAAGGAGATGCTGAATTCGATTCTTGAGGAATCCATTAAGCTGGATCAATTTACAGAGTAGTGAGTTAGAATTTATATGGCCCACCGGGAAGTTTTCCTGGTGGGCTTTTTTTGAAAAAATTGCATATCTGGGGTTAAGATATGTGCGATTCATCCGATAAATATATTGCAAGAAGAAAAGCTTCATAAGTCAAGGAAGAAAGGAGAGTGCCGTTATGCGTATAGATGCTTACAATCAGATTGCAGCTGTGTACAACACAACGAAGACCAATAAGACAGCAAGCACAGGCAAGGTTGCTTCCGCTAGAGATGAGGTTCAGATTTCATCTGTTGGACGCGATTTACAGCTCGCAAAACAGGCAGTCGCAGAAGCTTCGGATATCAGGGAAGATAAAGTTGCCGACGTGAAGAAACAAATTGATTCAGGCAGTTATCAGGTTGATACCGAGGACTTCGCCAGCGTGCTTTTAGCAAAGTTCACTTCAGAATTATAAGAGGGATTTATTTGTGGCAAGCTTAATGGAAGAACTAGTAGATGTGCTACAAGAGGAGAAGAGTGCTTACGAAGATCTCCTCGCCCTCAATGATTCGAAGCGGGATGCCATTGTCCATAACAAGGTGGACAGATTGAATGAGATTACCGCTTCGGAGGAGGTTATAAGCAGTCGAATTAAGAACCAGGAGAACCAGAGAGTTCGTATCTTAGATGATATGGCTGTTGTCTTAGGACATGACGGTCAGATGATGACGGTTGGACAGGTAATCGACAGCTTAGTGAACCAGCCAGAAGAACAAGAGAAGTTACAGACGGCCAGAGATCAGCTGGTGGAGGTTGCACATAGAGTGCAATTCATGAACCAGCAGAACCAGATTCTATTGCAGCAGGCATTAGAGATGGTGGAATTCGATTTGACACTGTTTAAGAGTATGAAGCAGGCACCAGAGACTGCCAACTACAATCGTAGTGCAGTTGGTACCGGCGATCGCTTAGGCAGCGGCAGCTTTGATTTCAAACAATAGTTTTGACTGATATCCAAGCAGTTTACGACAACATTTAGGAGGAAGACCCCATGGCAAACGGTTTTGGATCATTATATGTCGGATCATCCGGCTTACAGTCAGCACAGAACGGCCTGAATGTTCTAGCCAACAACCTGTCTAACATCGATACTGATGGTTATGTTAGACAGCGTGTTATATATGCAGATAAGGAATACGCATTCTTTGGGAATGCATCAGTCAGCTCACAGAGGTCCGGCCTCGGCGTGGGAATTGGCGATGTACTTCATACAAGGGATGTTTTTTTAGACCAATCTTATAGAAGTCAGAATGCAAGACAGACTTTCTATTCTTCTCTCTACGACGCGACGAGCGAGGTGGAGACATTCTTACAGGAGATGGATGGAGCAGATTTCAAGGAAGCTCTCTCTGATCTCTATTCGGCATTCGCAGAATATGCCAAGGATCCCTCAGATAGTGCCAACCAGAATCTGGTGGTGCAGAAATCAGAATTATTCATTTCTCGTGCCCAGAGTGTATACAATGGTCTCAAGGAATACCAGTCGACGGTAAATACCAAGATCACAAATGATGTGAATCGTATCAATGAGATTGGAGAGCGTATTGTTGAGCTGAACAAGACGATTCAGTCAATAGAGGCTGGAAATGTTGAGACAGCGATGGATGCGCGAGATGAGCGAGATGCGCTTCTTGATGAGCTGTCTGGTCTTTGCCGCATTTCTTATACAGAGAATAACGACGGTATTGTAAAGGTTCGTATCGAGGGCCAGGAATTCATCACGGAGAAGTCCTACTCAGAGATTGGCCTCTACAAGGACCAGGTAACAGACTTTGTGACTCCATACTGGGTTAGCTTATCTGAGCCGGAGAAGGAGAATTATTATAATGTCTTCGTTCTCGAGGATGTATGCGCGGAGAACAGTAATGATTTGGGTGAGGTGAAGGCTCTGCTTCTAGCCAGGGGCGAGACCTACGGAACCTATATGAATATGATGGATGCCTATGGTAATTTCACCATGTCATCCGATACCTATGATTCTACCCTGGCGAATTCTGTAATGATCAATGCCCAGTCCGAGATGGATATTCTGGTTCATGGCATTGTTACTGCGGTAAATGATCTTCTCAGCCCAACAACAACGGCGGGAGAAGCTTATAGTGATTTTCAGGATGCAAATGGCAATATCGCACTCTACGATGCTGCTGGCAATGCGATTCTAGATAATCTGGGCAATCAGGTTTACCTATCAGCAGATGCTAGAGTGGCAGATACTACGAACTGCTCCGTAGGTAGTGATGGAGAGATTCCACCACGCGAGCTATTCGTTCGTTCAGGCGCAGACCGCTATACCACCTATTATATGGACAATGGAGATGGTACCTATACTCCTGTCTATGTCTACAACGAAGAGGATCCGACGGATCAGGCAACCTGTTATACAACGCATTCCCTCTCTATCAATGAGGAATTGGTGACGAATCAGAGTTTACTTGCTTATAAGACGCAGAATGGTGCGATAAATTACGATCTGTCAGAACAGATTTCAGAGCTTTGGGATGCAAATCTCCTTCAGCTGAACCCAAGCGATACCACACCAACGACCTTCGAGGGCTTCTATACGAAGTACGTTGGCGAGCTTGGTACCAATGGTTCCATTTTCAAGGCGACAACGGAGAGTATGCAGACGACGGTGGATTCCATTGAGAGCAATCGTCAGGCGGTAATTGGAGTAAGCTCCGATGAGGAACTTACCAATATGATCAAGTACCAGAACGCATACAACGCATCCAGTCGATATATTACTGTAATCAGCGAGATGATTGAGACACTAATCAGCGCCGTTGGTTAATTGGAGGGATTCTTATGAGTTCATCATTTTTCGGATTATCGGTAGCTTCCACAGGCCTTAATGCCTTTCAAGCTGCAATCAATACAACAGCAAATAACATCTCTAATGTGCAGACCAAGGGCTACAGTAAGCAGCAGGTTACCCTGGAGGAGTCCAGTTCTCTTCGTGCCTTTCAGAAGTACGGAACGACTGGTACGGGTGTTACAGCGACTGGCGTAGTTCAGCTTCGCGACCAGTACTACGATGAGAAATATTGGAACAACCAGTCTAAGTACGGAGAATATGACCGCAAGCTCTACTATATGGAGCAGGTTGAGAATTATTTCACAGATGATTCGACGGTAGAGGGCTTCTCAACCATCTATGCCAAGATGTTCAATGCCCTGAATGCGCTTAGTTCGAGCGCTGGTGACACTTCCGCCAGAAATGAATTTATCTCAGATGCATCAGAGCTGATGCAGTACTTTAATTCCGTTGGCATAGAGCTTCAGGAGCTTCAGTCTACGGTAAATGATGAAATCAAATCTACTGTGGATAATATCAATTCTATCGCAGAGAAGATTGCATCCTTGAACAAGCAGATTAATGTTATCGAGATGTCAGGAAGTCATGCCAATGAGCTCCGTGATGAGAGAGCAAATCTGGTGGATGAGCTATCTGAGATTGTTCCGGTTACTGTAACAGAGACGGATGTTACGAATACCAACTATCCGAATATGGATACGGGAGCTACGAATTTCACGATTAAGATTAATGGTAATCTCCTGGTAGATAACTTCGAGTGGAATACCCTTACCACGACAACGAGAGCCACGAAGGATAACCAGAGTGATGTCTCAGGACTCTACGATGTAATCTGGTCGAATTCCGGAGCTGAGCTTAATATCAATTCCGCTACGATGACGGGAGGCTTAAAGGCCCTTTTCCAGATTCGAGATGGCAATAATAATGAGAATCTGACTGGTCGAATCACGAAGATTGAAGGCTCGAATATAACCATTGAGAAGGCATCCATCACAGATATCAATTCCATGAATATGTCAGAGTCTGGAACGCTATCTGTGAATAATACGGAATATATCTATGATTCCTTTAGCTTTGAGACAGATGCGGACGGCAATGTTACGTCCTATACCTTCCATCTGGCGCAGGCGGTTGATGGCGATGTCATGGCCAGAATGATGAGTAATACCGCTGAGATTGGAAATGGAGTCAATTTCAAGGGAATTCCTTATTATCTGAATCAGATGTCCTCATATCTCAGGAATTTTGCTGAGATGTTCAATGACATTGAGATGTCCGGTGTGGATTATAATGGCGACGCCATGAATGCCTTCTTCGTCTGCAAGGATTTAACTTCTGGTGAAGAGATTACATTTAACACATCAACAGATTATGATGGAGCTACGTTTACACAGAGCTCTGTTGCGGCGTCCTCGAACACCTACTATAGACTTACAGCACTAAACTGTAAGATCGCAGATGCATCTACTGCGGATGCTAAGATTTTCGCTACAAGTACCGATATATCTAATGGTGTAGATGATGCATCACTTGTGACCAAGCTTCTGAAGCTGGAGAGCGATACGACCATATTCCGAGGATGTGGTGGAGATGATTTCCTCCAGTGTATTTATTCCGATATTACGGTAGATACACAGCAGTGTACGACCTTTGTGGACAATTATTCCAGTATTGCTACTACCATTTCGAATCAGAGAACATCCATCTCTGGCGTAGATGAGGATGAAGAGGCGATTGACCTGGTGAAGTTTCAGAATGCCTACAATCTGGCTTCAAAGTGCATCTCAGTTCTGTCCGAGATGTATGAACAGCTTATTCTTAATACAGGAGTATAGGAGGTAGAATCATGAGAGTTACGAATAACATGATTATGTCCAATGCGAATTCGAATATAAATGGAACCAAGGTATCTGTGGACAAGGCAAATACACAGATGACAACTCAGAAGAAGATTTCGAGACCTTCGGAGGATCCGGTTACCGCAATTCGTTCTCTTCGACTTAGCACCTCACTCAGCAAGATTAACCAATATTACGAGAAGAACATCCCGGATGCCAAGTCCTGGCTTGAAGTGACAGAGACTGCTGTTACGAATATGAAGTCCATTATTACAGATTTTCGTACGCTGGCGGTTACTGGTTCGACAGGAACTCTTACAGCATCAGATAGGGAATCCATTCTGACACAGCTTCAGTCCTTACAGGAGGAGATTTATTCTGAGGGTAACGCGGATTACGCTGGACGAACCGTATTTACAGGATACCGCACCGATCAGACTCTGACCTTCTCGGAAGAGGAAGCAGACACAAGCTATGAGATTACAGAGACCTTTGATGCGGTGGATGATATCCTTAAGAAGGATTATTACAATGGTGATAATACCTGTCCAACGACAGGAGATGAGATTCTGAACAATGATATCTATGATATGACACAGTCCAGTTATTACAGAATCCGTCTATCTTATGATGAGATTGATAGCGTAAAGTCTATGAAGCTTGGCAATACGGATTATGATATGACGACTGCAACAGATACGGTAGCGACAGTGAATGGTGTGGATTACACCTATCAGACCCTGACCGGTGCAAATGGTGAGAAGATGTATGTCTTCGAGACAGAAGCAGATTGGGCGGCTGTGATTGGCAGCAAGGACTTAGATAGTGATTATGATACAGCCATGATCAAGGAGACAGGTGAGCTTGTGATGGGAGATTCCGTTGCAGCAGATCTTAAGTCTTCTAAGGCCAAGGTCTCAATTACCTATGATAAGACAGGCTTTGAGAAGGGAGAACTCAGACCGGAATATTATTTCAATTGCATCGATACCTCTGATCAGGATTCCAATAACTGGATTACCTACCAGAAATACGATGATACCGGAGCTGAAATCAACTACGATATTGCTTATACCGTATCGACCAATCAGCAGCTTGTTGTGAATCTTGAGGCATCCGATGTCTTTGATTCATCCATTCGTCAGGATATTCAGGATATGATTAGCGCGGTTGACTCTGCTGTAAGTGCGCATGAGAAGCTGACGAAGGTTCAGACGATGATTGGTGAGGAACAGTACGCATCAGAGGAATATCAGACGAAGCTTGCAGAATGGGAAGATGCGCTTCAGAAAGAAGCGGATTATTATGATGATAATCTGACCAACCTCTTTAGTTCCTATATTACTTCGGGTGATAACTATCTGAGTGATATTTCACTTACCCTAACCAAGATTGGTTGTAAGGTCGATCAACTGGAACTCGCGGAGGACCGTATGAGTGATCAGCAGGAGACGGTTGAGGATCTGCAGTCTACCAATGATGATATTGATTTGTCAGAGATTATCTTGTCATATACGTCAGCCTATACCGCTTATCAGTCAGCACTTACCGCTGCTGGCAAGCTGGGCTCCGTTTCACTACTTAACTATATCTAATATGGAGGAAGGATAATGAGAGTAAATACGAGACTGTTTGGGGAGATTGATATTGAGGACGAGAAGATTATTGTCCTAGATCAGGGAATTATTGGCTTCCCAGATTTGAAGAAGTTCACCTTAATCTATGATGAGGAAAAGGAAGACAGCGAGCGATCTATTATGTGGTTCCAGTCTATGGATGAGCCACAGTTTGCTATGCCAGTGATTCAGCCATCGGTTATTGTAGAGGATTACAATCCTACGGTAAATGATGAACTCCTATCACCACTTGGCGATTTGAATCCACTGAATACCTATGTACTTGTTACAATCAAGGTTCCTAGTGATCCAAAGGAGATGACGGTGAATCTGAAGGCTCCAATTATTATTAATAGTACGACGAAGAAGGCTGGTCAGCTCATTGTAGAGGACGATATTCCGGTCCGCTTCCCAATCTATGAGATTCTGAAGGCAAATAAAGAAAAGGCAGGTGAGTAAGATATGTTAGCTTTAACACGTAAGAAGGGTGAGTCCCTTGTGATTAACAACGATATCGAGATCACCATCCTTGAGATTCGCGGTGATCAGGTGAAGGTGGGAATCAACGCTCCGAAGGAAGTTCCTGTATATCGTAAGGAAATCTATCTCCAGATTCAGAAGGAGAATGAAGAGGCAATGCAGAGTGTAAGCCTCGATGCGCTGAAGGGTATCTTCTAGAGACCTCGTTTTTTTGAAATGGGTCTAAATTATTCATGACAATGGTCCGATAATTATCTTGAAAGAGAAAGTGTCCCTATTTGTGAATACACAGGGAGGTGTAAATTATGGCATTAGAATCGATTAAGAACGCAACGAGTGCTTATGCAACACAGGGAAGTATGCAGGCATCGAAGGCAAAAGCTGATGTATCACTTGATACGAAGAACACGGAGGATGCAGCGAGTCTAGCTACAGGATCTGCAGTCACGAGTATCAGTGGAACGGACACATTGATTGATGGTAAGAGACAGCAGGCGAGCACATCTCAGCTTCGTGAGGCGGTAGAGAAGATTAATAACTCTAAGAGCGGCACAGAGGCTGTGTTTGGCTTTCATGAAGGGACAAACAGAGTGACCATCAAGATTATCGACAAGGATTCCAAGGATGTGATCAAGGAGTTCCCGGCAGAGGAGACACTTGACCTAATCGAGAAGGCATGGGAGATGGCTGGAATTCTCGTGGATGAGAGAAGGTAGGAGGATTGACCTATGGCAATTCGAATGAGTGGTCTTACCTCGGGATTGGATACGGAATCTATCGTATCAGCTATGGTAAGTACCTATAGATCTAAGGTAGAGAAATATCAGAAGGCACAGACGAAGCTTTCCTGGAAGTCAGAGGCTTGGTCTTCTGTGAATAGTCAGGTGTATAGCCTGTATTCTAATATTAGTAGCTTGCGTTTTACATCTGCATATTCAGCCAAGAAGACGACTGTATCAGATACAACGAAGGCAACTGTAACAGCATCTTCTAGTGCGGTAAATGGTAGTCAGTCACTGAAGATTAATAAGCTTGCCAAGTCTGCTTATATTACAGGCGGTAAGCTTGCATCAGGTACAACGGCAGACACCAAGGTATCAAGCCTTATATCTGCGGACGGACTTGGAAGCCTTACGTCTGGAACATTTACGGTCAATAATGCAGATGGGACATCTACTGATATTACCATTGATGATTCGACCACAATCTCAGGCGTTGTCGAGCAGCTGAATTCTGCAGGCCTCAAGGCAAGCTATGATTCTACGAATCAGAGATTATTTATCAGTGCTTCTGGTACTGGCTCTGAGAATAGCTTCACCTTAACGGCAGCAGACGATGGCGGACTGAATGCTCTTCTTAGCTTGGGCATCTATGTCGGTTCCACATCTTCTACTTCCGGAACGGCAGATACCTATGCTGCTTATCTGAATCAGTCTTATGTATCTTATACAGAAGGCACTGATGGTACATATTCTCTGACGGATTCAGATATTGCAACGACGAAGTCTAATGTGAAGTCGATTCTGACACAGCTTCAGGCAGCCCAGAATCAGAAGACAGAAGCACAGGAGAAGATTGATACTCTTACGAAGAATCAGTCCTATGCAGATGCTTATAAGGCTCTCTATGAGGATTATGATGCGAGCCAGATGACAGCTCTTTTCGACGCAATGGGAGATGAGACAACTCTTACCGAAGAGACGAATCAGATGGCGTACGATTTAGGACTTCTCACATTTACAGGATCAGATGACAAGACCTATACCTTAGATGAGATTAATGTACTGACAGATGATGACGGCAATGTCACAGGTTATGAGCTGAAGACACCAGCAACAGATGATGATGGCAATGCGATTACAATCACTTCTGATTCCACGAAGTTCAGTGAGGCTCTCGGCTATAGACAGACGATTAAGGATTTTGTTGCTGAGAATTATACAGATGAAGATGGAAATGTAGATGAGGATGCTCTTACTGCCCTTCGTTCTGTTGATTATGAGACAGAACTTCAGGAGGCAAATGATTCTCTCGATGCAGCAAATGCTGTCATTGATGCTAATTCGGATCTGATTAATCGTTATAATATTGATCTAACGGAACTTGCTACTGCAACAGATTCTGATATGGATGACATTTCGGACACCGTGATTAGTAAGCTGCAGGCAGCTTGCAACAATCTGAATGGTGTGACATCATCAGGCGATGATATTTCCAGCCTGATTGCTAAGACTGCCAGTGCGACCAGCGTGCGAATCGATGCACAGGATGCAGAGATTTCACTGAACGGTGCCATCTTTAGTGGAAGCAGTAATACATTTTCAATAAATGGTCTTACCATAACATGTCTTGCAGAGACTGGAAATGATGAAGTATCTATCACAACGGATACAGATGCACAGGGACTCTATGATAATATCAAGGACTTCCTGTCTGAATATAATGACGTAATTAATAATCTCATGGCTACCTACAATGCAGAATCTGCGTCCGGATATGATCCGCTGACGGATGATGAGAAGGAATCCATGACTGATTCTCAGATTGAGAAATGGGAGAGCAAGATTAAGGCTTCACTTCTTCGTAGAGATTCGACTCTGAATGGTGTAATTTCTACGATGACGAATTCTATGATGAAGAGCTATACGGTTACATCAAGTGATGGTACGACGAAGTCCTATAGTCTTGCAAACTTTGGAATCTCTACACTTGGTTATCTGAATGCGGCTGAGAATGAGAATTATGCATATCATATCGATGGTGATGAGGATGATTCTTCTACCTCAAGCAAGGATGATAAGCTGCTTGCCATGATTCAGTCGGATCCGGATGGTACGATTGATTTCATGAAGCAGTTGGTATCTGGTCTGTATACGAACCTGGGCAACAAGATGAAGTCTTCTACCCTTAGTAGTATGTACACAGTCTATAACGACAAGGAGATGGCATCTGAGTATAGTGATTATACGACGCTGATTTCTACCTGGGAGACACGTCTGGCAGATGCGGAAGATAGATACTATAGCCAGTTTACATCGATGGAGACAGCACTTGCCAAGCTTCAGAATAGCAGCAGCTCTATTACTGGCCTTACAGGTTGATGCTGCGTCATAGGTTGATGAATCAAGGAGGAAATAGATATGGTACAGAATGGTTATGACACCTATCAGAAGAATAAGATAATGACGGCGTCACCAGCAGAGCTTACGCTGATGTTGTATGAGGGCGCGATCAAATTCTGTAATATTGCGCTGATTGGAGTAGAGCAGGGCGACGTGCAGAAGACTTATGATAATATCAATAAGGTTCGTGCAATTATTGACGAGCTTCAGTCGACACTGAATCACAAATATCCTGTTGCCAAGGATTTTGAAAATGTCTACAATTATCTCAGAGATAGATTACATGATGCGATGATTACGAAGGATAAGGAGACTTTAGAAGAGATCCTAGCTCATCTTCGCACTATGCGTGATACCTGGAAAGAAGTGATGCGCCTAAATAAGGTTGGCGCGACTTCTGGTGCTGGTAAAAGTGGTGTCGCATAAGGAGTTACTGTGGCAGATAGAGATTATGTAATCATGCTTCGCGAGAGCCTAGAACAGAAGGTTCATATCTTGCAGAGCATCATTATTCGTAACCGAGAACAGAAGAACATCCTGAATGATCCAAATGCTACACCGGATGAGTTTGAAGCCAATGTGAATCGTAAGGGCGAATTAATTGACAAGTTAAATGCTCTAGATGATGGCTTTGAACAGCTCTATGAGAGAGTTCGTCTTATCTTTGAGACTGATAAAAGATTATATGCCGATGAGATTCACACGATGCAAGATCTAATTCGCGAGATTACAGATCTTAGTGCTGCAATTCGCAAGATGGAACAGGAGAATCGTCGTCTGGCTGAGCGGAAATTCTCATCCATTCGCTCTAAGGCCAAGGAAGTTCGCAAATCTCAGGCGGCGGTGAATTCTTATTACAAGAGTATGATGAATTCGTCATATGTAGACCCACAATTTGTGGATCGTAAGAAATAAAATATTTTTTCTGAAACTACGGTTAAGTATCAGGAGGAATCTTCCGATACAGTTAATGTAAGGTAACAAGTGAAGAATCACGACGGAGCGTACGGCCGGAGAGAGGAAACACTATTACAATATTAAATTGCAACATGGATGTTGCACTTATTTCAAGGAGGAAATAATTATGGTAGTACAGCACAACATGGCGGCAGCCAACACAAACAGACAGTTAGGTTTGGTTCAGGGTTCTCTGTCAACAAGCACAGAGAAGTTATCTTCTGGTTACAAGAT
>CAVLDP010000010.1:0-67479 GCA_963661945.1 Lachnospiraceae bacterium
ACCCGCGGTCTCGACCTTGGCAAGGTCGCGCGTTACCAACTACGCCACTGTCGCAAATATGTAGTCTAACGACATCTTGTATTAAGTAGTGAGCTCTCACTACTGAGAGCGACAGACGGGGCTCGAACCCGCGGTCTCGACCTTGGCAAGGTCGCGCGTTACCAACTACGCCACTGTCGCATTCCTGTCATCTCGCGACGACTTACTTATAATAGCAGACCTATCATTCATCGTCAAGAAATAATCAGAAGTTTTTCTAAAAAATCTATTCTTCCGTATCTGTATCGTCCAAACTAAAACCAGAAATTGGTGATAAATCAATCTCTGTCGATACTGGATTCGCCTCACGATAATTCGTATACTGCTGTACTCCAGAATAAGCAAGCCAGCAAACTAAAGCAATTGCCACTAATGTACCAAGCACAGTAGCAACCACATGCTTCCTCTTATTCTTCTTCACGATCTTCTTGCGATTCTGCTTAAGTTCTTTATTGCGTTCGACCTTCTCCTGGCTCATAATATCCGCCGCTCCTCTCCATATTTCAACTATCTAATAGTAGCCGAAATAAGTCCAAAATGCAACATAAGAAAAGCCCCTGCATGAAAATGCAAGGGCAAGGTCTAATCTATATAAAGCGTATCTATTTCTTATCTATAACGATACTCGCAAATTCTAGTGTATTCTTCCCAACCTTCTTTAATTAACTTTGTTAATTTATTCATGATCAATTCTCCTTTCGTCTCTTCAACTTACAAATATAATATATACCCATTCATTCGAAGAAACGTGTCACATACCATCTAATTATTAGCCAAATCTTGCATAAAGGAAAGAATCTCTCCAACAAAATACAAAGAACCAAAAGCCACAATACGAAGGTCCTTCTCCAGTGCTTCTTCTCTTGCATCTATGATTGCAGTTTGAAGGCTCTGATAGGCCTTTGCAGCATGTCCTTGCTCCTTGAACCATTTTGCAAGTTCCTCCCCTTGCAGCGTACGTTTCGATTCCACAGTTACTGTATATACGGAATCTGCAAGCGGAAGCATCCTCTCCATCATAGACTCATAATCCTTATCCGCAAGAACTCCAGCAAGAAGCAGAAACTTCTCTCCAGGGAAGATGCCTACAAGGCTATCTGCCAAAGCTTTCACCCCTTCCGGATTATGCGCCCCATCCACAAGAAAATATGGCTTCTCTGATAGGACCTGCATGCGTCCGGCCCACTTGGCATTCGATAGTCCCATTTTGATTGCATCATCTAAGATCTCTATGCCGTGCTTCCTAAGTACAAGGCATCCCGCAAGGGCCGCCATGGCATTATAGGTCTGATATTTACCAGATAAGCCAAGCTTTTCAGATCGGATCTCAGCAAGACTTTCTGGTGAGAGCCAGCCTTCCGTCTCCAAGGCATCAAATCCATTCGATAGATCCGTATAAGGTACATTAAGTTCCTTGCATCGATTTCGGATAACAGAAGCCGCCTCTTCCTCCATATGGGAAATGATAGCATGACTTCCCGCCTTCAGAATACCTGCCTTCTCTAGAGCGATTTGGGGCAGGCTATCCCCCAGTATCTCTGTATGATCCAGTCCAATACTGGTGAAAATCGAAACCTCCGGCACTATAGATAATCCATTCGTAGAATCCTTAGCTCCGCCCAGTCCTGTCTCAAGTACGACAAAATCAACATTTCGCTCTCTGAAATAGAGAACCGCCATAGCCAGGCAATAGTCAAACATAGTCGGCTCTAAATCCATCTCAAGGTCAAGTAAGTATTCTCCAAGTCGAGCTGCATTCTCTCTTTCGATCCATTTACCATCTACCGTTATCCGCTCGCAGAAATCCACAAGATGGGGTGATGTAAATGTGCCTACGCAAAAACCGGCAGCTCGTAAGATGCTACTTACGAAAGCTGCCGTTGAGCCCTTGCCATTGGTTCCAGCAATATGTATGACGCGAAGCTTCTCTTCTGGATGATGTAGTCTCTCCATCATCTCAGAAGTAACCTCACAGCCAGAGGCCTTGCCGAACCTGTGCTTATTCATTATTGTCTCAATAATCTCATCATATGACATAAGCTATATCACCATTATCACGCCACCATCATTAGCGTACATACTGGATACACCTGCTGTATCCACGATAAAAATCTCCTTAAAGTGTCCCGTTGACTCGAGTCTGGCCTTAAGCTGTTCTGCCCTCTCTCTGCAATTGCAATGAGAGATTGCAAGCGTCTTCTCTTCCATATTATCCGTAACAGAAAGCATAGACTCTACCATCTTATCGAGAGCCTTCAGCATGCCACGGCCCTGACCGAGCTGTTCGATACTTCCCTGATCTGTTGAGCCCATAACCGGCTTGATATTAAGAGTTGATGCGATCTTAGCCTTCAGATTGCTAAGACGGCCTGTCTTACGAAGTGTCTCGAGTGTCTCAAGCACGAAGAAGGTATGCTGACCGGCAATATAGGAATCCACTGTCTCTACCACTTCATCAAAGGACATCCCCTCATCTTCTAATTCAGCAATTTTCCTGCCAATCAGGGTCTGACCAATCGACGCTGACTTAGAGTCAAAAACATGAATCTGCTTCTGAATCTCATCATCCTCATGCTCTTCCTCATACAAATCCTTGGCAAGACAAGCGCTATTATAGGAACCACTAAGCTGTGCAGATAAAGTAATTACATAAATACGTTCTGCGTCTCCCTCCATTGCATCCATATATGCAGATGGAGATGGACAAGCTGACTTGGGACCTGTCTCTGACGAAGCAACCTTCTCAAGGAAAGAAGCCTGATCAAAGGATTCATCATCCAGAATATCTTCCCCTTCAATCTGTAAAGTAAGAGGTACGTTACAGAAATGATCATCCGCCTTCATGGCTTCTGTCAGTTCACCACAACTATCTATAATCACTTTATACATGCTCAAGTCCTCCATTGCCACCTCACGTGGTTTTCATTACCACATCATATTACAACAAAAACTTTTGTTTGTAAATAGGCTACTTGTCATTTAGAAGAAAATTGTCAAAACGTTAGCTTCTTCGTATTGCAAGTAGGTTACTGATTTCAATCCAAAGATATAATCTGTAATATGACCTTCCGTAATAAAATAATTCATCACCGATTGATAGACGTCAGAATTCCCAAATTTCATGGAAATATTATCCTCTCCATTATTTCTGGCCCTCGCAATTGTCTGACCAATCAATTCTTCATCAAAATCCTCAAAATATAGCCCTTCCTGATAGAAGTAATTATCATAAGTAGAAAGGCATTCCGGCAATTCCACATCCATCTCAATCGTATGATTCGAAGATAATTCTTCTGATGTAGCATTCAAATAAGCATAATTCACATGCTTGCCAATTGAAGAATCCGAATTAGTAAATCGGCTATTTCCCCAGGTCACATCCATAAAATAATAAGCACTATCAAGAAGAACAAGATTCCAGGCATGAGACTGTCCTAGAGCCTGTCCCTGAACGATACAAGACTGTATCCCAAGCTCTGATAGAAGATATGATGCCGCACAAGCATAGCCCATGCAGACCGTTTGTCGATTTAGAAAAACAGATAAGATATTCTGATTATTCTCTACACCTGTCACATAGTCTACATTCTCAATAAGAAGATCATAGACATATTTGCTCTTCTCATAATCAGTGGCGTCTGAGGAAATACCAGAGAGCCACTCCTCTACGACCGCATCAACCTGTTCCTGATAAGCGTCTCTCTCTTCCTCTGTCATCGTATATTTGGGACTTACATCAAAGCCTAGGATGTCATCGCCCGAATAATAAGTCGTATACTTATATCCACTCACCCAGAAGAGACCGCCATAGTCATAGGTGACTGCTTCATAAGATGCCGATAATACATCCTGATCCAAGGTGTCCACCCGAACCTTCTCGTCCATATTCAAAATACAGTTGAGAATCTGGTCATAAACCACCTTACCCTCATCTGATAGAGTGGAATAACAATATTTCTCCGAAGAAATGCTATCCACCACTACAGATTCACCTATGGTCTTTTCCGCGACGATTTCATTTTTGGACTCTCGCACACTCTGAAGGATACGATTCACGTAAATGTTAAAGGAATCGTTATTCAGCGCCAAAAAGAAGGCTGATAGAGTTAAGAGAATCACGCATAGAACTCGTATTAGTTTCTTCAAAACCACACCTCATTGTTCTCATAATCAAAAAGCGACATGCCATAATTAGCATGTCGCTCCCCCCTTAAATCATTCGTATCTCAATCTTGCTATTCAAATATCAGAAATATCATAATAGGTACATTGAAAATCTAGTGATTAAGTGCCTAGTAATTATCTTACTACTGTTACGTTAACAGCCTGAGGACCCTTCTGGCCATCAGTTACGTCGTACTCTACAGATGCACCTTCCTCAAGTGTCTTGAATCCTTCCATATTCAGACCTGAGTAATGTACGAATACGTCATTTCCTTCTGCATCAGAAATGAAACCGTAACCCTTCTGGTTGTTAAACCACTTTACTGTACCTGTCATTACATAGTACCTCCAAAATATATTTTGTAGGATTTCTAAAACCCAACACAAGATATAGGATAGCATAAGGCACTTGGAATGTAAATAAAGTTCAGACAACTTTTTCGAAGGAAATACTATGGTCTGACAAAAATTTGGACACATAAGAATCCCATGCAAAATCTATAGATCTGTCAACCGTAAAAATCCTAAGCGAGGAGCCTGTTGTAATATAGAGCGCATCATCCTTGAAGCGAACATTAAGAGCCAGGGACGAAATATCCTCTGCCGAAATCGATGCATCTGCCTCTTCTAAAATCCTGGCAATAAGAGCCGGCGAAGCCAGGAATACAAACTTGAAATAACCTGGTGTCTTCTTGCCCTTAATCATAGAAAAACAAAGAGATCGCACCTCCCCATAAGGCACAAAGGAAGGCATCTCTCCCATAGAGGATAACTCCTCTTCCGTATAATAGCCATCCACATAAGCCCCATCAATCACAAAGGAAGCCTTAGTCTGAATCGTCGCTTCCTGAAGGAGGAAGTCATCAAAGGTATCCTGTAACAAAATATGGCTCATGCAGCCCTTCACATCAGAAATCTCAAATGCCTGCAATTATTCCGCTGCCTCTCTAGGAAGTGCCTGAAGTGGTACTGCACCTCGAATCTCAATCAAAGGTCCGCCCTTCTTCTCTATATAGTCTTCCGTAATTGTAACCGTACCGATATTGTCATCCTTAGGAATCTCATACATGATATCAAGCATGTATTCCTCGATAATAGCCCTCAGCGCTCTAGCGCCAAGTTCTCTGTCCTTGGCCCTGCGTGCAATCGCATAGAGTGCACCATCATCAAATCGAAGGTCTACCTCATCTAAGGCCAGAAGCTTCTGGTACTGCTTGATAATCGCATTCTTCGGTTCCTTCAGAATACGAACCAGCATATCCTCATCTAGAGCCTGCAAAGCAAAAACAATAGGAAGTCTACCGATAAATTCTGGAATCATACCAAAATTCTTCAGATCCTCTACCGTCACCTGATCGAGCAGATTCTCATCCTCATCAAATCGATCCTTCAACTCTGATGCAAAGCCCATCGTTGAGGTCTTCGTCAGACGTTCCTTAATAATATTACGAAGTTCTGGGAACGCTCCACCACAGATAAAGAGAATATTCTTCGTATTCACTGTCACCATAGGAACCATGGCATTCTTACTGCTGGCTCCAACCGGCACCTCAATATCTGCGCCCTCAAGGAGCTTCAGCATACCCTGCTGAACAGATTCGCCAGATACATCTCTCTGATTCGCATTACGCTTCTTGGCAAGCTTGTCAATCTCGTCAATGAAGATAATACCCTGTTCTGCCTTCTCTACGTCATTATCCGCAGCAGCGAGAAGCTTGGATACAACCGACTCGATATCATCGCCAATATAGCCAGCCTCCGTAAGAGATGTTGCATCCGTAACTGCAAGAGGCACATCCAGAAGACGAGCAAGTGTACGAACCAGATAAGTCTTACCAGATCCTGTAGGACCAACCATAAGCATATTCGACTTCTCGATCTCGATCTCATCTAAGGTATTCGTAGCAACACGCTTGTAATGATTGTAGACTGCGACAGACATTACCTTCTTCGCATGTTCTTGTCCGACTACATATTCATCCAGCTTTGCCTTGATCTCATGTGGACGTGGCATATGATTCACATCAAATACTGGTGTGATTTCAGGTTCGCCTTCCTTCTTGGGCTGCTTCCTCTTCACCTTCTTAGAATTAGGCATGCCAGGAAAGCCCATAAGATCAGACAGATTAATCATGCTAATATTGCCAAGCTTGCTAAAATCGATTCCGTCCTCTGAATTCTCATCATCAGAAGAACCCTGTCCCATATTCATATTCATGCCAAAAGCGCCCATAGAATCAAAGGTCTTCTGCATGCAATCATTACAAATACAGATGTTATTCGGAATCCGTATCATCTTGCCCGCAACGCGCTCTGGTCTGTGGCAGATATAACATACATCCTCATAGGAATCATCTGACTTGTCGTCTATATCAATCTCTCTAAAATCATTATCTGACATAGAAAATATACCTCACTCTCATAGATAATGCTCATTATAGACAATCTGCTTATGGAACTCAATTGCCCAGCAAAAAGTTAATAAATTCTTAAGAATACGACCGACTAATCCACACAGAAGCTGTCAAAATATCGAAATACATCCTGATAATACTGAAAACGAATCTCTGGAGTTGCTGCATACATCTCATGCTTTGATCCTGGATAAATGATTCGATTGGTAGAGCCCGTTTCCTTTAGGAAATCATCATGACCAGTATTATCTACCATCGTATCCTTCTCTCCTTCGCAGAGAAGAAATGGAGTCTTTATTGCACCAGCATTGGAGAGGCCCTTCTTTGTGGCACGAATTCCAGCCTTAATCCAACCATAAGAGCCACCGTACATCGTCCACTCTGACCTGGTTAATCTGAAGTTACGATAATATTCATATCTAGGCACGCTCATCTCACTGGAATGTTCTGGATCGTACTTGTCAGAAAGCCCCGTCTGTCCTGGACCATATTTCTTATCCCAATGAAATAATGTCGCAACTGCCATCAGAATCTGAACCACCCATTCTGGTGCTCCATAATTAATTCGATGCATTGGAGAACTTAAGATTGCAGCTGTAAATACATCTGGATGCTCCTCAAGATAGAGTGTTCCAATCAAGCCTCCCATAGAGTGCGCAAAGAGAAGAAGACGAGTTGTCTTTGCATTTACCTGTACAACTTCCGTTATAAACTGATGCAAATCCGATACATATTCTTCATAATCTGTAATATGAACCATATCCGGATCTTCTACCTTGCGGTCTGATAGCGCATGTCCTCTATGCTCAATAAAGAACACAGAATAACCAGCCTGATAGAAATAGTATGCCGTCTCATAGAACTTGCCGAAGAACTCGCAGAAACCGTGGCTTAAAACAATCGCCCCTTTCTCTGCTTCATTTACCTTATATTCGAAATGAATCTTCGTCCCATCCTCTGCTGTAAAGAAGCCCTGCGTCATCGTACTAACCCATGGCTCCACCTTATTCTTCATCTCTTCGAAGAAATTATCTTCTCCGATATAAAAATCTTGATTCTCCCAATTAGCCATAAATACTCCTCTCAAAAAACAAGGCACCCTCCGCAGAGGATGCCCCGCTTACCATCTACTGATTCTCAATCACCTGAATTGCCATATCTGGATAATTCGTGATAACAGAATGTACACCTGCCTGCAAACAAAGTGCCACATGCTCTGGTGAATTCACCGTCCATACATTCAGATTGGTACCATTCTTATGTGTCTCTTCCACGAAGCCTGGATATTGCAGATTGTAAAGTGCTGGATGAAGTCCCTCCACTCCATGAGCCTTGGCATATTCTGCCATATCAAGTGTTCCATCCTCATAGAGGAAGCCAACCTCTGCTGCTGGCTCAAGCTCCTTAATCTTCATAACCGTATAATGATTGAAAGAAGAGAAAATCACCCGATCGAGCATATTGTATTCCTTCGTCATTGCAAGGATTTTCTCCTCAATCGGATAGAATACAATTCCTGTCTTAATCTCAATATTGATAATCAAATCGGTAGGTGCAAAAAGTTCAAAAACTTCTCGCATCGTAGGAATATCCACCTGATCATATTCTGGA
This sequence comes from Lachnospiraceae bacterium, assembly GCA_963661945.1. GTDB lineage: Bacteria > Bacillota > Clostridia > Lachnospirales > Lachnospiraceae > CAVLDP01. The sequence goes on from CAVLDP010000010.1 coordinate 8,229, forward strand.
TAAACCACCTCACCAAGGACCTGATCTCCAGCCTTCCAAGGATTGCTTCGATTCTGATAATTATAATTAAACTGACGAAGCTCAGCTAAGGTATAATCCTTCACCCAGCCTGTACCATTGGATGTTCTGTCAATTGTCTCATCGTGAATAACTACAATCTCTCCATCCTTGGTCAGCTGAACATCCAGCTCAATGCCGTCTGCTCCCTGATCAATTGCCATCTGAAAGGCTGCCATAGAATTCTCTGGTGCATATCCGGAGGCACCGCGGTGTCCTAGTACAAGTGTATTTCTCATCTTTCCTCCTCTTGCTTAATAGCTTGCCTATAAATTAATCATCCATATCTGCCAAATGGTCCATAAAGGACTTCTTCTCTACTACGCCAGAATCACCATGCTTAACAAAGCTCATCGTGACAAATGCCAGTGCCATAAAGACAAATGCATATGGGAAGAAAATCCAATAACCAACATAACGAAGCAGGGCTCCTGCGAGTATTGGTGTGACAATCTGTGCTGACATACTGAAGGTGTAATAATATCCAGTAAACTTGCCAACATCACTGCCCTTACACATCTCGATTACCATAGGAAGGGAATTTACATTGATAAATGCCCAACCCATACCTACGATAAAGAGCAGAATATAGAACATAATATTATCTCTAACTGTGAACTCTCCGGAGAAAGTCAAGTAGAATCCAAATAACACTGCAAAGCAAACAGCCATCATAGTAACGCCAAGAAGAATTGTCTTCTTACGACCAATCTTACCTGCAAGTGCTCCAGATGGAACATATGTAAGAATTGCGCCAACCGTAGCAACTGTAAGATAAATGTTAGCTCCACCGAGAGACAGGCCCCATTCTACATTTGCAAAGGTTGTAAACCAGGTCTCAAGTGCATTATAAGCAATAAACCAAAGAGCTACAGAGAAGAGAATGAAAATCAGACTTCTCTTCACGTCCTTTGGAAGCTCTGCATTGCCAGAACCATCATCCTCTGTCACATCCCATTCTGGATGAGCAGCCTCAATCTCCTGAACCTCCTTGTATAACTTGGTTTCATTTACCGTAGTCATAACAATTACAAGTGACAGAAGCATAATGCCAGCAACAATGAGGAAAAGCAGGAAATAATCCACATGCTCAAGTCCCTCTGTTCTGGATGAAGAATAAAGCACGGAAGAAATTCCAAGATAGAGAATTCCACCAATTGCTCCCATTAGATTGATAATGGCATTGCCCTGCGAACGAAGTGGCTTCGGTGTCACATCCGGCATCAAAGCAACCGCTGGGCTACGATAGGTTCCCATAGTAACAAGGAGCGCGCCAAGAATGCCCACGAATAAGATTTCCTTGCCAAAGCTTGGGCTGGCGAAATAGCTATTATCAATAAGTGGCAGAAGCAGCATAAGAATCACTGCCGCAATCGTTCCAAATAGGATAAATGGCTTACGACGGCCCATCTTGCTCTTACACTTGTCAGATATTCCCCCAAATATCGGCAATAAAAATAGACCAAGTACGTTGTCTGCCGCCATAATCACACCTGTGATTGTCTCATTCATGTTGAATGTGCTCTTCAGAATCAGTGGCACGATGCCATTGTACATCTGCCAGAAGGCACAAATCGATAGGAAGGCAAAACCAATACGTATGGTCTGTCCAGTTTTAAGTTTCATTATTAAGTTACCCCCTCTAGTAAAAAATTATATAACTTATTCTACTACTTTACCCCTTCTCAGGAAAGCAATTTCGCGAGAATTCATAGACTTATTCGATGATATTTCTTATACTTATTCTAGAATTATTAGAAATGAGGTCAGCCTATGTGGATTCAACTGGATAGTCAAATTATCGCTTACGAACGAACCGGTCAGGGATATCCCCTCATCCTCTTACATGGAAATGGTGGAGATCATACCATGTTCTCAGAGCTCATCTCATCTCTTGAAGATAGTTATGAAATCTACGCTGTAGATTTGCGAGGTCACGGAGAATCCGCCACGCCCAAGGAATTCCACTATGAGGATTTTGCTACAGATATAGAGAAATTCATCGAAGCACTTGGCATCAGAAGGCCTGCCGTTCTCGGGTTTTCTGATGGCGCCATCGTAGCCATGAAGCTTGCCATGAAGCGAGAGGATCTCCTCTCTGCCCTAATCCTGTGTGGTGGCAACCTAAGTCCCAAAGGGCTAAACCATGCCGTTCTTCATGAGATCAAGAAGAATTACAAGAAAACTGGCGACCCGCTTCAGAAGCTTATGTTAGATGAGCCCAACATTTCCACATCTTCTCTATCAAAGATTACGCTTCCGACTCTTGTAGTCGCAGGAGCAAAGGATAGCATTAGAGAGAAGGAAACCAAGACCATCGCAAGAGCCATTCCAAACAGCCAGCTTCTAATTCTTCCCAATGAGAACCACATAAGCTACTTGGTTCACACCGATAAATTCGCTCCTACAGTAAGACAATTTCTAAAAAAAGCCTGATGCATATGCACCAGGCTTTCTTCAATCAATTCAAGAATCGCTTATTCTATTTTGCTGCAATTACATCAGACATATCATAGAAGCCAGCAGGCTTACCTGCCAAGAACTTCGCAGCTTCTACCGCTCCCTTGGCAAAAACGGACTTGGAATATGCAGTATGTTCAAAGGTAATCACCTCATCCAATCCAGCAAAGATCACCTCATGCTCACCTACGATATTACCGCCGCGAACTGCAGAGATTCCAATCTCATCCGAAGGACGCTTCTCGCGTCGGTTAGATCGATCATATACATATTCGTACTTTCCGCCCATCTCTTCATTGATGGAATCTGCGAGTGCAATTGCCGTACCAGATGGAGCATCCAACTTCTGATTATGATGCTTCTCCACAATCTCGATATCATATCCTGCTGGAGCAAAGACCTTGGCCGCCTTCTTCAGAATATCCATAAGTGTGTTGATTCCAAGTGACATATTTGCAGAACGAAGAACTGCAACAGATTCAGATGCCTTATGTGCTGCTTCAATCTGGTCCTCACTAAGTCCTGTTGTACATAGAATCATAGGAATCTTCTTCGTCGTACTATAAGAAATCAGTCCATCAATCGCTGCCACATTTGAGAAATCAATAATCACGTCCGCATCGACATCCACTTCCGAAATAGAAGTAAATACAGGATACGCATTCTCAACTCCAGTATAGGTATCAACACCAGCTACAATCTGAACCTCTGCATCATCCTTGCAGATCTCTGTTACAACTCGGCCCATACGACCATTGCAGCCATGCATAATAATTCTTGTCATATCATTTCCAATCTATCTATCATCAACCATAAGTTCGTAGGACTATGCTAGACAGCCATACTTCTTCAGCTCCTCACGAAGCTTAGCGGCATTGGCCTCTCCCATCTCACACAGTGGCATACGAAGTGGTCCAACATCCATACCCATCATATTAAGAGCAGTCTTCACAGGAATTGGATTCACCTCTGAGAATAAGGCATCTACAAGATCGAGGGATCTCATCTGAATCTCTCTGGATCTAGCAACATCACCATCCAGGAAGCTCTGGCAGAGCTCATGTGTCTCACGTGGTGCAACATTGGCAAGAACAGAGATCACACCAATACCACCAATTGACATAAGCGGTGTAACAAGTCCATCCTCACCAGAATAGAGGTCCAGCTTGCCATCGCAGAGATTCATGGTCTTCGAAGCCTGAGCCATATTACCGGTAGCCTCCTTCAGACCAACGATATTAGACTTACTCTTCCAAAGTGTCGCAACTGTCTCCGGAAGCAGGTTGCAACCGGTACGTCCTGGGACGTTATATAGAATAATCGGAAGCTTCGTCGAATCTGCAATCGCACTATAATGCTTAATCAGTCCTGCCTGAGAAGCCTTGTTATAGTATGGCGTAACGATAAGTGCGCCGTCTGCTCCGTCTTCTTCTGCCTCTGTTGTAAGCTGAATGGCACATTTTGTATTATTAGAGCCAGTTCCTGCCACAACAGGAATTCTACCCTTTGTAAATTCTACTGCTGCCTTGATCACTGCACGATGCTCTTCCATCGAAAGTGTAGAGCCTTCCCCTGTCGTACCTGCAATGACAATACAGTCTGTTCCATTGTCCACATGGAAATTGATTAACTCCTCTAATTTGTCGAAGTTAACCTCCATGTCAGAATTATTCTTCATAGGTGTAATAATCGCTACACCTGAACCTGTAAATATTGGCATATCTCTCTCCTCCATAGATATACAAAATTATAGGTTTTCTACTTATCTCGTGTCAAGCAGATGCTCTCATCCGCAAGCGTCCTTAATTCGTCCGGCATGTGTCTGCCGGTCATAATAATATCTGTAAAAAGAGAACGAACCCCAAGAACATTCACAAGTTCATCAACCGTAATAATTCCCTCTTCAATCACGCCTAATACTTCATCGAGAATCAACATATCGCATTCGCCTGTCGTAAGGACCTTCTTCGCGAAGTTCAATCCATTACGAATATTCTGCTGCTCATCCTTACGATCCTCATCAGACAAATCATCATAGGCCTCTTCTGATTTCTCAAAGCGAAAGAACTTAATCTCCGGTTCCAGCTTAGTCAAAAACTCGTGATCCACCGGGCTCTTCATAAACTGCACGATACATACAGAGCTTCCATTGCTGGCCTTACGAACGCCATTGCCAAGAGCTGCAGAGCTCTTGCCCTGTCCGTCTCCATAATAAATCTGTATCTTTCCTTGGTCCATAACATCCTCCCTCAGAAATTGTCACAAGAATGAAATAGACTATAGCATAAATGCCTGCATTTGACAAATAAAGGGAAAGAAGTCTTGATTACTTCTGAAATTGTGATAGAATGGATAAGGTTTTTGTGCTTATTTTGAGAGCACGAGTTTTTTCCTATATAATGCGTTTTTAAGATTTTAAGAAAGAAGGATGTATATGCAGACTAGTAGAGAGGATATCAGAAATATTGCTATTATCGCCCACGTTGATCACGGCAAGACAACTCTTGTTGACGAGCTTCTTAAGCAATCCGGTGTATTCCGCGAGAACCAGGAAGTCCAGGAACGTGTCATGGATTCCAATGACATTGAGCGTGAGCGTGGTATCACCATTCTGTCCAAGAATACCGCTGTATATTATAAGGATACCAAAATCAACATCATTGACACCCCAGGCCATGCTGACTTCGGTGGCGAGGTCGAGCGTGTTCTTAAGATGGTAGACGGCGTTGTCCTGGTTGTAGATGCCTTTGAGGGCGCCATGCCTCAGACCAAGTTCGTTCTGATGAAGGCTCTTGACCTAGACCTTCCTGTCATCTGCTGCATCAACAAGATTGACCGTCCAGAAGCACGTCCAGATGAGGTTATCGACGAAGTACTTGAGCTCTTCATGGACTTAGATGCATCGGACGAGCAGTTAGATTGTCCATTCGTCTACGCTTCTGCCAAAGAAGGCTTCGCCATGCTTGACCTAGCCGATGAGAAGAAGGATATGACTCCACTCTTCGAGACTATCATTGATTACATTCCTGCTCCTACCGGAGATCCAGAGGCTAATACACAGGTACTCATTTCTACTATCGATTACAATGAATTCGTTGGTCGAATTGGTATCGGTAAGGTATCAAATGGTTGCCTCAAGCTGAATCAGGAGGCAGTTGTTCTTAACCACCATGATCCAGACAAATGCAGCAAGGTTCGTATCAGCAAGCTTTATGAATATGATGGCCTCGAGAAGGTCGATGTTACGGAAGCCAAGATGGGTTCCATCGTAGCCATTTCCGGTATTGCTGATCTCCACATCGGAGATACAGTCTGCGGAACCGAAAGCCCTGAGGCAATTCCTTTCCAGAAGATTTCTGAGCCTACCATTTCTATGAACTTCATTGTAAATGATAGCCCATTCGCTGGACAGGAAGGCAAGTTCGTAACCTCTCGTCACATCCGTGAGAGACTTTTCCGCGAGCTTAACACCGACGTTTCCCTTCGCGTAGAGGAGACCGATTCACCAGATTCCTACAAGGTATCCGGCCGTGGTGAGCTTCACTTATCCGTCCTCGTCGAGAATATGCGCCGTGAAGGCTATGAATTTGCAGTCAGCAAGGCGGAGGTACTCTACAAGGAAGATGAGAACGGTAAGCGTCTTGAGCCAATGGAACGCGCTTATGTTGACGTGCCAGACGAATACACTGGCGCAGTCATCGAGAAATTATCACAGCGTAAAGGTGAGCTCCAGAATATGACACCAATCACCGGTGGCTTCACACGAATCGAATTCAAGATTCCATCTCGTGGCTTAATTGGCTATCGTGGCGAATTCATGACCGATACTCGTGGAAATGGTATCATCAACACCGTATTTGATGGCTATGAGCCATTCAAGGGTGAAATTGCTTACCGTGAGCTTGGTTCTCTGATTGCCTACGAAACTGGTGAATCTGTAGCATATGGACTCTTCTCTGCTCAGGATAGAGGAACCCTCTTCATCGGACCTGGCGAGAAGGTATACTCTGGAATGGTCATCGGTTCTTGTTCTCGAGCTGAAGATATTGAGCTTAATGTATGTAAGAAGAAGCATCTGACTAATACTCGTTCTTCTTCCGCTGATGAAGCACTGACCCTTGTTCCACCTAGAATTCTCTCTCTAGAGCAGGCAATTGATTTCATCGATACAGACGAGCTTCTCGAGGTTACTCCAGAATCCTTACGAATTCGTAAGAAGATCCTCGATCCACTCGAGCGAAAGAGATCAAACATCAGAAAGAAGCAGTAATCATTGCATAATATAGAATGCAAAAAGGAAGCCCTCCAAGGACCACAGGTCCTCGGAGGGCTTCTCTCATATTAACTTATCTTAGTGCTTCGGTGTAAGTACTGTCTTACCACCCATATATGGCTGCAGGGCAGTTGGAATATTCACACTGCCATCCTCATTCAGATTATTCTCAAGGAAGGCAATCAGCATACGAGGTGGAGCAACTACTGTATTATTCAGAGTATGTGCGAAATACTTGGAGCCATCTTCTCCCTTCACACGAATCTTGAGACGACGTGCCTGCGCATCACCCAGATTAGAGCATGAGCCAACCTCAAAATACTTCTGCTGACGTGGAGACCAAGCCTCTACATCACATGACTTCACCTTGAGATCTGCCAGATCTCCTGAGCAGCACTCCAGGGTACGAACAGGAATATCCAGGCTTCTGAAGAGATCTACTGTATTCTGCCATAGCTTGTCATACCACGCCTTAGATTCCTCTGGCTTACATACAACAATCATCTCCTGCTTCTCAAACTGGTGAATACGATACACACCACGCTCCTCAATGCCGTGAGCTCCCTTTTCTTTACGGAAGCATGGCGAATAAGAGGTCAGAGTATATGGTAGTGATGCCTCATCATTTACCGTATCAATAAACTTACCAATCATGGAATGCTCAGAGGTTCCGATCAGATATAAATCCTCTCCCTCAATCTTGTACATCATAGCATCCATCTCATCGAAGGACATAACGCCTGTAACCACATTGCTTCGAATCATAAATGGTGGTATGCAGTAAGTGAAACCACGATCAATCATGAAATCTCTCGCATAAGAAATCACCGCACTATGAAGTCTGGCAATATCTCCCATCAAATAGTAGAAGCCATTACCAGCCACCTTGCCAGCAGCATCCAGATCAATGCCATCGAAACGATCCATAATCTCTGTATGATATGGAACTTCAAATGCTGGAGTCACAGGATCTCCATACTTCTGAATCTCTACATTGCAGGAATCATCTGGTCCGATAGGCACAGATGGATCAATGATATTAGGAATTACCATCATACGCTTCTCTACTTCTGCCTGGTATTCCTTCTCAAGCTCTTCTAATTCAGCAAGACGACTAGCATTAGCGGCAACCTTGGCCTTCACTTCCTCAGCCTCTTCCTTCTTGCCTTCCTTCATCAGAGCGCCAATCTCCTTAGACAGCTTATTACGCGAGGCTCTAAGCTCATCAGCCTCCTGCTGTGCAGCTCTTGCCTTCTTGTCAAATTCAATGACCTCATCTACCATAGGTAACTTGTGATCCTGAAACTTCTTCTTGATATTCTCCTTCACAAGATCAGGATTCTCGCGTAAAAACTTAATGTCTAACATGAATATTTCCTCCAAAAATAAACTCTTGTCCCATTATATATGTCACTAGGACAAATTGCAATGAATCGAACTCTCTATCTTGATCTGCCTTGCCTTAACTAGATCAATGCAATCACTAAGGGACTTTGGTCTCTCAAAATAATAGCCCTGTACCTTCTCACAGCCCAGATTCTTCAGGAATTCATTATGCTCTGCAGTCTCAACTCCCTCTGCCAAAGTCTGAATCTCAAGCTTCCTTGCCATATCAATCACAGAGGTGAGAATCTTCCGCGACCGAGGATTAGTATCGTAATTCTTAAGGAATACCATATCAATCTTCAGAACATCGAAGTCAAAATCCTGCAATACATTCAGCGAAGAATAGCCAGAGCCAAAATCATCCATCCAAACCTCGAAGCCATGTCTATGAAGTCTCTGTATCTCGGTCTGCAAGAAATCCTTGTTACCAATCAAGGCTGACTCCGTAAGTTCTACATGAATCATATCCTTTGGAATATCATAGCGACTACACATCTCTTCTAAGACTGCCACCGTATCCATAAGTTCAAAATCCACCCTGGACAGATTGAAAGAAACCGGCACAATGCAGTCCTCTTGTCCCATCCTTCGAAGATGGTCCATATCCTTGCAAATCTGTTCGATGATATAGGTATCCAGCTTATAGATAAGTCGATTCTGTTCGAGTACCTCTATGAAATCCGCCGGTGACAGGAAGCCATATTCTGGATCATTCCATCTGGCAAGTGCTTCTGCCCCGCAGACCTCTCCTGTCATAGTACGAACCACTGGCTGATAGTATACCTGAACGTAATTCCTGGCAAGAGCCATATCAAGTTCATCTACAATATACTGCTGCAATTTGAACCGATTCGAAAGCTTCAGATCAAAATAATTAAAGATATTCTCATGATTCTTCGTCATAAGGTCAAGAGCTGTCTTGGCCTTGTCTGCAGCAAAGAGTACATTATCATCATTCTTCTTGGCAATATAGATACCTGCGCGAATCTCCAGATGCTCTCCCTTATGCTTCTCCTGAAGGAGCGAGCGCACCTTACGGATCTTATGCTCCGTATTCTCCATATCTGTCATAACCACGAAATGATTGCCTGAATATCGACAGATTACAGCATCTGCACCAAAGATTGTCCCCAGGATGTCTGAAAGCTGGCGAAGAACTGTATTTCCTGCTTCAAAGCCATATTTCTCGTTATAGCCCTTGAAATTAAGAATATCTATATAGATATATCCATACGGCTTATTCTTGAAACGATTCGTCCTTAAGGCACCTTCTGCTTCTCTGCGGAAACCATTCATATTAGGAAGCCCAGTCAGTCGATCTAAATATGCAACCTTGCCAATTGCAACCTGGCTCTTCGCCTGGAAGCGTCTCTCGTTATAATGAATCAGGGCTACCGCAATCGCCACTCCCAGTGTGACCATATAATTGAAATAATTCTCACCCTGCAGTGGTCGAATATTATATAGAAGATAGAAGAAAATATAGAAGCTAATCGCAAGGAATGGAATTGCAAACAGTGGATGCATCACAAATATCGCTACCATGAAAAATATAACAGTAGGGAAAATGAGAAGCTCTAACCCCTGTTCGAAATCCACGCGACCGATATATATGGCATAGATAGCTGCAAAAATAACATATAACCCTGTTGCGAAAGCAGACAGATAGTGATTTCGATACCTTCCTGTAATATATAGAAAGGAAACCACGAAAAAGCCCGCACAAACCAGGGCAATCAGTGAATAAACAATTATACGATTCTCAACATTTGCGATATCTTCACTCGTTGCACCCGGTGCAAAGGAATCCATAATCATCTTAATAATAAAATAAACCTGGGTCGCGAAGGAAAGTGGCGTCACAAAAAATCCCACACGCATATTGCTGTGGTCTAATAGTTCCCTAACCTGGCGATCCACGCCAATTCCAAAAAATTCCTTTAACTTATGTAGCATCTTCTACCTCATCTATGATAAGACCTCATCAATTGCACGAAGCAATTCATTATATTCTGTAAAAGCCTGAAGATTAGGATATTCTGCCTTGATCTCCTCTGTTGTCCGAAATAGAAATCCTGCCTTACTAGCCTCAATCATTCCAAGATCATTATAACTGTCTCCCGATGCAATCGTCTCAAAGCCGCATGACTGAAGTGCCTTCACTGTCGTATACTTAGACTTCTCGCATCGCATCTTATAACCGGTCACCTGACCATCTTCTGCCACAACTAACTCATTACAGAAGATTGTAGGATAGGATAACTTAGCCATCAGGGGCTTTGCAAACTGTGTAAATGTATCGGAAATGATAACAACCTGAGTCTTGCTTCTAAGTTCATCTAAGAATTCCTTTGCGCCAGGAAGTGGATCAATTGTCGCGATTGTCTCCTGAATTTCCTTCAAGCCAAGTCCATGCTCCTTCAATACATCAAGTCTCCAAGTCATGAGCTTATCATAATCTGGCTCATCTCTCGTCGTCTTCTTGAGTTCGGGAATTCCACTTGCCTCAGCAAAGGCAACCCAAATCTCCGGTACAAGCACACCTTCCAAATCCAAACATACAATATCCATAATCTTTCTCCTTTTTCCGTAATCCCTTCTATTATAGCAAAAAAAGAATGTACATAAAGTACATTCTCCTTCAAAATCACAGATAAATAAAATAAGAATCTAGTTCTCGTCAGTCATATCCTTGCGATAACCATCCTCGTAGACCCAGGTCCTCTTATTCGAGAACTTCGTCATACGAAGCGCCTGACCATGTTCATCCTGTTCAGCCATAACCTCTGCCATATCTGTCTCAGCCGCCTTCACAATGTCATCGGCTGCCTTCTGAATCGCGCTCTCTGATGCCATGCTTCGACTCCTTCTAACCAAAATAAATCCTAAGTTATAAGGATTATAACATCCAGTAAGAACTTAATCTAGTTAAAAATTCTTCTTACACAAATAATAGACTTATAGTTCACATCTGTGTAAGTAATACCATTTCTAGAATTCAGAGCATTCACAATCATGCCATTGCCCGCGTAGATTCCTACGTGTCCACTATAGCAAACAATATCTCCGGCCTGCATGGAAGAGACGTCTACTCCAGTACCACAGCTACGCATAGCCGAAGAAGAATGTGGAAGACTCACACCAAATGCTGCATATACACTCATAACAAAACCTGAGCAATCCGCTCCATTCGTAAGAGATGTACCAGCTGCCACATAAGGATTACCAACGAATTGGCAGGCATATGAAACAACAGACGCACCATCTGATCCGCTTGCTGCCTTGTAACTGGTTGCAGCGTCATTCGCATAGGTCCGGCTGGAGCTAGACTTCGATGCAGCCTTTGCTGCCTCTTCAGCTTCTAATCTGGCTGCTTCTTCCTCTGCGGATTCGCCGTATGAGAAATCATATGTCACATCCACATAATCTGAGCTCACATAGCCCTCTCCATCCGCTGTCTTAATCTGAACCCAGCCGTCTACAGAATCATCCACAACAACATACTCATCCTCTCCTGCAACAAGGGTAAGAACGGAGGCATCCTCTGCAGCATCCGTACGAACCTTAAGCGTCTCAGTACCAATTGTAGCTGTAAGTGTTCCTGCATCAGAGATGGTCTCCTCGTCGCCTACAGACAGATAATCAGAGCTAACATATCCTGTAAAGGAACCAGAAATCACCTGATACCAGCCATCCTCTGACTCAGATAGGACAATTGCCGCGTCACCAGAATGAAGCTTACCAACAGAATCGCTATCCGCATTCGCCTCTGAACGCACATTGACATAATCATCTACTGTAGCGATTCCAATATTGGAGAAATCCGATGTGGCAAATGCAGTAGCAACTGTAGTCTCCGCAACCTCTTCATTGGTCGCACCAGACGCAATTGCTTCCTCTGTTGCAGCAACAGTAGATGTCACTGTCTCAGATAGAACAATGTCCTCAGACACCGAAGTATCAAGAGTAGATGCCATAGAATAAGAAATTCCAGCATAAGGACTTGCTGCCTCAGCATATTCATAGGTAACTGATGTTGTAGTTGCTGCATCATCTGACTGGTTCACAACAGCAACAGAAAACATCAATGTGACGGATAAGGTACAAGCAATCGCCTGTGCTAACTTCTTATGCATGACTTCCTCCATAAAAATTAACATTTCGTAACAAATCTGTAACAAGTATAGCCTAATTTTGTTACAATTGCAAGTCATAGTATAAGATGATATTGTGAACAATCTGTTAAATGATCTCGATAAGACGAATTCTGCCTAAATTAATTCGTCCAAAGTCTTACCATAGGATGGCAGGAACTCCCTAACAAAATCCGAAACCTCTGGAAGCTCATCCTCCAGAGCATGAATGGATTTCCAAGTAGATTCCTCCGCCAGACGAAACTCCCCATTTCCTGCATTCTTCTCTTCCATACACTTAATTAAGGCTGACAGCTTATCGGCTGCCTTCACCAGTCTTCTCATATAGATCTCATCCTCTGTATCGAGTGGACGATAAATCTCTTCAAAGGCTGGTCGCAAATCTTCCGGCAGCTGATGAAGGAGCTTGGATTCCGCAATTGCTTCAATCTCCTTATAAGCATCCTTGATATCCGCATTGTAATACTTCACCGGAGTTGGCATGTCACCTGTAATAATCTCAGATGTATCATGATATAGGCCAATCAAGGCAGCCTTGGATGCATCCAAATTTCTGCTATATCTTACATTTCCAATCATGCAAAGAGCATGTGAAATCATAGCAACATCAAGTGAATGCTCTGACAAATTCTCTGTTCTGGAATTTCGCATGAGAGCCCAGCGCTCAATGTATTTCATTCTGGAGACCGTAGCAAAAAAATTATAATTCTTCTCTGACATAATATTCCTCTTCCCACATAATTCTTGGCATAAGAAAAAGAAGCCCTAACATGTTAGGGCTTCTCTATACTCATAAAGTAACTAAGCGATCTTATTCACTGCTTCTAATACACGATCAGCATCAAATGGCTTAACGATAAAGTCCTTGGCACCTGACTGAATAGCCTCAAGAACCATAGCCTGCTGTCCCATTGCAGAACACATAATAACCTTTGCATCTGGAAACTCACCCATAATCATCTTCAGGCCCTGAAGTCCATCTACATTCGGCATTGTAATATCCATTGTAACTACATCAGGATTGAGTTCTTTGTACTTGTTATAAGCATCCTCACCGTTCTCAGCCTCACCAGCTACCTCAAAACCATTCTTGGTCAGGATATCCTTAAGCATCATTCGCATAAACGCAGCATCATCAACGATCAGTATTCTCTTAGCCATACATTACTCCTTTTCCAGTTACTAAGGCAATCTGCCTAATAGTTACTATTATCCTACCAATAATCCAATCCTTTTTCAAGCACTTTTGGGGAGTTGTCTAAAAATTAAATTAAAATTCTCCCGGAAGCGGATACTTGGCCACGATGGATGCAACAATTTCTCTCGCCTTAGGCACACCAGCCTCGCCTTCCTTGATGACAAGTGAAATTGCCTCTGCCACCTGATCCATATCGTCTTCTTTCAATCCTCTGCTTGTAGCCGCAGGTGTTCCGAGTCTAAGTCCAGATGTGACAAATGGAGACTTTGGATCATTTGGAATGGTATTCTTATTAGCAGTTATATGTGCCTCATCGAGAAGCTTCTCTACAGCCTTGCCAGTCAGATCAAATGGTGTCAGATCCACTAACATCAGGTGATTATCTGTGCCATCCGATACAATCTTAATTCCACGAGCCTGAAGTCCCTTGCAGAGTGCAGAAGCATTTGAAATGATCTGCTTCTGATATTCCTTGAAGGATGGTTCAAGCGCCTCCTTGAAGCAAACTGCCTTAGCGGCAATTACATGCATAAGTGGGCCACCCTGCGTTCCTGGGAAGACTGCCTTGTTGAAGTTATACTTCTCATTGGCCTCATTTGTAGCCATAATCATGCCGCCTCTTGGTCCACGAAGCGTCTTATGTGTTGTAGTCGTCACAATATCCGCATATGGCACCGGTGACTCGTGAAGTCCTGCTGCAACAAGACCTGCGATATGAGCCATATCTACCATAAGAACTGCATCAACCTCATCAGCAATCTCACGGAACTTCTTGAAGTCAATGGCACGTGCATAAGCAGAAGCACCAGCAATAATCATCTTAGGATGGCATTCTCTAGCAAGACGAGCCACCTCATCATAATCAATAAGGCCATTCTCATTGACCCCGTAAGGCACAATATTAAAATATGTTCCTGAGAAATTGGCAGGTGAACCATGTGTCAAATGTCCGCCATGATCCAAATTCATTCCCATAACGGTATCGCCAGGCTTAAGAACAGCGAATTGAACGGCCATATTAGCCTGAGCTCCTGAATGAGGCTGAACATTGACATACTCACAGCCAAAGAGCTCCTTGGCACGCTCACGTGCCAATTCTTCTGCCTTGTCCACAACCTCGCATCCACCATAATATCTCTTACCAGGGTAACCCTCTGCATACTTATTGGTTAAGACAGAACCCATGGCAGACATAACAGCGGGACTAACCCAGTTCTCTGAAGCAATCAGTTCAATATGATCTGATTGGCGATCATACTCTTCTCGAATAACGCCTGCAATTTCAGGGTCGACAGTTAAGATGTCTTCATACGTGTACATAATCTTTCTCCTTCTCTTTTCCTTTTCTTTTCCTATTCCTATTTCTTAGACTTCGCCTTGATGCGAACCTTCATCACGTACCAGAGTTCTGTTGCAATACAGATAGAAGAATAAGTACCGCAAAGTACACCCACAAGAAGTGGAAGTGCAAATTCACGAATGGATGAAGTTCCAAGGATAAGAAGCATAAGTACCATTACCGCTGTGGTAAATGAAGTACTAAGCGAACGTGACAAAGTCTCTGTGATGGAGCGATCCGCTATCTCACGAAGAGATGTCTCATCCTGCTTCTTAAGTCCCACCAGGTTCTCACGAATTCGATCAAAGATAACGATAGTATCATTAACAGAATATCCAATAACAGTCAACATACATGCAATAAATGCAGAGCCAACCGAAATACGAGCAACAGCATAAAGTGCAAGTACTACAAGCACATCATGAAGAAGTGCAATAATGGCACTTGATGCAAATCGAAGATCCTTGAATCGTAGCCAAATATAGATAAGCATGAAGAATGCTGCAACAAGCACTGCAATAAGAGATTCTGATCTCATCTCTGAAGAAATAGTAGATGAAATGTTCTCAGATGAAATAGCTTCCTCATCAATGCCAAAGTTCTCCTCAAGCGCCTGATTCATTGCCTCTCTCTCATCAAGCTCTAGAGTACGAGTCTTAATGATTACAGAAGTACCGCCATCTACCTTGGTTGTCTGGATATCATTATCTCCTGTCACCTCTGATACGATAGGCACCACCTGATCGTCGATATCAGATAAGCTTAGCTCCTCGCCAAAATCAACTGTTGTAGAAGTACCGCCCAAGAACTCAAGGCTGTAATTCAATGACTTGTCGCCCATTCCAGCATGAATTCCCATAGCAATGAATCCTGCTGCAACACATGCGAGGGAAATACCGAAGAACCAACCACGCTTGCCAACAAAATGAACATCCTTCATCTTCTTGGCACGTCCATAGAACTTGGCATCTCTCACGCCAAAGGCATAGAAGATATTCATAAGGAATCTGGTCACAACAAGAGCTGTAAACATGGATAGCACTACACCAAGTGCAAGTGTTGTTGCAAAGCCCTTCACTGTTCCTGAACCCAGGAAATAAAGAACTGCAGATGCAATAAGAGTAGTAATATTACCATCTACAATTGCTGACATTGCCTTCTTATAACCAATATCCATAGCATTGGCAACAGATCTTCCAGCGCCAATCTCCTCCTTGATACGAGCAAATACAATAACATTTGCATCAACCGCCATACCAATGGATAGGATAATACCAGCAATACCAGGCAGGGTAAGTGTAATATCAAAGGCATAAATAAGCGAAATCATAAGACCTGTATACAGGATTAAGGCAAGTGATGCCATAGCACCTGGAACAAGGTACATAAAGATTAAGAAGATAATCACAATAGCAAGACCAATTGCTGCTGCAAGAATCGATGTTGACAGAGCATCTGAACCAAGCTGTGCTCCTACAACCTCAGACTGTAATTCTGTAAGCTCTAAGTCCAGTCCACCAATTCTGATGTAGGAAGCAAGACTGGAAGCTTCCTCATAATCGCTCATACCTGAGATCATGCAGTTACCATCTGTAATTGCTTCATTGACGCTAGGTACGGATACGAACTCTCCATCATAATAGATACCGATAGACTCACCAGCTGCTGCAGCTGCAGTCGTTGCTGTTGCAAAAGCCTCAGCACCAGACTTAGAGAGAGAAATCTCTACGATTGGCTCAGCTGCGCCTGTTGTCTGGTTAGAATAATAGGATGCTGTTGCTGATGTAACATCTGAACCAGTTACAACGACGGAACCATTTGCAATCAAATCCTCAATCTCATAATTCAGAACGTAATTGCCAACAGAGCTGTCATAGTTATAGTTGGTGTTACCATCTGCATCCGTCTGAGAAATGAAATAAATCTGACCAGGATTTCCAAGCTCCTCAAGCAGGGCATTGGCATCAGAAACACCAGGAATCTCAACCGTGATACGGTCTGTACCAACCTGATAGACAGAAGCCTCTGTCGTTGCGTTATCTGAAGAGAGTTCTGACTGAATACGCTGCTGTAATTTGTAGATCGTATCACTCATCTCTTCATCAGTAGGTTCCTCTCCAACAACCTGATAGGTAATGGAAACGCCACCTGCAAGGTCCAGTCCAAGCTTAATGTTAGAGCCAGAACCCTTGACCGTAGATCTCATAATGTCGACTGTTAGATAAGAAAACAGTGCAAGTAATGCAAGAAAGACAATAAAAAGTCCTGTTGCCTTTCCCTTTTTCATTCGTTTCATGAATTGTAATCCTCCCTTTTACCCTTCATTTGCAGCAGTAGCCGCCTTAATCATGATTGCACACTCAATTCGCTTCTTCTGAAGCTCACAGCCCACATCATAGGCATCGTGAATGTCACCATGGAAATTATATGAATTCGCAGCACAACCACCAGAACAATAGAATCTGGCGAAGCAATTCGAGCACTTCTCCTTGGCATATACATTGCAATTCTTAAATTCACTCTGAATATCTTCTCTCTTCACGCCATCCCAGACATTACCCATGAGGAAGTCCTCATTGCCAACAAACTGATGACATGGATAGAGATCACCACGTGGTGTAACTGCCAGGTACTCTGTACCCGAACCGCAGCCAGAGAGTCTCTTGTAGACACAAGGACCGCCCTCCAAGTCAATCATGAAATGGAAGAAATTGAAATCCTCCTCACTGCCATGGCGTCTCACCATCTCGGCAGCAAGCTTATCATATTCAGCAAAGAGAGTCGGCAGGTCCTCTTCTCTAAGTGCATAATCGTCAGTATCCTTGGCAACAACAGGCTCAACCGAGATCTGCTTGAAGCCCTGATCGGCAAGATATAGAACATCTTCGGCAAAGTCTAAGTTATTCCTGGTAAATGTGCCACGAACATAGTACTTATCCTGATTACGAGAGTCCGCAAATTTCTTGAATTTCGGCATAACAAGCTCTGACGATGCCGCACCACTTGGAAATGGACGCATCATGTTATGAATCTGTGGCCTTCCATCTGTAGACAGGACAACATTGGCCATCTCTCTGTTGGCAAACTCCATAATCTCGTCATTTAGAAGAACACCATTTGTCGTTAGAGTAAAGCGGAAATTCTTGTCATGAATCTTCTCCTGCTCACGTCCATATGCGACCAGATCCTTCACAACCTGCCAATTCATAAGTGGCTCTCCACCGAAGAAATCAACCTCCAGATTATGACGATTGCCGGAATTTGCAATCAGAAAATCCAGGGCCTGCTTACCCACCTCAAAAGGCATCCATTCAGCCTTCTGTCCATGATACATTCCCTCTTCTGCAAAGCAATATTTGCAGGAGAGATTGCAGTCATGCGCAATATGAAGGCAAAGAGCCTTCACAACCGTCTCTCGGTTGCTAAAATCCATCACTCTGTGCTTATAGGCATCTTCCGTAAATAAAGTGCCATCCTTCGCAAGAAGAAGAAGTTCCTCGTAAATCTCGGAAAGTTCCTCTGCGGACGCATCTATATTAGATGACATCTCCCGCAAAGTCTCCTCTCTTAGCTCTTCCATTCTGCCTGGAACCTCTTCTGTCTTAGAAATGGTCCCCTGCATCTTGCCTTCAAGAAGTGCAATCATGTCATAGGTAGTATCATCTACCACATGCACAGCACCGGAATTAATATCCATTACAATATTGTAGCCATTATTCTTGTACTGATGTATCACAAGTACAATCCTCGCTTTCTAATAAGAAACGGTTATTACAAAAAAATAAATAATAACCTTATAACAAACAAATGACCGTACGCCAAAAAGCGGACGGCCCTTGTCATCAAGTGCAGAAGTATTCTGCAAAAAGAATCTTACTTATGCTCGCAAGACTGGTTACCAACAGTACAGCTTGTCTTGCATGCTGACTGACAAGATGTCTGGCACTCGCCACATCCACCAGTCTTTACTGTGTTCTGAAGCTTCTTAGTATTAAGAGTCTTAACATGTTTCATAATATCGATCTCCTTTATTCATAAAAGATATTGCGCTTTTCGGCAATTATAACATAAGTAACTTCAAATAAAAACCCCTCTTTTAGCCTTCTGGTAATATTGCTTTTTGGGGTCTCATCTGCTACAATTCAAAAGATATTATTTTGGGAGGATTAAGGTATGCTATTAGCTATTCCAACAGTCACCATTGTACTGCTTATCGTAACTGCAGTCATCATTGGTGTAACAATTTTATTATATTTTCTGGGCAAGAAAGCCGAGAAGAAGCGTGACGAACAGGATGCTCAGCTTGCAGCTGCAGCCCAGCAGGTTTCTATGTTAATCATTGACAAGAAGATGATGAAGATCAAGGATGCCGGTCTTCCAGATGCAGTCCTTGCGCAGACCCCATGGTATGCCAAGCGTGCCAAGCTTCCAATCGTTAAAGCCAAGGTTGGTCCACAGACTCTGAACCTCATCTGTGATACAGCAATCTTTGATGATGTTCCTGTGAAGAAGGAAGTAAAGGCAATGGTTTCTGGCCTCTATATCACATCTGTTCGCGGACTTCACGGCAAGAAGACTGCTCCAGAAGACCAGAAGAAGAAGAAAGGCCTTCGTGCTTGGTACAATCGTCAGATGAAGGAGCAGAGAGCTGCAAAGAACGACAAATAAATTTCTTTGCTTTCATTTCAATTAAAAAGCCCCGAACCGTGAGAAGCGCTTATCCAAGATAAGTTATCCTCACAGTTCGGGGTTTCTTATTTCATAAATCAAATCAACAAAGGCAAGCCCACTATACCACGCGAATCGAAAGCGTATTCTTCGACAGGACTTCTTCCTCTGACGATAAGGTATAGCGAAGCATAATCTCCAGGGATTCTTCTTCCGAAAGAATCACAAGTTCCTCCGTATATACCTTAAAATGAAGCTGACCCATAGGCATAAAATATTCAGAGGTCGTAACCATATGTGGCTGAAAGTTCATCGTTGTACGAACTCCACCAGTTCTCTTTAGATGAAGCGTAGTTCCCTGAATCTTGAGAAGTGTCTTCACTTTGTCAGATGCGCCTTCCATCTCTTCCTCATAACGAAGGAAAATCTTGTCATCCTGCTTCGAAATAATGCCAGGGACTTCCTGGGTTATAGCTGAATCTTCACCTTCTGACTCCTGCTCTGATCTAATATAAATCATCACATCCTTTATCATAAGAACCTAGCCCTCAATCTGTCCGCGAATCACATCTCTGACCGCATCTACCTGATTCTTCAGATGTGTATGCATAATCTGCTTCACAAAGTCCTGGTCCTTGCGTTCTAATCCATCGATAATTGCCTTATGTTCTGCAATTAACTGATTATAATCCGCATTATCCTTCACATATTCATAGCGATAACGATACATCTGCTCGCGTAGATTATTTACAATGAGTTCTAACTTCGGATTATCTGTCGCCTCATAGATTACATTGTGAAAGCTCTCATCCGCCTCAACAATCCGTCTCACATCTTTGCTCTCAGCCGCCTCTTCAAAGGTCTTCATGACGGTTCTAAGCTCTGCGATTTCCTCATCACTAATCTTCTCACAGGCACGCGTCACCGCAAGCTCATCAAGCGCATCTCGAATCTCAAGTACATCTTCAAGATCCTTCTCCGTCATTTGAGCGACCTGTGCGCCCTTTCTAGGAATTGTCACAGCAAGTCCTTCCTGCTCAAGCATACGAATTGCTTCACGAATTGGTGTACGGCTAACCCCCAGCTTATTGGCAAGATGCATCTCCATCAACCGCTCTCCAGGCTTCAATTCCCCTTTAAGAATTGCATTTCTAAGAGTCTGAAACACCACATCCCTAAGTGGAAGATAGGCATCCATATTTAACTCTAAATCTTCACCCATTAATATCCCCTCCTAATATTTACACATTGTAGTAGCAATCGCCATCTCAGTCAGGCCACTATTTCGAACCGTCTTAAGGCAGTCTTCCATACGACTTGGATCATCAAATATGCCAAACACAGTTGGACCGCTGCCACTCATCATGGACTTTAACGCTCCACCCTCTTCCATTAGCATTTTAAGCCTTGCAACCTCGCTATGAAGAGGAATCGTCACATCCTCTAAGACATTGCCCATATTCTCACAAATAGAATCGACGTCCTTCTTCTCTACCGCAGCCATCAGCGCATCGATATTAGGATGAATGATTCCATCCGTAGAATCCAGTGCCTGATATACCTCCTTTGTAGACACAGCAATAGGAGGCTTTGCAATGAGCACATGAATCCCTGACAAATCCGTAAGCTCTGTCAGTTCTTCTCCAATTCCTTCCGCAAGCATGGTTCCACCAACGATACAATAAGGAACATCTGCACCAATTGGAAGAGAAAGCTCCATCAATTCCTCGTCAGATATCTTAAGTCCTTCTAATGCATTAATTCCGCGAATTACCGCTGCTGCATCAGAACTTCCACCAGCCATTCCTGCAGCAACAGGAATTCGCTTGGTCAGATTAATATGATAGCCACCTGTCAAATGATATCTCTCCATCATAAGACGAGCAGCCTTCACACAAAGATTGCTCTCATCAAGAGGTACATCCTCTTTATTACAAGTCATCGTCACACTAGAGTCCGCAGTCTCTTTAATCTCAACTGTATCATAGAGATCCACTGTCTGCATAATCATGCGAACCAAGTGATAGCCGTCCTCTCTAATGCCGGTTACATCCAGGCCAATGTTGATTTTACCAAGGGCCTTCACTGTAATTTCTTTCATAATATCGCCTTTTGTTCTTAAGGGTTTATTGTATACAAAGTGCATTTTATCATTTTTAAGTACAATATGCAATAGTTGTTAGGTTGAACTAACAAGAAAAAGTGCCCGAAAAAGGCACTTCTACACTAGAAGTGCCCCCTTCGGATGATTATGGAAAAAGAAAGGAAAGAAAAAATCAGCTCTCGTAGGTTCCATTTACCCACTGATCAAATTTGTCCATAACTGCGTCATAGGTATCTGATGATATCGATGGCAAAGTCTTGCCCCAAGCACCGGTTGCCTGGCGAAATCCCTCCTTGAAAGCTTCAATCATGGTATTAGCCTTGGAGGTATCCCCTCCACTTAAGGCAATTGCAAAATCTACGATTCGTGAGGACGTCTGATCCACGCCCCAATATCCATTCTCTGAGATATCCTCCTGTGCCTGTCTAACCGCGGCTTCAGAGACTGTTCCAAGCTCCCCTGATGCCAGAAAGGACCAGACATCATCCGCTGTTGCAAGAGTCTTGCCCTGCTTAGACATCGTCTCCTTCACGATATTCATAAGCTGATTGGCTCTCGTCTCGGTATCTGCCTTCATCTTGGCAACAATTGCACTGTAATCCTTCTTCGTCGTAGATACTGTATCAGAAGATTTCTCATAAACTGCAGCAGTATCAGAAAAGCTTGAGCTAGTTGAGCTCTCCGTCTTACCCTCTGATTTAACGCTGGACTTTAAAGCATTTGCGCTAAGTGCAGCATTTGTAATAGATGAAATATCCATAAGGTTCCCTCCTCAAATTATATGCATCCTTGCAAAGTAACTTTCTATAATACTTATCGGATGTAACGAGAAGAAAGTTAATACAAGACTTAAAGTTTGTCCGATTCTCTATTCGGAAGTGAGGTAAGGCTTCCCAGACAGGATTCCATTTCTTCGCTCAGATCAATTCGAACCTCTTCCGGATCTAACACCTCTCCCTTTGCCTCCATAATTGCTTCATTTAACGAAAGCATCTTCGCATCAAGCATGGAGACCATCGAAGAGCATTCCCGCAGGTCCCTGCTTATATATTCTGGCGCATTTCCTTCGAACTTATAATAAATCTTGTGCTCCAAGCTAGCCCAGAAATCCATGGCAATCGTACGAATCTGTATCTCAACCTTGGTTGGAACCACTCGATCCGACAGAAAGATTGGAACCGTAACAATCATATGATAACTCTTATAGCCACTAAGCTTAGGCTGCTTAATGTAGTCCTTTACAGACAGAACTGTAATATCATTTTGCCGACCAATCATATCTGCGAGGCGATAGATATCTGAAGAAAATGAGCAAACAATACGTACACCAGCGATATCATTGCAATAACGAGTCATATTCTCGATGGAATCATCGAGACCATACTTTCTAAGCTTCTTCGAAATACTGTCCGGCGCCTTAATTCTAGTCTTCACATATTCAATAGGATTATATTGATGCACATGCTTAAACTCTTCATTCAAGACCTGAATCTTGGTCTCCATCTCCTTCAGAGCGGAATTATAGAGAAGCATCACTGCATTCCAAGAGTCGACAGTCTCATTCATGTATTCATTTTCTTCCATCTCAGTCTTCCTCCAGAATATGAAGTTCCACATAATCAAAAGGAACCTCTTCTACAAAATTGTCCTGGCTAAATCTCGTCTTGCCTGAACGCTTCAACTCGCTGACATTCTTGTCAAGCCAAATGGGATGCCCCAGATCAAAAGCCAAACATGCTTCATCAAGAGCATGAAATATCTTGTGTGTTCTCGTATCATCCTCTAATCGATCAATCGTAATATCCGAAAGCAGGTGGTTATCCTGCCACATCTTAAACCAAAATTGCAATTCTACTGTCTCCTCTGTCTAGCTGCCTCATACATAAGAATCCCCGCTGCCATGGCTGCATTCAAGGATTCCAACTGTCCACCCATAGGAATTCGTATATACTTATCTGCGCACTTAGCTATCTCGTCGCTTAGACCATTTCCCTCATTTCCAATAAGAAAGGCTGTCGGCCCCTGATAATCCATAAGATCATAATTCGTCTCTCCCTTAAGATGAGCCGCGAAAAATTGGATACCGTCTTCTTGTAATAAATGAATCGTCTGCGCCAAATCATCCACAACCAAAAAAGGCATCCGATAAATGCTGCCCATGGTAGAGCGAATAACCTTCGGCGAGAAGAGGTCTACTGTATCTCTGGTCATGAGAATCGCGCTCGTCCCAGCCCCTTCTGCAGTACGAAACATGGTGCCAAGATTACCCGGATCCTGGATATGTTCTAGAACAAGCAGCTGTGCCGGCTTCCTGTTCAAAATCTCATCCAGACTATAGCTCGGTTGCACTATCACAGCAAGTATCCCCTGCGGGGTTAGTGTATCAGACATAGTCTTCATGACATCATCCGACACCAGAAAAATGCGAATATTAGGAGACAAGGAAATCTCATCGCACCCCGTAAGTTCATCCAAATTATAATCAAGGTATGCTTCAACCTGTCTTCTCTTCTCAGAGTCTAATAGTATGCTTTCTGCCAAATAGAGGTCCCTTAGGAGTTCCTTTGGTGTCTCTAGGACCATGCGAATCCCCTCAGCCAAAAATAAGCCCTCACTGCGCCTTACCTTAGCCTTATCGCGAAGGGAAATCACTGATTTCACATTCGTATTCTTATTACTTGTAATCATATCTCTAGTCTATCCTATCTTCCCACGAGTCGCAAATTCTCATTCTCCAAAAAACTTGTTGACACTGAAAAGCAAAACAAGTAGAATACTATTTGCGTGCAGGAGTGGCGGAATTGGCAGACGCGCAGGCTTCAGGTGCCTGTGGTAGCAATATCGTGTGGGTTCAAGTCCCATCTCCTGCATTTTCTTTTGCAGTTTTACGAGGTCATAGGACCTCGTTTTTTTATTTCCTATCTCATCAGCGCATCTACATTCTCTATGCAATACTCGATTTCTTCCGAGAAAGCGCGGCAAATCTCCACCTGCTCTTCTTGTCTAAGAATCAGACTGCGGCACCATTTCCAAGTATCTAATAGTTGAATTAAAAATACCGACTTACAGATAAATCTCCCCAGGGAAGCCATATCATCTCCGTAAGTGGATTCATATCGATAGAGAAGGTAATAGATGAGCTGCTTATATTCATTCGTGCAGCAGCCGCGACTTGGTTCAGCCGCATAATAAGACAAAAAATCTGCTCTACGCGATAAGATATAAGATAAATTCCTCTCAAGATCAATCAAGTTCTCTCTCCAGGATGCTTCATTTATCTCAAGATTCAAGAATTCATCAATCAGTGAAAGTCCACCATGAGGCAACTTAACCTCAGATAAGAATCCCGGGCAGAGCAGATCCATGGCATCATCAATAGAGCCCGCTTCCTCCACTCTCTTCATAAGAAGCTGGCGAGATGCAATCGGAAGACTCATAATCTCAGAATCTGTAAGAACACGTTCCTCCTGATTCTCTTCCCGAATCAGAAGAAGCATCAGGCCATGTCCTGAGAGAATCAGTCTACCTGCTTCCTCACATGCCATCCCAATTCCAAGCTCTTCAACTTCGCAAGAAGCCATGTCTCCTTCTTCTCCAAGGGTCCCAGAGGCCTCATAGAAATTATAAAATCTCGGATGGTCACTACAAATCTGGCAAAGGGAATCCTCTCCAAGTTCAAGTACCATGTCGCATAGGCCATCCTGCCTAAGAAAAGGACACCTCTCCTCTTCATCCAATCGAAAATGATCCTCCTCGATAGAAGCGCGAAGCCTGTCTCCCATTGCCCCCGGCAGAGACTGATAATACAGAAGGCTGTCCTCATCAATATCAATCTCCCAGCCCGCACAGCAGGTATGCTGGCAAGCGGAAGCTATACATGTGAAATTCTTAACATATTCTGGATAGATTAATATTGCCATTTTATATCAAATACTTCGCTTCAAAATCTTCTTGAGAAAGTGGCTTATCATATAGGAAGCCCTGAATGATGCTTACATCCATTCCCTTCAGCGCTTCTGCCTGCACCTTTTCTTCTACACCCTCAACCACGACATCTACATGTATGGAATCTGCAAGCTTTGACACTGTCTCCACAAAAGCATCTGAGAAATCATCCTCGCCCACATGATTCACAAAGGTCTTATCAATCTTAATCGTATCAAGCGGCAAGGAACGGATATAGCTGAGTGAAGAATAGCCAGTACCAAAATCGTCAAGTGCCACGCGCACACCCAGATCACGCAGACTCTCAAGAATCCGCATCATCGAATCGAGATCTGAGATAGCCAGTGACTCTGTCACTTCAAGAGTGACATTCTTCGGATTAACCCCAGTCTGCACTAAAGCTTGTCGAACTGTATCTACAATATCTCCCTGAAGGAGCTGAATAACCGACAGATTCACATTGACCTTGTATTCCGGATGACCGAAGTCATTCCAATAACGACACCTGGTGCAAGCTTCATATAAGACATGCTCACCAATTGGAACGATCAATCCTAGATACTCTGCGAGAGGTACAAAATCCGATGGCATCACAAGGCCAAGTGCTGCTGATTTCCAGCGAACCAAAGCCTCCGCGCCTACGCAAGGAGTGCCTTCTTTTGTAATATCGACAAGCGGCTGATAATAAACCTTGAATTCCCGGCAGCCATTCTCCACGGCACTACGAAGAGCCCGTTCCATATCAAGTCTTAGGATCGTATTCTCTGAAGTCTCATCACTATAATATTCAAAGCGACTCTTGCCCTGACCCTTAGCCTCTCGAAGGGCATAGTCTGCTCTTCGAAGAAGAATATTTACATCATCGCCATCCTTTGGAAACTGAACAATTCCAGCGGAAGTCGTGCAATAATATTCCTTACCTCCTAACTTCCATGGACTCTCGAAGAGTCTGCGAAGCTTGTCAAGAATCGTCGTAAGTTCGCCCATGCGATCATGCGGAATGATAAGGGCGAATTCATCGCCACCCACACGATAGGAATTAATCCGAACACCAGCAATTCGTTCCAGTCCCTGTGCCACTTCCAGAAGAAGCCTGTCACCAATCTCATGACCCAGGCCATCATTAATATTCTTGAAGTCATCAAGGTCCATATAAATGAGTGCCCCAATTCCGTCATTTCGCTTAGTAAGACGAAGCTCTGCAGACAAATCCGCTTCAAGGCGCTTTCGATTCAGGAGGCCTGTCATATAATCAACATTGGCCTGATGTTCCATCCGCTTCTGGTAATTCTTGGATTCGGTAATGTCATAGATTGTGCAAAGTCGAACATTTCTACCATCAATCCAATCAATTGCACCGAAGGAAATCTCAAACCACTTCTTCTCATGAATCGCCTGGTATTCCATCTTCTCCTGTGGCAAATCAACCGTATGAATTAAGATGCCATCTAGATCATAGCGGTCAGACTCTTCATAGACCATCTCGCGAAAGGTGTCATTCGTATAGAGAAATCTCTGACGCACCATATCGATAACCGCGATACCGCAACCCGAATTCTGCAGAATCTGCTCTATTGTCTCATAAGAGGATGCTAAAGAATTATTCGTAATTCGCTTATCAAGGATGGACTGAAGGACCTTCTTCACATCATTTAAGAACTTTACTTCTTCAAGCGTCCATTTTCTCGACCCTCCACGCATTGAAAAGCATAGATACATACCGGCTCTGCCATTTGTCATAACCGGCAGGAAAATGCCCGCAGAAATATCATATCTACGGAAGAATTCCATAAACTCATCTGTAATCATGGTCTCTGAGCTTACGGTAAATGGTCGCCCCGTCATAAAAGGAAGGCTTTCCTTCTCTACCGTTCCAAAGGTAGGCTGCATGGCCATATCCTGGCTCATAGCCCACTCAGCCACCATATCTACTGTCGTATCATCGCCATTAAGTCTTAAGAGACTGCAAGAAGAAATTCCAAGATAGGTCCCAGTCTCGCGAAGAACATCCTCTGCCGTCTTCACAAAATCATTCTCTGACTCAAGCATCTTAAGGATCTCTGTCATCACAGAATTCCTGCGAAGAAGAGCCTCCATCTGCTTCTCTGATGATTCAATCTCACCCAGATTAGCACTTAGAAGATTGCCCCTCTCTCGTTCCTTAATGAAAAGAGACGTAAGCGAGCCAATAAGAAGCACAAGCTCATCAAGTCCTTCCTCGCTTCGAAGTCTAAGGCAGGAAGGCAGAAGCATATCACCCGGAATTCGCTCCTTAATAATCGCCATCATGATCCAGACTCCAAGAAGCTCGCCCTTCTGCCCCCGAATTGCCATCCCCTGCAGAAGCAAATAATCATCATCCATGTATTGTGTGATTACATTTTCGAGATTGCCATCCGTAAACATAAGAGACAGATTCCTACGTTTGTCCTCTGGAAAATGAGCCTCTAGATAAGCTTCTTCCTCAGTAGACACCGATAGCTGGGTCACCTGCCCCATGCTCTTAAGATAACAATATCCATAGATATGATGTAGGTTTGTAAAATCATCTTGAAGCTTCTGAAGTGCCTCAATAATCTCTCCTAGCTGGTTCTTCTTCAGTTGTGCGCTTAGGTTGTCAACACCAGATAGATTCATAATCTACTTCCTCTTAATCACATAAATCGACGCATGAGAACGAAATGGAATCTCTCGCTCCAAGCTAAGTTCCTCATGCAGTCTAATATATTTCTTCAACAGATTCCCCTCAGCAGTAATCAAAATCCATACTGCGCCTTCTCTGGTAACCTCCAGAGACTTATGGAAGAAATGTCGAAAGAAGGTCTCCTTCTCCATCGCATCCTTTTGGAAGAGGTCAGGGAGTTCCGTCAAAATCTCATCAAACAAATAGTCATGCTTGAAATCAAAATAATCTCGATTGATATAATTTACTTTAAGGCCTGCCTTGGCAGCATTTTCTCGGCCTCCATTTACAGCCTTGGCATAGGTATCTATGGCATAAATCTCCCGGGCCGGTAGTTTCTTACACCTCTCAACAAGGAGCGTTCCACTTCCTGCCATAGGATCGAGGATCTGAGCATCCGAAAGTAGATACTTAGAGACTGCACTGATAACTGCCGAAGCGCTAGTTGGCGCCATGGACGTTGCCTCTGTATGTATTCGATAAGAGAATCGCTGATCCTCTGGCTTGCAAAGTCTTAGATAAGGAGAAAAGGAATCATCCTTCTTCTGCATGAGAATGAGCTCCACATCATAATCTGAAGTCTTATTCTGAAGCAGCCCCTGGCTTCGTTCTTCCAGTTCGAAGCTGATTCGTTTGGTCTGATTGGCAAAATGTTCTTCCGGCTTCCGGCCTCTCATACGAAGGCGAAAAGAAATACTTGTCTTGCCATAGAATTCCTGTAGCATACGAGGAAAAGCAGATAGTAACAAAGCCTCTGCTGTATGGTCCAGTGTCACCGGATAATCCCTCTTCACCGGAATTAAGAACCAGCATTCCTGATAGGTCCGAACCTCATCAAGTCTCTTCCAGGACTTAATAGTGGTTCGAACTCCAAGCGGCGTGGCCTTGGCTTCTGAGAATTCCTCAAGCAGGTAATTAACGGCAAATGGTTCTGCAGTAAGCAAAACCTGATAAGACTTATGAAGATCTGCACGCGTAAGAGTCTCATTCGTATCTTCCTTCGGAAGCATAGCATGAAGCAGCGCCTTCTGCTCCCTCACATGCTTTAGGTCGCCATCCTCCCAAGTCTGCTCCGTAAGTTCTCTGAGTCTGCTCTCGAGCTCTTCTTGTATTGTATTGTATTCATACGATGTCATAGCCTTAAGATAGGCTCCCTGTACAAAAAGCGTCTCTTCCATCTTAAGTGCCTTAAGAAGTTCAGACAGAACATAAGCCCTGTCATCCGGCTCTAAGTATTCTGACATATCCTTGAGAAGAAGGGCCGTATTCTTCCTAATCTTAGGATCGTCCTCTTCTAGACAATGAAGTATCACATCCAGATTCCGAGTCAAAAGTAAGGCATCCGCTTTCCCTGCCTCTTCCTTAAGCAAGGCACGAATCTGACTCAAATTCGCCCTTACATCAATCTGATTTTTGATATTTTCTATATATAAATCGAACATACTTCCATTCTACTAAAAATCGCTCTGTTTTGCACTAACGCGAATTGTATTGTTCATTCTGCACAATTTCCACCGCGCGCTATTGTATATTTTGTACGGTTAGTCTATTGTAATACACAGGTGAGGATTATATAATAAATATCGACTTAAGGACGTAACCCCCATTTTGACGTACCTTATGTCGCTTCCCCTTTATATATTTATATAACCCCCTTTTAGAAGAAATACAACCGAGCGATGGTTGTATTTTTTTTACTCTTTTTTCTTCTTGGCCTTAACCGACTTAACTCTTACCCCATCAAGAAATGGAATATCCTTATTTGATACATGCCGCAGGTAACGCTTAGCAACTACAAGCATTACAATAGCAATGGTAGACAGAAGATCTTCAAGTGGACTTGTCGTATTAATAATCATATGTCTTGCCACAAGGAAGATAATTGTCTCAAGTACATTCTCAGAGGTTGGCTTACAGAGCATCTTCAGGAATTCAATGCCGATAACAACAAGGAATACCTCTTCCATAAACTCCATCAGACTGTCTCCGCCTGCATAAGATGTAATTAGGCTAAGGCAATCCGGGAACAAATGAACAATTCCAACGATGCACGCTGCAAAAACAATCAATGCAACAACAAGTTCCAAGATTACACTTGTTCTGGTTCCAATCTCCTGCAATCTCTCTTCCATGCGTACATGAATATCATCCTGCAAATCCTTCTTATCAAACTCCTTCATTCTCTTCTCCTCTTCTAATCAAAATCCGCGTATAAATATCGCTTTTTTCGTTTATTTTTCCTTCTTTATTATAGAAAAAGCCCACTTTATTTTCCACAATTATCTGAAAGTAAAATGGTGTTTGTATTTTTTGTCAAATTACAATAAAATGAGACTATAAAGCTTTAGGAGGCCAAAATATGCATAAATTCCAGCCCTATCCAAGAGATGTAATTGAGATTAACCCTTGGGTTCTAATTGGCGATCGATGGGCAGCCGTCTGTGCCGAGAACAAAACCACAACCAATGCCATGACCGTATCCTGGGGTGGCGTCGGAGAGATGTGGGGTAAGGACGTCGCCACTATATATATACGAGAGTCCCGCTACACCAAGGAACTCATCGATGATTCCGACCTGTTCTCCGTATGTTTCTTTGAAGACACGCCTTCCAACAAGACCAACCTCAAGATTCTAGGCTCTCTGTCCGGTAGAAATGAAGACAAGCTCTCTGCATGTAAGCTCAAAGTCAACCACTACAAGGATGTCCCATTTCTTGATGAAGCCAATTTCGTCCTGGTCTGCCGCAAGATGAGTAAGACCGAGATCACTCCTGATCAGTTCTTAGATCCAGAGATTGAAGACAAATGGTATAAGGATGGCGACTACCACACCATGTATATTGGCGAGATCCTAGAGATCCTCGCAAGATAATAATAATAAAAAGCCCCGGTAACAAGCAGCTGAGCATAGCCACTTATTACCGGGGTTTTCTTTATTCCTCTTCTTCTGCTACAACAGCAATGCTAAGCTCTTCGAGCTGCTTCGCATCTACTGTTCCAGGCGCTTCTGTCATCATATCTGATGCATCCTTTACCTTAGGGAAGGCAATTACATCACGGATATTATCCGTTCCAAGCAGATGCATAACCACGCGGTCCACACCGTAAGCAAGTCCTGCATGAGGTGGCACACCATATGAGAAGGCATCAAGCAGGAAGCCGAACTGCTCATGTGCGCGTTCCTTGGTAAATCCTAATACCTCAAACATCTTCTCCTGAATATCATCCTGATGAATACGAACAGAACCACCACCGATTTCTGTTCCATTTAACACAATATCATATGCCTTGGCACGAACTGCACCTGGGTCGGAGTCGATCTTGTCCCAATCCTCCTCCATAGGCATGGTAAATGGATGATGCATCGCCATGAAGCGATTCTCTTCATCAGACCACTCAAGAAGTGGGAACTCTGTCACCCAAAGGAAGTTAAACTGCTTCTCATCGATGAGGCCAAGCTCTGCGCCAAGCTCCAGACGAATTGCACCGAGCACATTCCAGACAATCTTATTCTTGTCGGCTGCAAATAAGAGAAGGTCACCTTCTTTCGCGCCCATAGCAGCGACAAGATTTGATAGCTCCTCTTCTGTCATGAACTTTGCAAAGGATGACTTGAAGGATCCATCTTCATTTACTGCAAGATAAGCAAGTCCCTTTGCACCATATCCCTTAGCAAATTCCACCAGCTTATCAATCTTCTTACGTGGCATGGAAGCCTGTCCCTCTACGCAAAGTCCACGAACCGAACCGCCCGCTTCAAGAGCAGATGTAAAGACAGAGAAACCGCATCCAGCAACCGTAGATGATACATCAATAAGTTCCATACCGAATCTGGTATCCGGCTTATCGGAACCAAAGCGGTCCATAGCCTCCTGCCATGGCATACGCTTGAATGGAATCTGAACGTCAAGTCCAATCGTCTCCTTGAAGAGATACTGAAGTAGTCTCTCATTGACATCAATAACATCATCGATATCCACAAAGGAGAGCTCCATATCAGCCTGAGTAAACTCCGGCTGACGATCTGCACGCAAATCCTCATCACGGAAGCAACGAGCAATCTGGAAATAGCGATCATAACCAGATGCCATCAGAAGCTGCTTAAATAGCTGTGGAGACTGTGGCAGTGCATAAAACTTGCCACTATGAATTCTACTTGGAACAAGATAATCTCTTGCACCCTCAGGAGTAGATTTACACAGAATTGGTGTCTCAATCTCGAGGAAGCCTTCCTTCATCATGAATTCTCTCATAAGGAAGAGAACTCGAGAACGGAGCATCAGATTTCTCTGAATGTCAGGACGACGAAGATCAAGATAACGATACTTCAGACGAAGTTCTTCCTTGGTCTGACTATTCTCTTCAATTGGAAATGGTGGAACCTCAGACTCTGAGAGAATACGAAGAGATGTTGCCACAACCTCGATGTCACCAGTCGCAAGATGCTCATTTACCGCAGCGGCGCGCTTCTGCACCATACCCTCTACTGCGATTACGAACTCGCTTCTAAGACTGCCCGCCTTAAGAAAGGCCTCGCTTCCAACCGAATTCTCATCAAATACGATCTGAAGCAGACCAGAACGGTCTCTCAAATCCACGAAAATCAGAGCACCCAAATTACGGCGCTTCTGTACCCATCCCATTACAGTAATCTTCTCACCAACATTCTGGCTTGAAACCTCAGTACAACGATGACTACGGTGTAAGCCCTGCATTGATTCTGCCATCTATAAACTCCTCTCTTAATCTGCAAAGAACTCAGCAAATTCGCTGTAGCCCTGTGCCTCTAACTGTTCCTTCTGGAACTTCTTATTCTTATTCATACGAACCACAAGGACCTGCTGTCCTTCTTCTCTGGCGGCCTTGGCCTGGTTCATAACTTCAATCAGCTTCTCGCTCGATAATTTCTTATCAACAAGATAAGCAATCTTGTGTCCCTGACCTGGAATCTCAAAGTCGGACTCCATAAGCAGGAGAATAATTCTCTCAAATCCAATGGAGAAACCACAGGCTGGAACATTATTTCCAGTGAACTTGCCTATCATCTCATCGTAGCGTCCGCCGCCACCACAAGAGCCGCCAAACTCAGGAATTGCAATCTCAAAAATAGTACCCGTGTAGTAGCTCATGCCACGAACCAGTGTTGGATCAAATACCAGTTCAAACTGAGCTGACTTTGCTGCCTCAACAGCATCAGAAATCTCTGTCATGGAAGAAGCAACAGAAGGGTCCAGATGGTCTCCTAGTGTAGTAAGAAGATAAGAGACTCCACTTGCTACATCTTTCTTATCAGAGAGTCCATTGAATAGATCCAGGTACTTCGTAACTGCATCGCTGTCATAGCCATGCTCGAGAAGTTCTGATCGTACCCCATCAAGGCCAATCTTGTCCATCTTATCGAGTGTGATAAATACATCATCATAGGAATCTTCTGCAAAACCGGAAAAAGCCGCCATAGCCTTCAAAATACGGCGTTCATTGATTCGAATCTCAAAATTCGAGAAACCAAGCTTGCCAAGTGTTGTCGTTGTTGCAAGAATAAGCTCAATCTCAGCCAAATTACTTGGCTCACCGAGGATATCAATATCGCACTGAGTGAACTGACGATAACGACCTCTCTGTGGACGATCTGCTCTCCAAACATTACCAATCTGTAGTGCCTTAAATGGTGTAGGAAGATCATTGGCATGATTAGCATAGAATCTGGAAAGTGGCACCGTGAGGTCATAACGCATACCAAAGTCCACTACATCAGCTTCTTCCTTGGCATCCTCAAGATGCAGCTTCTCACCACGCTTTAATACCTTGAAGATTAATTTCTCATTTTCTCCGCCCTGCTTATTGGACAGATTCCCTATATTCTCCATACATGGAGTCTCAATTGGAGTAAAGCCAAAGCTACGATAGGTCTCCTTAATCACGCCTGTGACATAATCACGGATTTCCATCTCTCTAGGCATAATATCCTTCATTCCATTCACAGGTTTCTTACTTAGAGCCATCCTATTTCCTCCAACTTCTCTCTTTTACGCTGAATCATCTCTTGAATGCGGTCAATATAGGTATCCACATCCTTCACATTTTCGCACCGAGTCACCGTCCTGCCGCCGTCTGTAACGAATTTGCAGGCCGAGCCGGCACCAAGTGCCATTATAGTCTGTTTTTCTTCCATTATCAAGACATTATAGAGGCCTTCGAGACCAGGAGAAGCGAATCCGACATTCTCCAAATTTCCAGCCATATTCTTCTGTCGATAGAGATAATATGGCTTAAGTCCAAGAGCCTTTGCTGTCTCATAGGCAAGATTCATATGCACATCCGAGTTCTCCATAACATAATCTCGGTAAGAATCCCACTCAATATTCAGTCTGGAGCTCCTCTTAATTGCAAGCGAATGAACCGTCAGATTATCTGGTTTCATCTTGGCAACCTCCTGCAAGGTATGCCTAACATCATTTACGTCTTCCCCAGGAAGGCCCAGGATCAGATCCATATTGATAGAGGAAAAGCCAATCTGGCGTGCCAAATCGTAAGCCGTATGAAGCTCTTCAATCGTATGATGTCTGCCAATCAGATTGAGTGTCTCCTGCTTCATCGTCTGCGGGTTAATCGAGATTCGACTCACATGGTGCGACTTCATGGTAAGAAGCTTATCCTTAGTAATGCTGTCCGGTCTTCCTGCCTCTACCGTATATTCGAGAAGATGACTTAGATCAAGATACTTCTCAATCATGGTAAAAAGCCGATCAAGCTGCGTAGCACTAAGCGAGGTTGGTGTTCCTCCACCAACATAAATAGTATCAAGCGTCTTATCTACAAGATTCTCTCCAACAAATTGAAGCTCCTGCTCAAGAGCGTCCAAATAACGATCTACCTGCCCCTTGAAGGATGCGATGGCATATGATGGAAATGAGCAATAGAGACAAGTCGTTGGGCAAAATGGAATTCCAATATACAGAGAATACCCTTCCTCATAATGAATTGGCTTAAGAAGATCATATTCCGTACCTGCTACCTGGTAGGAAAGGTCCATCTTCTCATCTGAAATGAGGTAGGTCTCCATCATATAGGAACGAATCTCCTCTTCACTTCTCCCTTCCTCAATCAAGCGAAGAACAATCTTGCTCGGTCTGATTCCAGTCAGAGTTCCCCAAGGCAGCGTCTTCTTGGTATAAGAGGATAAAATCTGATATACCGCCCGCTTCAGTCGGTTCTTGGTATCCCCTCGATCCGCCATGTCCGCTTCAAATGTCACCATGGAGACTGCCTTCTCATCTTGATTCGAAAGCTCGTAGAGCATAATACTAATCTCTTCCTGCTCTCTCTGATAATAGACCTCCAGTCGAAGCTCAGCCTCTTCCTCATAGTGCTTCTTTGGCGCCGAATCAACAGGTTCCGTACCTGGCAAATAATGGGTCTCCAGATTCTTCTTAGGGAAGAAAGACCGAATCAGTCCCTGAATGTCATATTCAAAATTTGCTTCATTTAATAAGAGTATAATCATAAGTATGGGTTATAAACCTTCTCCTCAGAAATTCTAGTTTCCTCACCATGGCCTGGATAAACCGTCGTAATATCCGGCAGTGTCAGTAACTTCTCGCGAATGGAATGGACAAGTGTCTTCATGGAACCACCTGGAAAATCCGTCCTTCCAACCGAGCCTGAGAATAATGCATCTCCAGAGAAGACAATCATCTGCTTAGGGAAGTAATAAGAGCAGCCTCCCGCCGTATGCCCTGGTGTCAGAAGTAGTCTTATCTTAAATCCCGCAATTTGAACCTCTTCCTCATCCCGAAGGAAATGAGTCGCATGATAGCAAGCAGCCTCTCTTCCCATGCCAGCTGACAGATTAAGATTCGGATCCTCAAGCGTCTCCTTCTCAAGCTCTGCGGCATAGATTGGAATTCCTCCACATAGAGATGAGAGTTCCTCTGCACCACCTGCATGATCAAAATGACCATGCGTAAGAAGGATTGCTTTGGCAAAAAGGTCCTCTTCAGAGA
The DNA here is from genome assembly GCA_963661945.1 of Lachnospiraceae bacterium. Classification (GTDB taxonomy): domain Bacteria; phylum Bacillota; class Clostridia; order Lachnospirales; family Lachnospiraceae; genus CAVLDP01. Next base: position 44,499 of record CAVLDP010000010.1, read on the forward strand.
GCTTCCGGTAGAGAACATCAGCTGATGCGCCCGGATCAATCACAATCGCTTCCTTCGTCACTCTATTGCAGACAAAATAACAATTGGTCTGCACAGGACCCACTACAAACCTAAGAATATCAAAATCTGACATTTCTACTCCTTATCGTAAGAACAGCAGGCATCAAGTATCAGCCTGCTGTTCTCTCAACATCAATCACACTATCAATCTGTCTTAATTTCTCCACCAGAGTCTTTAGTTCACTCTTCTCATGAATTCCAAATACCACTTCGACCGTAGCAACCTCCTGCTTACTGGTCCTGGTATTAATGGATCGAATGTCTATATCTCTTTCGGTGAAAATCTTCGTTATATCAACGAGTAGTCCGGTACGATTATTGCAATAGATACATAGCGTCGTAAGGTAGAGCTCATTTGTATTGCCAGCCAGACAATCCTCTTCCCACTCAGCCTCAATCATACGGCTTCTCTCAATCTCTGGCATGCTCATCACATTAATGCAATCCGTTCTATGAATCGATATGCCACGACCTCTCGTCACAAAGCCCACAATCTCATCTCCCGGAACTGGATTACAGCACTTGGAGAAATGAACTGGCATATCGTAGATGCCCTTCACGGAAACGCCGGACTTAGACTTCTTATTCTTTGCTTTCGGAGCATGCGCTTCGCTCTCCGCCTTGGCGCGATTCTCAGATAGAATATCTTCATCCGTAATCTGAATTGGATGATCCTTCATATACTCATCGTGCATGCGGTTGATAATCTGGCCTTCCTTGATGCCACCCTGTCCTACCGTTGCCAGAAGATTCTCCCAATCATGGAAGCCATAACGCCTTAGGATAATGGCCTGATACTTCGGAGAGCCAATCTCTGCCCAGTTATAACCATGTGTACGAACGGAGGATGCAATAAGTTCCTTGCCTTTTTGGATATTCTCTTCCTTGTCATTCTGTCGGAACCACTGATTGATCTTGTTCTTAGCCTGGGTCGACTTCACAATCTTCAGCCAATCTCTCGACGGTCCCTTGGAATTCTGGGAGGTAATAATATCGATTCTGTCACCATTCTGGATAGAATAATCAATTGGAACCAATTTACCATTGACCTTGGCACCAACCATGCGATTGCCAACCGCAGAATGAATGCTATAAGCAAAATCGATGGTCGTAGACCCTGCCGGAAGATTCTTCACATCTCCTGTTGGTGTAAAGCAAAATACCGTATCCGAAAAGAGATTGAGGTCGCTCTTGAGCAGGCTTACGAATTCACGATTGTCCGACATATCCTGCTGCCATTCCAGAATCTGACGAAGCCATGACAGCTTCTCCTCTTCCTGATTAATGGTAGAGCCCTCACCAGATTCCTTGTATTTCCAATGAGCTGCAATACCATATTCTGAGGTTCGATGCATCTCAAAGGTACGAATCTGTATCTCAAACGGCTTGCCATCCGGTCCAATAACCGTCGTATGAAGGGACTGGTACATATTGGGCTTAGGCATAGCAATATAATCCTTGAAGCGCCCAGGAATTGGTGTATACATCTCATGAATAACACCAAGTGCCGCATAACAATCCTTCACAGAATCCACAATAATACGAACTGCAAATAGATCATAGATCTGATCTAATGTCTTATGCTGATTCACCATCTTGCGATAGATAGAGAAGAAATGCTTGGCTCTTCCCTCGATGCTGGCCTTGATTCCAGCTGCATAGATGGACTTACTGACTTCATTTACCAGCATGCCAACATATTCATCTCTCTGACTCTTACGAAGAGCAATCTGCTCCACCAGATCCGCATATGCATCTGGCTCCAAATACTTGAGAGACAAATCCTCCAGCTCAATCTTGACCTTGCTGATACCAAGTCTCTGAGCAAGAGGAGCATAAATCTCCTGTGTCTCTCTGGCCTTCTCCTTCTGCTTCTCCGGCGTCATAAATTTGAGTGTTCGCATGTTATGAAGCCTATCTGCAAGCTTCACCAGGATAACTCGAATATCCTTGGCCATGGCGAGAAACATCTTACGGAGATTCTCCGCCTGAACATCTACCTTGTCGACATCATAAGACAGCTGACCCAGCTTGGTCACGCCATCCACAATCATGGCAACTTCATCTGAGAACTCTGTAGCAATCTCCTCCGTCGTCATCACGGTATCTTCCACAACATCATGTAGAAGTCCTGCTACAATTGTCTCCTTATCAAGCTCTAGATCTGCCAGGATAATTGCAACGCAAAGCGGATGAATAATATAAGGCTCACCTGATTTGCGCAGTTGTCCCTTATGGGCCTCATCTGCAATATGATAAGCCTTCTCAATCATGGTAATATCCGTATTCGGATGATATTTATGAATCCGTCGAATCAGCTCATCATATAGCTCAGATGGTTCTACGAAGTCCTGGGTACCAATCACACCTGACTTAGACAGATTCATATTCTGTATCATTTGTTCTAGCTCTTCTGCGGACAAATCTGCCATCCCAAGACCTCCCTTTCCTTAACTTATCTACTGCCCTAAATACTTCTTCTTGAAATAACGGCAAAGTGGCTCTGCTGATACTTCCTTACCGCAGATTGCATCAATCACCTGCTTTGGACTCCTGGTATTTCCATAGACATGAATCTTCTCATTCAGCCAAGATGTAATCTTCTGAATCTGTCCAGTTGCGAGGAGTTCATCAATAGAACCCAATTCCTCTTCCATTGCATCGATATACATTCCGTCATAGATACTTCCCAGAAGATAAGATGGGAAATAACCGAAGGAGCCATCTGACCAATGCATATCCTGCAGAATTCCATCCGCATCTGAATCAGGAACAATTCCAAGATAGTCCTTCATCTTCTGATTCCATAATTCAGGCAAATCAGAAACAGCCACATGGCCAGAGAAGATTTCCTTCTCAAGCTCATAACGAATAATAATATGCAAGCAATAGGTTACTTCATCTGCCTCTGTACGAATCAGGCTTCGCTTCACATGGTTCACTTCACTCATGAAGTCATCGAGTGGCAAATCCCGATAAGCTGGAAGCAAGTCCTGAATCTGCCCATAGATTGGCAGCCAGAAGTTCTTATTTCGACCAAGAATATTCTCATAGAATCTGGACTGACTCTCGTGAATGCCCATATTCTCACAGGAATGTGCTACCGTTCCATCAAAGAGTGGATTCACATTCTGGTCGAAGATTGCATGACCACCCTCATGTATTGCAGAGAACATACCATCAAGCGCATTATTCTCTTTGAAATGATTGGTCACGCGAACATCCTGGGATGAAAATCCCATGGTAAATGGATGCTCTGTCTCACCGACAGCCCCCTTCTCAAAATCAAAGCCAATATACTCAAGCAGAATCTTCTGTACCTTGGCCTGAGCATAGGTGTCACAAGTTGCATAGACAAGTGGATTTACTGCTACATCTCGCATAGTAACTTCATCTACAAGTGGAAGCAGCTCCTTCTTGAGTTCCCCGAAGAGACGGTCATAGGTTGCCTGGTCCATCCCTTCTTCAAATTGATCAAGTAAAGTATCATAAGGATCCTTCTCAGGTTCCATATAGAGAGCATTCTGCCTTGTCATCTCAATCATCTTCTCAAGATGAGGTGCAAAAATTGAGAAATCGTTCTTCTGCTTAGCCTCTCTCCAGGCGAATTCTGAAGCCGCCTGCTCATTACAGTATTCCTCGAAGAAATCAGCAGGAACACGTGACTTTCTCTCGAGGTCGCGGTTCATATAAGACACTATGAATTTCCAGGTATCATCTAGCGCTTCATATTCCTTTTTGCAAAGCAAGTCAGAAAGCATGCTCTTAAGCTCTTCTGAGGTCTCTCTCTGAAAAGCCCTCGTTGAGAAATAAGTCATAGCCTCCTGATGCCCCTCGAAACCAAGGGGTGGCATTGTTGTACTAATATCCCAATAGAGCAGTTCTCCTGCTCGATTCAAAATGGCAGTCTCACCCAGATATGCCTGTAATTCTTCCAGTCTCTTACTCATGTTACTCCACCTAGCCGTTAATCATATATCTTGTAAATTTGGCAACATCCTCAGCGTTATAGCATACCAGCTCCATCTCTGGAATGGTCCCATCGGTAAATGCCTTGGTAAGCGCTACATACTGGCTCAGCTTAGACTTAAGATTCAGTCGATCGCCTTCTGCAGTCACGAGTTCTACCTTGCCCTCACAGCTGTCCACTACAGCAAAAAACTTATCAATGTCCGTTACATTCTCAAGCTTCATAATGTTGCCTCCTCTTATAATTAGTAAATTGAAACACGCTTAAATTGCGTGCAGGTTCTTAAGGGATACATCAAGAATTGGTGCAGAATGTGTCAGTGCTCCAGACGATACAAAATCCACACCAAGATCGACAATATTTGCAATATTGTCTATTGTAACATTTCCTGAAACCTCTGTCTTGGCTCTTCCGTCAATAATTGCAACAGCTTCCTTCATCTCATCATGAGACATGTTGTCAAGCATAATGATATCTGCGCCAGCCTCCACAGCTTCACGCACCATATCAAGATTCTCTACCTCTACCTCAATCTTACGAACAAATGGAGCATAATCCTTCGCTGCCATAACAGCTTCCTTCACTCCACCTGCTGCACCAATATGGTTGTCCTTCAGTAGTACTCCATCTGAGAGATTATATCTATGGTTATATCCACCACCAACACGAACTGCATATTTCTCGAAGATTCGCATGTTTGGTGTTGTCTTACGAGTATCCAGAAGTCTGGTCTTACTTCCTTCAAGCAAAGATGCTACAGAATGTGTATAAGTAGCGATGCCACTCATTCTCTGCAGATAATTAAGAGCGGTACGCTCTCCTGAGAGAAGTACGCGAATATCTCCATTAATCGTAGCAAGCAGATCACCCTTATGAACTTGATCTCCGTCCTTAGCCAGAAGTTCGATCTCCGTCTTATCATCCAAAAGTTCAAAAACTCTACAGAAGACCTCCAGGCCTGCAATAATACCATCCTGCTTACAAATAAGCTGTACGGTACCTGCCTTTGCCTCTGGCATAACTGCATTTGTGGTCACATCCTCGCTGGAGATATCCTCTCTAAGCGCCATAAGAATTAATTCATCTACATTTAACTTCTTCGTAATTGGATCCATTAGTTCTCTCCCCTTCTTACTTCATTCTCTCTATCAATCTCCTGCCAAATCAAATCGATATTCTTCTGTCTGAACTCATCCATATTCTCATAATCAGATAGGTCAAGAAGATAACGATTGCAAATCTCTGGCAAGGCATCCTCATAGTAGTCCATAAAGCGGCGCTCTTCAGAATTCTCTCTATCCATCTCATCATGAGAGACAATCGCACGTGCAGCATTTCTCGCAAAGACAAGGCTCTCAAGAAGAGAATTACTAGCCAGTCTATTTGCGCCATGCACGCCATTGCAAGCCGTCTCACCTGCTGCATAAAGATGCTTCATCGAGGTATGGCTATCTAGATCTACATAGACACCTCCCATGAAGTAATGCTGAGCCGGAACTACCGGAATCCACTCCTTGGTGCAATCAAATCCTTCTTCCAGGCAATGAGCCACAATATTAGGAAATCTCTTTCGAATATCAAGATCCTTGATTGCCATCATATCAAGCCAGACATACTTGGATCCCTGAGCCTTCATCTGTTTCTTAATCTCATTTGACAGGATATCTCGTGGCAGAAGTTCATCTACGAATCGATTACCATCCTGATCTAATAAATGAGCCCCTTCACCACGAACCGATTCGGAGATCAGGAAGCGTCTTTCCTTCTTCTCTGTATAGAGGGTCGTCGGATGAATCTGTACATAATTCACATGTTCAAGCTTGACCTTGTGCTTAAGGGACAGAGCAAGCGCGTCTCCCGTCAGATGTGGGAAATTCGTAGAATTGTCATAGATTCCACCAATGCCACCAGTCGCCCACATAACATGTCTCGCAAATACAGGAACGATTTCACCAGACTGCTTGCGAAGAAGAACTCCATCGCAGGTATTATCATGTGCTAATATATCTACCATCATGATGTTACATTTCAGAGTGACATTCGGTAATTTCTGCACTGCAGCAAGAAGATTCTTCGTAATCTCTCTTCCTGTAATATCCTTGTGATAGAGAATGCGATTGGTCGAATGTGCGCCTTCTCTTGTGTAGACCAGATTTCCATCTGGGTCCTTCTCAAAATCCACGCCATAGTCAATCAGCTCATTAATAATATCCCGGGAAGAGCGAATCATCTCATCCACGGATTCCTTGCGGTTCTCGTAGTGGCCAGCACGAAGGGTGTCTTCAAAGAAGGAATCGTAATCCTCTTCATTCTTCAGTACACAAATTCCACCTTGAGCCAAAAAAGAGTCACTCTCTTCCAAGTCACTCTTTGTAATCATAAGTATCTTCTTGTCCTGTGGCAGGTGAAGGGCTGTAAAACAGCCCGCAACACCACAGCCAATAATAATACAATCGTATAATCTTTCCATAATATGCCTCTTTTGACGGCTAGGACTCTAGTCCCAATTTAATTCCATAATCTTAGGGATTATATCACTCCTCCATCTCAAGATGCAAGGTCTTCTCAATGCAGGCATCTATGAATGCAGTCCCGCTACAGGTCCAATCTCTTAAGTGCCTCTGTTGCCAGTGCAGAACGAACTGATTCTTCCTCTGAGAAGGTAATCTGTGCGCAGAGAGAGCTTCCTTTCATCCTCTCCGATGCGAAGATTAGTCCATTGTTCCATTTATCAAGTGTATGATTGTCGATCTGATCCGGATCACCGCAGATTACAACCTTGGTTCCCTTTCCAGCTCGAGTAATGATATCTCTCATCTGAGACCTGGTGCTGTTCTGCGCCTCATCCACGATCAGGTAGGAATTAGAAATGGACCTGCCTCTCATATATGCAAGCGGACATACCGCAATCAGGCCCGTGTCGAACATATCCTCAATCTGCATCTGAATCTGCTCATTGGACTCCTCCTTGTGGTTGCCTCGAAGAAGAGATTCCAGATTATCATAAAATGGTGCAAGAAGAGGTGACATCTTCTCCTCGATATCTCCAGGCAGATAGCCAAACTCCGCATCTGAAGTGATATTATTCCTGGTAATCAGAACCTTGTCATAAGACCGGTTATATCTGCTGTCATATGTTCCATCCAGACCTGCTGCCAGAGACAGGAAGGTCTTCGCAGTACCCGCCGGGCCTTTTAATATGACAAATGGAATCTCTTCGACCGGAGCCATAAGAGCATAGAGAGCAAAGCTCTGCGCAGCATTCTTTGGTGTCACCCCAAAAGCATGAATATCTGGAACAAGATGCAGATCATGATTCCGATAGAAGGCAAGTGCTGACTGCTTGCCACACTTCACGGTATAGAACTCATTCTCTATTGCAAAGATCTCCTGCGAGCTCTCTTCCTCCTCCATACAAGGTGTGAAGTCATCCTTATTCTCATCTACATTCTCGATTATCTTATTCTGATACAGGCTATTCACAATGCTTCCGTCCGTCTCCACTGTAGCCTTACCCGTATAGATCTCCTTGGAAGAGACATGGTCATTACGGTAGGATTCCACGGCCACCCCGCAGACCGATGCATTGATTCTCATAGAAATGTCATTTGTGACCAGAATGCATCTTGCGCTCGATTTCTTCTGCAGGCTAATGCAGGCAGAAATAATTCGATTGTCCGGAGCCTTAATTGAATAACCATCCGGCAGGTTCTTCTCATCTACCCCATCCGGTTCGACAAAAAAAGTCCCTCCGCTTACGATAGGCACACCAGAAGTCAGGTTGCCTTCCTCGCGAAGAGACTCTAAGATTCGACAGGTCTCCCTGGCATTATATCCCAGTTCTCCAGACAGAGTCTTCTTGCTGTCTAATTCCTGCAATGTTGTGCCAGTAACAATTACGTTGTTGTCCTCAAAGCCAAAAATAGAATTCGGCGATTGAAGCAGGATATTCGTATCCAATATGTAGTTTTTGATGGTACCGGTTTTCGTCTTCATAAGCAAGTTCTCCCCCTTGTCGCTAGAAAAAACAATGATTGGTCCACAAAATAATTATAGCATTTAAGCTTTATTTAAGGAAGAAAATCTATGCTACAATAAGGATAGAAATCTGAAAATTAGGAGGACCAATCTATGCGCTTACTACTTGCCGAGGATGAACGTGAGATGTCAAATGCTCTCGTCACTATACTGAAGCACAACAACTATTCTGTTGATGCAGTGTACGACGGTGAAGAGGCCCTAAGCTACTTGGAGTCCGGCCTCTATGATGCCGCAATCCTTGATATCATGATGCCGAAGATGGATGGCATTACCGTTCTTAAATCTGTTCGTTCCATGGGCATTAATATCCCGATTCTCCTCCTGACTGCAAAGTCCGAGATTGATGACAGGGTGACAGGCCTGGATGCTGGAGCAGATGATTATCTGACCAAACCATTTGCCATGAAGGAATTACTGGCCCGTATTCGTGCTCTTACTAGAAGAACCGGAGAAGTCACGGATTCCATTCTAACCTTCGAAGACCTCTCCCTGGATCGAGCCACCTACCAGCTTTCCACCAAGACTGGCTCTCTTCGTCTACCAAACAAGGAATTTCAGATGCTTGAGATGATGATGGTATCTCCCTCTCAGGTTATCTCTACTGACCTCTTTATGGACAAAATCTGGGGGTACGACACAGAGACAGAACTCAATGTTGTCTGGGTCTATATCTCCTATCTACGCAAGAAGCTGCAGCTTCTTAATGCCCACGTAGCAATCAAGGCTACAAGAAATGTTGGATATTCTCTGGAGGCTATACATGATTAAATCACTCAGGCAAAAATTTATTGGCATTACCATGCTCTCTGTCGCAGTCGTTCTTGCACTCATTATTGGCTTTATCAATATCGCAAATTATCGCGATGTGAACCAAACAGCAGATGCCAAATTAATGATGCTTACCATGGGCGGCGGCACCTTTGATGCACCAGAGAAGCCATCAAATGACTCGAATCATTCTGGCGGTTTTCTAGGCTTTGGCGGCCGAGAAACCATGAATGAAGAGACACCATTTGACACGAGATATTTCACAGTCTCCATTGCAGAGGATGGCAATATCACAGAGGTTAACACAGACCACATTGCTGCCATCTCCGCTACCGAGGCCAAGTCCTATGCCTTAAGTCTCTATGAAGCAGGTAAGAAAGAAGGCTACATGGATGACTACAAATACAGTGTAGCTTCCATGACAGACGAAGCCGGTACCAGCGTCACCATGTACATCTTCCTCGACTGTACCAAGGAGTTAGCTTCCTTTCGTTCCTTCCTAACCATCAGCATCGGTGTCAGTATCCTCGGTATAATTGCTGTCTTCATCTTAGTGCTATTCTTATCTAAGCTTGTAACTCGCCCAATCGCAGAATCCTACGCCAAGCAGAAGCGTTTCATCACGGATGCCAGCCATGAGATCAAGACGCCGCTCGCCATTATTGATGCCAACACGGAAGTCATCGAGTTGGAAAATGGTTCATCTGAATGGACCATTTCCACCAAGAGACAGATCAGAAGGCTAAGCTCTCTAACTGAGAAGCTGGTCTTCTTATCTCGCATGGATGAGGATGGTGCGAATCTTACCATGGCAGATTTCAATCTATCTCACGCCATTCAGGAGACAATTGAGTCCTTTGACAGTGTAGTAGAAGCTAAGCATAAGACACTCAATGCCACAATTTCCGATGATATCACCTTCTATGGCGATGAAGGAAATATTCGGCAAATGATGTCGCTTCTCATTGACAATGCGATCAAATATTCCGATGAGTCTGGCCTAATCCAAATTACGCTCCAAAGCACAAATCACGCCAAACAAATTACTGTATGGAATTCTGTGGAGTCCATAGAGAAGGGCGACCTCTCTGTCCTGTTTGAGAGGTTCTATAGAAATGATTCATCCAGAAATTCTAAGACGGGTGGGCATGGCATAGGCCTCTCTGTTGTGGAAGCCATCGTCCATGCTCATAAGGGTAAGATTACGTGTAAATCTGAGGATGGCAAATCCATCCTCTTCACGATACAGCTGTAGTATTGTTATTTTAATTAGATAATTTCTTCAATTTCTTCAATGACTTCATTTACAGCAAGGAAATCATCTCTCCATGCTCCAAAATGTCTTGTGATAACCTGAAGAACCGATCCAACCAGAATAGCTGCGATAATCGTTCCAATTCCTACCGAGCCAAAGCTATGAAGCAGGCTAAGGCAAGTCACCGTTGACACAAGCACCATAGTCACATCGAAGGCCACCTTCACCTTGGGAAATGGCTTGCCTGTCACAAAAGAGACTGCCTGCATACAGCCCTCCCCTGCAAGTGGCATGATATTTGCCGGCATATAGAAGAAGATTCCAACAGCCACAAAGACCGTACTAAGAAGTGTCATCGCAAGGCGAAGAATGAGATTATCTGTATCTGGCAGATAAGTCACAAGATAGTTGCAAAAGGTCGTAAAATATCCAAAAACAATTCCAACTACAATCTGCAGAAGATTCTTCCACTGAAATCTCCCTCGCAGAATACAAATCTGTATAAGGACAAGAACTAAATGAAATAGTATTGTCGCCTTGCCCATCTCAATTCCCCACACCTTGGTCATAGTATATGGAATAGAACTTACCGGAGATACTCCCAGATTACTCTTCACTGAGAGTGATATACCAATTGTCATAATAAAGAGTCCTATAAAATACCATAGGACTCTCCTTCTTAATCTATGATCTAAATTCAAGCTTGCTTCATCCTTTCTTTGCACTCGTACATAGCTCGGTCCGCTCGAATTCGAACTGTCTCAATTGATGAGTCAATTGTCTCATCGTATATCGCGAAGCCGACTGCAATATGCATTCTAATATCTCGGCTCAGGGCATTATATTCATCCTGCTGCCGGCTAAAGCGCTTCAAATAATGCTCAATCTGCACTACTTCTCCGCCTGGCACTATAGTTGCAAATTCATCACCGCCAATTCGATAGGAATTACCAATGCTCTCAAAATTGGCACGAATAAGATTTGCCGCATCAATTAGATACTGGTCTCCTCTCACATGGCCAAAGGTATCATTACAATGCTTCAGTTCATTCAAATCGTAGGTAATGACCATATAGCCCTTAGGCTCTACAATATCTGCCACATGCTGATCAAATGCCCCTCGATTATAGAGACCTGTCATCGCATCCGTAATTGCCATTTCTCGATACATCTCAGCCTTACGGCCTTCGTCAATTCTTCTCGTATAAGTGGATAAGCCCTCTCTACCGACAAGCACAATATAGATAAGTACGCCGATTCTCGCCAAAACATCCGTATTCTCAAGTCCCTCGTAGAAGGAGAAAACATCTACTCCCATACTCACTGCAAAGATAGCCAGGGCAATCGCATGTACTCTGGACAGACGATCAAATCCAAATCTTCTCGCATGCCATACAATTGCATAGAGCATATATAGAAGTGACAACACAAGAACCAGATGAGTAAATCCTGCCGTCTGCTTAAAGGCTAATATGCCTCTCATATGAAGAACCGTGCAGGCCACCATATCAACAATAGAAAGTATGCAGATTATCGCACAAAGTGCCTTATCCTCGAGCAGGAAATTCTTGCGAATGTATTGGGTAAATGGAATCGGAATCAGCATCATAAGAATATATCCTATGAAGGATGCAACCGTACGATTATTGATAAGAAGCGTAGCAAATTCCGTCTCATTTAGGCACCAGAGACTAAGTATCGTCACTGTAGCGCCAAAATAGAGAAGGGACGGTCCCTGCTGCACCTTCTTATGCATAAGTGCATAATAGCCCATCATGAAGAAGCCCACGCAAACGCATAGGGCACTTAAGAACATGCTCGGAATAGACCTGTATAGGTAGGTCTTATACATCTGAATCGGATCACCAATCAGAAAGTGATACTCTCGATCCGTAACGCTACTATAAGCTGCATGAATCTTCACTTCCACCGTCTGGCAATCTGCCGGAAGTTCTACAAAGTTATAGCAGGAACCAGATGTTACACCATATACAGATTCCTTGGGATAGAGAGAATAGATAAGCTCTCTATCTGCAAATACATCAACAAACTGATGATTCGTATAGAATTCAAGGCCCAGACTGATTGAATCTTCTGGATCAATGCTTAGCGTAAACAGCTTCGTAGTGGCATCAAGTTCCACCTCCGAATCAGGCGTAACCTCTCTTGTTGCAATCCTTGATGACCTGTCAATATCATCTGTGGCACCATGAAGTATCCCTGCCATCATAAAGAAACACAGGGCACATAGAAGAAAAATATAAATTCGACGGATCCAATTGTTCATATTACTTACTCATTTCTCGTGATTTGCGAACGCATGCTCTCTCCCCGTCAATTACAGCCTGACGGAAGCCCGCCTCCTCTAAAGCGATCACACCCTCAATTGTCGTCCCACCTGGAGAACACACTGCATCCTTGAGTTCTCCTGGATGCTTACCAGTCTCAAGTACCATCTTGGCTGAACCAAGTACTGACTGAGCGGCAAACTTATATGCCTTATCTCTTGGCATTCCCTCTGCCACAGCACCATCTGCTAAGGCCTCAATGAATAAATAGACATAGGCTGGAGACGATCCGCTCACTCCAATTACTGCATCCATAAGCTTCTCTGGTACATATTCTGCCTGACCGAAGCTTTCGAATAATTCAAGTGCATAAGCCTTCTCAGATTCTAAGACATTATCATTTGCAGTAAGAGCAGACATAGCCTCAGAAACGAGTGCTGGAGTATTTGGCATAGAGCGAATCAGATGAATTGGCTTAGCGAATGCCTCCTCAATAGAGGAAATGGTCTGTCCTGCTGCAACAGAGATAATCAGTGTATCCTCTGCTACTGCTTCTGAAATCTCAGGAATCACCTCATCAAACATATTAGGCTTCACTGCAAGAATCAGAGTAGATGCGCTCGCTGCAAGCTTATTATCATTTACAGCCATAATCCCGTACTTATCCCCTAGTACCTTCGCACTCTCTGCTCTATTAGTAGATACAATCACCTCATCCGGTGATACGACACCTTCTGACAAGATTCCCGATAGAATCGCGCTTCCCATATTGCCACAGCCGATAAAGCCAATCTTATAACGTCCCATAATTATCCACCCCTATGCTTCCAAATACTTCTCAGTAGTTGCAAGACGAACACATACCGTAAAGAGCTCTGCCGCCTCCTTCATCTCATCCGCTGTAGGATAAGATGGAGCAATACGAATAATGGAATCATCCGGATCCTTGTGATATGGGAAAGGTGCTCCTGCACCTGTCATGGTAAGTCCTGCGTCCTTGGCCAGACTAATAATACGCGTTGCGCATCCAGGCAGGGATTCAAATGTTATGAAATAACCGCCAAGAGGCTTAACCCAGCTTCCAGCATCAAGACCAGCTAAATCTCGTTCCAAAGTGGCAAGTACATTTTCAAACTTAGGGCGAAGAATCTCAGCATGAGAAGCCATATGTTCCTCTAATAGGTCACCATCCTTGAAGAATAGTGCATGGCGAAGCTGATTGACCTTGTCATAGCCGATTGTCTGCATGGTCATCGTCTTCTTCACATCGGCGAGGTTATTCTCTGATGCAACAATACCTGCAATACCACCACCTGCAAAGGTGACCTTGCTTGTTGATACAAATTCAAAAATCATATCTTCCTTGCCATTTGCCTTGGCAAGCTCTAAGATGTTCGGAATCTTCACTTCATCATACAGATAATGAATGCAGTATGCATTATCCCAGAAGACGCGGAAGTCCTCTGCTGCAGGAGATAAATTCGCCATACGGCGAACCGTCTCGTCACTGTAGACATAACCCTGCGGATTGGTAAATTTCGGTACGCACCAGATTCCCTTGATGCTTGGATCCTCTGCCACAAGACGTTCTACCATGTCCATATCCGGGCCATCCTCTGACATTGGCACATTAATCATCTCAATGCCAAAGTGCTCCGTAACAGCAAAATGTCTATCATAGCCAGGTACCGGGCAAAGCCATTTCACAGAATCAAGCTTGGACCAAGGCGTATGTCCCATATAACCAAGTGTCATACCACGATTCACCTGATCAAACATGATATTAAGGGAAGAATTGCCACAGACGATTACCTGTTCTTCCTTCGCATCTACCATCTTGGCCAGCACTCTCTTCGCGCCCGGGATACCATCGAGTCCACCGTAATTACGAACATCAATACCTTTCTCAACCTCCATTGCGGTCTTAGCATCGACAATCGTAAGAAGGTCCATAGAGAGGTCTAACTGCTCTGGAGAAGGCTTACCTCTAGCCATGTTGAAGGATAAATCTCTCTTCTGATACTCCTTATAAGCTCTCTCTAAGCTCTCCTTCTCCTTATATAATTCTTCCTTACTCATACTGCTGTAAGATTTCATTGAAATAGTTCCTCCTGCTGTTCTTTCGTAATCTTTTTCCTTTATATAAAAGCCGAAGTACGGCCATCATATATTAATCTTCTGCTTCCCTAAGAAGTCTGTCCATATGTTCTCGAATAGTAGCTTCATAGCCAATATCCGTCGGCTCATAGAATCTCGTCCCAACCAGATTATCTGGGAGATATTGCTGCCTCACATAATGATTCTTATAATCATGGGCATATTTGTAACCTATGCCGTGGCCAAGCTTACCAGAGCTCTTATAATGTGCATCCTGAAGGTGGGTTGGAATAGGATCCGTCTTCGTTGACTGAACATATCGCATGGCCTCTCCAATGGCTCCGTAGGCTGCATTGGATTTTGGCGCGGTAGCAACATAGGTAACAGCCTGAGACAGAATGATCTGAGCCTCCGGCATGCCAACTCGCTCCACCTCAGCGGCAGCAGCTGCTGCAACAACCATAGCGAGAGGATCCGCATTTCCCACATCTTCAGATGCGCAGATCATAATCCTGCGCGCAATGAACTTGATATCTTCTCCGGCAGTCAGCATCCTGGCCAAATAATAGACTGCCGCATCCGGATCGGATCCTCGCATGGATTTGATAAATGCAGAAATGGTATCGTAATGATTGTCACCCGACTTATCATACTTAATAACTCGCTTCTGGATACACTCAGATGCAACATCCTGTGTAATGTGAATACATCCATCCTCTGATGGCTTCGTTGTGAGGACGCCAAGCTCAATTGCTGTAAGAGCTGCCCTGGCATCTCCATTTGCCATATCACTGAGGAACTCAGCCGCATCATCAGTTATCACGGCATGGTAGGCCCCAAGTCCACGCTCCTCATCACTTAGCGCTCTATAGATTAGAGTCTTAATATTCTCCTGACTAAGCGCATGAAGTTCAAAGATAATGGACCTGGAGAGGAGAGCTCCATTTACCTCGAAATAAGGATTCTCCGTAGTCGCCCCAATCAAAATGATGGTGCCATCCTCCACATAGGGAAGGAGGTAATCCTGCTGTCCCTTGTTAAAACGATGAATCTCGTCGATGAAGAGAATGGTCTTCTTGCCATACATGCCGGCGGTATCAAGAGCCTTCTCGATGACCTCCTCCATGTCCTTCTTGCCCGCAGATGTCGCATTGATCTGCATAAATTCAGCACTGGTCGTATTAGCAATCACCTTGGCAAGTGTCGTCTTTCCAGTCCCCGGTGGGCCATAGAAGATTACGGAACTCATCTTATCTGCCTGAATGGCACGATAGAGAAGCTTATCCTCTCCGATAATGTGTTCCTGGCCAACCACCTCATCCAGGGTACGTGGCCGCATGCGAGATGCAAGTGGAGATTCCTTCTTATTATTCTCCTGTCTCATATAGTCAAACAGGTCCATTAAGATTCCTCCGAAATGCCTATTTCTCTTCCTTGTTCTTGACCCACTGCAGGGCAAAAACCAAAGCAACTCCAACTAGGCAAGCAATAATATTAAAGGTACCAAGTGACATAGCATCCTGTGGTACATCGAGTGTCGTAGGTCCCATGCAAATTGCATAGAAGGAGCCAATCATCATACCAATAATGGTATATACAGTCTGCGTACGGAAATGATCCAGGCAGAACTTAATCAGCTTCACCACACTGCAAGCACCAACGAGCACACCGCAACCAAAGAAGATAAGCGATGGAACATAAGAAAAATCCATACCAAGGAATCCACGCACTCCAGTCATAACCGGCATGTAGGCGCCAAAAATCAGGAGCAGAGTAGATCCTGAGATTCCAGGCAGAAACATAGCGCAAATCGCAATCATTCCAATAAGGAAAAGCTCTATTCCCTGTCCAAAGGAAAACTGCGACAAATCAAATCCACCATTTCCTGCGCCATTATTGAAGTAAGAAATGAGAACAACAAGAGCAGCACCGATGAGTAGCCAGAGGATTCCCTTCGATACAGCCTTGAAACTCTCCCTCTCTTCCATAATCACAAGAGGAATAGAAGCTGCAATAAAGCCAATAAAAAGGGAACTAACCACATAGATGTGGCTCTCAAATAGAGCTGTCAGCACAACTACCGCACAGCAGAAGCCGATAACCCAACCGATACCAAGCTTGACTAAGTACAAAAAGCCCTTCTTTTTCTTCTCCATATTGCCAAATACAAGGTCATTAATAGATCCGATAAAATCATCATAAAATCCCATGATAAAAGCAATTGTTCCGCCTGAAACACCTGGCACACTGTCTGCTAGGGCCATGCAAAAGCCGTGGAACATGTTAATAAGAATCTTCATAATCCTCTCCAATCCGTGTTATTTCTATGATACAAATTACAAATTGCCGTATTCTGAACAATTATACCATCTTTCGAGATAGCATGATAGAAAAAAAGCCCTCTGCAAAGCCATGTTTCATTGTAGGAATTTACTAGAAATGAAAGCACAAAAATAAGGAGCCCCATAAGGGACTCCCTAAAATTCCTTAATAATCCTTAGTCTTCAGAACCGTCTATTCGATCAATCTTGAACTGAGATAAGATATCATAGCAGGCATGGAACTGGGCTTCCATCTTCTCCTTTGATACCGTAGCCTTTCCTTCGTGCAGATCGCTTACCTCCTGATTCAATTCCTGAACCAGGCTCTGTAATTCTGCCAATCTAAGCCGCATGGCCTTGCCTGTTGCATTCACTGATACCTTGAGTGGCACGAAATCGCCCTCGTACTCGGTCTCAATCTTCTTCGTGAAATCACCAGAGGCCATAGCATCCATAACCTCCGTAATCTCATTGATGTATTGCAAGATTGCACCATTGGACTGCTCTACGGAAGTACATAAGGTACCAATCTCGTCCTCTTCATGATACTGAGATTCATAGCTTAGAAATCCCATAGACATAAATTCGGCAACGACATTCAATTCATCAAGAGGTGCAAACATAGGTGAGAGCTTCTTCTGAAGAGAATTCCTGGTATAGAAATATAAGAAGATAAGCACCAGGATAACAACCAGAATAACACTAATCACCGGCCGGAAATAATCCAGAAAATCCATAGCTGAAATTACAATCATGCCAGAGCTCTCATTTACCACCGCACGATAGACCCCACCAAGAGAATACTGAACGGAAATGTCCCCTTCAGACTTGATCAGACTATCCTTAAGTCCTGCATCCTTATAGCTTCGTAGCAGGATTGTGCCATCCGAATCAAGCATTGGATTCAGTTCTGCCTTCTTGTGGTAGAGAATATTACCATCCGAATCCACAAGAATCATGTAGCCAAGAGCTGTCTTATCTGCCTTCTCACAGAGAGATACAATGTCATCCGTATAAATATCTGCCGCAAGCACCGCATATAGTTCTTTCGCTCCATCATAGATTGGAGTAGAGATTGTAATGCAGGACTTCTGGTTGAAATAATCTGCATAAACCGGTGATACATAGATATCCCCAGCAGCTACAGCATCCAAATACCAGTCTCTCTTCGTCGGATCATATTCATCACTATTCCAGCCAGTTCCAATGATATAGTCTCCATCTGGATAACCAATATAATAATTGGAAACTACAACATTCTTCGACAAGCCATCCGACAAAGCCTTCTGCAAAAGTTCTCGATCCTCTGGCAGATTCTTATCAAACTGTGTTGCTGTATCCGCCACAGCACGAAGATAAGCAAATTGTTCCCGGTAGACTGAATCAATATTGCTACTAAGCTCCCTGGCCTCTGTCTCTTGAAGCAAGGTACTCCTTCTTGATATAAATGCTTCTGCAATCAGGGTAATTGCCACCAAAATAAAGAAAACAAGCACGATGCAAAGCTTTACAACGTAACTTGTTATCTTTATCTTAATGCCGGTCTTATCTGTCTTCATATCGCTTCTCCTATCGATCCACGCTTATCAATAATACAGATATTATACCCTATTATCCGACAATTCAAAATACTTATTTGGCTACCAAATGATTATTTTCCACAAGAATATGAATGGTATCGCCAAAATTCAGATTTCCCTCCAGAATCACTCTGGCAACCAGGGTCTCGACATATTTCTGCAAATACCGTCTCATCGGTCTTGCGCCATAATTCGGATCGTAACCATTTTCCACAACGAATGCCTTCGCTTCCTCAGATAATTCCACGCGAATCTGACGGTCGGATAATCTCTGATTCAGCTCTTCCATGAGGAGATCCACAATCGATGTGATATGGTCCTTGGAGAGTGGATTAAACATGATAATCTCATCCAATCGATTTAGGAATTCTGGACGGAAATGGCTGCGAAGCAGATTCATCACAAGCTCCTCCGCCTTCTCATCTCCCTCTAGCAGATATTCCGAGCCCAGATTCGAGGTCATGATGATAATCGTATTCTTGAAATCGACCGTTCTGCCCTGCGAATCTGTGATTCGGCCATCGTCTAGGACCTGCAGAAGGACATTGAACACATCAGGATGTGCCTTCTCTACTTCGTCAAACAGGATGACAGAATATGGCTTGCGTCGAACCGCCTCTGTCAGCTGGCCTCCTTCATCATATCCTACATATCCAGGAGGCGCTCCAATCAAGCGCGATACGGAATATTTCTCCATATATTCACTCATATCAAGACGGACCATATTGTTCTCATCATCAAATAGAGCAGCTGCTAAGGTCTTGGCCAGCTCTGTCTTACCAACGCCAGTTGGTCCAAGGAATAGAAATGAGCCAATCGGCTTAGTTGGATCCTTAATGCCTGCCTTTGAACGTATGATTGCCTCCGTCACCTTGGAGACAGCCTCCTCCTGACCAATCACACGTTTCCTAAGTTCTGCATCCAGGTGAAGAGTCTTATTTCTCTCGGATTCATTCAGTTTAGACACTGGAATGCCGGTCCATCTTGAGACAATCTCGGCAATCTCATCCTCTGTCACCTTCTCGTGAACTAAGGTGACCTCCTTCTGCTGAAGTTTCTGCTCCTCTTCCTCTAACCTTCGCTCAAGTGTTGGGAGCGTTCCATACATAAGCTCTGCAGCCTTCTCCAAATCAGAAGAAGCCTTGGCCTGTTCAATCAGCTTCTTGGTATCGTCGATTTCTGATCGAATAGCTGATACCTGGTCTACCGCATGTCTCTCATTATCCCAGGTTGCCTTGGCTGTGCTAAATTCGTCTCTAAGTTCTGAAAGTTCAGCCTGCAAATCATGAAGCCTGTCCTGACTCAGCTTGTCGGATTCCTTCTTAAGTGCCGTCTCTTCGATGGTCAGCTGCATAATCCTACGATTCAGCTCATCAAGCTCTGTCGGCATGGAATCAAGTTCTGTCTTAATCGACGCGCAAGCCTCATCCACAAGGTCAATCGCCTTATCCGGCAGGAATCGATCTGAAATGTAGCGATCCGAAAGTGTTGCCGCAGCAACAAGAGCCGTATCCTGAATCTTGACACCATGATAGACTTCGTAGCGTTCCTTTAGTCCACGCAGAATAGAAATGGTATCCTCTACTGTTGGCTCATCAACCATTACTGGCTGGAATCGACGCTCTAGCGCCTGATCCTTCTCAATATATTCTCTATATTCATCCAAGGTGGTCGCACCAATGCAATGGAGCTCGCCTCTGGCAAGCATAGGCTTTAAGAGTTGTCCTGCATCCATTGCTCCATCCGTCTTACCGGCACCAACAATGGTATGAAGTTCATCGATAAATAGGATGATCTCTCCATCTGATTCCTTGATCTCATCAAGCACAGCCTTCAGTCTCTCTTCGAACTCTCCTCGATACTTGGCTCCTGCTATAAGAGAACCCATATCAAGTGCAAATAGCTTCTTATCTTTAAGTCCATCCGGCACATCGCCCTTTGCAATTCTCTGTGCAAGCCCTTCCACTGCTGCTGTCTTACCAACACCTGGCTCGCCAATCAGAACCGGATTATTCTTGGTCTTACGCGAGAGAATACGAATTACATTTCGAATTTCATTATCTCGACCAATCACAGGATCTAATTTCTGATCTCTGGCTCTCTCTACCATATCGTAGCCATATTTCAGAAGAGTATCGTAGGTTGCCTCCGGATTATCACTTGTCACATTCCTTCCGCCACGTACTGACTGAAGAGCCTCAAGG
Organism: Lachnospiraceae bacterium; assembly: GCA_963661945.1. Taxonomy (GTDB): domain Bacteria; phylum Bacillota; class Clostridia; order Lachnospirales; family Lachnospiraceae; genus CAVLDP01. The sequence goes on from CAVLDP010000010.1 coordinate 65,083, forward strand.
AATCTCTCTCTTGTGATTCCAAATTCCTTCAACTTCTCCTTCATGGTCCGGCTCGGATATTTCAGAATGCTGAGGAAGAGATGCTCAACAGAAACATACTCATCTCCCATAGCCTTTGCCTCATCCTCCGCATGGATTAGGACATTATTCAATTCCTTACCGACGAAGACCTGGTAATCTCCCTGAATCTGTGGTCGATTCTCCACCATAGACTTCACATCATTCGTAAAATAGGGAAGATGAATCTCCATCTTCTCAATCAGCTTAGGAATCAGGCCATCCTCCTGCGTTAGAAGGGATAGAAGCAAGTGCTCCTGACTAATCTCCTGATTATTATGATCATATGCAAGCTTCTCGCAATTCTGAACCGCTTCTAGAGATTTCTGTGTGAATTTCTGAATATTCATAGCTATCACCTACCTTTTACCTAGGGACAATTCCTGTCCATAGTTTTGTTATACTCCGATTATTAGCACTCGTCAATAGTGAGTGCTAATTTCATTTATTAAATATTTCTAAACAAAAAAGCCCTCCCTACATCTGTAGAGAAGGCCTGAAAAATATAGTGACAGATTATGAATTGCATAATCCCTTTATGATAAAGCTGCTCCAAGAGCTTTACATTCTTCAAGAGTATCTGGGCCCGGGCTATCTGGGCAAATGACAGATTCAGTTGCAAGAGTTGCCCCGTCGGATAAGCATACGCTCTCCCAGCTTCTCATCCAATCACCGCCACCCCAGCCATATGAGCCAAAAAGACCAATGGACTTGCCAGAAAGTGCTGACTCGCAGGAATCAAACATAGGCTGGAATTCTGTCTCCTCTAATACTTCTGCTCCCATGGCAGGGCAACCAAAAGCAATTCCATCAAACTGAGACACCATCGTTGCCTTGAATTCATCTGGCAGATAGACAGATACCTCAGCACCTGCTGCCTTAGCACCTTCTGCTACTGCATTTGCCATAGCTTCTGTATTACCAGTTCCGCTCCAATAAACTACTGCTACTTTACTCATTTTCCTACCTTCTTTCTCCATCTATATCATCAAACGGATTGTAGCTAAATTGCCACAGTCAGTTGTTCGATGTCTCTTCCCATACGATAGCACTCCTGATAGACAGCAGTGCATTTCTTGTAACGACAGACCGTCGCCTTGGCACTATCTACATCACCATAGACCTTCCAATAGCCAGCCCATTTATAATCCCTGGCCTTATGCTCGATAAAACCTAGCACATCTTCCGGAGGATAGCCCAGAAACAAACCAATCTCATGTGGGAAATCTACCGATTCTATGATTCTGTCAGATAATCTCTTCACACATCTGGCAGGATGTAGATCCTGATAGCCATATCTGCCTAGAATCTCTCTTGCGTATTCTTGTGATAAGACATCCCTTAGCTTCTTCGGACGGTAGAGATAGATTAGCATGCGCTTGTTCCTTGTCCGAAGTGGAACTACGCATATCCCTTTGGATGACAGCTTCTGATTCAGCCTTGTGATGGATTGGTTTGCCTCCATTTCATCATCGAAGGCACAGGAAAATAGATTTCCCACTTTAAGTCCTGCCAGAGTTGGTGCGCAAGATCGAACCACTAATTCCTCAGACATAGGATCCCTCCTTTTTGTTAGGACAGCCTAACATTTTCTAAGAGTATGTTAGGATAGACTAACAAATTTGTCAAGGATTTTTTGAATTGGTCTTAGCCTTCTGTTATAATATGGAAAATATTGATTAGATAGGAGTGTAAATATGGACGACGTTCAAATTATTGAGTTAAAAGAATCCATTTTAGAAGATAATGATGCAGACGCAGCTCTGCTTAGAGAGGAACTCCATAAGGACAAGATTTGTCTGATGAATCTTATGTCTTCCCCAGGCTCTGGCAAGACCACAACCCTGCTCGCTCTTAATAAATATTTCAAGGGAAATATCACATGGGGTGTTATGGAGGCAGATATCGATTCAGATGTCGATGCCAAGACTATGATTGAAAACGGAATACCATCCATCCAGCTCCATACTGGTGGTATGTGTCATCTCGATGCAGATATGACAAGACAGGGCATTCGTTCTTTTGATAGAAATGACTTAGATTTCATTGTGCTAGAGAATATCGGAAACCTGGTCTGCCCAGCAGAGTTTGATACAGGCGCCAATATCAACCTGACCATACTCTCTGTTCCAGAAGGTGACGACAAACCGGCCAAATATCCTCTTATGTATGAGACCTGCGATGTACTTGTAATTAATAAGATCGATGCCTTAGGCGTCTTCGATTTCGACAAGGAGAGGTGTCTTACCTATGCTAAGGCATGCAATCCTGATATCAAGGTCTTCTATATCTCCGCCAAGACCGGAGAAGGTGTAGAAGAATTAGCGCGCTACCTGATGG
>CAVLDP010000011.1:0-10427 GCA_963661945.1 Lachnospiraceae bacterium
CGAAGTTACCAGCCTTTCTGTCCTCAAGGAATACATTCCAGTCCTCAGTCTCGATGTTAACCTGGATACCAATAAGGCCCCAATCCTGCTGGATACACTGAGCAACTGCCTCATGGCCTGTACCGGTATTTGTAAGGTAGGTAACCTCAAGAGCTGGGCTGATTGTGTAACCACCGTTGCCATCAGATTCGAAGGAATATCCGCAATCCTCAAGAAGGGACATTGCTTCCTCAACCTGAGCAGAACCAGTAGAAGTTGCATCGTAGTAACCAGAGTCATCAGACTCGAAGACGCTACCGTTACCATCTGCCATACCAGCTGGGATAAATGTGCTGGCTGGAACCTGACCGGTCTGACCTACAGTATCACAGATGTACTGACGATCGATAAGGAGAGAAAGTGCCTCTCTCATTTCATTAGCCTGAGTCTCTGTAAGATTAGAGAAGAGTTCAGAATTAACATTGAAACCAACATAGTAGGTACCAAGAGTATCAATAATGTGGAACTCTGGGTTCTCAAGAAGTGAAGAAACTTCATCAGTTGGTACAGTATCAGCGAAATCAAGGTCGCCTGAGTTGTATGCAGCATAGATTGCTGTATCATCTGCAGAAAGCATGAACTCAAGCTTCTCAAGTGTAACCTGATCAGCATTGTAGAAGTTAGGGTTCTTGGTGTATACCATTGACTCATTGTGGTTCCACTCAGTAAGTGTAAATGCACCATTTGATACAAAACCAGCTTCCTGAGCCCAAGCACCAGGATTTGTTCCGTCTGGATTAGCAGCCTCTACTTCAGCCTGGTATACAGGGAAGAAGGTAGGGAATGCAAGAAGATCAAGGAAGTAAGCACATGGATTAGACAGCTGAATAGTCAGTGTGTAATCATCAGTAGCTTCAACCTGAAGTGTGCCGTCATCATTGGTAGCGATTGGAGCAAACATGTATGCATAATCTGCTGCTGTCTCCTCTGCTACAGCACGGTTCCATGAGTAAACGAAATCGTTTGCTGTGAGGGCTTCACCATTTGACCAAAGGGTCTCCTTAAGCTTAACAGTGTAAGTAAGACCGTCCTCGGAAACTTCTGGATCACCATCAGCAATTGCTGGGATGATGTTGCTTTCCTCATCGTAGGTATAAAGACCTGCAAATGAGTTTGCTGCAAGACATGCGCCATCAACGGTTGAGTTAAGAGCTGGATCAAGGTAATCTGGCTCTGATGCAAGGTTGATGCGAAGTGTTGTTGTGTCTGTGTCAACGGCACTAGCTGAAGCAGCAGTATCTGCTGAATCAGAAGATGTTGAGTTACCACAAGCCACAAGACCTGTAGCCATGCAGGCTACGAGAAGTACTGCGATAATTTTCTTTTTCATTTTCTCTTTCTCCTTTATAAAATTATCATATTTCAACCTCTATAAGAGGTGGAAACCATAAGATAGGTGGTTACTTGTTGAAGCAAGCAACAAAGTGGTTGTCACCGCGATCAGTTAGTGGTGGCATCTCCATAGCACACTGCTCAGTTGCATACTGGCAACGTGTACGGAATGGACAACCAGAAGGCATATTCAGTGGACTTGGCACATCGCCTTCTAGGATAATTCTCTTGGACTGTCTGGCTGTCTCTGGATCTGGAATAGGAACAGCAGAGAGCAGTGAGAGTGTGTATGGATGAATTGGGCTGTTGTTTAGAACGTCTGCATCAGCAATCTCCATAATATGTCCTAGATACATAACAGCAATTCGGTCAGATATGTGGTGCACGACGAGTAGGTCGTGAGCAATGAAGAGATATGCCACACCAAGCTTCTCCTGAAGCTCCTCAAACATATTGACCACCTGAGCCTGAATAGACACGTCAAGTGCAGATACTGGCTCGTCGCATACGATAAACTTAGGGTTAACAGCAAGGGCACGTGCGATGCCGATACGCTGTCTCTGTCCACCGGAGAACTCATGAGCATAACGCATTGCATGCTCTGCGTTCAGACCAACGGTCTCCATCAGGGAGAGGATCTTGTCACGACGCTCTGCCTTGGAAGAATAGAGCTTATGTGTGTCAAGTGGCTCTCCAATAATATCCTCTACAGTCATTCTAGGATCCAGTGATGAATATGGATCCTGGAATACCATCTGCATTTCCTTGCGGTATGGCTGCATGTTGACATCGATTTTCTGCTCGCTGTCAAAGAGCACATCACCATCGAAGACAATTCGTCCGCCAGTTGGCTGGTAGAGACGTAGAAGACTTCGACCAACGGTGGTCTTACCACATCCGGATTCGCCAACAAGACCGAGTGTCTCGCCTGGTTTGATTGCAAATGAAACATCATCTACAGCCTTGAGCTGCATCTTGCTAAAGCCCTTCTTGATTGTGAAATATTGCTTTAGGTGTTCTACCTCCAGGAGGTACTTATCTTCGTTCATTATTCGGCCTCCTTCTGGTCTTCAAAATATTCCTTAACATTCATCCAACAGCTAGCCAGGTGGCTATCGCTGATACGAAGCTCTTCTGGCTTCTCAGTTAGACAAATCTTCATTGCAGCATCACATCTTGGGCAGAAAGCACAACCCGCTGGCATATTCAGAAGGTTAATTGGCGTTCCTCCAATTGGGACTAATTTCTGACCCATGTTATCGATTCGCGGAATAGAACGGAGTAGTCCCTTGGTGTATTCGTGAGCTGGTCGATAGAAGACATCATCTGCGGTGCCTCGCTCGCATACACGTCCGCCATACATAACGAGGATCTCGTCACACATGGATGCGATAACGCCGAGATCATGGGTGACCATAATGATAGCCATGCCAAGCTTCTTCTGCAGATCCTGCATAAGCTCAAGAATCTGTGCCTGGATGGTAACATCAAGTGCTGTGGTTGGCTCGTCTGCAATCAGAATATCTGGTTCACAAGCGAGAGCCATAGCAATCATGTCACGCTGTCTCATTCCGCCGGAATGCTCGTGAGGATATTGCTTTAGTCGTCTCTCTGGGTCATTTACCCCAACAAGTGTCAGAAGCTCGATGGCGCGTTCCTTGGCTTCTGCCTTGGTCTTATTCGTGTGAAGCATGATGGCTTCTTCTAGCTGGTAGCCTATAGTGAAGACCGGATTAAGAGAAGTCATTGGATCCTGGAAAATGATAGAGCATTTGGAACCTCTGAACTTCTGCATCTGGTTCTCAGAATATTTCGTGATGTCTTCGCCTCTAAATAGAACTTCACCGGAAGTGATGCGTCCTGTCTGGGCGAGAATCTGCATAATAGAATATGCGGTAACGGACTTGCCGGAACCGGACTCGCCTACAATACCGAGAGTCTTACCTGGCTCGAGATTGAAGGAAATTCCGTTTACAGCCTTGACCTCTCCTGCATCTGTAAAGAAGCTTGTGTGGAGGTCTTTTACTTCGAGAATGTAGTTTGAATCTGACATTTTGTCCTCCTAATTAATCAAGCTTTGAATCGAATGCATCTCTTAGGCCGTCGCCAAGAAGATTTAATGCAAGTACGATGAGACAGATAACAACTGCAGGAATTACCAGTCGCTCTGGGTAGGACTGCATAGCTGCTCTGGCGTCATTGGCAAGTGAACCAAGAGAAGCCAGAGGTACAGATACACCGAGTCCTAAGAAGGAGAGGTAACTCTCTGTGAAGATAGCACTAGGAATCTGAAGAGCTGTCGTAATAATGATGACAGACAGACAGTTCGGAAGAATGTGCTTGGTCAGAATCTTGCGGTTTGGTGTACCGATACACTTGGCAGCAAGTACATATTCATTGTTCTTGATGGTTAGAATCTGACCACGAATCAGACGGGCCATACTAACCCAATATAGAAGACCAAATACGATGAACATGGAGATCATGTTGGCACCAAGCTTGGAGAATACTGTGCCAGACAGGGCTCCAGTCAGGTTCTCCTTCAGTACGACAGAGAGAAGGATGATAATCAACATATCAGGTAGAGAATAGATGATATCAACGATTCTCATCATAATTAGGTCGACTTTGCCACCGAAATAACCGGCAATCGAACCATAGATGATGCCGATAATTACAACCATGATTGCGGCAACTACACCAACGGCAAGAGATACTCTAGTTCCGTAGATGACACGAATCAGGTAATCACGGCCTAAGCCATCTGTACCAAATACGTGAGGAAACAGCTTCTCGCCGGTCTGGTCCATATATTGCTGCTCCATAGTAGAATATTCGAAGAAGCCTAAGTTGGCGGAACCTTTGTCACGCACACCATTGACCGTGATAATCTGGTCATAGGAATATGGGATAAATATTGGTGCAATTAGAATAATTGCGATAATTAATACAAGTATTACAATACTGAGCATAGCAAGAGGATTCTTGCGAAGTCGTCTCATACCATCCTTGAAGAAGGTGGTTGACTCGCCCATAACATCCTGCTGCTTCTTTTCTTCATCGGTCGCCTTCTCGAAATTCGCAGAATTGAACTTGGACAGATCAATCTGGCTGGATAGGAAGGCTCTCTTATTTAACTTCTCTGATTCCATAGTACCCTCCTAGTCGAGATTGATTCGTGGATCTACTAATTTGTACACAATATCTGTAAGCAGGTTGGCGATAACCATAAGCACTGCAAGGAAAATGGTAACAGCCATAATTGTGGTGTAGTCACGATTGGTGATTGATGTTACGAAGCTTGAACCTAGACCGCCGATGGTGAAGATATTCTCGACAACCATGGAACCGGTCAGAATGTAAGCAACCATAGGGCCTACATAAGTAATTACTGGAATAAGGGCATTACGAAGGGCATGCACGAAGATGACCTTGACCTTGGATACACCCTTGGCTCTGGCAGTTCGGATATAGTCCTGGTTGAGCGCATCTAACATGGATGTCTTGGTAAGTCTTGTAATGTAAGCCATAGGATAGACTGCAAGAGCGATAACCGGGAGTACATAGTTTGGATCGCTTGAAGACCATACTGGAATAATCGATAGCTGCAAGCAGAAGATCAGCAGTAGCAATGTAGCCAGCACAAAGGATGGCATGGCTGTACCAAGCGTCGTGAAGAAGATGATCAATCGGTCCGGCCATTTGTTACGATTAAGGGCTGCGATTGAGCCAAGCACGAGGCCAAGTACGATTGCAACACCAGCTGCTTCAAGACCAAGTCTTGCGGAAACCTGGAACTTGCTCCACAGGTCGGTCCAGATATCACGACCGGTCTTCAGAGAAACACCCCAGTCACCGTGCAGGATGTTATTCATATAGATGAGATACTGTTCGCCGACAGGCTTGTCCAGATTGTATCTGGCTTCAAGTGTTGCCATGACGGCTTCTGATGTGGCTTTCTCTTTGTTGAAAGGGCCACCTGGAATGGCGTTCATCGCGAAAAATGTAATCATGGTAATGATCCAGATGGACGCGATTGCCAGTAAAATTCTTTTGACAATATATTTTGCCATGTCAAAAACTCCTTCCCTCTTTTGCAAAAAGACCAAGTGGAATCTGCTATCACTTTACAATGCTAAAGCAAAATGAAATGAAAAAAGGAGCCGTGTGAACAGCTCCATTGCTATTACTTCAGGAATCATTTGGTCATTGCATTCAATAACAGATATTATGCCACGGATTCATTCTATTTGCAACTAAATAACCTGGATTCTTGAAGTGAGATTTGTCCACATTTATAATAGGTAAATAAGGAAAGGAGGCTTGGAAATGTCAGCAAACAGAATCTATATCGCGATTGATCTGAAATCTTTCTACGCCTCCGTGGAATGCAAGGAGAGGGGCCGTGATCCATTAACAACGAATCTGGTGGTGGCGGATCGGAGTCGAACAGAGAAGACAATCTGCCTGGCGGTGTCACCTTCGCTGAAGAGCTTTGGCATACCGGGCCGACCTCGTCTCTTCGAAGTCGTTCAGAAGGTGAGAGAAGCCAACATAATTCGAAGAGCCAAGGCACCTGGTGGAGAATTGGTTGGGGCATCGGATGATGGGGATGAACTGGCTCAGAATCCCGCTCTTGCTATTGACTATATTGTTGCCCCGCCACAGATGGCTCTCTATATGGAATACAGCACCAGAATCTATAGCGTGTATCTGAAGTACATCGCGCCGGAAGATATCTTTCCTTATTCTGTGGATGAGGTCTTCATTGACGCGACAGATTACCTGAGGACATATAATATGACAGCGCATGAGCTTGCCATGACTATGATTCGCGATGTACTTAAGACAACAGGAATTACCGCAACCGCTGGCATTGGTACGAATATGTACCTCTGCAAGATTGCTATGGATATCGTGGCCAAGCACATGGAAGCGGATGCAGATGGCGTGCGCATTGCCGAGCTTGATGAGATGAGCTATCGAAGACTGCTGTGGGATCATAAGCCGATTACAGACTTCTGGCGGGTTGGCAGGGGCTACGCCAAGAAGCTGGCAGAATATGGCCTCTATACCATGGGTGATGTGGCCAGATGCTCTATTGGCAAGGCAAATGAATTCTATAATGAAGAACTCCTCTATAAGCTCTTTGGAGTAAATGCAGAACTGCTTATCGACCACGCCTGGGGTTATGAACCATGTACTATGGACCAGGTGAAGGCATATAAGCCGGAGACGAATAGCGTGAATTCTGGCCAGGTGCTTCATTGCCCATATGATTATGACAAGACGAGACTCATCGTAAAGGAAATGACAGACCAAATGGTTCTTGACCTGGTGGATAAGGGTCTTGTGACAGATCAGATTGTTCTGACGATTGGCTATGATATAGAGAATCTGACGGATCCGAGTCGCAGGAAGAATTATCACGGACCGATTGTGGCGGACCGATATGGAAGGCAGATCCCCAAGCATGCGCATGGGACGGCTAACCTGGACCAGAAGACCTCATCGACGAGATTGATTACGGATGCTACGCTTGAGCTCTATGACAGAATTGTGGATCGCTCTCTTCTCGTTCGTAGAATTAATATTAGCGCGAATAAGTTAGTGGATGAGAAAACGGTTATAAAAGAGCAGGAGTTCGAGCAGCTGAATCTTTTCACAGACTATGAGGTCAGAGATGAGGAAAGAGCGAAGGAAGAGGCGGAGCTTGACCGCGAGAAGCGGATGCAGAAGGCTATGCTTGATATCAAGAAGAAATATGGCAAGAATGCGATTCTGAAGGGGATGAATCTCGAGGAGGGAGCGACGGCCAGAGATCGTAATGCTCAGATTGGAGGACACAAGGCTTAGTATGAAGACAGAGAGAATGGAGGAGCGGTCCGTAGGAGTGCTATCGCGTAGAGAGTTCTTTGCTATGGCATGTACCATAGCTGTACCAATTATGGTACAGAATCTAATCGCCACACTGGTCAATGTGGCGGATACCCTGATGCTTGGCTTTGTCGGCCAGGATGCCATGTCGGCTTCCTCCCTTGCAAATAATGTGACGAATCTTATGTGGATGGCGGTAAATGGCTTTGCGGCGGGCGCGACAGTTATGGCCGCTCAATATTTCGGCAAGAAGGATAGGGACACGATTCAGAAGGTGCTTGGAATAGCACTTCGCTTCTGTATGGCAATCGGCCTTATTACATTTATTGCAGCATTTTTCTTTCCGAATCAGATTATGACTCTTTTCACCAGTGAGGAAGCGGTGATTGCAGAAGGGGCGAATTATCTTAGGATACTTTCCTTCTCTTATCTCTTCGAGTGCTTCTCGATGGCTTATTTCGCAGTGCTTAGAGGTATGGAACAGGTCTTGCTCCCAAGCGTGACATTTACCGTGTCGCTGGGGATTAATATAGCAACCAATGCGATCTTTATCTTCGGACTTCTCGGCGCGCCAGCACTTGGCGTGGTAGGAGCGGCAGTTGGTACAGTTGCAGCACGTTTCTTCGAATTTGCAGTATGTATGGTGCATTCTGTCTTCAGTCACGATGTGCGATTTCGGATTAAGGATGTGTTTGCCCGGACTGGAATCTTGTGCAAGGATTTTGTCTCTCTTGGACTTCCGAGCTTTATTAATGATGCAGCCTGGGGCCTTGCAGCAGCCATGTTCTCGGTGATTCTGGGACATATGGGTTCCGATGTGGTGGCTGCAAATGCGGTTGCAGCCATGGTGCTGAATATCGGCGCGATTGTCAGCCGAGGCTTCGCCAATGCTACGACCATTATTGTAGGAAAGGCGCTAGGGGCAGGTGAGATTGCTATGGGCAAGCTCTATGGGCAGAGAATGGTTGTGATAACATTTCTCTTCTCCTGCGTAGGGGGGCTTGTGATGTTATGCCTTCGACCAGCAGTGTCCATGATCTATGCGGATAAGCTGACAGCGACGGCACTTTCCTATCTATCCATTATGCTTGCCATGCAGGCGGTTCGTATTATTGGAGAGGGCTTAAATACTTGCTTTATCTGCGGTTGCTTCCGCGGTGGCGGCGACTCCAAGTTTGGTATGATTACAGACACCTGCTGCATGTGGCTAATCGCTGTTCCGGCTATGGCACTAGCGGCCTATGTTTTTAAGCTTCCTGCTATGGGAGTCTACGCTGTGATGTGCCTGGATGAGTTTGAGAAGATGCCTTTTGTGGTGCATCATTTCCTGAAATACGACTGGCTTACGGACATTACCAGAGATAAGGATTGCTTATAACTAACCATCAGTATTCGGTATCACTACAGGGATTTACAAGAGATTCCTCGACTTCTATAATTTTAATCATTAAATACTACTACGGCAGTAGGTAATTAAAATGATGAAGGAGAGGATTTGAAAAATGAGTAAAAGTGTGGATGCGGCAGTGCAGAAGCCTGCGGCAGAGGAGTATGTAAGCACAGATAAGACGAAACTGTCGGATCTGTGGAGGAAGGAAGATTGGCTGGCGGTTTGGATTGGATTTATTCTGATCGGAATTGCAGCAATATCTGTAATAACTGGTGCCTTTGATTTCTCAGCGGCGAAGTTTTCTACCTGGGGCAATGGAATCAGCCCGCTGGAGCAGTTGGATGGGACATTCGTATTCCACCTGCTTCTGACATTTGTTGTTCTTGGGATATTATTTACCATAGGAAGTAAGCTTAGAGGCATATCTATCAAGAAATATATTCCTGCATATTTGGGACTCTTTGCCCTGGCAGTGTTTGTGAGATTTATCAGTGCAGAGTACACCCTGAATAGATATCTGGAATGGGCTTTCTGGGCCTTGATTGTAGGTCTTGTAGTAGCGAATACAGTTGGCCTTCCTAAATGGTTGAAGCCAGCAGTACAGACAGAGTTCTATATCAAGTCTGGACTGGTTGTTATGGGATTTTCCGTTCTTTTCTCGAATATTGTGAATTTCGGCCTGTATGGACTTGGCATTGCCTGGATTGTCACACCGATTGTTATTATCTTTATGTGGTTCTTTGGAACCAGAGTTCTAAAGATGGACAATAAGCCATTTGTAATAACGATAGCGACAGCAACCTCTGTCTGCGGTACTTCAGCGGCTATTGCAACAGGCGCAGCTAGTAAGGCCAAGAAGAATGACCTCTCTCTGGCAGTATCTATTTCGATTATATTTACAGTGATTATGATGGTATTTGAGCCAATCATTATTAAGGCAGTTGGCATGAGCGAGCTTATGGGAGGAGCCTTGATTGGCGGAACTGTGGATTCCACAGGAGCAGTAACGATTGCTGGTACAGCTCTGGGCGAGACAGCTCAGACGGCAGCAGTTCTTGTGAAATCTATTCAGAATATCTTGATTGGATTTATTGCCTTTGCGGTAGCGATTTTCTTCACGACGCATGTAGAGGGCGGTACGGATGCGACCAAGAATTCCGTTGGCGCAGCTGAAATCTGGTATAGACTGCCGAAGTTTATCCTCGGCTTCTTCGCAGCATCTCTTCTTGCATCCTTTGCATTTCTTCCAGCAATTGGCAAGGAAAATGTATCTGCGATTAATACAGTGCTCGATCAGTACAAGAATTGGGCTTTCGTACTGGCCTTTGTGAGCATTGGTCTTGAGACGAATTTCCGTGAAATTAAGGAAGAATTCCAGGGAGGCAAGCCACTAATTCTGTACGTGGTAGGTCAGCTCTTCAATATTGTACTGACATACCTTGCGGTATATGTTCTCTTGTCTGGCAGATTCTTCCCAATTCCGGTATTACAGTAGCAGGAGGGATTTGATATGAAATATTTGAAGAGAATCCTGGGTGGAATAGCACTTCTTGCGATACTTGGTCTTGTGATCTACATTATGTCGAATCATCTGGGCCTGATTGATGGGATGGACTTTGGTGCAGGAGCCTATTATTATGCGGATATTCCACAATTTTCTAAATATGTAGATGTAGAGCATTATCAATCGAAGACTCCGATGTGGGTTCTTATAGGCCTCTTCCTGATATGGGGGCATATCATGTATAAGCTTTGGACCTGGTTGGAGAAGCCACAGGGGAGAGGCTAG
>CAVLDP010000011.1:10687-11781 GCA_963661945.1 Lachnospiraceae bacterium
CCATCATAACGTTCATGATGGCCGGCAACGGCAGGAATTACATAATCCATATTCGGCAGGCTGCTGATAATCTGGACAGAGCTATCGACATGAGTCTTCATGATCGTGTACTCTTCCGGTGTCAGGCCTGCCTTTTTCTGTAGTACATGTTCCGGAATACTGATCTTGCCGATGTCATGTAGCAGGCCGGCCTGGCGAATGGCCTCGATATCCTGGTCCGGGTAATTCAGGGCGCGCGCAAGGCATGTGGCGTAGTAAGCTACGTTACGCGAATGCTTGTAGGTGTAATGGTCCTTGGCATTGATGGTCGCGGTCAAGGCATCCAAGGTTGCTTCGTAGGTCGCATAGATATTGGTATAGTCATTTTTGACGAAGATGTTTCGCACAATGGCCTTATAGCATAAGGTGATGGTCCAAGCAGCTACCTGGAAAATGATGGAGAAGATTAGAATCTTCTGATTGCCAAGAGTAGGAAACAGATAGTCTATGGCCTCGATTAAGTTTGGCGAGAGAGCATAGAAGATAGTTAGTGTGAAAATGGCACTGATCGCATAGCAGACACCATCTGATACGAGCCTCTTCGTCTTGAAGAGATTCTTCTTAATCAGGCAATACATCATGAGCAGGGCGTTGATGACGCCGCTTAGAATGTCGATAGGAAATCCAGCAAAGAAGCTGAAATTCACCAGGATATTGCCTAGAATCAGTATGACAATTCCGATAAGAAGAGGCCTAATTTGCTTGAAATAGAGCCGATTACCCTTACAGCAGATGGTGATCACTTCAATCATCCGAATGACAGGAAGCATGGCACCGGCAAATAGAATAACTACCATCGGCGTAGAATGGTAGACGAAGCTGATATCGCCAGTGGAAGTTGTAACAAGCTCTGGCCAGCGAAGGAATATTCCGCTTGGGATGTTCATGACGAAGAGGCAAGCGGTTAGGAAGATATAGATATTGTCCCTGCGAAGACGTGGTAGTTTCAGGAAATTTCGGACAAACTCGTAGTAGACGTGTCCCAGCATGACTATGCCAAGTAGGGACACGTGATACCAGAATTCATAATTAGGAGCTGATTGGATTCGCATGAG
>CAVLDP010000011.1:11913-47257 GCA_963661945.1 Lachnospiraceae bacterium
GATAAAACTTCCCATATTTATCCACCTAAAACGATATATCTATAGTTGAGAATTGTTTAGAATTCTCGGTAGAAATCATCTCTCATCTCAGATGTAACCAGGTAGCATTCTGCTCCATAGAGCTCGGATGCTGGTACTCTCCAAGGCTTGCCATAATAGAAGATATCGTGGACAAGCTGGCCATCTGCATAGATCTGAGCAACGTCGCATGGCATATCAAATGTAGCAAAGCCGGTATCGGAAGAGACAGATAACTTGTACCAGGAGATGGCTCTTGGTTCGTGGTCTACAGTAGCACTTACGGCACCTTCGCCGCAAGCATCATTGAATAGCTGCATCTCATCAGGATAAGGAAGAGGAAATGCTTCGCTGCAAGGACTGAGAGTGACCTCGGCATCGCCTCCCAGATTGAAGTCTGCAGGGACAACCTCGCCGTCCAACTCGATTAGGTCAACTCCATCTCCGATATAGAGGTCCTCCCCAAGTTTTCTGGCATAGAGAGCCTGGTCAAGGGACAAGGTAACAATGGTTATATCGTCTACCTCTATGCCACTTTCTGGTCCGATAGTAATTGAATCATAGATTTTTCCGTCGATAGAGAAACTTGGCTCTATGCCTGGAAGGGCTACGAAATAGTAGGTCTTTCCGACATGGCATAGGAGCTGGCTTGTGGCATAATCCAAATTCTTGTCAGAAAGCTTTATGTTAAATGGCAGGATAAATGCACTCTCCCCGGTAACATTAATAGCCGGAAATGTGACAGAACCGGTGTCAAAGACAACATCCGTAAGGTCCTTGAGCGCACCAAGCCTCTGATAATGATTCACGAAGATGAAACCGGACTGTCCATCTGTTCGCATGCAGTAGCGAAGAGAGGTGGTATCCTCTGGACTTACCTCGCAAGTGCTCTTCACTTGTTCCATTGGAGCGAGAATTGAGCCAAAGTCTGCTACGAATAGATGGAGAAGATTCAGCAGGCGATAGTGGTCGCGAATCTCACCATATTCAGACAGAGGTGCCTGGAAATCATAGGAGCGAATTGGATAGTCGTTCGGGTATCCAGTGGAAATGGTCTCATTGAAGGTAGAGTGAGCACCGATTTTGTTGATGCCACCGTGGTACATATAATAACCGATGAGATTGTTGCCGTCGCCCAGCTTCACCAGAGACATGGCATAGGAATCCATTGGTTTCATGATAGGCCTTCTGTGGTGAGTTGGCTCGATGCCGGCACCAGTTTCGCAGGTCGCATATGGATAGAGGTTATAAGGAAGCGTCCATCCGTCGGCAGCCTTCTGCGCAATCAGGTCTGCACCGATGGCCGTATCATTTCTCATACCGGTGAAGGTATAGTGCACGGAAGGTGCAAGAGGTCCGGTACCCTCAGCCCATGGCAGGGCAGCATAGGAGCCAAAGAGAGGTAGAACCTCGTTTACTGGAATTCTGGCACCAGTGACAGAGTTCCAGCCGGTTACAGTGTAGAGTGGCGCGCGAAAACCGATATCAAGGGCCATCTCCTTTAAGGTTGCAATATGTTCTTCATTGTCGACAAGTTCATTTTCCAGCTGGATAGCGATGACATTGCCACCGGCTTCTTCCTTGAAGAAATCGTGGCTTTGCTTGTAGATCTCCTCGAAGAAAATACGAACCTCGGCTAGATAGGCCGGGTCATTGGTTCGTATATTGAGTCCCTTCTCAAGGAGCCAGTCTGGAAAACCACCATTTCGGCACTCGCCATGTGCCCATGGTCCAATTCGGAGCACGACATCCATTCCTGCGCGACGAGTCTCCTCAAGGAAGGCATGGAGATCGAGGTCACCGGACCAGTCGAAGATGCCTTCTTCCTCTTCGTGGTAGATCCAGAAGATGTAGGTAGCGATGATATTGACGCCGCCTGCCTTCATCTTGCAGAGTTCCTGATACCAATTCTCTCTATGATCACGTGAGAAATGATATTCTCCCATAACACCAATCCAAGGCTGCCCCTTCCTGGTTAGATAGAGGCTATTTGCCTGAATCTCATCGGCTGGATCATTGTAGGAGCCCATATTCAGGTGGCCGGTCTTTATGTCGCTTGGTTTATAATCTAGAAATTGATATGTCATAG
This sequence comes from Lachnospiraceae bacterium, assembly GCA_963661945.1. Lineage (GTDB taxonomy): Bacteria > Bacillota > Clostridia > Lachnospirales > Lachnospiraceae > CAVLDP01. Next base: position 14,021 of record CAVLDP010000011.1, read on the forward strand.
CAGTATCCCCCATATTGCATAAATTCTCATGATACTTGTCATTATAGGGATTGAAAGATAGGGATTCTATGGAAAAATAAAACAAGGATTTGCCACTTGCCTCGTCATATTGACGATGCTACTATAATACTTATTAAATATATAGGAGAGAACTATGGGAGAGACAGAGAATAAGACTAGTTTTACTACGAAACATGGGGAGTTATGGAAATTTATTAAGTTCTTTATGGCAGGCTGTGGATCGTCTGCGGTAGAGCTTGTAGTGCATATGCTGCTGCTTAATTTTACATTTGCAGCCTTGCTTGGAGAGGTGATTGATAATCCAACGCTTAATATGATTGGTATCACATCGAGGGGTTATCTCTATGCTTACCTGATTTCTACTACGGTAGGATATGCGATTGCCTTTATCCTGAATCGTAAGATTACCTTCCAGGCGGATGCGAATCCATTTGTGAGCATGGTGCTCTACATTATCATGGTGATTTTTACAATCTTTGCAAATGGCTGGATCGGTTCAGCAATTACGACATTTGCACAGGCGCACGATTTCACCGGCAATATCGCCGATGCAGTAATCAAGATTATCTGCATGTTTATTCCAACAGCTTGGACTTATCCATGCAATCGCTTCATCATTCATCGTAAGAAGAAGCCGGTAGAAGAGTAAATATTGCAATCAAAAAAGGGATTCGGTCTTTCCGAATCCCTTTTGTTTTGCTCAGATCGAACTGATTACATCTCAGACTTCAGTCTGCGGAAATCACCGAGTGCCTTCCAACCAATCTTCACAATTTTTGGAATATCGATGGAATTCTCTCCGCCCTGACGAGGCTTGAAGGTAATCTCCTCAAAATCAACTGCTTCCTTATAATAAGATAGGTAAGTTGTCATCATGATATTAGGCAGGTTGTAGTCCTCTGGTAGCTTTGGCAGATACTTGGCTACGACATCGGCCTTCATGAGTCTAAATGGTGCATTTGCATCTTGAACCTTTACGCCGAAATAGAGACGAAGAAGGAAGCATACGACATTCTCGACGAATTTGCGATCCTTGCCATCGCCACGAACGACGCGGTTGCCGATGATGGCAGCGTAATCTTCTCTCTTGTTCCAGAAAGCTTCGAACTCGTCCGGATTGGTCTGGCCATCTGAGTCAGTCTGGAAGATATAGTCAGCGCCCTGCTTGATTGCGTAATCATACATGGCAATCAGCTTAGGTCCGTGCTGCTTCAGTGTATCTGGCAGGATGACAAGCTTAGGATATTCTTTCTGCAGATCTAGGAGAATGGAATGTGTAGCATCCACACTTCCAGAATCAGCGATGATGAATCTGGAATCTTCTCCCGCAAGATCAAGAACCTTGTACCAGGACTTCACAACGCCTTCGATGTTAGCCTCCTCATTGTAAGCAGGCATTACTAGATATAGTGTATCCATTTGTAACCTCTCTTTGTTCATAGACATCAATAAGAAGATGATAGTACAAGAAAATGGAAAAGTCTAGGAGAAATCCTATCTCTGGAACGGGTTTTGGTACAGGACATCAGCTTTTGCTTGTAAGGAAACTATAAGTGGTTTATGATAATGAAAGAAATTTATGGAGGGAATCTATATGAAGAATTTCAAGAAAGTAATGGTTGGTTTGCTTGCAGCTGCTATGGCTATGAGCTTTGTTGCATGCGGTAGTAATTCAGATTCAGATGCAGAGACTGCAGCAGTAGAGAAGGTTGAGCCTGGTATGTATCGTGCTCATTTTGACAGCTCTACGACAGAAGTCGTTCCAGCGTATCAGTTTGTTGGCTCTGATATGAGCGGCAATATTCCTGCAGGAACACAGCTGGATGTGACATTATCCCTGAAGGAAGATGGTACTTACAAGCTGTATGCAGGATTCACAAATGAGAACAACCCTGATACAACAGACCAGTATTATTGCAACATCGCTACGAATGCAACTGGTACTTATACGATTGATGGCAACAAGGTTACTATTTCTGCAGCAGAGACCTGCGATACAACCTTTGAGGCTGGATCTGATACAATTGACAACCCAGCATACACAGGCTGCAGCTTCGCAAATGGAGAGGCTGGAACTTGGTCAAGTACAGATGACGCTACTGTTCTTGAGTGCGTACCAGAGACAACATTTACCATCGTAGATGGTGAGATTACCACTTGGGAAGCCGCTGGAAGCGCTACTGGTAATCCAAACGACTAAGCAGAATTATTTAGATAGGTAAATAAGGCCTGACTCCAATTTGGAGCAGGTCTTATTTTTTGACATTTTCTAAGAGAATCAGTATTCTAGTTAAAGTGGGAAGAGTATACTTTTTCTTTCGTTTTGGAGGATTTTGAAGTGATTGAGATTATGCCAGGTAGATTCATGGAAGATACCGATCTTAGAGAGATTATTGAGGAGGCTTTTGAGGCTAGAAAGATGGCTTATACGCCCTATTCGCATTGGGCAGTAGGAGCAGCACTGAAGGCGTCTAATGGCCAGATTTTCCGTGGCTGTAATATTGAGAATGCAGCCTATACGCCAACTAATTGTGCAGAGAGGACAGCCTTCTTTAAGGCAGTGAGCTATGGCATCCGCAAGTTCTCTTATATCTGTATTGTAGGCGGATGGGAGGATGCGACAGAGTTCGATTATTGCGGACCTTGCGGAGTCTGTCGCCAGGTGATGATGGAATTCTGTGACCCGAAGAATTTCCTGATTATTCTGGCCAAGAGCACAGAGGAATATATGGTTGATACCTTGGAGCATATGTTGCCTATGGGCTTCGGGCCGAGTAACCTGAATGTGTCAGAGGATGATGCCTATGATCTGAAGTACGCGGACAAGGATGAATATTGGGACATCTATGACAAGGATAAGAAGCTGACAGGCCGAACCATGAAGAGAAATGTATGGACGCTTGCAGATGATGAGTATCATCTGAGCGTGCTTGGCGTGGTGAAGCGGTCAGATGGAAGATATCTTATTACGAAGAGGACGGAAGATAAGAGATGGGCTCCGGGCTGGTGGGAGGTCCCAGGCGGCGGCGTTCTGGCTGGTGAGACTTCAGAAGCTGCGGTTAAGCGCGAAGTGCTTGAAGAGACGGGTATTGATGTCTCAGATGCGAGAGGACAACTGGTGCTGACCTATCATAGAGAGAATCCTGGCAAGGGAGATAATTATTTTGTGGATGTCTACCTCTTCGAGAAGGAGTTCACAGAATCTGATGTGAAATTGCAGGAAGAAGAGACAGCAGGCTTTGCTATTGCGACACTGGATGAGATTTCAGAATATGCACATGCTGGTATCTTCTTACACTACGATAGTATTCGGGAAGTCTTTGACTTAGGCTGAGAGAGGAGTGCTTATGGAATTTCTACTTGAGATGGCTCAGAATGAAGTCTTGATTACGACCCTTGTGGCGTGGGCGATTGCTCAGGGCTCGAAGATAATTGGAGAGACCATACGAAATGGCTTCAATGTCAATCGTCTGGCGGGAGGTGGCGGTATGCCATCTTCACACGGGGCTACATTTTCTGCACTTACACTTTCGACGGCGCTTGTATATCGGGGCGACAGCGTGGAATTTGCAATCGTCTTCTTCCTGGCTATTATAGTCATCTACGATTCACACGGCGTTCGCTACCAGTCTGGTCGCATTGGCAAGTACCTAAACGCCATGAAGAAGCGAGATGAAGAAGCCGGCAATGATGTATCAGAAGGCGAAGAGTTCGAAGAAGTCATGGGCCATACGATTCCAGAGATTGTGGTTGGTATCGTGATTGGAATTGTAGTGACGATTCTTATGCATAATCTGTATTTACTTAGGAGTTAGTTATGAATATAAGAGAAGAAGCGCGGCAAATGAAGATAGAGTCCGCACATCTTGCTGCGACAACGCTTGAAGAGCGTAATCGAGCACTTACGCAGATTGCTGCTGCCTTGCAGGAACATGCAGATGAGATCTTTGCGGCAAATGAGAAGGATCTAAGTGCTGCAGTGGAAGAAGGCATAAGCCAGGCAGTTCTTAAGAGACTGAAATTCGATGAAGGGAAGCTTCGCGATGTGGTTGCGGGCATTCATCAGCTGATCGGTTTGGAGGATCCATTGGGGAAGACTCTGCTTCATCGAGAGCTTGACGTGGGACTGGAACTCTACCGCGTGAGTGTGCCACTTGGCGTGATTGGAGTGATTTTCGAGGCTCGTCCGGATGCTCTGGTCCAGATTAGCACTCTCTGCTTGAAGAGTGGTAACTGCGCTATATTGAAGGGCGGCAAGGAAACTACATTTACCAATCGAGTATTGTTTGACATTATTTATCAGGCTGCGGTTGCTGCAGGTCTTCCTGACAAATGCCTGCTTCAGGCAGAGGCACATAGCGAGATTGATGAGCTCTTAGAATGCCATCAGTATGTGGACCTTCTTATCCCGAGAGGCTCGAACAGCTTTGTGCAATATATTATGAATCACACGAAGATTCCTGTGATGGGACACGCAGATGGCGTCTGCCATATCTATGTGGATTGCGCTGCAGATCTTGAGAAGGCTCTTCCTATTCTTATTGATGCCAAGACACAGTATACGGCGGCTTGTAATGCGGTAGAGACATTGCTCATTCATAGAGATATTGCTTCGGATTTCCTGCCAATTCTATCGGAGAAAATGGCAGAAGCTGGAGTGAGACTTAGAGGAAGCAAGGAAGCAGTGGAGTTTATGACATCTTGCAAGGAACCGAATGGGGGCCTTGAGTCTGGCGTGGCGCCGAATGGGCAGCTTGAGGCTGACGTGATGTCGGATGAGCAGCTTGAGGCTGACGTGATGTCGGATGAGGATTTCCACACGGAATATCTGGATCTCATTGCATCTGTGAAGATCGTGTCTTCCGTTGAGGAAGCTGTGGAACACATCAATACCTATGGTTCTCACCACACGGATTGTATTCTGACGGAGGACAAGAAAGCAGCTGACTATTTCATGCAGATGGTGGATTCGGCAGGTGTATATCAGAACTGCTCTACGCGATTTGCCGATGGCTTCCGTTATGGCTTTGGTGCGGAGGTTGGAATCAGTACGAGCAAGCTTCATGCCAGAGGGCCGGTTGGTCTAGATGGACTTGTTACATATAAATATAAGCTCTATGGATCTGGACAGATTGTGGGCGATTATGCCAGCGGCAAGTCACAGTTTCATTTTAAGGAGTTATAAATAGGAGGCGAAGAGCCTTCATAGAGATAATTAGATTGGAAGTACAATTATGGAAATGCAGATGGAATTTGTTCGGAAGCTGCCTACTCCACTGGAGATGAAGGAACAGTTTCCAGTAAGCGATAAGCTTCGAGAATTGAAGGAGGAGAGAGATCAGACCATTCAGAAGATCTTCCAGGGAGAGGACAAGCGTCTTCTACTCCTGATTGGACCATGTTCTGCGGACAATGAAGAGGCGGTTCTTGATTATATGCATCGCCTGAAGGATGTTCAGGACAAGGTGGAGGATAAGATTTTCATTGTCCCAAGAGTCTATACGAATAAGCCTAGAACGATTGGTGTGGGTTATAAGGGCATGCTTCATCAGCCGGACCCAACCAAGGAAGAGGACATGCTTGCGGGAATCATCGCAATTCGCGAGATGCATAAGAGAGTGGTAGAAGAGACGGGCTTTACCTGTGCTGAGGAGATGCTCTATCCAGAGAGCCATCGTTATCTATCTGACCTTCTTAGCTATGTTGCAATTGGTGCGCGTTCTGTTGAGAACCAGGGTCATCGACTGACCGCATCCGGTGTTGGTATTCCGGTTGGAATGAAGAATCCTACGGGTGGAGATTTGTCTGTCATGATGAATTCCATTATTGCGGCTCAGCATGGACATACCTTTATTTACCGTGGATGGGAAGTGCATACCCCGGGTAATCCATATGCTCATGCGATTCTAAGAGGCTATGTAGACAAGTTTGGCAGAAGCCATGCCAATTATCATTACGAGGAACTCCAGACTGCAATTGAACTCTATCACAAGCACGAGGAACTCCATAATCCAGCAATTATCGTGGATTGTAATCATAATAATTCTGGCAAGAAGTACAAGGAACAGATTCGTATCGCCAAGGATGTAATGCATTCCTGTCATCTGTCAGCTGATGTGAATCAGACCGTTAAGGGCCTGATGATCGAGAGCTATATCGAGGATGGAGCGCAGAAGATCGAAGACGGAATCTATGGTAAGTCCATTACGGACCCATGTCTTGGTTGGAAGAAGACAGAGAAGCTCATTTACGAACTTGCAGATTTGGTTGAGGACTAGAGGGAGAATAATCTATGAGATTATTATGGGATTTATTTCTGGCCTTCATGCGAATTGGCGGTTTCACCTTTGGCGGTGGATACGCCATGCTTCCTATGATTCAGAAGGAAATTGTAGAGAAGAAGGCATGGGCGACAGAAGAAGAAATTATGGATTATTATGCAATTGGCCAGTGTACACCTGGTGTAATTGCCATTAACACAGCGACATTTGTAGGCTACAAGGTAGCGGGTATTCCAGGAAGTATCGTGGCAACCCTCGGCGTGATTACACCAAGCTGGATTATCATTACGATTATCGCCCTCTTTATCCGCAATTTTGCGGACCTTGAAGTAGTGCAGCATGCGCTTGCTGGTATTCGTGTGGCGGTCTTTGCATTGGTGCTTGATGCGGTAATCAAGCTTGGCAAGAAATCGATTAAGAATTGGGGCTGCGCTCTTGTAACAGCTCTTGTTTTCCTGATTTCAATATGTACGGATATCTCGGCGGTTTGGCTGATTATTGCAGCGGGCTTAGCTGGGGTGATCTATGGCAATATTAAGACAAGATGTGGAAGGGGGACAGCAGCATGATACTCCTTCAGTTATACTATGAATTCTTCAAGATCGGTCTTTTCAGTATTGGCGGAGGCCTGGCAACCATTCCATTTATCAAGGAACTCATGGAGAAGACTGCCTGGTTTACCATGAATGATATCAGCAATATGATCGCGGTATCGGAATGTACACCAGGACCAATGGGTGTCAATATGGCTACCTATGTGGGTAACTGTACTGCTGGCTTTGCGGGTGGAATCATTGCAACACTTGGCCTGGTATCGCCATCTATCATAATTATTGTTATCGTTGCTCATTTCCTGAAGAAATTCAAGGATTCAGTATTGGTACAGAATATGATGGCCGGCCTTCGTCCTGCATCAACAGGACTAATTATTGTGGCAACTATTTCTGTGGCGCTTGCATCTGTCTTTAACCAGACGCTCTATGAGACAACTGGAAATATCGCGGATTTCTTCAACTGGCCAGCAATTGTTATGGCTGCGATTTTGTTCCTCGGAATCCGTAAATTGAACTGGCATCCGATTGCTTTTATAGCAATTGCTGCAGCAGCAGGAATCTTATTTGGTCTGTAAATGAGAATAGGTAATGAGAACTAGAATGAGAAAGAGTCGTAAGACACAGAAAACAACAAAACCACGAAAGATATGGTTCGTGCTGGGAATCATCCTGCTTGCCGTGCTCGTAACCGGCATATTCCTCTATCGCTACGAGATGGATTTAGTCTTTTCGAATGTGACGATTGAGGCAGGAAGCATCGAGCCAGATGTGACGGAATTTCTGAAGCATGATGCAAGAAATGTATCATTTACAGAGGCGTCAACCTTCTCCTGTGAGGAGCCAGGCGACTTCCAGCTTGAGATTGTCTGGGATATACCACTTCTCGGTGAGAGGGGATATGAGACGACCCTTCATGTCGTGGATACGACGGCGCCCAAGATTACACTGAAATCGGACGAAGTGCAGATCTATACGACAGGAGAATATCCTGAGGCAGAGGATCTTGTGGAATCTGTTACGGATGTTACGGAGTGCAGCGTGGACTTTGCAGCAGAATATGATTTCTCGAAGGCAGGGCAGATCACGCTTACTGTCGTTGCCAGAGATACTTCCGGCAATGAGAGTAAGGAAACCATATCTGCGGATGTGATAGAGGATACTGAAGGACCAGAAATCACAGGAGTTGAGCCGCTTACTGTATCGATTGGAGATACCATTTCTTATAAGAAGGATGTTACGGTAACGGATAATTACGATGAGAATCCGACCCTTACAGTAGACGATGATTCTGTGAATCTGGGTAAGAGAGGAACCTACTCCATCACTTATGTTGCGACAGATGCAGCAGGAAATACCTCCAGGAAAACCACAACGGTCAAGGTGGTTTCCTCCAAGATTGCAGCAGCAACGGAAGAGACGGTCTATGGCAAGGCAGATGAGGTTCTTGCAGAGATTCTGACAGATGGGATGACTCAGAAGGAAGAAGCGAGAGCAATCTTTGACTGGGTTGTAGATAATATTACTTATAGCGAGCATGAGGGAATTGACGATCTGCTCTCTGCGGCATATGCAGGCCTATTCCATAGAAGAGGCGATTGTACGGTGAAGCAGAAGACAGCGGAGGTTCTTCTGAATCGTGCCGGAATTAAGTGTATGGAGATTCAGAAGATTCCAGATACGAGAAATCATTATTGGCTTCTGATTGATATCGGAGAGGGCTGGTATCACTATGATCCGAATCTTCAGCTGGATGGAACACTGATCTTCTATTGGCATGATGCGGATTTGTGGGCATATTCGAATGCACACAAGAACACACACAATTATGACCCAAGTAAATATCCTGAAATACAGTAGGAATAGTTATGCAAAATCACGTATTAGATTATCTGAATGATATTGTGGAGAAGAAACCGGACAAGGCCGCGTTCGTAGATGAGGAGAATAGTCTTACCTTCCGAGAAGTCTATGAGTATACGACCCGTATCGGAAGCTTCTTCCATAAGGCAGCTTATTATCATAGACCAGTTCTTATCTTCATGGAGAAGTCACCGCAGATGATTTGTGCCTTCTTTGGAACGATTGCAGCAGGTGATTTCTATGTACCACTTGATGCGGAGATGCCAGAATCCAGGATTGGCCTGATTATAGACAATTGCAAGCCGGATTATCTGATCTGTGATGAGAAGACTTATGCGAAGGCAGGAGATTTGCCCTTTGATGGAGAGATTCTTCTCTTCTCTGATTTGATTAAGTGTCAGGCGGATTATGAGGCTATGCAGCGGATTCATGATGCAGCTCTTGATATTGATCCAATTTACATAGTATTTACTTCTGGCTCCACCGGAGTCCCGAAGGGCGTTGCAGCCTGCCATCGTTCGGTAATAGATTATATTGAGCAGCTGTCAGAGGTGCTTCATTTTGATGAGAATACGATATTCGGCAATCAGACCCCCCTCTACTTTGATGCCTGCCTGAAGGAACTCTATCCGACGCTGAAGTTTGGAGCGACAACTTATCTGATTCCGAAGAGGTTATTCTCTTATCCGGTTCAGCTCGTGGAGTATCTGAATGAGAAGCGGATTAATACGATTTGCTGGGTGGTGTCGGCGCTTACGATGATTTCCGCCTTCCAGACCTTCGACCTTGTGAAGCCTGAGTTTCTTCATACGATAGCTTTCGGCAGCGAGGTCTTTCCACTCAAGCAGTTTCGCATCTGGCGGGAGACTTTGCCGGAGGCTCATTTTACCAATCTCTATGGACCGACGGAGGGAACAGGCATGTGCTGTTACTTCCACTGTGACAGAGATATCGAGGATGGGGAGCCAATTCCAATCGGTCGTCCCTTCAAGAATACGCAGATTCTTCTTCTCGATGAGAATGATAAGCAAAGTGACAGAGAAGGCGAAATTTGCATTCGTGGAACCTCTGTGACGCTCGGTTATTACAATAACCCGGAGAAGACGAGTGAGTCTTATGTGCAGAATCCGCTGAACACTGCCTATCCGGAGATAATCTACCGGACGGGAGATATTGGTAGATATAATGACAGAGGTGAGCTGGTCTTCGCATCGCGCAAGGACTATCAGATTAAGCATATGGGCCATCGAATTGAGTTAGGTGAGATCGAGGCCAATGCCAATAATGTATCCGGTCTCAAGATGTGTGGCTGCATCTACGATGAGGAGAGAGACAAGATTGTCCTCTATTTCGTGGGCGAGATTGAACGAGGTGATTTGATGTTGGCTCTGAAGGAGAAGCTGCCTCGCTATATGCTTCCGAATAAGATGGTGAAGCTTGAGACACTGCCATTTACAGCAAATGGCAAGATTGACCGTAAGAAGTTAAAGGAGATATATCATGGACGAGATTAGAAGTACAGTAAAGGAAATTCTCGAGGATTTGCATCCGGAGATTGATTTTGACACTTATGATGCCACTAGAGATGGTGCTCTGCTGGATTCCTTCGATGTGATTTCTGTGATTGCTGAGATTGGGGAAGAACTCGATGTTGTTATTCGGGCAGATATGATAAATGAAGAGAATTTCGCATCCCTTGATTCGATTTGTGCCTTGATTGCTGGCATTATGGAAGAGGACTAATATGCTATTCACATCTGCAAGCTTCTTGGGCTTTGTGCTGGTACTTCTTATTATCTATTATGGTCCGGCACGTAAGGCTCAGTGGCAGACGATACTTGTAGCGAACTTCATCTTCTATGGGATTTGTGGGCTTAGCTATCTTCCTTATATCATTTTCTCGATTTTGACGACCTATTTCTGCACCAATGCTATGCAGAGGATGTCGGATTCGACCAAGGAATATCTCTCTCTTCACAAGGATTCCATGGACCGCGCAGAGCGGAAGGCCTATAAGGCAGGGAGACAGAAGGGACTTAGCAGAATATTGCTTCTTGATATTCTCCTGAATATCGGCATGCTTTCTGTGGTGAAATATACGAATTTTACCATTTCTAATATCAATGCGCTGCTCTTACTTCTGGGGCAGGAGAAGGCAATCGACTTCCTTACGATTGCGCTTCCGATGGGAATTTCCTTCTATGTCTTCATGAGTGTGGGATATGCGATTGATGTATATCGTGGCAAGACAGAAGCGGAGACGAATGTTTGTAAGCTGGCCTGCTTCATTTCCTTCTTTCCACAGCTGGTTCAAGGCCCAATCAGCCGATATAGCGACTTGTCAGAGAGTCTGTTTGTGCGGCATGAGTTTTCTCTTGCAAGAATGAAGAGCGGCTTTACCCGCATCCTATGGGGCTTCTTCAAGAAGCTTGTGATTGCGGATCGAATTGTCCTTGCGGTAAATGAGATTATTCATAATCCTGAGACTTATCAGGGGGCTTTCGTCCTCCTTGGCATGCTCTTCTATGCGATAGAACTCTATGCGGACTTCACCGGTGGAATTGATATCACAATCGGTGTCGCAGAGCTTCTTGGCGTGAAGGTGCAGGAGAACTTCATCAGGCCGTATTTCTCCAAGTCGATTAAGGAATACTGGAATCGCTGGCATATTACCATGGGTTCCTGGTTTACGGACTATATCTTCTATCCGATTTCTGTCAGTGGCTGGATGAGGAAGCTTACTCATAATTCCAGAAATAAGCTTGGTGATAAGATTGGTAAGAGAGTGCCGGTCTACCTGTCAGCATTTATTGTATGGTTTGCAACAGGTATCTGGCATGGCGCCAGCTGGAATTTCATTGTCTGGGGTCTTATGAATTTCGTGGTGATTATGATTAGCCAGGAATTGACGCCTTTCTATCGCTGGTTCCATAGCAGATTTCACGTGGAGGGAAGCGTGGGTTGGAAGGCTTTTCAGGTTCTTCGTACGATTCTTCTGATGAGCTCCCTTCGCTGTTTTGACTGTTATCGGGATGTTCCACTTACTTTTCATATGTATGGAACCATCTTCACCAGCTGGAATCTTAAGACCTGCTTGCTTAGTCTGGGAAGTCTGGGACTCACGACAGGAGATTATCTTGTTGTGCTACTAGGAACCGCTTTGATCTTTCTGGTTTCCATGGCAAGCCGTCAGGTCTCCTTTAGAGAGAAGCTATTTGCCAAGGGCTACTGGACTCAGTTTGCGGCAATCTTTGGACTAACCGTTATTGTACTTGTCTTTGGCGTATACGGAGTGGGCTACGACAGTAGTCAGTTTATATACAATCAATTCTAACGATGGAGAGGACTTGCTTTGAAGAAAGAGAATACACATAGGAAATTAATCGTTAGAATCATTCTCTCGATTCTTATCGTAATCGGGGTTCTCTATTTTCTGGAGCGCCTTCTCATGCCTAAATACATGGGAGATGCCTTAGAGGGCGATGTGCTCGAGGGAACCTTTGTCTCTGAGTGGTATGAGTCAGACCAGGATTATGACGTGGTCTTCGTGGGAGACTGTGAACTCTATGAGAATATCTCACCGCAGGTTCTCTTCGATGAGTATGGTATTCATAGTTATATTAGGGGCTCGGCTCAGCAGCTGATTTGGCAGTCCTATTATCTTATGGAAGAGACGCTGTCTTATGAGAAGCCGGATGTATTCGTGTTCAATGTGCTGTCTATGCAGTATAATGAACCACAGAAGGAATCCTATAATCACATGACACTGGATTATATGAAATGGTCTCCTAGCAAGGTGAAGAGTATTGCATCTTCCATGCTCGAGGGAGAGTCCTTCTTGGATTATGTGTTTCCGGGGCTTCGTTATCATAGCCGGTGGAATGAACTAACGCGTGACGACCTGACATATCTTATTGATCGTGACACAGTGACCTTTAATGGCTACTATATGCGTTGCGATACACTTGCAGCGGAGAATGTACCAGAGGGCAGACCTCTTAAGGATTATACCTTTGGAGACTGTGCGTATGAGTATCTCGATAAGATGGTAGAGCTCTGCGAGGAGAATGACATTACCCTTATTCTCGTGAAGGCACCATCTCTCTACCCATACTGGTATGATGAGTGGGATGCTCAGATGGTAGATTATGCGACATCACATAATCTTACCTATATCAATTTCCTGGATGAGACAGATGAGATTGGACTGGATTATAATGTGGATACCTATGATGGCGGACTGCATCTGAATCGGTCAGGAGCTGAGAAGCTGGCACGGTATTTTGGCCAGATTCTGCGAGATGATTTCTCCGTGCCGGATCGCCGAGACGATTCAGAGATAGCGGCGCGCTGGGACAGAGCCAGAGAGGCTTATGAGGCTGAGGCAGCTCGCCAGGAAGAAGCCATGCAATGAGGAGAATATGAAGACACTTGGAGTGATTGGTGGTGCAGGACCGATGGCGACGGCTTATTTTCTGCAGCAGGTGATAGGCCTTACGGATGCCAGATGCGATCAGGACCACTTACATATATTAGTTGACAATAATCCGGCTATTCCAGATCGGACAGCATACATCCTGGGACTAAGCCAGGAGGATCCCAAGCCTCATTTCTTAGAAATGGGTCGTTCCCTGAAGGAAGCTGGGGCGGAAGTGCTGGCAATTCCATGTATTACGGCAAGCTTCTTTGTGCCGAGTCTTATGGAGGAGCTTGGGCTTCCGATAATTGATACCTTGTCGCTTACTGCCACCTATGCTCTGTCAAGAGGACTTAGTTCGGTTGGACTTATGGCAACGAGCGGCACTATTGAGACGGGGCTTTTCCAGAAGGCTTTGGAAGATAAGGGGCTTCGAGTGGTCTTGCCGGATGAAGAGAATCAGAATCTTGTGATGAAGATTATCTATGATTATGTGAAGGCGGGGCGGCCGGTTTGTCTTTCAGATTTTAACAAAGTTCAGTCCTTTTGCCAGGCTGCTGGGGCAGAGAAGATGATTCTGGGTTGTACGGAGTTATCCGTTGCGGCCATGAATCATCCGGCGGAGCTTGGATACGAAGCAGGATATATTGATGCAATGAAAGTCTTGGCGCTTGGCTCACTTGATGCGTGTGGCGCGAAGAGAAATAGGGAGGATTAAGATGAAGAAATGTGTATACGGAATCATTCTATCAGCAGCACTTCTTATGACAGGATGCGGTGCTGGAGATTCCAAGGTGATTGAGAGTAATACAGCAGATTTGTCTGCTGAGGAACAGACAGTTGATGCTGGTTATGTGTTGGAGTATCAGGGCCTTACGATCGGAGTAGACCAGGATGCATCAGAATACATTGATGCCCTTGGAGAAGCAAGTGAATATTTTGAATCTCCTAGTTGTGCAGGAGAAGGAATTGGTAAGCTCTATACCTATGACGATATACAGATTCAGACCTACCCAGAGGGAGATCAGGACTTGGTTCTCTATGTTCTTCTGTTAAATGACAATGTGAGCACCAAGGAAGGGGCAGACCTCTCCATGACAAGGGATGAAGTTATTGCTATCTATGGGGAGCCGACTTCAGAGGATTCAGACAGCTTAAGCTATGAGTCTGCAGGGATGACTCTTAATTTCCTGTTTGATGGAGATTCTATGATTTCTATTGAGTATGATTCGGCTAAGAATTAGATACAGGATGTGGTTTGCTTAATAGAAGAAAAGGGGGTACTATGACAGATAGAGGTAGAAATCTGCAGCAGGAAGAATATTGCACTGTCATCGGCGGTGTGAATATCGATATCGGTGGCAGGCCGGATGCCAAGCTCATTCCAGAGGACTCCAATCCGGGCAGAATCTCTTATTCGCTTGGGGGAGTTGGAAGAAATATCGCGCACAATATGTCACTTCTTGGCATGAAGGTGAAGCTGATTACAGCACTTGGCCAGGACGATAATGCAAGAAGGATTATGGAGTCTTGTGATCAACTTGGGATTGATTATTCTGACAGTCTTCATACATCTCTTGATCCAACATCTTCCTATCTCTTCATTGCAGAGGAGGATGGAGATATGTCTGTTGCTATATCAGATATGAAGATTTATCGCCATCTGACACCGGATTATTTGCAGGAGAAGCTGGAACTCATTAATAATAGTTCTATCGTGGTCTTAGATGCCAATCTGCCGGAAGAGTCAATTAATTATCTTCTGGAGAATTGCACGGCTCCAATCTATGTGGATCCGGTATCTACGACCAAGGCGGAGAAATTTCAGGGACAGCTTGCTAGAGTGCATACTATTGCACCGAATCGCCTGGAGGCAGAGATCCTGTCCGGCCAGAAGATTCTAGACAAGGATAGCCTTCGTGCAGCAGCACAAGCACTGCTTTCAGCTGGGCTGCAGCAGGTCTTTATTACGCTTGGCGCAGAAGGATTATATGCCTGCAACAGGCAGGAAGAGATGGAACTTCCTAATCTGCCTTGCAGACTGGTGAATGCAACAGGAGCAGGAGATGCCATGATGGCAGGATTTGTCTATGGCGCATCGAAGGGATATTCTCTTCGTGAGATTGCCCTGCTTGGTCTTGGAGCAGCCAGCATAGCGGTAGAGGGAGCAAATACAATCAATGAGAATCTGTCCGCAGAAGAGATTATGAAGCGGGCTGGTTTATAAAAGGAGGAAAATATTATGGATTTAAGCAAGTATTTAGATGTGGCACCAGAGGTGTCCGAGGCAATTAAGAATGGTAAGCCAGTAGTAGCACTTGAGTCTACTATCATTTCTCATGGTATGCCATATCCTAAGAATGTGGAGACTGCTCTGAATGTAGAGCAGGTTATTCGTGATAATGGTGCAATCCCTGCAACAATTGCAATTATTGGTGGCCGTCTCAAGGCTGGACTGTCCAGGGACGAGATTGAATATCTGGGCAAGACAGGCCAGGCTGTAACCAAGGTCTCAAGACGCGATCTGCCAATTATTGTATCCAAGGGGATGGACGGAGCAACAACCGTTGCAACAACAATGATTATCTCTGCTATGGCAGGAATCAAGATCTTCGCAACCGGCGGAATCGGTGGTGTACATCGTGGAGCAGAGACGACAATGGATATCTCTGCGGACCTTGAGGAGCTTGCTATGACACCAGTTATGGTTGTCTGCGCTGGTGCCAAGGCAATCCTTGATCTGGGACTGACACTGGAATATCTGGAGACAAAGGGTGTGCCTGTAATTGGTTACGGTACCGAAGAGCTTCCTGCCTTCTATTCCAGAAAGAGTGGATTTGGCGTAGATTATCGTCTGGATACACCTGAGGAGCTTGCCAATGCCTTCTATGTGAAGCAGGCACTCGGCATGAAGGGTGGTATGCTTGTAACCAATCCAATTCCAGAAGAATATGCTATGCCGGATGATGTCATCAATCAGGCGATTGACCAGGCAATTCAGGAGCAGAATGAGAAGGGAATCAAGGGTAAGGCTTCGACACCATTCCTTCTTGCAAGAGTATGTGAGCTGACAGGTGGAGATTCTCTGGAATCCAATATTCAGCTTGTATACAATAATGCAATGGTTGCAGCTAAGACAGCTGTTGAATTATCTAAGCTCAACTAGGATAGAGATCTATGATTTGCGTGGACGTGGTTTCTCCGACTTCGGGTGCGATGGGCGGTGTTGAGACTGTTCTGAATTGTTGGGCCAAATATCTTGATCGGCAGAAGTTTCGCCTTAGATTCTTTGCCTTTGGACAAGCAGCGGTGAATTATCTGCCAGATGCCAAAGAGGCATATATGATTGGCGTCTCCACCGAGGATCGGACCCTGGATTCACTAATTGCAATCTATGATTCGCTTGTGGAACAGGTGGGGCCGCCGGATATCTGTATTGCCAACATAAGTCCCAGTATGACAGCTGCTTGTCTTGCGGTTCGAAATCGACGGGGACTGTCCTTTCCAGTGGTCTCTTATGTGCATAATGATCTGTCCTATTTCCATGAGAGCTTTGGGACAATACACGATATGCTGGGGGCAGATGCACATCTCTGCCTTCATTCAAGGAAGGCAGAAGAGCTTAGAGCCCTAGATCCTGCGGCGAAGTGCTTCGTGATTGGAAATCCGATTGAGCCAATTGGTATTCCAGAAGATATCCAGAGAGATCCGCATAGGTTGACCTTTATCGGTCGATTGGATCTGGTGAAGGGAATTGACTATATTCTGGAAGCAATCTATCGGAGCAAGTACCGGGAAGAATGGCATCTTCGAATTATTGGTGATGGAGAGATTCGTCCTAATGTAGAGTCTTGGATTCACACCCTGAAACTTGATAATCAGGTAGAGATGCTTGGTTGGAAGGATCATCCCTTTGACTATTGTACTGATTCGCAGATTCTGATTATGGGCTCGCAGTCAGAGGGCTTTCCGGTGACTGCCTACCAAGGCTTCTCAGCGGGGATGACTCTTCTATCTACACCGGTTGGTTCACTTTCCTATGATTTGATAGATGGAGTGAATGGTTATTCCTATCCTTATGGAGATGCAGAAGCTCTGTCTCGGATCTTAGATGACATTCATACGGGAGAGAGAAGCCTGTGTGATCCGTTGGATTGCTTAAGAACGGCAGAGACCTATTTCCCAGAGAGATATTTTGAGAACCTGGAAGATGTCTTAATACAAATTCGCCCCGAAGTGTGATTTATCACGCTTCAGGGCGATTTTTTGTGGCCTAAGTTTGTTTTTGCACTGTATGTTCCTACTTATTCCTCGATATGTTCTCTTCCGAGTTCGATAATCTTCACGACATGGTCATCGGCCAGAGAATAGAAGATAGACTTTCCATCTCTTCGAGACTTCACGAGGCGATTCTGTTTCAGGATTCGAAGCTGGTGAGATACCGCAGACTGCGTCATTCCAAGGGCCTCGGCCAGGTCACATACGCAGACCTCAGCTTCAAGGAGAACATAGAGAATACGGATTCGTGTGGAATCACCGAAGACCTTGAAGATCTCGGCCAAGTCGTACAATTCCTCTTCGGGTGGCATATCCTCGACTACCTTTTGTAGGAGCTCTGGATGTACCTTCTCTTCTGCACAGATTTCGATTTCTTCATTTTCACTCATAGCATACCTACCTATAATTTTCTAACGGAGAGACAACGGATTGCATTCAGTACGGCAAGAACCATAACGCCTACATCAGCGAAGATGGCAACCCACATATTGGCGATACCAAGGGCTCCGAGAAGGAGACAGATTAGTTTGACGCCAATTGCAAAGTAGATGTTCTCATAGACGATTCTCATGCATTTCTTAGAAATGCGAATAGCCTTGGCAATCTTCAGAGGATCATCATCCATGAGGACAATATCTGCTGCTTCAATTGCTGCATCGGAACCCAGGGCTCCCATTGCTATACCGATATCGGCGCGGGAGAGAACTGGTGCGTCATTGATGCCATCGCCAACGAAGGCGAGCTTATCCTTTGGACCACATTCTGCAAGCAGGTCTTCTACGCGGCTGACCTTATCCTGAGGCAGGAGCTCAGCATGAACCTGGCTGATAGACAGGTCTTCTGCGATATGCTTTGCGACCGCTTCTCCATCGCCTGTCAGCATGATAGTCTTCTTGATGCCGATGCTATATAGACTGGAAATGGCTTCCTTTGAGGTTGGCTTCACCTGGTCGGCAATTAGGATGTGTCCCTGATATTCGTTATTGATTGCAACGTGCACCAGAGTTCCTATCTCATGGCAGTCTATTGCATTAAGCCCAAGTCTCTTCATGAGCTTGGCGTTACCGCAAGCAACCTTTGTTCCATTTACATTTCCAATCAAGCCTTCTCCTGAGATCTCCTCGATGTCTGTGACGATGCTCTCGTCGATCCGCTCCCCATAAGCCTGTCTTAGGCTAAGGGCAATCGGATGACTGGAATAGGCTTCCAGATGGGCACTGTAGTAGAGGACAGTCTTCTCGTCCATCGTATTATGGTGAAGACCGGCTACTTCGAAGTTGCCCTTTGTGATGGTTCCTGTCTTATCGAAGGCGATTGTTGTCACCTGAGACAGGGTTTCTAGGTAATTGGAACCCTTAATTAGGACACCGGAGGAGGATGCTCCACCAAGTCCGGCAAAGAAGGTCAGCGGAATAGAGATGACCAGAGCACATGGACAAGAGATGACGAGGAAGGTCAGAGCTCGATAAATCCATGTTGCAAAGGTAAATCCATTGCCCAGAAGCAGGTTCACAATCGGTGGCAGAATGGCAAGAGCTAGAGCCGAGTAGCAGACTGCCGGTGTGTAATATTTGGCGAACTTGGAAATGAAGTTCTCAGATCTGGATTTCTTGGAGGAAGCATTCTCGACCATGTCAAGGATCTTGGATGCAGTGGACTCATCGAATTCTGCATCGGTCATGATGCGCAGAAGTCCTGACTGATTGATGCAGCCAGAGAGAACGGAGTCGCCAACGCTGACATCGCGTGGAATGCTTTCGCCGGTTAGAGCTGCAGTATCCAGGGTGGACTTGCCTTCGATGATATGGCCATCGATTGGAATCTTCTCGCCTGGCTTAATCACCAGGATAGAACCGATTTCCACCTCATCTGGGTCGACAACCTCGATGCCGTCTTCTGTCTCCAGGTTGGCGTAGTCCGGGCGAATATCCATAAGATCTGAGATACTGCGGCGGCTCTTGCCGACAGCATAGGACTGGAAGAGTTCACCAATCTGGTAGAAGAGCATAACAGCGACGCCCTCCTCATATTCCTGGAGTAGAATTGCGCCGAGTGTAGCAACTGCCATCAGGAAGTTCTCATCGAAGACTTGTCCGTGTGAGATATTGATGATGGCTCTTCTTAGGATATCGAATCCCACGATAAAATATGGGATCATATATAATAAGAAGATCACGTAGGAATTGAGGTTCTCCTCAAGCGGGAGCAGCTTCCATAAGATTAGAAGAATGGCTGCTCCGATAATCTGAAGGAGAGATTTCTTCTGCTTCTTATTCATAGGCACCTCCTATAAGAAGATTTCGCAGTCGGATTCTACTTTCTTACAATTGGCAAGGACTTCCTGCATAACAGAATCAACATCTGCGCCTTCTTCGAATTCAACCTTCATCTTAAGTGTCATGAAGTTCACTACAGCATCTGCAACACCAGCGGTCTTCTTAGCTGCATCTTCCATCTTGTTTGCACAGTTGGCACAATCAACATCAATCTTGTAAGTTTTCTTCATAATAAAACCCTCTCCTTAAATGTAATGATAAAGTTATTTCATATGAACAATTATTCATATGTTGATTTCATCATATACCGGGCAAAATAGGATGTCAACTATAATGTTTGGGAAATGTTAATTTCTACGAAACTATACATTTTATGGACTTTGTTTATTGACCTATAATTTGACAGACCATATAATTACTCACGAATGTGAAAAATTAGACAAAAATACTGCGTGTTAGTTAGGGAGGAAATACAAATGGCTTCAATTGGAGAGAATTTATCACATGCTGCTGAGCGTAAGTTCTTCGAAGTAATGATCGATGGCTTACTGAAGCATCTGAATAAGACAGACGATAGAACAGAGACCTATCTTAAGCTGATCGATTCAGCTGAGAAGTTCTGGGGTGAGAATGCGGACAAGGAGAAGCTTAACTTCGTTCGCGAATACGTGAAGGATCCAGACAATCGTTGGGTGAAGTTTGTGAATCGTGTTATTGATGAGACAGATCCTCATTATGCGAAGATGTTCTTACTGAACTTAGGATATGAGGCATTCTTCCGCGGAACGAAGATGATTCGTGAGAACCGTGAGAAGTACAACACCAATATTCCTTGGTTAATCCTGTTTGATCCTACCGATGCTTGTAATCTTCATTGCGTTGGTTGCTGGTCAGGTACTTATGGTCACAAGAATAACATGTCCTATGAAGACATGGACAAGATCGTTACTCAGGGTAAGGAACTTGGAACCTATCTCTATATGATGACAGGTGGTGAGCCTACAGTACGTAAGGCTGATATTCTGAAGTTAGCTGAGAAGCACAATGATTGTATGTTTGCACTTTTCTCTAACTCTACCTTGATTGATGATGAGCTCTGCAAGGAGATTGTTCGTCTTGGTAATATTACCTTCCTTCTTTCTATCGAGGGAACACCTGATACAAACGATGCTCGTCGTGGTGATGGTCATTATGAAGCAGTTATGAATGCTATGGATCTTCTGAAGAAGTACGGCATCGTATTTGGTACATCTATCTGCTACACAAGAGCGAATGTAGAGGCTGTAACCAATGAGAAGTTCTTACGCTTCATCGCTGAGAAGGGTGCACGTTTTGGATTCTACTTCCATTACATGCCAGTTGGACAGAATGCAGCAGTAGACCTGATGCCAACCTACGATCAGCGTAAGTACATGATCGACCAGCTTCGTTGGGTACGTACTGGCAACAATGACATCGGCTTCTTCCCAATGGACTTCCAGAATGATGGTGAGTTCGTAGGTGGATGTATCGCTGGTGGACGTAACTACTTCCATATCAATGCCCAGGGTGATGCTGAGCCATGTGTATTTATTCATTTCTCAGATCGTAACATCCATGAGCATAGCATTCTTGAGATGCTCCAGAGCCCACTCTTCAGAGCATATCATGAGGGACAGCCATTCAACCGTAATCACCTGCGTCCTTGCCCAATGCTTGAGAATCCACAGCTTCTTCGTGAGGTTGTCGAGAAGACAGGCGCACACGGTACGAATTCAGAGGCAGAGGAGACTGTTGAAGAGCTTTGCTCTAAGTGTGATGATTATGCAGCAGGTTGGGCTCCAATCGCAGATGAGGTATGGGCTAACCAGAAGCATAAGCCACAGGGCTATGTCAACTACACACCAGAGAAGCGTGAGCATCCAGAACTTGCAGCTTTTGAGCATGCAGATGGTACTAAGGGATTAGACGCAGATAAACTTCAGTAAATTACTGGATTATGATAGAATAACCTTATGGAAGATAAGATTATTCGCAGATTAACAGAATACAGAGATCAGATGGAGGACCCACGCCTTATGATGTGGGTGGTTTGCTGCCATGTGGACAAGCCACTGGAGGGAGAAGAACCACGCTCCATCTATGATGTTTCAATTCAAGCAGGAGCGGCACTTACAGAGATACGTGTCGCTCCTTTTAATGATTATGATGACGATCCAGACTCTATTTCTGATAGAAATGAGCGATACAGCGAGTGTACTGCCATGGAATGGATTAGTCGTCATTTGGTTACGGATTATGTGGGTGTTAGCCATTATCGAAGGCGATTTGCTCTGTCAGATTCAGAGCTTTCGCGACTTCTCGATGATGGATTTGATATGGTGACAGCCTTGTGGGATCCTCTTGATTGCTCAATCCGGGAGAAGTCTTCTGATTCGGAGGCGGATTGGAAGCTCTTCATGGATATACTTGAGGAATTTCATCCGGAGGACCTGCCTATTGCTAGGAAGCATTATGCTGGAAATGTCTTGCATGGAGCTAATCTTCATATATTTCGAAGAGAGATCTACGAGGAGTATGCGGCCTGGGCCTTCCCTATGATAGATGCCTTCTATCATAGGAGCTGTCGTAAGAGAGACCGATACTCAAGACGAGATGCTGGTTTTGTTGGCGAGCGCCTTACCAGTCTATTTGTGGCCAAATTAGAGGAGCGTGGCGGGAAGGTAATCTATGCCGAGCCGAATCTATTACCTTCTCACAACTGGAAACCAGAGGATGAGTGCGCCCTTGATGAGCCGGAGGAAGTGCTTGCTGCGCTTCGCCGTTTGTATCAAGTGGACAAGATTATAGAATGTGCGAATCTTCTTGGGGTATATCTTAGAAATGGTGATTCGGCGAATCCGTTGTTTGTGCAGAGCTATCTGGCTCTTAGTATCTGGCTTGAGGAACGAAAGGTCTTGCCTCGGACTATGCTAGAATATCTGCCGGATTATTTGGCTTGTGATTTGGATACTCTAGCGAATACTTGCCAGTCTTTGCAGAAGATTATCGCATCCATTATTGAGGAGGAGACACCGGAGAAATATGCCCTGCTTGAAGAATTTGTATCGCTAACAGGCTTTAGTGATATAGCCCTTAATACAGTTGAGACGATGATTCGAAGAAGTCTCGAATAACCTTCTCAGAAGATGTAACAGAACCTTGTATCATTGACTTTTGTCCACCACCCTTGGCAGAGAGTGCCTGATTTAGGGCGGTGGATATTTTTGTGCAATCGCATGACTTGCTTCCTATAATATAGCGGTAGGCGGAATCATCGCTTCCGTCGAAGATAGCGACGAAACCAGTGTGTGCTTCCATGAGCTCGTTGATTGTATCCCGAAGCTTCTTGGAATCTACCTGGTGCACGAAGAGGAGGACATTGGCGCTTGCAGGATCAATTTCTGCTAGCTGGAAGGAAAGCAGGCGGTCATTAAGCGCGGAAATCTCGGCTTTCATGGCATCGAGTTGCATTTCTTTCTTATGTAATGCATCCTCCAGGGTATCGATGTTTGCATTTAATTCCTGGCAAATGCGATCAAGCAGCACCTGCTTCCTGTCATAGTCAAGAAGGGCGCGCTTGCCACAAGCTATGGTCAGGCGGACTCCGCCCTTATAATTAGATAGATTTAGGACCTTGAGCAGGCCGACTTCTCCTGTGGTAGCAAGGTGCGGTGCACAACAGGCGCATACGTCAACACCTGGAATGGTCACGATTCGGACATCCTCGGTTAGATCGAGCTTGCTTCGATACTCTAGCTTGGCAAGTTCAGTAGTCTCTGGAAAATGAATTTCCACCGGAAGATTCTGATAGATGATCTCATTGGCCCGCTCTTCAAGCGCGAGAGCCTGCTCTATGGTGAGCTTGCCATCATAATCCATGGTGACGATGTGGTCGCTTAGATGGAAACCGACATTGTTATATCCGTAAGTTGAATGGACTAATCCGGAATATATGTGCTCACCGGTGTGGTTTTGCATATTGTCGTAGCGGTGGTTCCAGTCAATTTGGCCTGTAATCATGCTTCCGACAGGGATAAGAGACTCGATACGATCTAGACACGTGTCTAAATCCTCGCTAACCGGCTGACAGTAGTGCCTGATAAGGCCGTCTTTTATTTGCACATCGAAGATTTCGATGGCGCGATCTGATGCAATATTGCAGGAGCCGCTATTGTAGGAGTCGCTATCGCAGGAGTCGCTATCGCCAGCGGACATCAGGAAGCCGCGGTCGGAAGTCTGCCCACCTTCTTCTGGGAAGAAGAGGGTCTGATCCAGGATAATTGCAATGCGTTCATTTTCAATAGAAATCGCAAGAACCTCAGCCTGAAAGGTCTTATCATAGGGGTTCTTGTCGTATAGTCGTGTGGTATTCATAGTTGCCTCTTATGGTCTTCTGAGACCCTTTGGGTAATGATTCTTCATGGTTCCGCCGGCTAATTTGCCAAAGGCGAGAGACATGTGGTCTACGGTGATTAGGTACCAGCCCTTCTCTCCCTCAGCGCGATAGGTCTCGCCATGAATATAGTGCTCGGCCTCTTCGGTGGTGAGATTGCTGGTATGTAGGACGTCGCTCTCGGATAGGGCGAGGGCTAGTGCGTGCGCTGGCTCAAAACGGTCCTTCTTCTGAGTTCCGAGATGAAGACCAGGACGAAGCACCTTAAGTCCCTTGAGCCTTGGGCAGTGCTCTGGCAGATAATAGAGATTCTCGCCAAAATTCAAGAAGCGGTCTGCCTCCAGCGTCTTATAGAAACTCTCTTCTAGCGTTTCCTTTGCAAAGGAATAGAAAAGGACGGGCTTCTCGGATTTCTTCTTAGAGAGGCTATCTGCTTCGAAGCCGTCTGGGAGGATCCGCTCCTCGATAGGTCGAATAGAACCGTCCTTTTCAAGGACTGCGGTAAAGTGCCCTTCGCCTTTAACTCGGTGAGGCCAGAGACGGATGGCATCTTCTGTGCCAGGCTTAATTCCATCACACATGCCATCGTATTTATCTACATGGCATAGGTGGAAGTCCTTGTGGCGGGAGAGGAAGCGAAGGATGGATCCTTCATTTTCCTCGGGTGCAAATGTGCAGGTCGAGAAGACCATACGACCACCAGGGCTTAGCATGGCAGCGGCGCAGTCTAGGATAGAGTCCTGGCGACTGGCGCAGATTCTAACATTTTCTATGGACCATTCTGTGATGGCGTCCTCATTCTTTCGGAACATTCCTTCGCCGGAGCATGGTGCATCTACCATGATTCGATCGAAGAATTCTGGGAAGCGAGGCGCGAGGTTTTCGGGATCTTCGCTGATAACCAGACAATTGGCGATGCCCATTCGCTCGATATTCTCTGACAGAATCTTGGCACGGTTTCCCATGATTTCATTGGAAATGAGTAGGCCATCGCCACGGAGTGCGGAGGCAATCTGGGTGGATTTGCCGCCTGGCGCTGCGCATAAATCAAGCACAATCTGGCCTGGATGCACATCAAGTAGGCTGGCTGGAACCATGGCAGAAGGCTCCTGTATATAGTAGGCGCCGGCATCGTGGTAAGGGTGCTTTCCTGGGCGATGCGGCTCCTTGTAGTAATACCCATATTCTGCCCAAGGAACCTGACTAAGCTCAAAATCCTGGATGATTTGCTCCAGATTGAGATTAGCCTTGGCAGGATTTATGCGTAGGGCTGTGTATTTTGGTTTGTCATAACTTGCAAGGAAATCGGGATACTCATTCCCTAAGATTTCCTGCATTCTTTCTGTGAATTCTATTGGTAACATGATTTTTCCTCTCATTTCTTATTGTACTTGTATGGAAATGACCTTGACAAGTGGCATATCCCGAAAAATGGCTGATTTTTCTACTATATCTAGTGCTTGTTTTTTGCAGATTCAGGCTTTACAATCAAGGTAGGTAAATGCGCAGAAGAATGGGGATTAGTACTGGAGCTGTCTTCTGCGAGTAATTAGAAAGATAGAGGTGGTACTATGAGTGGTGTATCAAGTGTAGGTTCAAGCTATTCAACTTATTCTTCTTATGGCAAGCTTGCCAGTGGCAAGGCGCTGACATCAGCAGCGGATGGAGCAGCAGAGCTTGGCATTGCAGAGAGAGAAGAGGCTCAGGTTAATGGATATGATGTAGGTACGCAGAATGCAGCATCTGGCCAGGAACTTCTGAATGTATCAGATGCCGCGCTTGGCTCAATTACAGATTATCTGCAGAGGATGAGAGAGCTGGCTCTTTCTGCTTCCAATACGGCGACCATGACAGATTCGGATCGCGCCAATATTCAGGCTGAGGTAGATCAGCTGAAGCAGGGGATTTCTGATGTGGCGAATTACACAAGCTACAATACACAGAATCTTCTGGATGGTTCGAAGACGGACTGGAGCATGGCTACGGATGCAAATGGTAGCGTTGCTACTGTATCGACGACTAATGCGACACTGGATGCACTTGGCCTTACAGACTTCGACGTGACGAAGGACTTTGACCTTCAGACGATTGACAATGCCCTTGAGCAGGTTTCTACAGCGAGAGCTTCTGTTGGAGCACAGACGAATGCTCTTAGCTATACCATGAACTACAACAACATTGCATCAGAGAATACAACCTCTGCCCTCAGTTCACTTGCGGATCTAGACATGCCGAAGGCGATTTCTGAGCAGAAGAAGAATGAGCTCCTTGAGACTTATCAGCTGATGATGCAGAAGCGTAAGCAGGAGGATGAGGAGACATCCAAGAAGCAATTGATGGATGGTCTTCGCCTGAATTAAGCATTGTCAAATTTTTCACAAGATGTTATGATTGCTAACGGATAGTATCAGAGAAGAACTATACCTATAGTGAGATGAAGACGCTAAGCATGATTGAGAGGTGATGCTTATGCGAATTGGATTCATCGGTGCAGGGAAGATGGGGTCTGCCCTGGGCCTATATTTTAAGACCCTAGGATATGAGATTGCCGGTTACTATAGTCGTAGGGCCGCGTCTACTGAATATGCTTCAGAGATGACGGAATCAAAGGCTTATTCCTCGATAGAGGATTTGGTGGCGGCGAGCGATGTGATTTTTATGACAGTTACGGATGGACAGATTGCCAGCGTGGCAGAGTCCATCCTTTCCCTGTCTTTGTCAGGGAAGTATATATGTCATTGTAGTGGCGTATTATCATCTCAAGTTTTTTCTAATCTCGGTGAGCGAGGAGCTTACGGGATATCTATCCATCCTTATATGGCGATACACGATCCAATCGCCGCATCGAAGGAACTTTTCCATACTTTATTTACAATAGAGGGTGACGAAGAAGCAGTGCAGGGTTTTCTTCTGCTTTTTGATGCCTTGCCCAACCGGATTCTTCGGATTAAGGCGGAGGACAAGGTCTCTTATCACGCATCTGCTGTGATGGCAGGAAATCTTCTGCTTGGCCTGCTGAAGTCCAGTCAGGATTTACTGATGTCCTGCGGATTTTCGGAGGAGGATGCGCGAGATCTTTTGATTCCTTATATGATAGAGAATCTTAGGAATGCTGAGAATTCCGGAATTGAGGGAGCTCTTACCGGGCCGCTTGAGAGAGGAGACATGGGCACGCTTCAGAAGCATATGTCGGTGATGACAGAGGATGAGGCGGCAGTTTATCGAGCCCTGTCCTATTCCCTTCTTCCTCTGGCCAGGGAGAAGCATCCGGATCGAGATTATAGAGAGATAGAGGAGTATTTACATGGCTAAGAATACAATTGCTACCATTCAGAAACAGAAGGAGCGTGGGGAGAAGATTACCATGCTGACTTGCTACGATTATTCAACTGCTACCATTATGGACCAGGCAGGTATAGAGACCATCCTGATTGGTGATTCTCTGGGCAATACTATGCTCGGATATGAGGATACCCTTCCAGTTACCATGGAGGATATGATTCATCATAGTGCGGCGGTAGCAAGAGGAGCGAAGAATGCGCTTATTGTCTGCGATATGCCATTTATGTCATATCAGGTGTCTGTAGAGCAGGCGGTGACCAATGCTGGTCGCCTGATTAAGGAAGGACATGCCAACATGGTGAAGCTGGAGGGCGGCGCGTCTGTTTGCCCTCAGATTGAGGCGATTACGAAGGCCTCAATTCCGGTTTGCGCACATCTTGGCCTTACACCACAGTCCATTAATGCATTTGGTGGTTTCAAGGTACAGGGTAAGTCTGAAGAGGCTGCAAGACAGATTCTGGAGGATGCCAAGGCGGTTGAGGCTGCAGGTGCTTCCTTGCTTGTTCTGGAGGGGATTCCGGCGAAGCTTGCAACCCTTATCACAGAATCTCTTACCATTCCAACGATTGGTATTGGTGCAGGAGCAGGCTGCGATGGTCAGGTGCTGGTATATCAGGATATGCTTGGCATGTTCCCAGACTTCAAGGCGAAGTTTGTGAAGATTTATGCGGACATGGGCAATGTCATGCGAGAAGCCTTCCAGGCTTATTCAGAAGAAGTGAAATCAGGTGTTTTCCCAGCAGAGGAACATACCTACAAGATTGATGACGATGTAATTGAGAAGCTATATTAAGGAGAAATAATATGAGAGTTGTTACGAGTATTGATGAAGTGAGAAGCCAGGTGGCTTCCTGGAAGAAGGAGGGAGCATCTATTGGCTTCGTGCCAACGATGGGATATCTCCATGAGGGACATGGCAGTCTGATTAGTGCTGCTCGTGCCAATAATGACAAGGTTGTTGTTAGTATTTTTGTAAATCCAATGCAGTTTGGTCCAAGCGAGGATCTGGCAAGCTATCCGAGAGATTTGGAGAAGGATTCTGCATTTTGCGAGAGCCTTGGGGTGGATCTCATTTTCCATCCAGAACCAGAGGAGATGTATCATCCTGGATTTTCTTCCTTTGTGGATATGACAGTTCAGACAGAGGAGCTCTGTGGATTAAGTCGTCCGGTTCATTTCCGAGGGGTTTGCACCGTTGTCTGCAAGCTCTTCCATATCGTAGAGCCAGATCGAGCTTACTTTGGACAGAAGGATGCACAGCAGCTTGCGGTTATTCGCCATATGGTAGATGACTTATCCATGAACATTGAGATTGTGGGCTGCCCAATTATTCGTGAAGAGGATGGCCTGGCCAAGAGCTCCAGAAATACCTATCTGTCAGAGGAAGAGCGAAAGGCTGCTCTTGTATTAAGCAGAAGTATTCGACTGGGTCAGGAGATGGTAGAATCCGGCGAGATGGACACGGAGAAGGTTATTGCAGCTATGACTGCTGAGATTGAGAAGGAACCACTTGCCAGAATCGACTATGTGAAGGCAGTTGACGGTATTACCATGCAGCAGATCACCAAGGTTCAAAGACCAATGCTTGTTGCAATTGCAGTATATATCGGCGCTACTCGTCTGATTGATAATTTTATCTGGGAATAGAGGTAAGAAATGGAAATTACAATGCTTAAATCCAAGATCCATCGTGCTACGGTAACGGAAGCAAGAGTGGATTATGTGGGCAGTATTACAGTAGACCAGGCGCTTCTCGATGCTTCTGGTATGTATGAATATGAGAAGGTTCAGGTCGTTGATGTAGATAATGGCAATCGACTTGAGACCTATATTATTGCTGGCGAAGCCGGTTCGGGCGTAATCTGCTTGAACGGTGCGGCTGCAAGATGTGTTGAGGTAGGACATAAGGTGATTCTCATGGCCTATGCCAATATGACGCAGGAGGAAGCGTCAGACTTCCATCCACAGGTTGTATTTGTGGATGATGCGAATGCAATCGCTCGCGTGACGAACTATGAACGTCATGGGCAGCTGATAGATGATGCGACATATCAGGCAGATTAATTAGATTTTGACAAATTAATTCTGTTTGTTCTCAGAATTTTTGTGAAAGAAATATCAATTGTTGCCTAATATATCTGGTCTTTTGTATAATTTGTCATATAATACTCATCTGTGTATGAGGCTCGGCGTGGTGGCTGAGAACAAATAGAAAAGGGGTATGATATCATTGGCAAGATTAGAATTAGACCAGAACAAGCAACGTATTGCGGCTGAGACAATGCGACGCGAGTTCGAACAGAGAATTATTGCATCTCCTCCTGGGGTTTGCCCGGTTGAGCTGCAGCTGGCCTTCCTCAAGGTGTGCCACGCACAATCTTGTGGTAAATGTGTTCCTTGTCGAGTTGGCATTAGGCGTCTGGCAGAGCTCTTAGAGAGCGTCATC
The DNA here is from genome assembly GCA_963661945.1 of Lachnospiraceae bacterium. Taxonomy (GTDB): domain Bacteria; phylum Bacillota; class Clostridia; order Lachnospirales; family Lachnospiraceae; genus CAVLDP01. The sequence continues at coordinate 43,910 of CAVLDP010000011.1, forward strand.
AACAACGAAGCAAGCATGGAGACACTGGACTTAATCGAGCAGACAGCGACCAGCATCCGTGATTCTGCGGACTGCGCGATTGGTTTCGATGCAGCACGAATGGTGGTGGACGGCTTTGAGGGATTCAAAGACGACTACATTTCTCATGTAACAAAGGGATGCTGCTCTGGAGCCTTTGAGCAGCCAATTCCTTGTGTGACGAAGTGCCCAGCTCATGTGGATATTCCGGGTTATGTCGCACTGGTTGGCGCTGGCAATTATGTGGATGCGACCAGACTGATTCGTAAGGATAATCCATTTCCGACAGCATGTGCTCTTATCTGTGAGCATCCTTGTGAGGAGAGATGCCGTCGTAACATGATTGATTCTGCAATCAATATTCGTGGCCTGAAGAAATATGCGGTTGATCAGGTTCCGGTTGATAAGATTCATGTGCCTGACAATGCCGAATCTACCGGCAAGAAGGTTGCGATCGTTGGTGGTGGCCCATCTGGACTTACCGCAGCTTATTTCCTTCAGCTTATGGGACATCAGTGTACGGTCTTTGAGGAGAAGCCGAAGCTTGGTGGTATGCTTCGCTATGGTATTCCGAATTACCGTTTCCCAAGGAAGAGGCTGGATGAGGATATTACAGCAATTCTCTCTACCGGCGTAGAGGTTAAGATGAACACTCGCATCGGTAAGGATATCGAGATGTCCAAGCTTGAGAAGGATTTCGATGCAGTCTACATCGCGATTGGCGCTCAGACTGCCAAGAATTTCGAGATTGAGGGCGTCGATAGTAATAATGTTATTTCTGCGGTGGATCTCCTGCGTGATGTGGGACTTGAGAAGCCGATTGATTTCACGGGCAAGAAGGTAGCCATTATTGGTGGCGGCAATGTAGCCATGGACTGTGCACGTACTTCGGTTCGTGCTGGTGCATCGCGCGTGAGCCTAGTCTATCGTCGCCAGGAGAAGGACATGACAGCGTCTCCTGCTGAGGTTCGTGGCGCGATTGAAGAAGGCGTGGATCTCTTCACATTGATGGCTCCTCTTAGGGTGGAAGCCAATGATGAGGGCGATGCCGTTGCTCTTTGGGCACAACCTCAGATGTCCGGACCATACGATAATCATGGTCGTCCAAAGTCTCTGAAGGCGTCCAAGGATCCAATTCGTATTGAAGCGGATATTATCCTGCTTGCGATTGGTCAGGAGATTGAGAGCCAGTATTTTGCGGATTGTGGCATCCCAACCAAGTGGAATCGAATTGTTGCTGATGCAACATGTCAGGTTCCAGGCCATGATGGCATCTATTCTGGTGGTGACTGCGTGTCTGGACCAGCTACAGTAATTAAGGCAATTGCTGCCGGCAAGGTGGCTGCAGCCAATATTGATGAATATTTGGGCTATCACCATGAGATTTCTGTGGACAGCATAGAAATCCCTGCCCCTCCTATGAACGACAAGATCCCGACGGGACGTATTCACCTAAGTGAGCGTGAGCCGGGCGAGAGAAAGTGCGATTTCGAAGGAATCGAGTTCTCTATGAGTCGAGAAGAAGCCATCCAAGAGGCGAATCGTTGTCTCCGCTGCGATCACTTCGGATGTGGCGTGTTGAGAGGAGGCAGAGAGACCGCATGGTAAGAGCTACAATTAATGGAAATGAGATCAAAGTAAAAGAAGGCACAACCATCATGCAGGCCGCAGAGGATATGGGATACAAGATTCCAAAGCTCTGCTATCTGAAGGAAATCAACGAGATTGCTTCCTGTCGTATGTGTATGGTTGAAATCGAGGGCAAGCAAGCCCTGGTTGCTTCCTGCAATAATGTGGTAGAAGAGGGCATGTCAATCCTGACAGATAGCCCAAAGGTGCAGCAGGTGCGTGAGATGAACTTACAGTTCATTCTCTCAGAGCATGAGTATCACTGCGCAACCTGTGTGAGAAATCAGAACTGCAATCTGCAGGAACTGTCCAGAGAATTTAATATTATTGATGTACCATTTGAGAAAATGGTAGAGCGTAAGCCATGGAATCAGGATTTTCCACTGATTCGTGATTCGGCTAAGTGTATCAAGTGTATGCGCTGCGTACAGGTCTGCGACAAGGTTCAGGGAATGAAGGTCTGGGATATTCTGAATACAGGCCGTAAGACTTCTGTTGGCGTGCGCGCGAATCAGAGAATTGAAGACGTGGATTGTGCCCTTTGCGGACAATGTATTACTCATTGCCCAACGGGAGCCTTACGTGAACGTGATGATACCAGACGAGTTCGTCGTGCTATTGTAGATCCGGAGAAGATTGTCGTAGTTCAGATTGCGCCAGCGGTTCGTGCCGCTTGGGGCGAGACGATGGATATCCCAGAATATGAGGCAACTGTTGGAAGAATGGTAGCTGCGGTTCGCGCACTTGGCGTGGATTATGTTTTTGATACCGATTTCTCAGCAGACCTTACTATTATGGAAGAAGGCCACGAATTATTAGAGAGGCTGAAGAATGCAGACAAGAAGGGAACTCGTATGCCGATGTTTACTTCCTGCTGTCCAGGCTGGGTTCGCTTCCTGAAGACACAGTATCCGGAATATGTGGATAACCTGTCTACTGCGAAATCGCCTCAGCAGATGTTTGGCGCGATTGCAAAGAGCTACTATGCAGATCTACTGCAGGTAGATCCAGAGAAGATCTTCTGCGTATCATGCATGCCTTGTACAGCGAAGAAGTATGAGTGCGATGTTCCAGAGATAAATGGTTCAGAAGCATCTAAGGATGTGGATGCAGTTCTTACAACAAGAGAACTGGGCCGCATGATTCGCATGTCTCAGATCAATGTGGCAGCACTCGAGGATGAGCCATTTGATGATCCGCTTGGAATTGCGACTGGTGCCGGTGTGATTTTCGGTACAACAGGAGGCGTTATGGAGGCGGCTCTTCGTTCTGCTTATTATTTTGTTACTGGTCATAATCCAGTACTCGATGATTTCAAGGTGGTTCGTGGAGAGGATGGAATTCGACGTGTAACAGTGAGCATAGAAGGTACACCAATTCGTGCGGCAGTTGCATCAGGTCTTGGCAATGCCAGAACCTTGATGGAGCAGATCAAGTCAGGCAAGGCTGAATATGACTTTGTAGAGGTTATGGCCTGCCCAGGCGGTTGCGCTGGCGGAGGTGGACAGCCAATTCATGATGGAGAGGAATTGGCATACGAACGTGGCGAGAAGCTCTATCATTTGGATGCAGAAGCAGAGCTTCGCTTCTCACATGAGAATCCATCTATTGTTGCAGTCTACAAGGATTACTTGGGAGAACCGCTTGGACATAAGTCGCATGAACTTCTTCATACTTGCCAGAAGGAGTGGACGCTCTAGG
>CAVLDP010000011.1:47319-61751 GCA_963661945.1 Lachnospiraceae bacterium
GTAAATGTTAAAAACCCCAGCAGATGAAATATCTGCTGGGGTTTGTTTTTGTATGTATATTTCTTGCGTGCAACCTACTGCCTTGTATGCAGCTTACTGGTTGTGCTCAGCCTTGTACTTGGTAACTAACTTGTCAATTCTCTCATATGGATTCAGTAAATCGCTGATTGATGCATCATGATTCAGAGTATCGATGATGTAAGAGAGATACTTGGACATGCCACATGAGATGTAGTAGTCACGAGATAAGAGCTCTGGTGTCTGGTATACGAGGTTAGTGGTTACAACCTTGTAGATGATGCCGTCTTCTACTGCCTGGTCGAACTTCTCAAGACCGTTGGTGAAGAGTCCGAAGGTTGCTACTACGAAGATACGATTAGCCTTGCGCTTCTTGAGCTCAGTTGCAACATCAATCATGGATTCTCCAGAAGAGATCATGTCATCGACGATGATAACGTCCTTGCCCTCTACAGAGGTTCCGAGGAATTCATGAGCAACGATTGGGTTACGTCCATCTACGATCGTAGAGTAATCACGTCTCTTGTAGAACATACCCATGTCTACTCCAAGAACAGAAGCCATGTATACGGCACGACCTGTACCGCCTTCGTCTGGTGAGATAATCATCAGATGATCGTTGTCAATCTGGAGGTCATCAACATTCTTGAGGATTCCCTTGATGAACTGATATGCAGGCTGTACAGTCTCGAATCCGTGAAGAGGAATCGCATTCTGTACACGAGGATCGTGAGCGTCGAAGGTGATAATGTTGTCTACACCCATATCAACTAATTCCTGAAGTGCGAGTGCACAGTCAAGAGATTCACGAGAGGAACGCTTGTGCTGACGGCCTTCGTAGAGGAATGGCATAATGACTGTGATACGTCTTGCCTTGCCTTCTGCTGCAGCAATCAGTCTCTTAAGATCTGAGTAGTGATCGTCTGGAGACATATGGTTCTCATGTCCACACATCTTGTAGGTGATGCTGTAATTGGTGACATCTACCAGGAAATACAGGTCAAGTCCACGTACTGACTGCAGGATAGTACCCTTTGCTTCACCGGAACCGAATCTTGGAACGTTTGTCTTAACAATGTAAGAATTCTCTTCGCTGTAGGTAGGGTTACGACGGTCGATCAGCGGATCTAATTCTCTGTCTGATCTCCAATCGAGCAGGTATTCATTGGTCTTGTCGCCAAGAACACTACAGCTGTTCAGTGGTACGATGCCGAGTGGCGCAGTTGGTCGTGATGATTTCAGGATGTCGTTTGACATGGTGTTCCTCCGTTTGATTTGTTTATATTATTGTAACTTCTTCTTCATGCGAATATCCGAGCCCCACAGCTTGATGAAGCTATATGCGCTCGTCACACGAGAAAAGGTTCGCTCAGAGTAACGTTCAGAGAATTGGGCAATAGATAAGTTGGTAGAAATTATTGTGGATTTCTGCCGCAACATTCTCTCATTAAGACACATAAAGAACTGGGAAGAGGTGAACTTGGTGTCGGATTCTGTTCCCAGGTCGTCGATGATTAATAAATCACAGGAAAAGATATTCTCGTAATCTTCTAGTGAGTATCCACCTCTGTAGAATTTGTGATCGTCGAAAATATCGAATAATTGAATTGCAGTTGTATAGATAACGGAGTGTCCATCATCAAGGAGAGACTTGGCAATGCAATTGCTTAGAAATGTCTTGCCAACGCCCGTGTTTCCATACAGAAAAATATTACCACCATTTTCAGAAAAATTGTTACAGAATTCTTGGCATTCTGCAAAAGCTTTTTTAGCATTTTCACGAGAAGAAAGGCCTTTTGCATCAAAATCGGAATCAGAGTAGTACTCCAGGGAGAAGGTATCAAAATTCTCTCTGGATAAGATGTTACTCAGATTGGCCTGCTTGTAGATTAAATCCAGCGATGCCTGCTTCAGACAGTGACAGCGGAATCCGTTGATGTAACCTGTGTCCTGACAATCGGGACAGCGATATGGTGGAATAAGATAATCGAGAGAAAATCCTGCACCTTCGATGAGACGTTTCTTCTTGTCTCTGATGGAGTCAATCTGATTACGGAGATCATCGGAATCTCCGGCCTCTCCGAGCAGTCTGGCCTTGGCAGCCTCGATGCTAATGGTTGCAATCTGATTATCGAGCTCCTGAAGCTCTGGTACTGCACTGTAGAGCTTGTTCTTCTTCTCCTCGACAGCGTGTCGATTGCTGATCTGCTGTGCTTGATAATCCCTCATGATGGAATCATATTGTGCGTTTGTAAGTGCCATATGTAAATCCCCCTCTATTCAGCGGCATCCCTATACCGCTACTGTAATAGACGACGCTCCAAGTCGTCGTAATCATATTCCCTGGATTCGAAATCATGAAAACTGTTCTTCGCTGTTTTGCTTGTCTTGTCCTTGCTGCTTGTCTTACGTTTGCTCTGGTGAGCTTGATCGAGCCTAGCAACATCGGCCACATGCTTCACACCACTTTGGTGCCAGCTTCGAAGGATGGAATCCGCATAATTGAAGTTGGCTTCGTGTGTGTTCAGGATTGTACGCCGGCAAGCTTCTGTAATAATGTCCATGGAGAAGGCGTAATCCTCTGACCATCGTTTGATAAATTCTTCTTCGGAAGCAATGAGCTTGCGTCCAGAGATACCGAAGGCTTTCATAACACCAAAGTAGTACTGTGAATGAATGGCAGCCTCAGATTTGGCGGCCTCTACTGTGGTAATCCCCTCTTTTCCCCAATTGACAGCAACGGTATTCATGTAACGCAAGCTGGTGTGCTTCGCATCAACGCAATACTCGATGAGATATTCTATCAGTTCTGCACTCATATGCAGTACGTCGTACCATGACAGAATAGTGTGCACATCGGTAGCGGTAAGTGGATGTCCAATATATTGTTCTGCAACGAAGAATACCTCCTGGATATCTGGATCCTTGTGGAAGGTGGCAACCTCCTCTGCAGTGTAGGATGGAATCGTGGAAGCAGTAACGGCAGTTACAGGCTTCTCGGGCGCAGGACTTTTTGCAGTATCTTCGTGAATGGAAAAATGTCCAGTGATAATTGCTGCATCATCAGAATCGGAATCCTGATAGTCTGCTGCTGCCTTGTCTGGGTCTAAGAGACAAATACCAACCAGATTGCGATCTCCGTCATATTCGAGACGCAGTAAATGACACTTCTCCCAGTACTTGAGAGCAAGCTTGATATCTCTGCTGGTGTGGTCTAGCGCATCAGACATAGCTGAAATGCTGAAATCGATGCCATCCTGGTGCAAGCATCTAAGCAAATATAAATAAATCTTAACGTACTCCCCGTTGGCGTCTGACATGAAGCAATCGATGAATGAATTTGAAATACAAGTAACCTGCTTCTGGCAGCTTGTATGCAAAGTTATATCGTCAGGCATACAAAAGAACTCCCCTCTCCAATTAATCAACCATGGTTCAGAGTATAGCATAATGACTTCGTTTGGAAAAGCGAATAATTGCCAACAAACCCAGTAAAATCAAGGCTTGCGAGGATTGTGGATAATGTGGATAAGCCTCTGGAAGACCGATAAAACAAGGCAAAAAAATCCACAATGAAAGGAGGATAATTCCAAGCCTTACATTGTGGATAAAGTGGATAAGATTTATTTCAAAAGCGCTTCGCCGATATTAACCACATCTCCGGCACCCATAGTTATCAACAGGTCACCGTTCATAGAATTTTTTGATAAAAATTCTTCGATTTGGTCGAAGGATGGGAAATACAGACATTCGGTGCCACATTTCTCAACCTCCCTCTTCACATCAAGAGAGCTCACACCATAGATATCCGATTCTCTGGCAGCGTAGATATCCGCCAGGATAACCAGATCAGCCAGAGACAGAGCCTGACCGAAATCGGCTAGAAAGGCCTTGGTCCTGGTATAGGTGTGAGGCTGGAAGACGCAGACAATTCTGTCGTGTGGATAGTGCTTGGCTGCAGTGAGCGATGCACGAATTTCTGTAGGATGGTGGGCGTAATCATCAATAATGACAGCACCATTTGTGAGCTTGCCCTTGTATTGGAAGCGGCGGTTGGCGCCGGTGAACTTCCTTAGGCCTTCCTGAATGTGTTCATAGGAAATGCCCATCTCGAGGCAAACGGCAATAGCAGACAGCGAATTGGAGATATTGTGATCGCCAGGCACGTGAAGCTCGATGCGACCAAGAGACTGCCCATTTCTTACAGGAGTGAAGCTTGGAAAGCCCATCTCATTGTAGGTGATATCAATAGGATGAATATCGCAGTTATCTGTCATACCAAAGGTGATGGTCCGCGCAGATAAGCCCTCAGTCAGAGCGGCATAATCAGGTATCTCTCCATTTATAATGATTGCTCCATCTGCTGCAGTGTTAGCTGCGAACTTCCGGAAGGATGAGCGGACATCATCAAGATCCTTGAAGAAGTCCAGATGCTCGGCTTCTACATTTAAGATGATAGAATACTTCGGATAGAAGGAAAGGAAGCTGTTGGTGTATTCACAGGCTTCTGTGACAAACAGGTCTGAGGAACCAACATGGATGTTGCTGCCAATCGCATTTAGAATTCCACCAACAGAAATAGTAGGATCCTCGTCAGTCTCGAGGAGAATCTGACTAATCATAGAGGTTGTGGAAGTCTTGCCGTGAGTTCCTGAAACTGCAATGGAGCGATTATAGTTCTCCATAAGCTGGCCGAGAAGCTCGGCGCGTGTCAGCATTGGCTTGCCGGTATCTTTTGCGGCCATGAATTCCTCATTGTCCTCATGAATTGCAGCTGTATATACGAAGATATCAATATCAGATGTAACATTGCAGGCATCCTGCGGATAATGAATGATGGCTCCAAGGGATGAAAGATGATCTGTCAGGGCGGACTGCTTGTTGTCGGAGCCTGACACGGTGAAGCCTTTATCGAGCAGAATCTCGGCTAAGCCACTCATGCTTATGCCACCGATTCCTATAAAGTGCACATGCACTGGATGAAGATAGTCAACCTTATACATGGAAAATTACTCCTTATTTATATGTCTTTGAACCTTATCCTATTATATACGCTTCTTGCCTTTTTTCAATTGACATTTCTTATTATTATCTGTGAAATGAAGCCTCTTCGAAATGATCACACAAGATTAGGTCGGTTAGGATGCTTTTTGGTGGAATTCACCAAATGAGAAATGATGAATATGGTCATAAGTTACAAAAAGAGACGCCTTTTTGTTTTCGTATTGACGGCTTATGAAAAAATGTGGTAACGTTATCACATAATCTGAAAACGGTTTCAGAAATCGTTTCCAGATGAAAGCCAAAAAGGTGAGTTTATAAAAAATGGAGGGAACTAAAATGAAAAAACGTGTTTTAGCGCTCCTGACTGTTGCATGTATGGGAATTGCATGCTTCGCAGGATGTGGCAACAGCGGTGACTCAAGCGAAGGCTCAAGCTCCGCTGCATCAGGATCAGTATACTGGCTGAACTTCAAGCCAGAGGCTGACGAGGCTCTACAGGCAATTGCTCAGACTTACACCGAGGAAACTGGTGTAGAGGTTAAGGTTCTGACAGCTGCTGAGGGTAACTATGAGTCAACTCTTACAGCAGAGATGGATAAGTCTTCAGCACCTACCCTTTTCGTTATTGGTAATCAGGCTTCTGTAGATACTTGGGGAGAATATGCAATCGACCTGAAGGGTACAGACGTTTACAACGAGCTGACAACAGACGACTTCACACTCTATGATGCAGACGACAGAGCAGTTTCAATTGGTTACTGCTACGAGTCATTCGGTATCATCACAAACACCAAGCTTCTTGCTGATGCTGGTTACACATTAGATGATATTACTGATTTCGATTCTCTGAAGGCTGTTGCTGATGACATTCATGCAAGAGCTGATGAGCTTGGATTCGATGCATTTACTTCAGCTGGTATGGATGATTCTTCATCATGGAGATTCTCTGGTCACTTAGCTAACATGCCTCTCTACTATGAGGAGCAGGCTGATGGTTGGACAGAGTGCCCATCAGAGCTTAAGGGAACTTACTTAGATCTCTACAAGAACATCTGGGATCTCTACATCACAGATTCAGCTGTAGATGCTTCTACTCTTGCTACTGGCGGATATGACGCTGAGGCAGAGTTCAAGAATGGTGAGGCAGTATTCTATCAGAATGGTTCTTGGGAGTATTCAGCTCTTTCTGAGAACTGGTCAGATGATGAGATGGCTATGATTCCTATCTACTGTGGTGCTGAAGGCGAAGAAAATGCCGGCCTTTGCTCTGGTACAGAGAACTGCTGGGCAGTTAACGCTAACGCTTCTGAAGAAGATCAGCAGGCAACACTTGACTTCATGTATTGGTTAGTAACTTCTGAGGCAGGTACTCAGATGATGGCTGAGCAGTTCGGTGAGATTCCTTACAAGCAGGCTGCTGAGAACAACAATGTATTCTTCAAGAATGCACAGCAGTACATGGATGAAGGTAAGTACACTGTAGATTGGGCATTCAACTACACTCCAAACGTAGATGATTGGAGAGCAGGTCTTGTTGCAGCAATGAACCAGTACGACGCAGGTACAGGCTCATGGGATGATGTAGTAACCGCATTCGTTGGTGGATGGGCTACTCAGTACCAGGCTGCTTACGGTAACTAATTAATCTAGAATCCTTCGTGAAGTCTAGCGACTTTGCACAAACAAAAATGTAATTCATGGGGCGGGAGGCAGCGCTTCTCGCCCTATAATTTTGAAATTTATAGGGAGTAATTATGGCTAAGAAGAAGAAAAATGATGTCAAATCAGTAAATTCTAATATGATTACACGCCCAATCAGAAAATGCTTTCCGCTCTTTCTACTTCCAACAATTGCGGCATTCTGTATCGGCTTCATTTATCCATTTCTGAAGGGAATTTATCTGTCCTTCTGTGAATTTAAGACGACTTCAAATGCTCACTTTGTAGGATTTAGCAACTATGTGAAGGCAGTTCAGGATGCTACATTCTTACATTCATTTTGGTACACCGCATTGTATGCTGTAGTATCACTTGTATTAATTAATGTGCTTGCATTTTTCCTGGCATATCTATTAACTCAGGGAATCAAGGGAACAAATATTTTCCGTACAGTATTCTTTATGCCTAACCTGATTGGTGGAATTGTATTGGGTTACATATGGAGTATGATTTTTGATGGTATCTTGAGCCGCTATGGAACCTCCATTCTCTTGGAGACAAAATATGGTTTCTGGGGCTTGATTATTCTGATGTGCTGGCAGCAGATCGGATATATGATGATTATTTACATTGCAGGTTTACAGGCTGTGCCTGAAGACATGATAGAAGCAGCGTTGATTGATGGTGCTACCAGATGGCAGACACTGATTCATGTGACGATTCCTAATATGATGTCATCTTTCACAATTTGTATGTTCCTGTCACTAACTAATGGATTCAAACTGTTTGACCAGAACTTGGCACTGACCGGTGGTCAGCCATTCGTATGGCAAGCAGATGGTACGAGTGTTCGAACCACAGAAATGATGGCTCTGAACATCTACAATACATTCTATGGACAAAATACTTCCGCTCGAGGTGTGGCTCAGGCCAAGGCGGTCATCTTCTTCGTGTTGGTAGCAGCTCTGTCCTTAATCCAGTTGAGGGCAACTAGATCCAAGGAGGTGCAGCAGTAATGAAAGAAATGAGCGCAAGATCAAAGAAGGGAATTCTTATTACAATCGTTCTGGCAATTATCGCTATTGTATATGTGATGCCTATTTTTCTGGTTGTCATGAATTCCTTCAAGCTAAACACTTTTGTTAAGACGGATACCTTTGGTTGGCCAAGCGGCGAATCTTTTGCAGGTTGGGCTAACTATATCAAGGGATTTACCTTCGGTAATTATCCATTTCTTAAATCAGTAGGTTACAGTATTTTGATTACTGTCCTTTCGACAGCACTCATTCTGCTTTGTACATCCATGGCAGCATGGTATGTAACCAGAGTAAACAGCAAATTCTGTAAGTTTTGTTACTATTTATTCGTATTCTCTATGGTAGTTCCTTTCCAGATGGTTATGTTCACTCTGTCTAAGACGGCAGATACACTTCATCTGAATACTCCATGGACGATACCGATTGTCTACCTGGGATTCGGCGCAGGACTTGCATCCTTCATGTTTGTAGGATTTGTGAAGACTCTGCCACTTGAGATTGAAGAAGCTGCAGCAATTGATGGCTGCGGACCAATTAGAACATACTTCTTAGTAGTGTTCCCAATGCTCAAGCCAACCATGATTTCTGTAGGTATTCTGGAAATTATGTGGATTTGGAACGATTATCTGTTGCCATATCTGGTACTGGATCGTACAGAGTACATGACAATTCCAATTCATATTCAGTTCCTGCAGGGAAGCTATGGCTCTGTTGACCTGGGTGCAATTATGGCGCTGATTACCTTGAGTATTATCCCTGTGATTGTATTCTATCTGACTTGTCAGAAGCACATCATCAAGGGCGTTGCTGCAGGAGCAGTTAAGGGTTAAAAATGGTTACAATTAAGGATATTGCGGCTAAGAGCGGTGTATCTGTAAGCACGGTGTCTCGCGTCATCAATAATCACCCCTATGTGAAGGATGACGTGAGAGCCAAGGTGCTGAAGGTGATTGAGGAAGAACATTTCGTGCCTCACGAAGGCGCTGCTTCTCTGGCCAAGACACCGGAAAACTCCATAGGTCTTATCTTCAGAGGTATGGGCAATATCTTCTTCGGCGAGATGCTACCGCTTCTGGAGCGGAGAATTCGAGCAGAGGGCTATACCTGCGTTATTCATCAGATTACGACGAAAGAAGATGAGCTTCAGGCTGCAGCTACGCTTGCGAAGAGCCGTCGCCTGAGCGGAATCATTCTCCTGGGTGGTAAGTTCAACTATACCGATGAGGATATCGCCAGTGTTGGCGTGCCTTGCATCTGCTGCACTTACGCGAACGCCTTTGGCACCATGGAGAAGCACCGCATTTCTTCTGTCTGTATCAATGACAAGGAAGAGGCCAAGAAGGCTGTGAAGCATCTCTATGAGAATGGCCACAGAAAGATTGCAATTGTTCTTCCGACAATCAGCGATCAATCCATCGCGGAGCTTCGTTTTCAAGGCTTTATTGATGCCTATCGAGAGCTTGATCTTAAGCTGGATACGAATCTCATCGTGGAGACTGGTAACTATTCCATGGAGAGCGCCTATGCAGAGGTGAAGAAATGGCTTGCAACTGAGCCAGACTTTACGGCACTTTTTGCAATATCCGATACAATCGCTATGGCATCCATCAAGGCAATGTCAGAAAATGGACTTTCTGTTCCAGATGACAGATCTGTTATTGCAATTGATGGTATTGAACTTAGCAGATTTGCTCTGCCGACACTTACTACTTTGGTGCAACCAAAGGAAGAAATGGCAGATGAGACGATAGAACTCTTGCACAATATGATTCAGGGAAAGAGCAGAGGCCATCATGTAGATGTGCCGACGATTCTTCGATTGGGTGATAGTGTGAGAAGTATATAGGAGCAGAGAAATGAGAACAAGTGGAATTTTACTTCCTATATTTAGCTTGCCGAGCAAGTATGGAATTGGCTGCTTCAGCAAGGAAGCATATGAATTTGTAGATTTCCTGGTTGAAGCCAAGCAGACCTATTGGCAACTATTGCCACTTGGACCAACATCCTATGGAGATTCTCCATATCAGTCCTTCTCGACCTTTGCTGGCAATCCTTATTTCATTGATTTGGAGGAGCTAATTGCCCAGGGACTTCTGACAGTAGATGAGGTCGAGGCAGTAGATTTTGGCCAGGAAGCAATTGCGGTAGATTATGGAACCTTGTATAAGAATCGTTTTCCAATTCTTCGCAAGGCTTATGAGAGATCAAAGCACAAGGAGACGAAGGAATATCAGGCCTTCCTCGAGGAGAATGCGCACTGGATTTCTGATTACGCCCTCTATATGGCTGTAAAGAAGAGCTTCGATGATGTGAGCTTCGATCAGTGGGATGATGATATTCGTCTGAGACAGCCGGTTGCAATGAAGGCATACTCTGAGAAATATGCAGACGATGTAGATTTCTACAAGTATCTGCAGTTTGAATTCTTCCGTCAGTGGAAGAAGCTGAAGGCTTACGCAAATGAAAAGGGCGTGAAATTCATCGGAGATATTCCAATCTACGTAAGCTTTGACAGTTCGGATGCTTGGGCTAATCCAGAGCTATTCGAATTGGACGAGGATGTAAGACTGATCTCTGTCGCTGGTTGCCCTCCAGATGGCTTCTCAGCAGATGGACAGCTTTGGGGCAATCCGATTTATCGCTGGAGCTATCATAAGAAGACAAACTATGAGTGGTGGAATCAGCGTATGGCTAAGTGCAAGGAGCTCTATGATGTGATTCGAATTGATCATTTCAGAGGCTTCGATGAGTTCTATAGCATTCCAGCTGGCTCTGTGAATGCCCGCCGTGGCAAATGGGTCAAGGGACCAGGAATGGACTTATTTAATGGCATGAAGGCTACACTTGAGGGTGTAGATATCATTGCCGAGGATCTTGGGTTTATGACGGATTCGGTTAGGAAACTGGTGAAAGACAGCGGGTTCCCTAATATGAAGATTCTCGAATTTGCCTTTGATACAAGAGACAGTGGCAGCAGCAATGATTATCTGCCACATAATTATGAGAGAAATTGCGTCGTCTACACAGGAACTCATGACAATGAGACGATGATGGGATGGCTGGGAGAGATTTCTCGTGCAGAGTACAAGATGGTACAGGATTATACCAATTATTATGGTCAGAGCGATGAAGAGCTTGTGGATCAGGTGATTCGCTTAGGACAGGCTTCTGTAGCTAATACCTGTATTATACCAATGCAAGACTATTTGCATCTGGACAATTGGGCCAGGATAAATACGCCTTCTACATTGGGCGGAAACTGGCAGTGGCGCTTGGAGGAAGGCCAGATTGATAGAAAGCTGGCTGAGCACATAGGAAAGATGACCGCCTTATATGGCAGGGGATAGGTATGTTAAAAGAATTATTTCAAAAAATTATTGGTAACAAAGACATGAAGAATATGAGCATGAGCGATCGCTTAACACATGTTCTCTCATCAGAATTTGGTCACACTGTAGCTGAGGCATCTGATCAGGAAATCTTCGCAGCACTTATGGGACTTACCAAGTGCGAGATGGAAGACATGCCAAGAGTAGCAGGCGATAAGAAGCTCTACTACATTTCGGCAGAGTTCTTGATTGGCAAGCTCTTATCGAATAACCTGATTAACCTTGGATACTATGAGGAGATTGATAATCTTCTCAAGGCAAATGGTAAGACACTTGCAGAGGTTGAGGAATGCGAGCTTGAGCCATCACTTGGAAATGGTGGTCTTGGTAGACTTGCAGCCTGCTTCTTAGATTCTATTGCGACATTGAATCTTCCAGGCGATGGTATTGGTCTGAATTATCATTTCGGATTATTCCGTCAGGAATTCAAGGATCACAAGCAGTTAGAGCTCATGAATCCATGGATTGAGAAGGATAGCTGGCTTACGAGACGTGAGGATTCCTTTACCGTGCCTTTCCGTTGCTGCAATGTGCAGTCGACCTTGTATGATATTGCGGTTCCTGGTTATGAGACTGGAAGCGTGAATATGCTTCATTTATTCGATCTCGATTCTGTCGATGAGACAATTGTCCCAGAAGATTCCATTGATTTCGATAAGGATGCTATTGAGAAGAATCTGACTCTCTTCTTATATCCAGATGATAGTGATCGCAAGGGTCAGCTCCTTCGTATTTATCAGCAGTATTTCATGGTAAGTAATGGAGCTCAGCTTATCTTGAAGGAATGCAAGGAAGCTGGACACGACCTTCACAAGCTTCATGAGCATGTGGCAATTCAGATTAACGATACGCACCCATCTATGGTGATTCCAGAGTTGATTCGTCTTCTCCAGATGGAAGGCTTCACTATGGATGAGGCAATTGATGTGGTATCTAAGACTTGTGCTTATACCAATCATACAATCCTGGCTGAGGCTCTTGAGAAATGGCCAATCGATTATCTGGAGGAGGTTGTACCTCATCTTCTTCCAATCATTCGTGAACTTGATAATCGTGTGCGCGCCAAGGTTTCAGACCAGTCAACCTATATTATTGATCAGGAGAATCGAGTTCATATGGCTCACATGGATATCCATTATGGATACGCCATTAACGGTGTAGCTCAGCTTCATACCGATATCCTGAAGGATACGGAGCTTCATAACTTCTACGAGCTCTATCCAGACAAGTTCAATAATAAGACCAATGGTATTACCTTCCGTCGTTGGTTGCTTCACTGCAACCCTGAGCTTGCTAAGCTTCTCGAAGAGAAGATTGGCCCTGGCTTCAAGAAGGATGCTATGGAACTTGAGAAGTTTGCAGCATTTGCAGAGGATGAAGAGGTTCTTAAGCGCTTAGAAGAGATCAAGCACGATAACAAGGTGGAGCTTGCAAGCTTCATGAAGAAGGTTCAGGGCGTAGAGATTAACCCAGATTCAATCTATGATGTTCAGGTAAAGCGTCTGCATGAATATAAGAGACAGCAGATGAATGCTCTGTATGCAATCTATAAGTACCTAGAGATTAAGGCTGGTAACAAGCCATCCCAGCCAATTACTATGATCTTCGGCGCCAAGGCTGCTCCAGCCTACACGATTGCCAAGGATATCATTCACCTGATCCTGTGCTTACAGGAGCTTACAAGTAGTGATCCTGAGGTTGCACCATACTTCAGAGTTGTTATGGCTGAGAACTATAATGTGGGCTATGCTGCGAAGATTATCCCTGCAGCTGAGATTTCAGAGCAGATTTCTCTGGCTTCCAAGGAAGCATCCGGAACTTCTAACATGAAGTTCATGTTAAATGGAGCAATCACACTTGGAACGATTGACGGCGCAAATGTAGAGATTCGTGATCTGGTTGGTGAAGACAATATCTACACCTTTGGTAAGTTATCTGATGATGTAATCAAGCTCTATGAGACTTCTGGCTATCATTCAGACCAGATCTATGAGAATGATCCACTGATTCATAAGCTTGTAGATTTCATTCTCTCTGATGAGATTCGTTCCATTGGCAATGCCGAGAATCTGGAGAGACTACATCATGAATTAATCTCCAAGGATTGGTTTATGACCCTTCTGGATCTGAAGGAATATATTGATGTCAAGGAGCAGATTTACGCAGATTATGCGGATCGCAAGGCTTGGAATAAGAAGGCTGTAATCAACATTTCCAAGGCTGGATATTTCTCCTCAGACAGAACCATCGCTCAGTATAATGAGGATGTTTGGCATTTACGATAGTTTCTTTTTCATAATCATATCTCCTTTTGAGAAAGCCCGGCCACAAGCTGGGCTTTTCTCATGGGGGCAAATCTGTTAGAATCTTTCTATGAGTAAGAAAAGAGAATGTTTATCAATTATAGCCATTATTATTGGCGCAATACTTGCGAGCTTTTCGGTTGCTTGTGTACTTCTCCCCAACGATGTGATAGACTATGGAACGGCGGGAATTGGAATCATAATCAATAAGGTGACAGGTTTTTCCTTGTCGCTGTCGGTATTCTTTGTGGTTCTTCCTTTCCTGATTTTGTCCATATTTTATCTGGGCGCGAGATTTGCACTGAAGGCAACGATTGGTTCTGTGGTCTACATGATTGGACTTGAACTCTTCGAGAACATGCCGGTGGAGCTTGTTACTGAGCATTTTATCGCGGTTATTTTCGGCGGGGCTATGCTTGGAGCTGGACTATCCCTCATTCTTAAGAATGGTGGTTGTATCGACGGTTCAGAAATTCTGGCCAATATTCTCGTAGAATGGCTTGAGAAGACATTCAATAAGAAGGTTAGCATGACAGGAATACTGCTTACCTTTAACCTTTTTGTCTATGCCGCAGTATTTATTCTGATTGATAGTGATAGTGCTCTTCTTAGTTTGCTTGTCTATGTGGTTGCTACTTCTGTTGTGGATCATTTCACAGACAGATTCGAGGCAATTAAGAAGGTAACGATTATTACGAAGAATGAAGAAGAAGTGGTCGATTGGATCCGCAACAAGCTTCGTAAGACTTGCACCATTATCAATTCCGAAGGTGCTGTAGCAGGCGAGAATAAGACAGTAATCTGCTATGTCACATACTTTGAGCTCTCTGTTCTGAAGGAGAAGATCAAGGAGATTGAGCGAAGCGCCTTTATTACAGTTTCTACGATTGATGAGATTTTATAATCTTGGACTAATGATATTAGAATAGGCCGATTATCGGCCACTTACGATGCGTGGCTCAGTTTGGTAGAGCGCTGCGTTCGGGACGCAGAGGTCGCAGGTTCAAATCCTGTCGCATCGA
>CAVLDP010000012.1:0-50199 GCA_963661945.1 Lachnospiraceae bacterium
AAATTCTCTTAAGAATCTTTCAAGGTTGTTTCACTGTTCAGTTATCAATGTTCTCTGTCTCAAGCGACAGCTTACTAAATATATCATCTAGCGCCTTGCTTGTCAACAAGTTTTTTCAAGAAATTTTCTTGAAAAATCTCTCTATCTCGCAAATGCGAGAGCCAGATAATAGTAGCATCTCCAGCCAACTCTGTCAACCAAATCAATGGTGATGAATTGTCTAACTTCTTGCTCCATTATCTAACGGAGAAGGAGGGATTTGAACCCTCGCGCCGGTTTCCCGACCTGCACCCTTTCCAGGGGTGTCCCTTCGGCCAACTTGGGTACTTCTCCAAATTGATCGATTACGGAAATCGACTCTCATACAGTTCCGAAGAACTGAACGGAGAGGGTGGGATTCGAACCCACGTGCCCTTGCGGACAAACGGTTTTCAAGACCGCCTCGTTATGACCACTTCGATACCTCTCCAGATGCCTCATCTCTGCGGCACGAATAGTATATTAACATTCTGATTCTTCCATGTCAACAAGCTTTTTGATATTTTTTCAAAAAAAATCAAAGCCTCTCGATTCGAGGATTTTCTCGCCCAAAAGCAGGTCATCCTTTGTGGTAATCTTCACGTTCTCATAAGAACCTTCTACCAGTTTAACCGGGTGATCTGTCATAAGCTCAAGGACCATTGCATCATCTGTAGCAGTGCTTATCCCATCCTGAATCAATCTCTCATACGCATCATATATTAAATCCGTCCGAAAAGCCTGCGGCGTCTGGACATTCCAAACCAAATCCCTCCTCGGCGTAGATAGGACAAAGCCATCCTCTCCTGCTATCTTCACCGTATCCTTGCTCGGCATGCCAATAACAGCGGCACCATGCTCATAAGATGCCTGAATAGCGCGTTCAATGATCTCTTGCGTAAGGAAAGCCCTGGCTCCATCGTGAATAAGTACATGTTCCCCCTGTACAGCCTTGAGGCCCTCAAATACAGATAGATAACGCTCTGCACCGCCTTCCACAATCGATGTGATCTTCGTAAAGCCAAATCGCTCCACAATCTCTTCCTTGCAGTACGGTATCTCTCCGGGTGCAACAACGAGGATAATCTCATCCACAGGGCTCATTTCAAATTCATGTAAAGCATAATAAATCACCGGTCTATTAAGAAGAGGGAGATATTGCTTCGGCCTATCTCCCCCCATTCTCTTACCAGATCCTGCTGCCAGTACAATTGCACTAACCATTTTATCTGTCTCCTAATTTGAGATTAGGGACTGCATTTAAGTCCCATCCATCTCTTCTTCCATTTATATAATCGTAGTAGCCCGCTGCGCCTATCATCGCCGCATTATCCGTACACAGAATCGGAGAAGGGCAATAGAATTTCACACCCTTCTTATTGCAGGCTTCCTCCATGGCTGCACGAAATGCGCCATTACTTGCAACGCCACCAGCAATTGCGAATTTATCCGCATGGAATTCATCTACCGCCATCATCGCATGGTCTACAAGTGCACCAACAACTGCCTTCTGGAAGGATGCTGCAATATCTGCTTCATTTACCGCAAGGCCCTTCATGGAGGCCCCATTAATATAGTTAAGAACCGCCGACTTAAGACCACTAAAGCTGAAATCATATGGAGAATCAGAAACCTTCGCTCTTGGAAATGGAATTGCATCCGGATTTCCTGAAAGTGCCTTCTTCTCAACCTTCGGTCCACCTGGATAGCCAAGTCCAATCGCGCGAGCTACCTTATCGAAGGCCTCACCCGCCGCATCATCCACAGTTCGTCCAAGAATCTCATATTTGCCATAATCCATAACGCGAACCAGATGTGTGTGGCCGCCCGATACAACCAGGCAAAGAAATGGAGGTTCTAAGTCTGGATGCTCTATATAATTAGCGCTAATATGCCCCTCAATATGATGGACTCCCACAAGGGGTTTCTTCGTTGCAAAAGCAATTGCCTTGGCCTCTGCAACGCCAACAAGAAGAGCACCTACAAGCCCAGGGCCATAGGTGACTGCAATCGCATCGATATCAGAAAGAGTGGTATTAGCCTCAGACAGTGCCTCTTGGATCACTTGATTGATACGCTCTGTATGCTTGCGAGAAGCTATCTCCGGCACCACGCCTCCATATAATGTGTGAAGAGGAATCTGTGTAGAAATGACATTGCTCTTCACTTGTCTTCCATTTACAACAACAGCAGCTGCTGTTTCATCACACGAACTCTCTATTGCAAGAATTCGAATCTCACTCTCATTCATAATCTTCTGGATCTCCGTCAATTTGTCGGAAGGTAAGAATCTTCCAATTTCCTGATGCATCCTTGCGCAGGCAATATTCCTGGTAGGATCTCATATAATCATTTCCTTCACGGATGAAATAATAGCTTGTCACATAGGCAACCTGGTCTCCCTGAACGGTCGCATAGGTCACATCATTACTGCTGCAGACCTTGGATGTGACGATACGTTCATCCCTGGCTGAGTATTCCAAGACATCCGCCTTTACTGCCTGCAAGAATTCATCCACAGGATTCTTGGCCAGAAGCTCTTCATCCAAAAGCTCTCTCTGCTTCGAAGCTAGGGCTGTAATCTCAGAATCACTATGGTCCTCCGCATAGAATTCGGTAATGATACGGTTATACCATTTAACGACAGCTCTCGGCGTAGCCGGATAATTCGTAGAGAAATCTCTCGTGATAATCGCATCCGCCTCTGACACCTCTGTCACTGTACTTTCTTCTGTCAAACTATCATTTCGGTGTGACAAATAATAATAATAACTAACAATCAGCGTAGCACAAACTAACACTGTCACCCCAATACGCAGGGCCTTCTTCATAACTTAGTCCTCCTGGAAGTAGAGTTCTACAGTCTTACCATCTTCCCCAAGATAGGTATTCTCAAAAATCTTACGCACATCCTTCATGTAGCGCTGTGGATGCACCAGCGATGGGCTAAAATGCGTCAACCACATTTCGCTCACATTAGCCTTCTTCGCCATGTCTGCAGCTTCATAGAATGTCATATGCTTGTACTGCTTGGCCTTGACTAATTTCTCAGGCTCTGCATACATTCCTTCACAAATAAATAAATCTGAACCTTCTGCTGCAGAAACAATCTCTGGCATAGGACGAGAATCTGTGCAATAGGTAAGCTTGATCCCCTTGCGATCGGGTCCCATAACCATATCTGGCGTATAGGTATAGCCATCTATAGTTACAACATTGCCCTTCTGAAGCGGATTCCAAGCTTCAAGTGGAATATTCTTCTCCCTGGCTGCGCCAGCATCAAAGCGTCCCGCTCTTGGTATCTCCAGTGAATAACCATAACAGGTAACATTATGGCGGACCTTGAAGGCATGAATATGATATCCATGCAGCACCAAATCCTCCTCTGGCCCATTCAGCTCGTGGTAAATGATCTCAAAAGGAAGTTCCGGTGCAATAACCCGGAGTGATTCCACAACCTTGCGAAGGCCTTTGGGACCAACCATAGTAACAGGCTCTGTCCTCTCTGCATTGCCCATGGTGAGAAGAAGTCCTGGCAAGCCACTAATATGATCCGCATGATAATGCGTAAATAAAATAGTGTCTATCGGCTTCGCACTCCAACCCTTATCCTTCATGGCAATCTGCGTGCCTTCCCCGCAATCAATCAATAAGTCAGACCCATTAAAACGCGTCATAAGGGAAGTCAAATATCGATTCGGAAGCGGCATCATGCCTGCCGTTCCCAGCAAACAAACATCAATCAAATCTATCCTCCAACCTATCAAGGCATATTATATAGAAGAATTAGTGCATCTTCACACGGATTCTGGTAGAAATTCTTTCTTCTGCCAACCTCCTGAAAGCCTCGTCCAATATACAAGGACTTGGCTGGAATATTGCCCTCTCGAACCTCAAGAACAATACTATCCAGTGATAGGTTTCTACTTATTATAAATAATTCATCTAAAAGCATGCCGCCAATTCCGCCCTGTCGATGGGCGCTATCTACAGCAACCTGCTCAATCTCACCCTGGCCACCAGCATGAAACATAAGAGCCATACCAAGAATCGCCTCTGCATCATCCGTATCAACGGCAACAACTACACTGGCAAGTGGATTTCTTATCGCATCAAGAATTGCCCTCTGGCTCCAGGCCTCACTAAGATTATTCGATAGGAGTGTCGCCAAACCTAGCGCATCCACTTCCTGTGCCAAACGAATATCAACCATCGATGGATTGCCCTCTCTCCAAGCGTTCTCTCTCTGCCTGGGATAATCTCAGATATTCTGGTCGATGATCTGCCGCCGACACTGTCTGACCCGCTTCAAGCAGGCGCATGCCAAGGGCCGCAACAGAGGCAGCTCTCTGCCTGTTCATATGACTTGGAGCGAAGGTGTACGGGACAGAACAATGTTCTTCTATGTAGTCTGTAAATACCACCTGGCCATCGCCGAGGAAGATAACAGGCTGACCTAGTTCATTGATTCGATCAATAATCTCATCAATTCCAACTGCGCACTGATCTAAAACTGTCTCCATCTCATAGGACATATCTCGATTAACAAAACGATATATCCCTGTATAGGTCTGTGACCGTCTCGCATCCATAAGCGGACAAACCAGGCGATCCGTACCATAGCAATTATAAGCAAGACCTGCAACTGTCGGCACAGCGACAAGCGGCTTATCCAAAGCAAGCCCTAAGCCCTTGGCAGTTGCAGAACCTATCCGAAGCCCCGTAAAGGAACCCGGACCCGCAGCAAGTGCAATTGCATCAATAGTAGTTAGGTCTAGTTCAATCTTCTCTGCCAATTCATTGAGCATAGGAAGCAAGGTCTCAGAATGCGTCTTCTTATAATTCATAGTGTATTCTCCGAGAAGAATATCACCATCCAAAACAGCAACACTGGCCACAAGGCCAGAAGAATCCATTGCAAGTATCTTCATCTGTTAAACCTCTATTCTAACAGTAGTATCATTCTCTATATCTGTCGAAGGGTAATTCTACGATAATCAAATCCCTTCTCCAAATCTTTCTCAATGGTGACCTCGGTGTAATGCCTAGGCATAATATCCATGATAAGATTAGCCCACTCAATCATGCAAAGCCCTTCTCCATAGATATAATCATCAAAGCCAATCTCATCCATTTCTTCCACATCGCCAATACGATAGACATCAAAATGATAAAAAGGAATGCGTCCATCTGTATATTCCTGCACGATCGTGAACGTCGGACTCGAAACCGCCTCCGTAATCCCAAGACCTCGTGCAAGTCCCTTGGTGAAAACTGTCTTGCCGACACCCAAATCGCCAAGAAGAGCAATCACATCAGAAGGCTTTGCTTCTTCGCCAAGACGCCTTGCAATCTCTTCTGTCTCTTCCGGGGAATTTGTCTCGTAAATCATCTCGCCTAACATGTATTACCTCATTTACCACTTGAAACTCATCTGATGACTCATAAGATGTGCTGCAAAGAAGTCTCTAATCTCAGGAATCTGCCCCTCTACTGCACTTCTTGGAATAATATAGGCATTCACCCTGGAGCTATAAATAAGCAGCTGCTTCTTCGTGGTCACGACTTTATAGACATTGTTCCAAGGAAGCTTGGCGGTATTCTCAGGAACCTGGCCATCTTCTCCTGGCGTCACATCCATATCCAGTGTCACCTTAAGTCCATCCTCTTCCAGACAATAGTGAAAGGTCGAAGAAAGAGCTGCAGACGATACCATCTGAGCCTTGGACTTTAGCTTCAAGGTGCATGGTATATATACAAGAAATGCAATTCCAAGCACAAAATATGCGACCGTATAAAATGTAGTCACTCGCCCAAATGTCATAACCGATGCAGCAATCGCAATTGCCCCTACCAGGATAGAAATGATTCCCTGGCTGCTCGTATAAGCATGGTGCATATTAAAGCGATACATGTCATCCGATGTAATCTTAGTGTCAAATGTAATCATGTCAAATACTCCCAAACGACAATATAAGTGTGATTTCAGAAAAGCCCAAAATCACACTTATATTTTAGTTTATCTTCATTGTCAGTGCAATACGTTGCTTCTTCATATCTACACTCAAAACCTGAACTTCAACGATGTCTCCAACGCTCACCATCTCTAGTGGATGCTTGATATATTTGTTGCTCATCTCAGAGATATGAACCAAGCCATCCTGATGGACTCCGATATCCACAAAGGCTCCGAAATCAATAACATTTCGTACCGTGCCCTTCAGAATCATGCCAGGAGCCAAGTCCTTCATCTCAAGAACATCTGAGCGAAGAATTGGCCGAGGCATATCCTCTCTAGGATCTCTGCCTGGCTTCTCAAGCTCGGAAATGATGTCTTCAAGTGTCAGCTGTCCTACTCCGAATTCTTCTGCAAGGCCCTTTGTACTGCGAACCCTCTTATGAAGGTCCGGAAGTCCTGCTGCATTAAGGTCCTTCGGATTCATACCAAGATTCTCTAGCACCCTACGTGCAACCTCATACGATTCTGGATGAACTGATGTCGCATCGAGAGGTTCTACTCCGTCTCGAATACGAAGGAAGCCCGCACACTGTTCATAGGCCTTCGGCCCAAGCTTTGGAACCTTGAGGAGTTGCTTTCGCGATGTGAACCTGCCATTTTCCTCACGATAATCTACAATATTCTTCGCAATCGTCTTATTGATTCCAGATACATAGGTAAGAAGTGAAACAGATGCTGTATTTAAGTCTACGCCGACCTGATTGACGCATCCTTCAACAACGCCTGATAATGCCTCGCTCAGCTTCTTCTGGTTCATATCGTGCTGATACTGACCTACGCCAATGGACTTTGGATCAATCTTCACAAGTTCTGCCAGCGGATCTTGCAGGCGTCTTGCAATAGACGCAGCACTTCTCTGTCCCACATCAAAGTTTGGGAACTCTTCCGTGGCAAGCTTACTTGCAGAATACACAGAGGCACCCGCTTCATTTACAATAACATAGCGAACAGTGCTCTTATTCTCTCGAAGAAAATCAGAGATAATCTGCTCCGATTCTCTGGATGCTGTTCCATTTCCAACAGAAATTAGAGTAATGCCGTACTTATCAATTAGTTTCTTAAGAATAGCCTTAGACTCTGTCACCTTATTCTGAGGAGCTGTTGGATAAATCACAGTAGTATCTAATACCTTGCCGGTTGCATCAACTACAGCAAGCTTGCAACCCGTACGAAAGGCCGGATCCCAGCCAAGTACCGTATGTCCCTCAATGGTCGGTGCCATAAGAAGCTGACGTAGATTCTTGCCGAATACCGAAATTGCGCCATCCTCTGCTTCCTCTGTCATGGCATTTCGAATCTCATTCTCAATAGACGGGCCAATAAGCCTGTGATAGGAATCTAGGATCGCAGACTTTAGGAAATCACAAGTGTTCGGATTATCCTTTCGAATGACATGCTTCTCCAGGAAACGCAGAATATCCTCTTCTGGTGCCTGAATCTTCACAATCAGGGCCTTCTCCTTCTCGCCACGATTCAGAGCGAGCACCCTATGTCCCGGAAGCTTGGCAATTGGCTCATCAAATTGATAATAATTCTCATATACCGATTCTGCTTCCGGATCCTTACCCGTACTAACGATATGGCCCTTCTTACGGGTCAGATCACGAATATAACTGCGATAATCTGCTTCGTCTGAAATCATCTCTGCGATGATATCCGAGGCGCCTTGCAGAGCCTCTTCTGTAGTTGAAACATCCTTCTCCTTATCCACAAAAGAAAGTGCTTCCTCCTCAAGTGGCTTATCCGTCATCTGAAGAAGAGCAATATTTGCCAGTCCTTCTAAGCCTCGTTCCTTGGCAATCATTGCTCTAGTTCTTCTCTTTGGACGATATGGTCGATAAAGATCCTCCAAGGCAACCAGCGTCTCGCAGGATATAATTGCATCCTTTAGCTCTGCTGTAAGAGCGCCCTGGTCCTCGATTGTCTTAAGTACCGTCTCTTTCTTGTCTTCCAGATTGCGCAGATAATTAAGCCGCTCAAAAAGATTCCGGAGCACCTCATCATTCAGCGCTCCGGTTACTTCCTTACGGTATCTGGCAATAAATGGAATGGTATTTCCTTCATCTATGAGTCGCACCGTTGCCTCTACCTGCGTAACCTTGATGCCTAACTCCTCAGCGATTCTTCGATTGATATCCATTTCTTGTCTCCTAAAAATATATTTGTGTTAGGATAGCCTAACTCAAGTTTCCAGTGGAAAATCCTCCTGTCCCTGTAAACGGATGGAGGTCGTAGCATCTGCATTCGTATCCTTTGAATACTTAATCACACTCGATGTCGTTCCGCCTGACACATAGGTCCTACCACACTCCGGACAGATTGAGGTATGAATCGATACCGATGCAGAAACCACTTCTCCATCTCCCATGGAAGCCTTGGCATAAGCATTGCTCACGTGCTCCTGTTCATGCCCTCGCACCGCTGATGCGGCCGCCTCCGGCGAGATATGTGATGCAGCTTTGAATGATACCGCTTCATCTGAACCATCCTGGTACTTCCGCGATGCACAAGTCTTACACTCCGAAGGAGAGGATTCATACCCTGCCTTCGGCTCGCTCAGTCCATATGACATACTAGATGATGTATTAATCCCACCAATCATATATTCCACCTGCCTTGTAGCATCATTATAGCTTGCTTTTCTCTTTTCAGCAACGAAAATAAGATGCTATACTAGGGCCATGTTATCTCAAATATTACAGAAAATCGATTCCATACTATCAGCACCATGCCCCATCTATTCTCTGACAGGATATTTCTGCCCAGGCTGCGGTGGACGACGGGCTCTTCTTTCTCTACTTCACGGGGATCTCCTTCTTGCAGTCTGCTATCACCCAGGCGTAGTCTATCTAGCATGTTTCTTCCTGATATCCATCATTCATCTTCTGCTAGATCATCTTCTGCCAAAGCATCTAGATGCTCTACCTATCCACTATCACGCTTATAAGTTTAGACCCGTCTACCTCTACATAGCCCTTGCAATTATTCTGTTAAATGTAGCATTCCGAGACCTCATCCTATTTCTAACAGGCATCTCTCTCATGCCCTAATAATTAACTGGTTGCAGTTTCAGATTTACCCCGAAACGTAAAAAAGGGAGCACCCAAAAAGGATGCTCCCGCAAATTATATCTAGTCTTCTTCTTTGGCCCAACCAAAGGAATAACGAACTGCCTTGTTCCAACCCTTACGCTTCTTCTCACGCTCTGCTGGATCCATAGTAGCAATGAAGACGCGGTCAAGCTGAACATTCTTCACAACATCTTCCTTGTTCTCCCAGTAACCAACAGCCAAACCTGCAAGATAAGCTGCTCCAAGAGCTGTCGACTCTACATTAGCCGGACGATTTACCGGCTTATTGAGCATATCTGCCTGGAACTGCATCAGGAAGTCATTGGCACAAGCGCCACCATCAACCTTCAGCGTACGAAGATCGATGCCTGAGTCTTCTCTCATGGCATCAATAACATCGCATACCTGGTAGGCAATAGACTCAAGTGTTGCACGAATAATATGATTCTTCGTAGTACCACGAGTGATACCAACAATGATTCCTCTCGCATATTGATCCCAGTGTGGTGCGCCAAGTCCAGTAAATGCAGGAACTACATAACATCCATGTGTTCCCTTGGCTTTCTTGGCCCAGTATTCAGAATCCTCCGCAGAATCAATCATACGCATACCATCGCGAAGCCACTGAATGGAAGCACCCGCAACGAAGATGGAACCCTCAAGTGCGTAATTCACCTTACCATCCAAGCCCCAGGCGATTGTCGTAACCAGTCCATGATCGGAGAAGACTGGCTTCTCACCGGTATTCATAAGAAGGAAGCAACCTGTACCATAGGTATTCTTAGCCTCTCCTTCCGCAAAGCAAGCCTGTCCAAAAAGAGCTGCCTGCTGATCGCCTGCTGCACCAGCGATTGGAATCTCTGCGCCAAAGAAGCTGGCATCTGCCTGTCCATAAATGCAGGAACTTGGCTTAGCCTCAGGAAGCATAGAGCGTGGGATATCAAGCTCAGTCAGGATATCCTCATCCCACTGCAATGTATTAATATTAAATAGCATGGTACGAGAAGCATTGGAATAATCTGTCACATGAACCTTACCCTTGGTAAGCTTCCAGATAATCCATGTCTCAACAGTACCAAATAGAAGGTCTCCAGCTTCTGCTCTCTCTCTGGTGCCCTCTACATTATCCAGAATCCATTTGATCTTCGTAGCAGAGAAATAGGCATCGATGCGAAGTCCTGTCTTCTTGCGATAGACTTCTTCTAAGCCCTTTGCCTTCAGTTCATCTGCCATCTCTGATGTACGACGACACTGCCATACAATGGCATGATAGACAGGCTCTCCTGTCTTCTTGTCCCATACAATAACAGTCTCACGCTGGTTGGTGATACCGATACCAGCGATATCCTCAGCAGTTGCGCCAATCTTGGACATAGCCTCGACAGCAACACCAAGCTGTGTAGACCAAATCTCATTCGCGTCATGTTCTACCCAACCTGGATTCGGAAAGTACTGGCGAAACTCCTTCTGCGCCATACTGCAGATATTACCCTCTTTGTCAAACAGGATACAGCGATTACTCGTAGTTCCTGCATCCAATGCCATCATATACTTTGGCATATTCAATTCCCCCTCTAAAACAAAAATACTCTCATGTCTGCCTTCGCAAACATAAGAGTATTATAGGCTTATTCAGCAATATTTTCAATATCCACAGGTGTGTATTTACTCACATTTTCTAGTAAATACGAATCATCTTCACAACCTTGCCAAGAGCCTCAGCCTTGCGCTGATAATCTGCCTCTGTCATCTCTACGGTTATGAAGGATGTCTCGCCAGAAATGCCTGCATCCACGTACTCCACCTTGAAGAATTCGGACTCGATCTCTTCCTTGGAAGCTGTCGTACGAACGAAGAAACGGCCTACCTGCTGAGATACATTACCAAGCACCAGCTTCTCTGGCTTCCATTCCAGGTAAATGTTCTTGTCCTTGTGAAGTGCGATTGATACAAGATCACCAACTACAGCAGAAGCTGTTGGAAGCTTACCTGCACCTGAGCCATAGAACATTGAATCTCCAAGCATATTACCATGTACGAAGATGGCATTGAAAACTCCAGCTACATGATAGAGTGGATGCTCTGGTGCAATTAGAAATGGAGCAACCTGCGCTACATAGGTCTCGCCCTCTGCACGAGAACGAGCAAGAAGCTTGATGGATCTGCCCATTGCCTTCGCATACTTGAAATCATTGGAATCAATATTTGTAATTCCTTCTGTTGGAATATCATTATAATCCACCTGGTGTCCGCAAACTAAGGAAGTAAGAATTGCAATCTTGCGGCATGCATCATAACCTTCAATATCTGCAGTTGGATCCTTCTCAGCAAAGCCCTTGGCCTGTGCCTCACGAAGCACATCATCAAACTCCGCACCTTCTGTAGCCATCTTGGTCATCATATAGTTGGTTGTACCATTTACAATACCAGTAATCTCCTCGATGACATCACCAGTGATGCAGGACTGCAGTGGACGAATAATTGGGATACCGCCACCAACAGATGCTTCGAACATAAAGTTAACCTTGTGTTCTCTTGCGATTGCAATGAGTTCTGCGCCCTTGTCAGCAACAAGTGCCTTATTGGATGTCGTAACATGCTTTCCATGCTCAAGCATAGCCTTCACAAAGGTGTATGCTGGCTCAACGCCGCCCATAGTCTCGACAACAATTGCTACCTCTGGATCTTCAGCAATGATGTTGTAATCATGAACAATCTTGCTGGAAATAGGGTCGCCCTCAAAATCACGAAGGTCGAGAACATACTTGAGCTCTAAAGCTTCGCCCGCATTTTTCTTAATGACTTCCTTATTGATCTGTAAAATCTCTGCTACGCCGGAACCAATTGTTCCGTAACCCATGATTGCTACTTTCATTTCTTTACTCCCTAGATAAAATTTTTACATAATGAATGCCATCCTGAGACTCCATCGCATCAACCATCTCTGCGACATCACCCGTCTCCGGAAGAACATCAATACTAAGTGTCAATGAGGCAACTCCTCGGACTGGAATAGACTGATGTATTGTCAAAATATTAGCCCGATAATCTGCCACGGCCTTGAGCACTGACGACAACAGCCCAGGTTCATCATCCAGCTGAATCACCATATTAATCGTCTTGCCCTTCATATTCTCATGAAATACGAAGATGTCGTCCTTGTACTTGTAGAAGGAGCTTCGACTGATTCCAACTCGATCAGTCGCATCTTGAATCGATGGGCATTTGCCTGAATCAAGTAGCCTCTTTGCCTCTACGACCTTGAGCAGAACCTCAGGAACCGCCCTTTCCTTTAGCACATAATAATTCGTCTTTTCTTCACTCATGGCTTCTCCTTGGCTTGTCTTTCCAGGAAGAACATCTGTCCTTGCCATAAGGAATGATACCACAAGGAATTGCCCTATGCAAGACAATCAGAGTTTTTCCACAAAAGTCTACTCCACGTCCATTGTTCCACGTGCAGGACAGCCAAGTGATAGCCATTTCAGATAGGCATTCATAAAATTATCAAGATTTCCATCAAGCACACCGCTTGCATTAGAGGTCTCCTCTCCTGTACGCAGGTCCTTGACCATTGTATATGGCTGGAGGACATAGGAGCGAATCTGGTTGCCCCAGCCGATCTCGCTAACCTCTCCGCGGATACCAGCTTCCTTGGCTTTATTCTCCTCTTCCTTCAGCAAATAGAGCTTAGCCTTCAGCATCTGCATCGCCTTATCCTTGTTCATGTGCTGCGAACGCTCATTCTGACAAGAGACAACAATTCCTGTTGGAAAATGAGTAATTCGAATCGCAGAAGATGTCTTATTAATGTGCTGTCCACCTGCGCCGGAGCTTCGGAAGGTATCAATACGAATATCCTCATCTCTCACCTCGATATCAAGATCTCTCTCGATATCTGGCATGACATCGCATGATGCAAAGGAAGTCTGCCTCTTACCATTTGCATTAAATGGAGAAATACGAACCAAACGGTGAATGCCTCTCTCACTCTTCAGATAGCCAAAAGCATTCTCGCCCGTCACTTGAAAAGTCACAGACTTAATACCAGCCTCATCTCCCTCGAGAAAGTCCAGTTCTTCTACAGCATAATCATGGCTCTGCGCCCACCGTGTATACATGCGATATAACATCTGAACCCAATCGCAAGCTTCCGTTCCACCCGCGCCAGAATGAAGTGTCACAATCGCAGACTCTGTATCATACTCTTCTGATAGCAGCGTCTTCATATGAATCTTCTCATAAGACTTGCAAAAGGAATCGTAAGTAGAGAGCGCTTCCTCCACAATCTCTTCGTCTTCTTCTTCATTTCCAAGCTCTATATAGGCTTCGATTTCCTCATACATGTCAGTAAGGTCAGAAAAGATCGTTACATCATCCTTCAGGCTCTTCAGTTCCTTGGTCTTCTTCGTAGAAGCATCTGCATCGTTCCAGAAATCCGCTGCCTCCATGGCTCTCTCAATTTCCTGAATGCGATTTCGCTTCTGAGGAAGATCCAGTGCGCCCTCAAGCTCCTTCAGGAGACTATCATATTGTCCCAAATCGATCTTCAGATTATCTAATTCTACCAACTCTATTCTTCCTCCAACTCTTCCCTTAGAACCTCAATTGCCTTCTGCACCTGATTATCCAGATCTACAGAATACTCATCATCCTCCGTTCCAAGGAACTCATATTCAAGCTCAATATCTGGCTCGATTCCCTTGCCATGAATTGCATCACCACTCGGTGTGTAATAGGTCTGCGTCGTTACCTTCAGGGCAGAGCCATCTGAAAGTGGAATTGTCACCTGAACGATTCCCTTACCAAAAGTCTTCGTTCCGATAATGGTGCCATAATGAAAATCTCGAATCGCACCTGTGAAGATCTCAGAGGCTGATGCCGTATAAGCCGATGTGAGAACAGTAATTGGATAATCCATATATTGCTCTCCATCCGAGGTATAATCCGTTCGATTGCCATTCTTATCAACCATATAGACCGTAGTCCCCTCTGGCAGAATAGAATCAAGAATGCCCGTCGCCGCGTCGACCATTCCACCGCCATTGGCACGAAGGTCAAAGATAATCGCCTTCATTCCCTGGCTCTTAAGGTCCTCGATTGCCGCATCAAATTCTTCCTCTGTATTGCTGGCAAATGAAGTAATCTCGATATATGCAATGCCATCCTCTAGCATCTGATAGGTGACAGTCGGAATCGTAATCTGTTCCCTTGTAATAGATACGGTAGACTCCTCTTCATCCCTCATGTATACAAGCTCTACCGATGTACCTTCTTCACCGCGGACAAAATCCACGAATTCATCCAAGTCGTAATCTGCAGCCTTCATGCCATCTGCTGAGATAATCAGATCGCCCTTCCTAAGGCCTGCATTCTCCGCAGGCGAGCCCTCGTATACCTTGTTAATTAGAACATATCCTGTCGCAGAATCCTTCTGGAGAGTGGCTCCAATTCCAGAGAGGGTGCTCGTCGTATCTACCAGGAAATCCTCGTACTCTTCTGCTGTATAGTAGACCGTATACTGATCATCTGCAGATTCTACCAAGCCCTTGTAGATGCCTTCTATCTTATCCGCATCTTCAATATCCTCATAATAATAGGTATCAAGCAGGCCTTCTAAGGTCTCAAGCTTCTTCTGCACTGCTTTCGAGAATAAATCAGTGCTGTTCAGAGCAACAATATGGTAAATAAACCATCCCGCCGCAATAAGAAGCACCGTCACTATAACTCCAACAAAAACTCCCCTGCCAAAGCTCTTCTCTTTTCGAGCAGCTGGCATATTCTGCCGGGTCTCATTCACCTGGCCCATTTCATTCTGGTCCATGTCATTCTCCAATCTAAAATAAATAAAGTGCCGCAAATGCGACACTTCATTTATACCCTATTTGTAAGAAAAATACTATACCTTCAGATGCTTCTTCAAGGTGATTCTACTGCCCAGGTAGCCAATACCGACACCGAGAAGAAGAGAAACTGGAAGCAGTGTATGGAAGAGATCCCCTACTGGTACAAAGCTTACCATATTCGATAGGAACTCGAACTTCTCTGCTACATACTCAATAATACGATTATAGAGAAGCCAGAGAACAATTAACGGGATGATTGAACCAACAAGTCCAATAGTAACACCCTCTACGACAAATGGTGCACGAACAAAGGAATCCTTGGCACCAATCAATTTCATGATTGCAATCTCATCCTTACGAACAGTAATGCCGACACGGACGGTATTACTAATCAGGAAGATTGCAACCGCAATCAAAATCACGACAACGCTAACCGAAATGATATTGATAAGGCTATTGAAATCAGCCAGGGTATTTGCAGCCACCTCAGACTGATTTACCTGTCTTACTCCATCTAATCCTTCGAGGAAAGCTACCAGTTCGTCCTGGTAGGAAACATCCGAAAGGTAAATCTCATAATTAGCAGAATCTGCAAGTGGATTATCGTCTGCATATGCCTCTGCTAATTCTTCATTGCCCTTAAAATATTCTTCCTTAAAGGAATTCCACGCATCTTCTGCAGAAATGTAATTATATTCTGACACCTCAGATCTTGTGGCAATCTCATCTCCAATTGCCTGAATCTTATCCTCTGTTATTCCTTCATCGAAGAAAACAGTTACAGCAACGCCCTCTTCAGCTGACTTCACCATCTCTGAGAAATTGGTTCCAATTGCATAGAAGAGTCCAAATAAGAAGATACAGGCTGCCATAGTAGCAACCGATGCCAGGGAGAACATCTTGTTACGCCAAATATTCTTGAGTCCCTGCTTAATATTATATAGGAGTGTACTAAACTTCATCAGATTCCCTCCTATCTACATCGCTGACAATCTGGCCCTTCTTAATCGTGATAACACGCTTATTCATAGCGTTCACAATCTCCATATTATGGGTAACAACAACAACAGTCGTTCCCTTCTCATTAATCTCATCTAGGAGCTTCATAATCTCCCAGGCATTACGGTTATCTAGGTTTCCTGTTGGCTCATCCGCAAGAAGAATCTTAGGCTCATTTACAAGAGCTCTTGCAATCGCAACTCTCTGCTGCTCTCCACCAGATAGCTGCTTCGGAAGAGAACGATACTTCGAAGCAAGTCCAACCATGGATAACATCTGAGGGACCTTCCGCTTGATATCGCGATTATGGGCCTCTACAACCTTCATGGCAAATGCAACATTCTCGTAGACATTTCGATCTGGAAGCAGGCGGAAATCCTGGAATACAACGCCAATATTACGACGGAACTTCGGGATATTCTTGTGCTTCACATTGGATAAATCCTTGCCATTGATGATAACCTTGCCCTTTGTAGGCTTAAGCTCCGCCAGAAGCAACTTAATCATCGTAGATTTACCGGAACCAGAATCGCCTACGATAAAGACAAATTCTCCGGGATGTATGTGAAGATTTACATCATTTAATGCTGGAACGCCAGTCTGATAAGTCTTGCTGACATGTTCAAGTCTAATCATTACAAAATAACCTTTCTATCTTATTATGTAAGAATCATTTTAGAAATTATGATCTTCCATATAATTCATATATTCTACAACCATAAGCGCGATCTTAAAGGTAATCGCATCCTCGAAGACCCTAAGATCGAGTCCAGTGCTCTTCTCTAGCTTGTCCAGGCGATAGACAAGTGTATTCCTATGGATATAAAGCTGACGAGAAGTCTCCGATACATTCAGACTATTCTCAAAGAATTTGTTGATGGTAGTAAGCGTCTCCTCATCGAAATCCTCCGGAGACCTGCCTTCGAATATCTCTTCGATAAACATCTTGCATAGAGGAATCGGCAGCTGATAAATGAGACGTCCAATTCCAAGAAGCGAATAGGCAATGATGCTACGGTCCTTAAAGAAGATCTTACCAACATCAAGAGCCATTGCAGCTTCCTTGTAGGATTTCGATACCTCACGAATCTCATTTACAATAGTACCATAAGCTACGCGAATCTTTCGCTCTGGCTTGTCATGAAATGCATCGATAATCACATTGGCGAGCTTATCAATTGCCTCATAATCTTCAAGCGGTCCAAGCTCTCTTACTACAATAATATTCTGCTCATCGACTGCTGTAACGAAGTCCTTGCTCTTGCCACCGAAGACATTGCGAACGCGATCCATCTCATCGCCATCCTTGTCCGAACCTGTCTCAACAATCATGACCACACGTCTTGCCTCAATATCCACATGCAGCTTCTTGGCGCGATTGTAGATATCCACCAAGAGCAGATTATCAAGAAGAAGATTCTTCACAAAGTTGTCCTTATCGAATCTCTCCCGGTAAGCCACCAGTAATTGCTCTATCTGAAATGCGCACACCTTTCCAAGTGTCGCAGTCTCCTGGCTGTCCCCAAGTGCCAGAACAACGAATTCCAATTGATGGTCATTATAGACTTTCAGAAAATGATTGCCATAAAGCACCTGACTGTCTGCCTCTGAGGCAGCAAATTTCATCACAGGCTCCAGATAATCTCTGGCATCAGACATGGTAGATGCTAGAATTCCCCCTTCTGCATCAAACACTGCCAAATCAACCTTTGCAATCTGATACAAACCGTCTATCGTCTTCTGTAGAATCTGATTTGAAATCATTCCTACGTCTCCCTTCTGTATATCTTGGCAAATTATACAATTTGCGATATGCCTTTTACCCCAATTTACACATATCCTCTAACAAGGATAATACAAAATAACGGAAAAGGGAAGATAAAATCCCTTGTCTTTAGTGCATTTTTACCGATACCAGATTTTATGCCTCAAGTGTCCATCATCTGTTGCTCATCTATCTGAAATCTTCTAGAAGTTTTTTGTAATTTTCGCACAACTCCTCGAGGTGATTCATCATTTAGATGTCAATTTCTTTTTGCCAAAAGGCAGCTTTTCATCACATTTGAATAGAACAGGTGTTTCAAATCATTTCCACTTTTTCATCTCAAGATTGTGGATAAGGTGGATAAGTTAGTGTATAAGTCCATTTTTCGCCATTTCTTCTCCCAAAATTGTGGATAAATTCTGCCACTCCGCCAAGCTATGATTTTCCTTTTTTCTCTCTGCATTCTTTCTTTGTGTATTTTTCACAAGTTAGACACATTTTGCCCCAGTGTCATTGACGGAAAATTTACAAAAAGAAGAGCTCTGCAACTATTGTTGCAGAGCTCTCAAGCATATTCTTAATAAATACGGCGAATTGCGAGTATATCTCGATAATTGACATTATCATACTTGATTCCATTTCTAGGATTCGAAGCTGAGATAATATTGCCATTGCCAACATAGATTCCAACATGACCAGAATAACAGACAATATCACCTGCTGCCATCTCTGAGTAGTCCACACCATATCCGCAGGAACGCATAGCGCTCGAAGAATGCGGCAGGCTCACACCAAAGGAAGCATAAACACTCATGACAAATCCGGAACAGTCTGTTCCATTGGTTAGGCTGGAACCACCATATACATATGGATTTCCCAGGAACTGTGTCGCATAATTTACAACTGCAGAACCGCCAGATCCAGATGGTGCTGCATAGGTTCGATTAGAACCGCCAGAAGAATAAGACTTACGCGCAGATGCTGCCGCAGCTGCCTGTCTCTCTGCTGCTTCTCTGGCAAGTCTAGCCTGCTCCTCCGCCTTGGATTCTGCATAGGTATATTCTGTCGATAGGGTGACATAATCCGTAGAAACGTATCCATCGCCTTCTTCCACGGATACCTTGACCCAGCCATTTGTAACAGTAGATTCGTCTGTTACCGTAAGATCATCTTCATTTGGAACCATACCAATTACAGAGGAATCCGTAGATTGATCCTCTCTCACATAGAGGGTCTGCGTATTCACAGTAGCAACTCTTCTGGAAGAATCCCGGATCAGCTCTTCATCGCCAACTACCACATAATCAGACTTTACATAACCTGTGACATTTCCGGATGTAATCTTGTACCAACCATCCGATGTAGTCTCTTCCACATTACATGCAGACTTATTGTAGAGTTTGCCGACAACTTCGCCATCTTCACTTCCATCGGAGCGAACATTTACATAATCATTTACCTTGGCAATTCCGATATTGGCATATTCATCTGCCGCTGATGCTGTTGTAGAAGTCGTAGTATCTGCAATGCTAGTATTCGTCGCACCCGATAGAATATTCGAAAGTGTCAGCGACACACCTGCTGTCGTAGAATAGGATCCTGCATATACAGTCTCCTGATCTGTGGACGCTATCGATGTAATACCGGCAAGAGGTGCTGCAAGAGAGCAAGTAGAGAATGCGCCACTTATACAGCAAGCTGACAAAGCTACCGCAGTCGCTCTCACAAGTCCTCGATTCCTATTCATGACTAGTTCTCCTTTGTCGCAATAACTTCAATCTCAAGCATAACATCTTTAGGAAGACGAGCCACCTCTACACAGCTTCGCGCTGGATATGGCTCTGGGAAATACTTGGCATAGACTTCATTAATTGCCGCGAAATCATTCATTTCCTTAATAAATACTGTCGTCTTCACAACACGGTCCATAGAAGAGCCTGCTGCCTCAACGAGATTCTTCATATTAGAAAAGGCCTGCTCTGCCTGAGCTACAGAACCCTCTGGAATTGCACCAGTTGCAGGATCAACAGGAATCACGCCTGAAGTATATACCATTCCATTTACCTCAATTGCCTGAGAGTATGGTCCAATTGCCTGTGGTGCCTTGTCTGTGCAAATTACATTCTTCATATTAAATAACCTCTTTTCTTAATCTATTCCTATATCAAAGGTAAGATCCTACTCTAGAGCTTTCGGATCTTGCCTCCATCTAAGCTAATACGTCTCTCTTTATAGAGTCGGCCAACCGCACGTTTGAATGCCGCCTTACTAAGTCCGGTCTCTCTCATGATAATCTCAGGTGAAGCCTTCTCGGTAAATGGAAGAACTCCAGCATAACTATCGAGTAATTCAAGCAGTCTCTTAGCATCTGCATCCATCTGGACATGGGCCTTCTCTCGAAGAGAAATATCCAGCTTGCCATCCTCCTTGACCGAGGTGACGCGAGCTGTGATTACATCTCCCACGTGAAAATGAGATGCATCCTCATGACGTGGAATCATGGCAGAGTACTGATCGTCCACAGCGACAAAGGTTCCAAAATCATGGCCGAATTCGTAGATTCTGCCACAAACCTCATCTCCAACCTGATAAGGAGAATTCTTCTTAAGTAAATCGTAGATTCCCTTCATGGAAGCCGACAAGCGATTACTCTTATCAATATAGAGTCGAACCAGAATCTCATCACCAGCATCAATTCGACCTGTCATCTCCTTATATGGAAGAAAAAGATCCTTCTCTAAGCCCCAATCGAGGAATGCACCAATCTTCGTCACTTCCTGTACCGTCAGAAGCGCAAATTCTCCGAGGGTAAGCTTTGGTGTATTCGTAGTCGCAATCAAACGATCACTCGAATCCTTGTAGAGGAAGACTTCGATCAAATCGCCAACCCTACAACCCTCTGGAACCTGCTTCTTCGGCAGAAGCACGCGGTCATCATTCTTATTCTCAGGCTCTGTCAGATAGACACCAAAGTCCACCTTCTTCACAACCTGCAATGTTTCCTTACATCCTAGTCTCATACTAATATCCTAATCCGTAATGAAAATCACCACGGCATAAATCTTGTCATCATTCTTAAGCAGTACCGACACCCGGTCATCCTCCTCTACCGATTCCACCGATACGAAGTCACCAAGCAGAGCCTGCTTATGATATTCTACCATAATTTCGCGAATTCGTCTTCCTTCCGGAAGTAGGGCATAAGCTGCAGCAATATAGCGCTCATTATTCATATGTCCATTGGTATCCATCTGAAGCTTGGACACTTCAAAATGATAGCCCGGAACTGTAGAATTTGGAATCGGCATCTTCCGCTCCTGCCAGTTACCAGGAAGAGGTTCTTCTGCCCCGTATGCTTCCTTAAGTTCTGCGCTAAGTCTCGTCGGAAGCATTGCTGCAAGATCCATATATACCCATACAGAATGCGCTGAAACGAGAAGGCATCCATTCTCATCTCGAATTGCAAAATCTCGAAAGGCCTGAATTCCCTTATAACCTGCTGACCAGGTCGAAACCTTGACAACCTGCATAAAGCGCGGCATCTCATCAATCTTAATATCCCATGTAAGGATAAACCAGCCTGTCCGCTTCTTCATCAAATCATAGAGGGAATAACCCACACTCTCCGAATGAAATACACTGCAATTCTGCAAGAGATTAATCAGGGCAGACGTCGTAAGTCTTCCGGAGTTATCGCATTCTGTATAGCGAATTTGTGTGGTCATCTCATACATGAAGTCATCCTCTTATCTTATAATCCAAGCTGATCTGCCAGAGCTTCTGCCTGATCTAATACGTCCGCGAACTTATTCAGTGCAGCATCAATCGGTGCAGGGGAGGTCAAATCAACACCTGCGTGCTTAAGCTCATCGAGTGGATCCTTGCTTCCACCCATAGAGAGGAATTCGATATAACGCTTCACTGCAGGAGCACCTTCCTTACGAATACCTTCTGATAATGCCACAGCTGTGGAATAACCAGTTGCATATACATATACATAGAATGGAGAATAGAAATGAGGAATACGTGCCCATTCATACTGAACCTCCTCGTCGAGGACTAGCCCATCGCCGAAATATTCCTTGATCAATCCTTCATAGAGCTTATTTAAGCTTGTCGCATTAAGCGCTTCTCCACGCTCTGCAAGAGCATGTGCATCTCGCTCGAACTCAGCAAACATAGTCTGGCGATATACTGTTCCCTTGAAATTCTCCAGATACTGATTGAGAAGAGCCATGCGCTCCTTCGGATCCTCTGTGGTCTCGAGAAGATGCTCAATCAGAAGGTTTTCATTTACCGTGGAAGCTACTTCTGCCACGAAGAGGGTGTAATCTGCATACTGGGCAGGCTGAGTCACTGTTGAGAAATGAGTATGCATAGAATGTCCCATCTCATGAGCCAGTGTAGATACCGAATCGAGTGAGCCATTGAAGTTCATAAGAATGTATGGCACAGAACGATAGGTTCCTGCAGAATAAGCGCCACCTGACTTGCCCTTGTTTGGATAGACATCGATCCAATGCTCACGAAAGGCCTGCTCTACGACATCTGTGTATTCCTCTCCCATGATGCTGAGGGTCTCAAGCACCATGTCGCGAGCCTGCTCAAAGGTGTATGTTTTCTTGCTCTCTCCCATAAGCGGCGCATATACATCATAATAATGAAGCTCGTCTACCCCAAGCAGTCTCTTTCTAAGAGCCAGGTAACGATACATGTCTGGCATATGCTTGTGAATGGTATCAACCAGGTTATCATAGACCTGTACTGGAATATGGTTCTGATCCAGTGATGCCTCTCTGGAAGAATTATAATGACGAAGCTTAGCCTCTGCGGTAGCTCCTCTTACATTTCCATTGTAGGTTGCCGCAAAGGTATTGATATGCTCTCTATAAGACTTATAGAATGCATGAAATGAATTCTCACGAAGGATGCGATCCGTAGACATCTGCATTGGAATATAGTTGGATTCATTCAGCTCTAATTCCTCTCCACTCGAATCCTTCACTGAATCAAATACCATATCTGCATCCATTAACATAGTAGAAGCCTCACGACCAGTAGAAAGCGCTTCTCCAAGAGATGCAATTACAGCCTCCTCCGCTGCACTTAAGACATGTGGCTTACTACGAAGGAAATTCTGCATCGTAATCTTGTGGTCTGCAAGAATTGGGTCATCAACCATAGCTGACAGAGTCTTCTCATCCATGCTTAAAATCTCTGGCTTGGCAAAAGATACTGCAGCTTCAATCTGAACATACTTTGCCATAGCACGAGCTGTCATGGACTGTGCCACATCTGCTCTTGTATCCTCTGATTGACGGAGATTCGCATATCCAAAGATATCGTAGATGTCTAAGCTAAGATCTGTCTCTGCATCTAAATATTCCTTAATTGCCTCAGCACTTGTCAGCTTACCCTGAAATGATGCAATATGTGAAATCTTCTCATCAAGCTTCTGAAAGGCTTCTTCCCAAGCCTCATCGCTCTTATAGAAGAGGGTTAAGTCCCACTTATATTTCTCTTCAATGTCCTGTCTTTCTTTTAATTCATTTGCCATGTCATATTCTCCTATTCTAATCTCTTCTGACAGATGTAAATAATCCTTAGAATCAAGAAAACCCCGATGAAGAATTCACCGGGGTTCCTAGAAGCTGGCCCACAAGGATTCGAACCTTGAAAATGACGGAGTCAGAGTCCGCTGCCTTACCGTTTGGCTATGGGCCATTATATATTGTGTCTCGTCCGCCGACTCAACAATAGATAGTATACATAGAGTGTCATCCTTTTGCAAGTACTTTTTTGAAAAAGTTATGCAAAATATGTCATCTCCTCACTCCAGTCAAATTCAGCGGACCCATTTGTAGCATCTGTAAGCTTGGAAGTAAGGGAATCACGCTGCACTACCGGGACATAGAAATGGAGACGAACCTGCTCCTCGAAATCAGAATCTATAACTTCGATTCCTTCTTCTCTAAGAATATACTCTGCCTGACCATAGGCTGTATAAGAAATCGTCAGGAAGCATTCATATCCATCGATTGCCTTTGCAAAGCGACAATTCTTAAGCCCCTCCTGCACAGCCGCCTGATAAGCACGAACCAAGCCTCCTGTTCCAAGTAGTACTCCGCCAAAATATCTGGTTACGACGACAACCACATCATAGATCCCCTCTCGCTCTAATACATCAAGCATAGGTCTTCCCGCTGTTTGGCTGGGTTCCCCATCATCGGAGCATCTGGAAATTGGATTCTTTCTTCCTATAATATATGCACTGCAGTTATGCCTGGCATCCCAATACTGCTTCTTCTTCTCCTGAATAAAGGAAAGTGCCTCTTCCTCCGTAGAAACTGGCATAATACTTGCAATAAATCTGGATTTCTTCTCTACAATCTCTCCGCAAGCGCCTTCTGCTACTATTTTCTGGCTCAAATTACAATCCGCCTTCCTATAAATTCAGTCTTCCTACATGCGTTTTTATAGACTAATGGTATGGGATTGTCTCTATTTTTGCAAGAGTCACTTCCTTCTGATATAATAGGGTGCGAATTCTGTGACTCAAACGGAGGACATTTATGAATTACGGTAAGAAAAACGTCAAAAAACGTAAATCGCAGCTTAAGAATAAGCGGGCGAAGGCCAAGAAGAAGTTCCTTCTCTCCTTCCTTAAGACCCTGCTTATTCTGTTTATTATAGCGCTGATCGGTGGAGGTATCGGATTTGGAGTTTACGCTAGTAACCTCATTTCTGAGTTACCTGATGTATCTACCATCGACATTACACCAACAGGCTATCAAACTGTAGTATTAGATAATGAAGGAAATCAAATTGAGACGCTGGCATCTTCTGGTGCCAATCGCCAATTTGTCACCCTATCCGAGATTCCTGAGGATGTGCAGCATGCCTTTGTCGCCATCGAGGATTCGAGATTCTATGAACATAACGGAATCGATATCCGCGGCATTATACGAGCCGGCTTCACAGGTCTTGTTACCGCTGATTTCTCCCAGGGTGCTTCTACCATCACCCAGCAGCTTCTGAAGAATAACTATTTCACTGGCTGGACTGAGGAATCCACCTTCAAGGATAAGGTCGATCGTAAGATTCAGGAGCAGTATCTGGCTGTAGAGCTTGAGAAGATTACCTCCAAGGATACCATCCTGGAGAACTACCTTAATACAATAAACTTAGGCCAGAACACGCTAGGTGTTGAGGCTGCTGCGGAGCGATACTTCAACAAATCCGTCTCTGATCTAACTCTGTCAGAGGCTGCTGTCATCGCTGGTATTACGCAGAATCCTTCCCGCTATAACCCAATCACGAATCCAGATTCTAACGCTACTCGTCGTGAGAAGGTGCTAAAAAATATGCTGGACCAGGATTATATCACCCAGGAAGAATATGACGAAGCTATGGCGGACAATGTCTATGACAGAATTGCCATTGTAAATGTAGCTGTCACCTCATCAAGCTCCACCTCATACTTTGTGGATGCTCTGACCGACCAGGTTGTCGATGACTTAGTAGAACAGAAGGGATATTCGGAAACGGAAGCCTACAACCTGCTCTACTCTGGCGGCTTGACTATTAAGTCAACCCAGGATAGCAGCATCCAGACAATCGTCGATGAAGAGATCAATAATGATGATAATTATGGAATGGATGCCAAGTATTCCTTCACTTATCGACTTACTGTTCTGAAATCCGACGGTTCCTACAAGAACTATAGTGAGCAGACCATGCTCTCCTACTACCAGGCCAAGAATTCCAACTACTCGATTAACTTCAGTTCCAAAGAAGCGGCTGAAGAAGCAATTGAGAAATACAAGGAAGAGATTATGGAAGAGGGAGACACCATCCCTGGTGGCGGTGAATCTGTCATCTACACCTTAGAGCCGCAGACAGCCATGACTGTTATTGATCAATCAAATGGCTATGTTGTTGCTCTCTGTGGTGGTCGTGGAGAGAAGGCCGGTAGTAAGACGCTTAACCGTGCAACCGGTATTCAGAGGCAGCCTGGTTCCTGCTTCAAGATCTTAGCTGCCTACGCACCAGCTCTCGATGCAGGTGGATTAACGCTGGCATCCGTACAGGATGATACTCCAACCTCCTATTTGGACGGAACACCACTTAGCAACTATAATGATGCTTACCTCGGCTTCACTACACTACGACAAGCCATCACGAATTCTATCAACATCGTAACAGTCAAGACACTGACACAGATTGGCACAGGACTGGGATATCAGTATGTCGAAGACTTCGGCATTACCACACTAGATAGCGGCGACAACAACCAGGCGCTCGCTCTCGGTGGTATCACAAATGGTGTTACCAACCTGGAGCTTACTGCAGCATATGCAACCATTGCAAATGGCGGATATTATAATACGCCAATCTTCTATACAGAGGTCTTAGATCATAGTGGAAATGTTATCCTAGATAACACCTGGGGCGAATCCAAGCAGGTTCTAAAAGAAACTACTGCCTTCCTCCTAACCTCAGCTATGGAAGACGTTATGACAAGTGGAACCGGTACCAAAGCAAATCCTGGCAATACCGTCATTGCCGGAAAATCAGGTACTACTACCAAGAACAGAGATACCGTCTTCTGCGGTTATTCACCATACTACACATGTGGCATCTGGGGTGGTTATGACGATAATGCCGTACAATCCTCTACCTCCTACTCCAAGGCAATTTGGAAGGCGGTAATGGCTAGAATTCATGAGAGCCTCCCTGAAAAGGACTTCTCCACACCTGATGGAATTGTGACAGCAACGGTCTGCAGCAAATCCGGCAAGCTTGCCATCAATGGAACATGTGACTCTGATCCAAGAGGTTCCATGGTAATAACAGAATTCTTCACAGAGGATACCGTTCCTACCGAATACTGTGACCATCATGCCAAGCTTACAATATGTAATGATTCCGGTAAGATAGCCAATTCCGGTTGTCCTAATACAAGCACCTCCGTCTATATCATTGGCGGTTCTGCTGGCAATGCCGATAGCCCATACCTCTACGACTCTTCCAAGTTAAATGACGTATGTACACTTCATGTCGGCACCTCAACCAATAGCACTACATCAGCCGTTACGAACTGGTATCAGGATCTAATTAACTCCTACGTCGCAAACTAAATCGAACAAAAAACACCGGAAATCAGAGAATCCTCTGATTTCCG
Source organism: Lachnospiraceae bacterium (assembly GCA_963661945.1). Lineage (GTDB taxonomy): Bacteria > Bacillota > Clostridia > Lachnospirales > Lachnospiraceae > CAVLDP01. The sequence goes on from CAVLDP010000012.1 coordinate 26,903, forward strand.
GTGTTTTATTTTTGTGCTTATATTCTACGCTGGTACTCTACGCTATGAATAAATCCTATACCTCAAATAGCATATCGCCATAAGAAGGCAGTGGCCAAATCTCCTTGTCACAGAGGGTCTCAAGCTCATCAACAGGGCTACGAAGAGCATTCATGCATGGAACAACCTTGTCATGATAGAATCTGGCCTTCTCTTCATTATCCTTAAGAGATGCTCCCTGATCTACTGCTTCAGCAAGCTTAGATAGAGCAATCTTGGTCTCTGACAGAAGATCTGATACCTCAGTCAGAAGCTCAACCTGTGTGCTCACATCTGCATCACAAGCGGCGCGAACTGCATTAATTGAAGTTGCAAGGTCAGTCGTATAAGAAATAACTGCTGGTATAATCTGCTTACTTACAATATTCTCCATAGACTTTGCTTCAATATTAATTACCTTCGCATACTGCTCGAATTCAACCTCTGCACGAGATTCCAGCTCAGTTCTGGTAAATACATTGAATCGCTCAAAGAGTGCTACAGACTTCTCTGTGGTAAGTGCAGGAATCGCATCAACCATAGACTTGATATTAGGAAGTCCACGCTTCTTCGCCTCTTCTACCCATTCCTCAGAATAACCATCTCCATTGAAGACAATTCTCTGGTGCTCCTTGGCAAGCTTCAGAATATATTCATCTACTGCCTTATCGAAGTCTTCTGCACCCTCTAAGGCATCACAGGCATCTGCAAAGGCCTCAGCAACAATGGTATTTAGGACAACATTTGGTTCACCAACTGAATCCTGAGAACCAACCATACGGAATTCGAACTTATTTCCTGTGAAGGCAAATGGAGAAGTACGATTACGATCTGTCGCATCCTTCATGAAGTCAGGCAAGGTCTTAACACCCGTCTCAAGACGTGATCCCTTCAGGGTTCTCGTAGCCTCACCATCCTTGATAATCTGATCTAGAAGATCTTCAAGCTGGCTTCCAAGGAAGACTGACAGAATAGCAGGTGGTGCTTCATTCGCGCCCAGACGATGATCATTTCCAACATCAGCAGCTGACTCACGAAGAAGATCTGCATGGTCATCTACCGCGCGGAGAATACAGGTAAGTACCAATAGGAATACCTTGTTATCATGTGGATTCTTGCCTGGATCAATCAAATTGATGCCATCATCTGTTACAAGAGACCAGTTATTATGCTTACCAGAACCATTTACCCCAGCAAATGGCTTCTCGTGAAGCAGGCACTGGAGATTATGACGGTAAGCCACCTTACGAAGCGTCTCCATAATCAGCTGATTATGATCCACTGCAATATTGCACTCTGCATAAATCGGTGCAAGCTCATGCTGAGCAGGAGCGACCTCATTATGCTGTGTCTTAGAAGATACTCCAAGCTTCCAGAGCTCCTTGTTCACATCGCGCATAAAGGCGCCAATACGGTCGCGAATAGTTCCAAAATAATGGTCATCCATCTCCTGGCCCTTGGCTGGAGGTGCGCCAAAGAGGGTACGACCGGTATAGATTAGATCCTTACGCTGAAGGTATAAGTCACGATCAACAATGAAATACTCCTGCTCTGCTCCAACAGAAGGTACCACCCTCTTCGAAGTGGTATTGCCAAAGAGGCGAAGCAGACGAATTGACTGCTCAGAGATTGCATCCATAGAACGAAGGAGAGGTGTCTTCTGGTCCAATGCCTCACCTGTGTAAGAACAGAATGCAGTTGGAATGCAGAGAGTTGCGCCTGATGCATCCTCACGAACAAAGGCTGGTGATGTACAATCCCACGCCGTATAACCTCTCGCCTCACAGGTTGCACGAAGTCCACCTGATGGGAAAGAAGAAGCATCCGGCTCACCCTTGATTAATTCCTTACCAGAAAAGCTCATCAGCACCTTACCATTCGGAAGTGGGGCCGAAATAAAGGAATCATGCTTCTCAGCAGTCGTACCAGTAAGTGGCTGGAACCAATGGGTATAATGGGTTGCCCCCTTCTCAATGGCCCACTCCTTCATCTCATGAGCGATTACATCTGCTGTCTCCAGATCGAGTTCCTTGCCTTCCTCTATGGTCTGTTTCAGCTTCTGATAGGTCTTCTTTGGCAATCTCTGCTGCATCACAGAGTCATTAAATACGTTCTCGCCAAAGATATCGGCTACATCATAATAGTCATTTGTCATTTCTTCCACGTAATTATCCTTCTTTCTTAGAATATCTCTATGCCTTCCCTAGATTCCTAAAAAAAGCGAAAAGGTGCTCCGATGATTCATATAAAAATCCCCGGAACACCTTAGTTCACCTCATATAACTATATTCAGAACTTAAGCCTTGCCAACAGAACCGAAGAGTTCCATCTTTTCCTTAACAGTAGCCTTGATAGCCTCTGTACCAGGAGCAAGTAACTTACGAGGATCAAAGCCCTTACCCTGAAGGTCGCTTCCTGCCTCGATATACTTACGTGTAGCATCTGCAAAGGATAACTGACACTCAGTATTAACATTGATCTTAGATACACCAAGATCAATAGCCTTCTTAATCATATCTTCTGGAATACCAGTACCACCGTGAAGTACAAGTGGCATAACACCTGTCTTCTGCTGGATAGCATCCAGAGTCTCAAATGAAAGTCCTGCCCAGTTTGCTGGATACTTGCCATGAATGTTACCGATACCAGCAGCAAGCATATCTACACCAAGATCAGCAACAGCCTTGCACTCGTCTGGATCTGCGCACTCGCCCATACCAACAACGCCGTCTTCCTCACCACCGATAGAGCCTACCTCAGCCTCGATAGATAAGCCAGCCTTGTGAGCAGCCTCAACTAATTCTGTAGTCTTAGCAACATTCTCATCGATTGCATAATGTGAGCCATCGAACATGATAGAAGTAAAGCCTGCTTCAATACACTTGTAGCATCCTTCGTAAGTACCATGATCTAAGTGAAGAGCAACAGGAACAGTAATTCCAAGCTCCTCATCCATAGCCTTAACCATAGCTGCAACAGTCTTGAAACCAGTCATATACTTGCCAGCGCCCTCAGATACACCAAGGATAACTGGGCTATTAAGCTCCTGAGCTGTAAGAAGAACTGCCTTAGTCCACTCTAAATTGTTGATATTGAACTGACCAACTGCATAATGTCCAGCCTTAGCCTTGTTCAGCATCTCTGTAGCAGAAACTAACATAATAAATCCTCCATTCTCTAATCAAAAACCCGCGCATAGCGCTAGGCATATTATATAAGATTTAATTCTCTGATTCAACTATAATTTGGATAGCCTCGTGGCAATTACGAATCGTAACCTCCTCATGATCGCCGCCATATTCTCCATCCAGAGTCCAAGGGACAACGTCATTGGAAGTAAACTTAATATTCCTGGTACTGAAGGAATATACGAGGTCCGAATCCTCTCTAAGATTCGTAAGCCAAGCAAGAATCTCATTCAGTTCGATTGGATTCTTGGGATTTCGAATCAGAGTCACTTCAAAGACTCCATCATCTAGCCCAACATCATCTCCACCTACGATTCCTGTAAAGCCGCCAACAGACTTTGTATTGGTAACCATGCCGAGCAGGAATTCATCGTAAATGACATTACCGTCGTACTCGACCTGCATGCGATAGGACGGAATATCTCGAAGCTGCTTGGCGCCTTCCATAATATAAGCCGCATGTCCGAAGACATTCTTCAAATCTTGGCTTGTAGAATAGGATACTTCTGTAAAGATACCAAAGGCTGCCACATAGACAAAGGAATCATCATTGAATGCCCCAATATCACAGGAAAATGGCTTGCCATGCACTGAAATATTAGCAGCATGAATCATGTCCTTGTCGATACCAAGGGAATTGCCAAAATCATTGGTAGAACCAGCTGGAATATATCCAATCATTGGTCTATAGTCTGCAGACATAACGCCTGTCACGACTTCATCAAGCGTTCCATCGCCACCACTACAGATAATACGATCATAGATGTTAAGATTGGCAGCTTCCCTGGCCTTCGTAATCGCATCTCCCTGACACTGGGTAGAATAGATGGTTACTTCAAAGCCCGCCTTGACCATGATATCGAGAATCTCTGTCATGTGAGGCTTAATCTGTTCCTTACCAGATCTTGAATTAAATATGAATAATAATTTCTTCATAGAAATACCTGTGCCTATACTGTTAGGAAGTTCTCCATGGCATCTACTGCCTCCTGCTCATCCTCTCCATCCGCAACAACTGTCACCTTGGAGCCAGTTGTAAGCACCAGACTCATCATGCCCATAATGCTCTTGGCATTGACACGCTTATCATCCATCTCGAAATAGAGCTGACTCTTATATTGATTGGCAAGCTGAACCATATGTGCAATCGGTGTAGCTTCCATAGAATTCATAGATACTGTTACTTCTTTTCTCATGAGTTTCCTCCTAACTTCTCCTGCTCTCTTAACTTGTCCGCAATCTCACTAATCTTGCGAAGTCGATGATTCACGCCAGACTTACCAACTGCTGGCTCAAGCATCTGGCCCAAGTCAATAAGAGAGGACTCCTGATTCTCTAACCTAAGATATGCCATCTCCTGTAGTGAAGCTGACAAGGTTGACAGTCCAACCGTCTCCTCAATATATAAGATGTCTTCCACTTGCCTTACTGCCGCACTAACTGTCTTGCCAATGTTGGCAGTCTCACAGTTTACCTTGCGATTCACAGAATTGCGCATCTCCTTCAGAATCCGAATATTCTCAAATTCCATCAGGGAAAGGCCCGCTTCCATCACGCTTAGGATATCAGCAATCTGTGCACCTTCCTTGAGATAAACCACGAAATGACCCTTACGCTCAATAATCTTAGAGTCTACCTGAAAGGAATTCATCACATAAGATAACTGGTCAGCCTGGGCCCTATCCTTACACACAATTTCAAAATGATAGGCCTTATTGGGATCGCTCATAGAGCCTGAACATAGATATGCTCCACGTATAAAAGCCCTCTTACAGCAAGGCTGTTGTAGTAGAAGCCCGTCAACCCTTCCATCCGGATGAGTATCAAGCCTAAGAAGTTCCACAAGAGAATTCGCAAGCTCTCCCTCGATAGAATAGGCATCCAGGCAGGCATCCACCTTGTCACATTGATTTATAGTAATTGTTTTCTTAAGCAAAGTAAAGTATTTTTGAGCCAGGGACTCGCTCTCCTCAGTAAAGAGAATACGTCTTCCTTCCTCTACATCCTCAACCTTGCAGCCAAACTGCACAATGGCCGCCAGCTCTGCAATTCTGCAGTGACGCTGACGGGCCATCTTCTGTATCAGTTCTTCTTTTACTTGACTCGAAAAAGACATAAGACTTATTTTCCTCGTTTTGCATCCTTGTCGATATCTCTATGCTCTATCTTAAGTCCATAGGTCTTAGCCTTAGGCTGAAGTCTTGCGTAGAGCTCATTTGCCAAGGTAACAGATCTGTGCTTACCACCAGTGCATCCAATACAGATAACCAGCTGGTTCTTCCCCTCATCAATATAATTCGGTATCAAGAATTCCGTAAGGTCCTGAAGCTTATCTAAGAAGGTATGCGCCTCGTCATACTTGAGCACAAAGTCCTTAATTGCCTTGTCATTGCCCGTAAGTGGACGAAGGGCCGGATTGTAATATGGATTCGGCAGGAATCGCACATCAAATACCAAATCCGCATCTCGAGGGATTCCATATTTATAGCCAAAGGACAGAATCAAGACATTCAGGCTCTTATAATCCTGCTTATCCACGAAAATGTTCTGCATCTCAGCACGAAGCTCTCTCGTCAGAAGATGGGATGTATCAATCACATAATCCGCGCGTTCCTTCAGGAAGCGAATCTTCTCACGCTCTTCTCTGATTCCAGCCTGGATTCGCTCAGTTCCAGAAAGAGGGTGGTTTCGCCTGGTCTCCTTGTAACGAGCAAGCAAAACATCATCCTCTGCATCGAGAAACAGGATATCACATTTCTTGCCATCCTGCTCCAGTTCATCCAGAACTCCCTCTAAGTCCTGCAGCTTCTCGCCAGAGCGAATATCAATACCAACTGCAACTGGACTTGTGGTATCACTTAGCTTCATCAAATCCACGAAGTTCTTAAGAAGCGGAACTGGCAGATTATCCACGCAATCAAAGCCCATATCCTCTAAATTATTGAAGGCCGTCTTCTTGCCGGCGCCAGACATACCTGTCAGAATAAGTAGATTCATGTTACAACTCTCCCAAGAACCGAACCTCCGGCTCCAATCTCACACCCTTCATGGAAAGAACCGTGTCCTCCACATGATTCATAAGGCGAATCACATCCATAGCGGTAGCGTCCCCAGCATTCACCACAAATCCAGAATGCTTATCACTCACCATGGCGCCGCCCTCGCGGTAACCCTTCAGGCCACATTCCTCAATGAGCTGACCTGCAAAGAAGCCTGTTGGCCGCTTAAAGGTCGAGCCCGCAGAAGGATAATTCAGCGGTTGCTTATCGCTTCTCCTCTGATTATAGTCCTGCTGCCTTGCACGAATCTCGTCCTTGTCTCCAGGCTGCAGCAAAAGATGTGCTCCCACGATGATGTCACCAGTCTCCATCAGGAAACTATGGCGATAGGATAAGCCAAGATCTTCTACTGGAAATGTAATCAATTCCCCATCTGGCGTAATCACATCGCAGGACTCTAATATGTCAGCCATCTCGCTTCCATAGGCACCTGCATTCATAAGACAGGCGCCTCCAATCGTACCCGGAATGCCCGAGAGAGCCTCCATACCAGATAGTCCTGCATCAAGTGCCAAGGAGGCGACGCGGCCAAGAAGTGCTCCCGCCTCTGCATAGATTCTGTCTCCCTCAACACTGATGCGACTCATCGGACGAGATAGTGAGATCGTAAGACCTCGAATTCCCTTATCGGACACCAGGATATTGCTTCCATTTCCAATGAGGGTCACAGGAAGTGAATGCTCTCTTGCAAATGAAAGCAGCTTCGGAAGTTCCTCCGCCGTAGGTTCCACGAAGAGGTCCGCCCTTCCGCCAATCCGAAAGGTGGTATGATTCTTCATCGGTTCATCCACCTTGCAGGAGCCGTTCCTTATAAAATTCTGAATCTCTTGTATCAATTCCTGATTCATCTTATGCCTGCTTAAGGAAAGCTACATATCCAAGATATGCTTCGTAGAGATCAACCTTGGAAATAATCTCCCATGGTGCGTGCATATTAAGCACTGCTACACCAGAATCAATAACATTCATATTGTAATTACCAAGGATATATGCGATTGTTCCGCCGCCGCCCTGGTCAACCTTGCCAAGCTCCGCTGTCTGATAGCTAACGCCCTCTTCATCTAAGATGTGACGAAGCTCAGCCATATATTCTGCAGATGCATCATTTGAACCACTCTTGCCACGAGCACCAGTGTACTTATTAAATACAAGGCCCTTGCCAAAGTATGCGGAATTCTTCTTCTCCATAACAGATGGATAATTTGGATCAAATGCAGCACTTACATCGGATGATAAAGCCTTGGAATTCTGCAGGGCACGACGAACTGCAATATCATTTGACGCACCAGTAAGTGCGCAAATCTCAGCTACTGAATTCTCAAAGAATCTTGATTCCATACCGGTTGCACCAACAGAACCAATCTCTTCCTTGTCAACGAGAAGGCAGGCATAGGTTCTCTTACCAGGTGCTACCTCAAGCATTGCCATAAAGGAAGGATATGCACATACCCTGTCATCATGACCATAACCCATAATCATACTGCGATCGAAGCCAAAATCTCTAGCCTCTCCAGCAGGAACAACCTCAATCTCTGCAGACAGGAAATCATCCTCCTCGATATCATAGGTATCCTTCAGAATCTTGAGGATATTGGCCTTAACGCATTCCTTCTCCTTCTCATCCTCTGCGGCCTGCTCGAGTGGCATAGAACCGATTAAGACATTGAGGTCCTCTCCCTCGATGACCTTGGCAGCCTTCTTCTCAAGCTGATCTGCAGACAAATGAATCAGGAGATCTGAAATACCAAATACAGGATCCTCTGGCTTATCTCCAATTGCAACCTCTACAACAGAGCCGTCCTTCTTCGCGATTACGCCATGAAGTGCCATTGGAAGAGTTACCCACTGATACTTCTTCACACCACCATAGTAATGTGTATCAAGAAGAGCCATCTCAGTATCTTCATAGAGTGGCACCTGCTTCAGGTCAAGTCTTGGTGAATCAATATGTGCGCCAAGGATGCTAAGTCCCTTCTCAACTGGGTCTGAACCAATCACAAACATAGCAAGAGCCTTACCATGATTCTTGCGGTATACCTTATCTCCAGCCTTAAGTGTCTTGCCTGATGCAATGACTTCATCTAAATCCATGAATCCAGCCTTAGCAGCACGCTCTACAAAATAATTCGTGCATTCTCTCTCTGTCTTGCAGCTAGATAAGAACTTGCGATAGTCCTCTGCGAAAGCCATAAGCTCATCTCTCTTCTGGCCCTCTTCATATTTTGTCCATGCATTTTTCTTTTCCATTTCAAAAACTCCAATCTATATATTTCATAGGATAATCCTATTTATCCTCACCAAATTTGCCGCCTGATGCAATATTCTGCTGCACGCGACGGTATAACTCCTGAGCTGCATTATAGCCCATCTTCTTCTGACGATGGTTAACGGCTGCTGTCTCACAGATAACAGCCAGGTTTCGTCCAGGTCGAATTGGAAGTTCATGGCAAATGACCTGATTGCCCAAGATATCCATATACTGGTCCTCTAAGCCAAGGCGATCATATTCGCTCTCCCCATTCCAATCCTCAAGCTTGATCACAAGATCAATCTTCTGTCTGTCCTTCACGCACTCAACACCATAGAGAGACTTCACATCGATGATGCCAATGCCTCTAAGCTCAATCAAGTGACGTGTTATCGCAGGAGAAGAACCCATCAAGGTATGATCATTGGTACGACGAATCTCTACCACATCATCTGCAACCAGTCGATGGCCACGACGAATCAACTCAAGTGCCGCCTCCGACTTACCAATACCGCTCTCGCCTGTGATCAGAAGTCCCTCACCATAGACATCTACGAGCACGCCGTGAATCGTTGTGGTTGGAGCCAGTTCCATACTAAGGAAGAAGATAAGCTCCGCTGTGAATTCAGACGTTCCAGCAGTAGTACCAAGAATAGGTACATTATGCTGATAAGCAAGCTCTATGACGAAGTCAGATGGCTGAAAGCCCCTGCAATAAATGACACATGGCAGATCATGAGACAAGAATTCATCGAAATCTCTCTTCTTCTCTTCATCTGTCTTCTTGGACAAATAGGCTTGTTCTACATTACCAATCAGCTGAATTCGTTCATTTTCAAAATGTTCATAAAAGCCATTCAGCTGCAGAGCCGGCCTGTTAATATCCGAGATTCGAACAAAATGCTCCGATAGATCCATCTTTTCTGTAAAATTCACAAGCTCCATCTTCTCTGTAAGCTTGCTTAATGAAACACCCTCACCCATGTGGTCTCCTCCTTTTGCAAAATTGCGCCTATATTATATATCAATCCGCTTCAGTCTTCAATCCGTGAAGGTAGTTATAGACAGCCTCTGCCGACTGAAGATTCATGCTCCCCACACCAGAGAGTTCCTCGACAGAAGCCGCCGCCATCTCCTCCATGCTATCGTATGCCTTCATAAGAGCCTTCCTCCTGGCTGGACCAATTCCTTCAATATCATCTAAGAAGGAATGAACCTGATTCTTGCCACGAAGAGACCTGTGATATTCGATTGCAAATCGGTGTGCCTCATCCTGAAGCCTGGTAATCAGCTTGAAGCCTTCCGAATGAGTATCGATTGGAATCTCCACGTTATGATAATAGAGTCCTCTGGTTCTATGATGATCATCCTTCACCATGCCACATACTGGAATGGAAAGACCAAGCTCAGCGAGAACCTCAAGTGCGATATTCACCTGACCTCGACCACCATCCATCATAATCACATCCGGGAACTTGGTAAAGCTGCCAAGAGACTGATCCATTCCCTTCTCCTCTAACTCTTCCATTTCCTCTAATCCATGAGAAAATCTCCGTGTTAGAACCTCTCTCATCGACTTATAATCATCCGGCCCCTCCACTGTCCGAAGGCGGAATTTACGATAATCACTCCTAAGTGGCTTGCCCTTCTCAAAGACAACCATCGAACCCACAGATTGAAAGCCCGATGTATTAGAAATATCAAAAGCCTCCAGCCTGTCGACTTGTTGAAGGTTGAGCCAACCAGCAATCTCTTTCAGTGCTCCGATAGTTCTGCCTTCTTCTCTCTTAATGCGATCCAGATCCTGGGATAGAACAAGGGATGCATTCTTTTCTGCAAGATCTAATAGTTTCTTCTTATCGCCTCTCGATGGAGAGAGCAGGCGAACCCTGCTGCCGCGCTTCTCTGATAAGTAATCCTCTAAGAGCTTAGCATCAAGCAGTTCCTCCTGTAGATAGATTTCCTTTGGGATAAATGGCGTTCCGCCGTAATACTGCTTCAAAAAGGCGCACACTACATCTGACTTACTCTCATCCGCCCGAATATTAATAAAGAAATGCTCTCGGCCAATCAACTTTCCAGATCGCACGAAGAAGACCTGCACCACCGCATCCTCTTCGGAAGATGCTGTCGCAATGAAATCCTGGTCCTCATTTGACGCACTGGTAATCTTCTGCTTCTCAACACATGTGCGAACGCTCTCAAGAAGATCTCGATACTCTGCAGCCCTCTCAAAATCCATCTTAGAAGATGCCTGATACATCTTCTCCTCGAGCATCTTCTCAACCGGCTTATAATTGCCGGAGAGAAAATCTATGGCTGAAGCGATATTTTCTCCATATTCCTCTTCCGTCACATGACCAAGGCAAAGTCCCTGGCACTGCTTCATGTGGTAATTCAGGCAAGGTCGATCCTTACCGATAGTCTCTGGGAACTTGCGATTACAGGTCCTGATCTTGTAGAGCTTCTGAACCAAATCAATCGTATCCTTCACTGAGGATGCCGAGGTAAATGGTCCAAAATATCGGCTTCGATCCTTCTTCATCTGCCGAGTAAAGAGAACCCTGGGATAGGCTTCTCCCAGCGTCACCTTGATATAAGGGTAGGTCTTATCATCGCGGAGCATCGTATTATATTTCGGCCTATGCTCCTTGATAAGATTGCATTCTAATACAAGCGCCTCGAGCTCGGAATCCGTAACAATATATTCGAAGTGATGAATATTCTCCACCATCTGGGCCTTCTTGATTCCTTCATCATGACTAGGCTGAAAGTATTGATGCACTCTCCTCGTCAGGCTTACCGCCTTGCCGATATAGATAATCACATCATCCTTATCATGCATGATATAGACGCCCGGCGAATCCGGCAATTTCTTCAGTTCTTCCTCTAAACAAAATTCATTATCCATAAGCTTTACATTATACTTATAAAATTAGCCATATTTATTAAATAGACTTACTATTAACCTAAACACCAAAAGAGGGTATCTTTTCTATCCACAGCTAACCGTTACGATGAGGATTACAAATAAGCTCTCGTAGAGCTCTACTATGACGGCGAAGTTCTTACTGCAAAGCAGGTACATCTTGCAAATCTATACCGATCAATCCATTATATATAACTGTCAAATAACAACCCCGCCAAAGAATATCAAGTTCTCCACAGCATCTGTGCATGCTTGACGTTCCCTGGCGGGTTCGTTTGTTAGTAATTAAGACTCCTAAATCTAAGAGTCTTATTACACTTATTCATTTTATTGTATCGTAGCATCCGCTTCATCTTCGGCATCGCTTGACATCTCTGCTGAATCTTCGGCGTCGCCTAACGTCTCCGCTGGCTCTTCATCACTACTTGACATTTCTGTTGGCTCTTCGACCACATCTGTCTTCTCATCTGTGTCTGGCATTGGGATTCCCTTCATCTCACAATAGATTTCCATGAATTCCTTGCCAGTAATTGTCTCCTTGTCATAGAGGTAATCTGAGATTCGATCTAAGATATCACGATTCTCTTCAAGCATATGATAAGCGTCCTGATAAGCCTTCGTGATAATGGATAGGACCTCATCATCGACAAGTGATGCTGTCTTGTCACCACAAGTCATAGAGGCGCGCCCCTCCAAATACTGGCTCTCGACGGTAGCAAGTCCCATCATGCCGAATCGGTCCGACATACCAAATCTGGTGACCATATTGCGAGCTATACCTGTTGCCTGTTCGATATCATTTGCTGCACCGGAGGTATAAGAGCCAAAGACTAATTCTTCTGCCGCTCTACCACCCATGAAGGTGTTAATCTTCGCCAGAAGCTCTTCCTTGGTCTCTAAGAACTTCTCTTCCTCAGGAGTCTGCAGCGTATAGCCTAATGCTCCCATGGTACGAGGAACAATTGTGATCTTCTGAACAGGCTCAGATTCCTTCTGCAGGGCAGATACAAGAGCATGTCCAACTTCATGATAGGAGACAATCTTTCGCTCCTTGTCACTCATTGCACGATCCTTCTTCTCCTTGCCACCGACTGCAACAAGCTCGAAGGCTTCGAAGAGGTCATCCTGAATGACATATTTACGCTTGTGCTTCACAGCAATAATCGCTGCTTCATTAATAATATTCGCAAGATCTGATCCAACAAGTCCAGCTGACGCAAGAGCCAGTGCGTGAAGGTCAACTGTCTGATCCATCGGAACATCCTTGGAATGAACCTTCAGGGTCTCCTCACGCCCCTTCATATCTGGGCGATCTACGATAATTCTGCGGTCGAATCGGCCTGGTCGAAGAAGGGCTTTATCTAGGACTTCTGGTCTGTTCGTCGCAGCAAGAATTAACAATCCCTTCGAAGAATCAAAGCCGTCCATCTCAGCAAGAAGCTGATTCAGGGTCTGCTCACGCTCGTCATTACCGCCGCCAAAGCGCGAATCTCTGCTCTTACCGATGGCATCAATCTCATCGATGAAAATGATACATGGCGCCTGCTTCTGTGCTTCTTTGAACAAATCTCGAACACGGGAAGCGCCCACACCAACAAACATCTCTACAAAGTCAGATCCAGCAAGGGAGAAGAATGGAACTCCAGCCTCTCCTGCAACCGCCTTGGCAAGAAGTGTCTTACCTGTTCCTGGAGGTCCTACAAGAAGAGCTCCCTTCGGAAGCTTAGCACCAATCTCGGTATACTTCTTCGGATTATGCAGGAAATCTACAATCTCAACCAGGGATTCCTTGGCCTCGTCCTGTCCTGCAACATCCTTGAATGTCACACCGGTAGACTTCTCAACATATACCTTGGCATTGGATTTGCCAACGCCAAGTCCCATAGAACCAGATCCTCCCATGCGACGCATAAGGAAGGCGAATAGTAGCCAAAGAATAATGATTGGCAGAATAAAGCTAACAATATTCCAGAAAAAGTTCGATGCAGTATCTGTTGTTGCAACCGAAATCTCAACATCGTGCTCCTTCAGAAGCGGAATCAAATCCGGATCATTCAGATAGCCTGTATAATAGGTAATCTTCAGCTGTTCACCAGTACTCTGATAATAATACTTGGCTAGGGCCTCCTCTTCATCGGATGCTCCAAAGGAATAGCCATCCTTCAAGGTAATATTCACCTGATCTGAATCAAATTCTACTGACTCTACCTGGTCCTTCTCAACCAGTTCCTCAAAGTCTGAAAAGGTAATCTCCTGTGTCGTCCCCGACCCAGTACCACCATAAAATACAGTAGTAAAGAAGAGGGCAATCAAGCAAATCAAAGCAAATACTGTAAAAGGCTGCCGCCTCCTCTTATTGTTATTGCCGTTATTACGGTTATTGTTCTCGTCCATCATCTTCTCCTTACGGAATAATTTGCCCCCTAATTATAGGTAAGTAGGCAGGAAAACACAAGATATGAGCTTGAGGCTTAATAAATATTTCATAATTTATCAGAAAAATAAGGCTTCGGATAAATCACCCGAAGCCTCAAGCCCAAATTCCTATCCTACTTATGCTTCTTAAGCTTCTTCTGAAGAATGCCATCCATAGCCGACGTATCGATCTCAATCTCATCTATGCTCTGGTTGGATACCTCGCGAAGAGTCATAGCAATGTCATTGATGCTTCGATATCCCTCTACGACATTTCCAATGTTGCTATTCAAATCAGTAATGGAATCCATGATTCCCTCCATTGCAACCGAGGTATGCTCCATGGATTCTGAAATAGCATTTACACGAACTAACGTGTCATTCATCTGCTCATCAAGATCATTGGACTTAGTATGAACATCCTTGGCGCGAATGAGTACCTTGTCCGTGTTCTCTGCAATAATGCGGAACTTCTCATCTACCAGATTGGTCTTGGTCGTACATTCCATCACAGAGGTCTGGCCAAGCTGAATCTCCTTCTGAACCAGGTTCGTCTGATGTGCAATATCTTCCAGAATCTGATGAATCTCACTGGTAAACTGAGCGGAATTCTCTGATAGATTACGTATCTCACCAGCAACAACCGCAAAGCCCTTGCCTTGTTCTCCAGCTCTTGCCGCCTCAATCGATGCATTCAAGGAGAGAAGATTCGTCTGGTCCGTAATCTCATCGAGTGTTCCAAGAATGGAGATAATCTTCTGATTCTCCTCATTGAGTGAGGCGATAGCCCCAGCAACAGAAGACATCTTCTCATTCAGCTCATCCATCTTCACAGACAGATCTGCCACCAAATGTCCGCCCTCTTCAACCTCATGGCCTGTCTCCTCTGATGCAATCGTCATCTGACTGCTGGACTCTGCCACTTCATGAAGTCTAAGTACAGAATTCTCAACCAGATCACGAATCTGTTCGGTTCCGGCCACATCATCGAGGGTTCTCTTACTTACATCACTCGTTGCAATAGCAATCTGCTCAGAAGCATCTCCCGTTTCTGTCACACTACTGCTAATCTTGTCACTGGAATCTCCAAGACTGCCAACTGAATGACTAATCTCGCCCAGAAGATTCTCTGCCACCTTGCGCTGTTCTTCATTCTTAGCAGAAGAAATCATCGCCTCGGTAAGGCTCCTCTTTGAATATTTACAGAGTGCAATATATGCAAGCATACCACTGGCGATATAGACTAGGCACATAACCATAGCATCTACAGACCATGTCTCCACCAGCTTCTCTGTATACTTGAAATAGAAGACTGCCATACAAATAGCAGAAAGAACGCACTGAAGAACAATTGGCCTAATGTCCTCATACAAGACAACAAAGAAGATTGCAAGGAAAAACATCAAATAATTCGTCGTACATGGGAAAGCAAACATAAGCGCAATACATAGCGCCGTCATAAAGATAACGGTCAGATACATCATGACGAATGGATCCAAGCGCTTATTAAGAAGAAGTAGAATTCCGCTGAAAATGAGTCCGCCTGCAACGAGTGCAACCATCATCATTCCGCTTATGAAGAAAGCATTGGCAATTGCACGAAGTACAATGCTGATAAATAGAATAATTGCCAGAGAACGATTCTTCTGGCGAAGTATCTCACGATAGTCCATAATAAGTCCCCCTAAATCAGAAAATCTAAGCAATGGGGCTTCTCCCTACCACCCCAAACTATTATTGCTAACAATTATAGCATTATTTTATCAAAAACCATATAGAAATGTCTCAAATTTGGTGCTAGTATGTGGCTATGAATACGAATGATACGACTAAGAAATTAACTGACGGAAAACCCATGCAACTAATCCTGGATTTTTCACTACCCCTTCTTGTAGGCATGCTCTTCCAGCAATTCTACAGCCTCGTGGATACCATTATCGTTGGAAAATGCATCGGAACAAATGCCCTTGCAGCGGTCGGCTCAACCGGAGCCATTAATTTTCTGATTCTGGGCTTCTGTATGGGTGTATGCTCTGGCTTTGCAATCCCTATGGCCCAGCGATTCGGAGCCGAAGATTATCAAGGACTACGCCGCTATGTCGCCAATTCCATCTGGGTATCTCTTGTCTTTGCTGCCATTATGACCTTCTTTGTGGTCCTATTCTGCCGGCCAATACTTGAGATCATGCAGACCCCAGACAATATTATCGATCAGGCTTATGCCTATATTGTCATAATATTTGCTGGAATCCCAGTTACCTATCTCTACAACCTGACCGCAGGTATTATACGTTCCCTCGGAGACAGCAAGACACCTGTCTATTTCCTCCTGTTAGCATCAGCCATGAATATTGTTTTAGATCTCATCTTCATCGTTGGACTGCATACAGGCGTAGGTGGAGCCGGTCTTGCAACCGTAATCTCTCAGGCTGTTGCTGGTATTGCCTGCATTATATATATGCGGTCTCATTTTGAGGTTCTTAAGTTCAAGGAAGGGGAGCTCGCTCCTTCCAAGTACTACATCATAGGTCTCTGCAACAACGGACTGCCTATGGGACTTCAGTATTCCATTACAGCAATTGGCTCCGTCATCTTACAGGCCGCAATCAACGGACTTGGATCTGATGCTGTCGCTGCAGTAACAGCAGCCAATAGGCTTTCCATGTTCATCGTCTGCCCATTTGACGCGCTCGGTTCCACAATGGCCACCTACGCAGGACAGAATGTCGGCGCCGGCAAATTAGTCCGCCTCAAAGAGGGACTAAAAGCCAGCTCCATTCTGGGGCTGGCTTACTCGCTCATCGCGCTTGTATTCCTATTCTTCTTCCGCAAATATCTCCTCCTGCTCTTCCTGAGTAAAAGTGAGGTAGATATCCTGCAAAATGCTGGACTATTCCTAATTGTACAGGCAGCCTTTTATTTCCCACTGGCCCTTGTAAACATCGTACGATTCGAGATTCAAGGCATGGGCTTCTCTGCCTTTGCCGTTATAGCAGGAGTCATGGAAATGGTTGCCCGAACCATCGTTGCCTTCACTATGGTTCCAGCCATCGGCTTCCTGGGGGCAGCCTTTGCAAGTCCACTGGCCTGGATTATGGCTGACATCTTCCTGATTCCAGCCTTTTTCTACTGCTATAAGCGATTAGGGCAGAAATTCGATTAAATCTACTCATGTCTTAGGGCATCGATTGGATTTAGGTTTGCCGCCTGACGACTTGGCAATAATCCGAAGATAATTCCGATTACCATAGAGAATGCTACAGACACTACTACTGCCGGTATACTAATCGCAACCGGGGTTCCACTCACATATGAGATAATCTGTGCCAGTCCAATGCCAGAGAGCACACCAAAGATTCCTCCCATAGAAGTAAGTACTACAGCTTCCGTCAGAAATTGAACCATAATCTTGGACTTTCGCGCACCAATTGCCTTCTTCAGTCCAATCTCTCCCGTACGTTCCGTAACGGATACCAGCATAATATTCATTACGCCAATTCCACCAACAAGTAGTGATATCGCAGCAATCCAGATTAACATATTATTCGTCGATGAAGATAATTGTTGCAGCTGCGTTGCCTGCTCTAATAAGTCAACCGGCTGATACTTAATCGTCTCATCTTCTGGTGCAATATTGGCATTCAGAACTTCCGCACAATCCTTACCAGCTGAAGTCATATCATCCGTAGATGTGGCGCGAAGCAGAACATTTTCTGGCTCATCATAATTATAGATAATGCCCCAATCCTCAATTGGAAGATAGATATTCCCGGAAGATACGCCATCATTATAAGTATAATAATCATTCAGACTATTGATGGTAGGCTCGAAGGTCCTGCGGCTTGCTACGACACCGATTACGCGAAATGGTTGACCGGAAATCTCAACCACCTGACCAAGCGGATCCTCACCACTGAACAGCGATTTCACTGCGTCAGAATCCAGCAGGCAAACCTTGGCAAATGCCTTCTTATCCTCCTCGTTCCAGAGGCGTCCTTCCTTCACCGTAAGATTATCCGTAACAAAATAATTATCCTCTACACCGCGAACGTATCCGCTAAAGGATGTATTTCCTACATAGACGCCATCATATACCTGTCGCATCAGATAACGTGAAGCACTCTTCACCGTATCAATTGCAAGAATATCTTCCATTTCCTGATCTGTCACCTGATAAATTCCGCTTGGAATTCCACTCGATGACATATCATAGGACCACTCGTCCTGGTAGAGCTCCACGTCTACCGTATTAGAGCCTGATCCAATTAAATTCTCCTTGATTTGCTGATTCGTACCTTCAATTGTAGAAACAATTGCAATAATTGCTGCAATTCCAATAATAATACCCAGCATTGTGAGAAATGATCTCATCTTATGTGTCCAGATGCCTCGGAAGGCCAATCTAATATTTTCTCCCATAGCCCCTCCTATTCAATGCTATCCGTTTCTACGCATTTCGTTCCGGAAATAGCGCCTGTCCCATATGGAAAGGCCAGATAATCATTCATCGTGACATCCCCATCCAGGATCTCATAATAAGATCCCCAAATCGTACGTCCGAGTGTAACAGGCACTCTCAGAAGACGTCCATCCTCTCCCTCTTTCATGACATAAGCTCCACTTGCATCCTCTCTCACGAAGAAGTTGCTCAAAAATAGTCCTGACTCCTCGCTGCTTGAGCCAATGGTTATATCCACCGCCGCTCCAAGAGATATTCCGCTATCATAGCTAAAGCTTGCCTTGAAGGCATAGACACTGACGTTAGAATTACCAGTCGTATAATAGTTTGAGTTTGCTTCCTTGCTCGGATAATCATCAATTTCTGTAATGACGCCTTCTGCCGTCGTTCCATCATCCCAAGATGTAATGGTCACCGAATCTCCTACAGAAACAGACTTTAGGTCCATCTCACCCAAGCTTCCTGATATGAAGTAATCATCTGTTCCTGAAATTGTAATCACCGGATTATTGTAGTTGATATTATGAGAATCCTGTACCTTCTTCACACTTCCTGAGACCTTGGCGCGAATCTCGCCGGTGTTAACATTTTCCTTGAGGTAAGTAAGCTGATTCTCAAGCATACGAACAGATAAATCCTCTTTCTGAACCTGGCTTCTTGCATCACTAATTGCCTCCGACAGCTCTTCTGCCGTATATCCAGACTCTGGCGTATAAGAACTTATAAGATTGCCATTCTCATCGTAGATATCCTTGCCCAGAAGTTCCTTGGTATCACCATCATAGTAATAGGTACCAGCTGTCCAGCTATAAATACTTGTCTCTGCTTCCACGCGGTAATTCGTGCCATCATCTACAGACGGATCACTACCGGTATAGTTCATAATCGTATTGCCATAGGTATCATAATAAGTAGTGGAAATGATATTGCCCTGATAATCATAAGAAAACTCTGCCACAAGATCACCGTCACTGTAGGTGATTGGCACAGAATTGCCGTCCGCATCCTCAAAAGATTCCGTTACTGATCCATTGGCATAGAAGGTACGAAGATAGGTATATTCCTCTTCCTTCGTCGCATCAACTGACTTGATTTTGCTCTGATCAGCAACCGGCTTCTCCTCTAGGAGACGGTTTAGCTTGACCTGATCTACTGCCAGCTGCTGCTTGGCCTGTTGCAGTTCAAGGGCCTTGCCAGCCACATCATCCTGCTCAGACTCCACTCGCATGAGAAGATCGCCCTCTTTAACCGAGTCTCCTTCTGCCACACAGATTTCCTTCACCGGATTACTGCTTGAGGCATAGACCATCTGTGCCTGATCGGAGGTCACCGTTCCAGAGCTCTGAAGTTCATCCCCAAAGTATGAATCCATAGCATAATACTGAAGCCCTACAACCTCACAGGTTGCCTTCTTGTCATGATAGACCTTCGCGCCATAGATAGCTGCTGCAGCAAGAAGGATTGCAAGTAGGATAATAAGGATTTTCTTGAGATTCTTCTTCATCTAATCCTCACCTCCCAGAAGCTTGCCATCAACGATTCTATGCTGCCTCTTGGCATGAGATGCGATATTGGCATCATGTGTAATCATAATAATGGTGGTTCCCTCATCATTCAGTTTCTGAAAGAGTTCCATCACCTGAGCTCCACTCTTCTGATCCAGAGCACCTGTTGGTTCGTCGGCTAGCAGAACACTCGGGCGATTCACTATCGCTCTTGCAATTGCAACCCTCTGTTTCTGACCTCCAGAGAGCTGATTTGGCTTAAATAAAACTCTCTCCTCTAGTCCAACACGAGTTAACGCTTCTCTTGCTCGCTCTTCTCGTTCCTTTTTCGCAACTCCAGCATAGCTTAGAGGCAGGGCAACATTTTCCAGAGCATTCTCTTCATTCATAAGATGAAAGCTCTGAAATACAAATCCAATAGAATGGAGGCGAAGATCCGAAAGCTGGCGGTCATTCATCTTAAGCACATCCTGCCCCAGGAAATGATACTCGCCGGAGGTTGGCAAATCCAGGCAGCCAATCACATTCATAAGTGTCGACTTGCCTGAACCAGACGGTCCCATAATCGCCACATACTCGCCCTCATCTACCGTAAGAGATACATCTCTAAGGGCGGCAACCGTAAGCTCCGCGTCTCCATATTGCTTGCAAATATGATCTAACTGGACAATCATACTATTCACCCTCATAAGCCGTCACGCAGCTCATGCCTTCCGTATAATCCTCCATTGGGTAAGCAATCTCATCCGACTTCTCTAACCCATCCGTAATCTCATAAGTCATAGACTCCTCATCATAATCACCAAGGGTCACATACTGCTTGGCAAGCTTACCATTTCTATCAATCCAGACAAAATAATCGCCATTCTCATCTGCATCCAGATAATAATCATAGAGATGAACGCCATCCGACAAATCGACGCTCGACGTATCCTCGCCAACCTCAATATAGAGATGCTGGCCCATCATAAGTCCAGTCGCATCATCAAGTGTAATATAGAATGGATAATTGGTTCCTGTTGTGGAGGAAGACGTATCTACATACATAGAAGCATTCTCATCCGTGCTTGTCGTCTCTGTATCAATCTTCTCAATCGTACCGCTCCAGGTCGCAGTCTCATCCACACGCGAACGAAGTGTCACACGCTCCCCTACATTAATTGATGCAACATTCTGCTCATTAATCTTGCCCTTAACTCTCTTATCACCTTCCGCAAGAATTGTAATGAAATATCCATCCTCATTTACATTATTCTCATCCGCAATCTTAGAAATGGTTCCATTTGCTGGAGAGTTCACAACAGAATTATTCATCTTCTCCTGCTTATCACTGATTTCTTCCTTGGTCTTGGCAATCGTATTCTCGGAAATGGCAATCGAGGTCTTCACCGATGATATCTGATATTCCAGATCCTCCTTCTCCTTGGCCTTCTCCTTCTGCTCCTTCTCAACCTTGGATTTTGCAATCTCATCCGTCAGAGTATCCACTTGCTTCTGATAATTCGCAATCTGTCGATTATAATCCTCTATCTGCAGATTCTCACTCTCAATGTCAAACATGAGATCCTTAATCTCCGACTCGATGCTTCCTGTCTGATAGGAAAAAAGTGGATCTCCAACAGATACCGTATCGCCAACAGATACAAAGACCTGATCCAGCTTATATTCTGAGCCAAGTGTCACGCCTGTTGTCTCCTGTCCTTCCACAAGCCCCATATAGACATTGCCCGACAGACTCGTGCTAAGACCCATGATGTCACTAACAGACATACAATAGATCTCCTCACTGGAATCGACATCACTATTCGATTGTCCAATTGGAAATAAGCCTAAGAAATAGGCCAAAAGAAACGCAATCACAGCAAGCGCTGCTACAACAATGATAATAACTTTCTTCTTCATCCCTCTACCTCAATTTGTGATTCAACTGTACTAATACAAGTATTACACCTAGTGAAGAAAAAAGCAATGATTTTTCAAGCACCCTCACCCGCAATAATCAATTCCTATTATGTCCTTCGTAAGCAGAGCCTCATACATCCTGTAGAAATCCTCCGCCGGAAGTATTCCAGGTGACCAGGAACTTAGGTAATCCTCTGCTCTTAGGACATCAAAATCAAGAGACAGAAAAAGTGGCAGTTCTTCCTCCAACACGCTCTCAAGCCCCTCGTCTATAATTGCTGTATCTTTCGGGGTCTGCACACTATAAATAGAAAGGCGCGAGTTAGATGATGCGTCGTCCCCAACCAATTCTCTGTCGCAGCCGAGAAGATAGACTCTCTTCAGATGGGGGAGTTCCTCCATAGCTTCCCTAACCCAGCCTCCGCAGGAAGTTATTCCACCAAAAGCCGCCTCCTGCATATCAGGGTGGTGGTCAAACACAACAAGAGCGAAGTCCTCTGTAATTCTCTCCAGAAATAGAAGACTCATATAATGATAATTGCCATCGCCAATATAGTGAATCCCCTCCACAGGATACATAGCAAGCTGACAACTAATCTTCTGTCTTGCCTCTGGGTCCAGATAACAATTCGTACCAGAAATATTCGTAAAATCTAGCTCATAACAAGCGGATATCTTCGTTCTAAAAAGGAGTTCCTCTCGCACATGCTCCATCCCGTATTCCGTCTCAGAAGACATCTTAAGTTCCAGATAATCTCGCCCTCTAACCATCTATTCCATCCAATCCTCAAGCATATTATTCATATATTCCATCTTCTCCTCCGCCTGGTAAATGAGCTTACTGGCCTCTAGAAGCTCAAGCGAGAAGTCAACATTGCCACCAATGCGGTCCTGATAGAGGGACTTATACTTGATATCATGCTCTAGAGACGCCCAAAGATCCATAGCCTCCGTACGAATCTGGATCTCAACAGGAACAAATTGTTTCTTGTTCATGAAGTAGACCGGAATTCGAATAATCATATGAAGACTGCGATAACCGTTCTTCTTTGGCTCAGCGATATAATCCTTAATCTCCACAACCTGAATATCATCCTGTGCTTCCAGTCGATCCTTAATCAGGTAGACGTCCTTGATATAAGGGCAGACAACGCGAACTCCTGCTATATCAAATAAATTATTGCAGGCAGAAGCCAGGTCCGTAGCAAGCCCCTTCTTCTCAAGCTTGCCAAGTATGCTCTTCATAGACTTAAGTCTGGTGTCTATATGATGGATTGGGACCCTAAGTCCACGATACTTGAATTCATCCTTAATAATTGAAATTCTGGTAGCTGTCTCATTCATCGCAGCATTATACATACGAAGAATCGGGTCCATAGTACGAGTAAATTCATCATTCAAATCGACAATACGCTTCATGTCGTCCACATAGCCCTTCACAGGTACTAACTCATGAATTTGAACCGACTTCTCCTCCTCGATTTGAACCTCTTCGATTTCTTCGATTTCCTCAATATCCATTTAGATTCTCCCTTCCAAAATCTAAATCCATTATAACAATCGCCTATAAATTA
>CAVLDP010000012.1:50209-60931 GCA_963661945.1 Lachnospiraceae bacterium
ATCTGTAAAAATTATATTAATTTTTTATTAAAAATGACCTTTCATTGACTTTTCTGTCAAAAATAAAATACAATTAAATCAACAAAAAGAAGGGGGTGTTACTATGTATCCAGTAATTTCAATCAGCCGTGAGTTCGGCAGTGGTGGTCATAGTATTGCAGAGGCAGTAGCGAAGAAACTTGATATCCCATTTTATGATGGAGCGATTGTCGATAAGGCAGCCATTTCCAGTGGCTATGCCAAGGAACTAATCGAGGAGCAGGGCGAAGATTCCACTTCTGCCAACAAATGGTTTGACATCAGTGCAGCAAGCGCCATGTATTTCCAGAGCCCACAGGACCAGATTTTCCTGGCTCAGCGCAAGGTAATCCTAGAAGCTGCTAAGGAAGGGCCATGTGTCATCGTTGGACGTTGCTCCGATTATATCCTTAGAAATGCAGAAATTCCATGTATGAATGTCCTAATCCACTCCGACATGGAGCACAGAATTGTACGAATTAACGAGCGCTATGGAACCATTAAGAATGTGGACACCAAGAAGCGTATCATCAAGAAGGATAAACAGCGACGCACCTATTATCGCTACTACACCGACCAGTCCTGGGGTGATTACAGGAATTATGATCTCGCTCTTGATAGCGGCAATCTAGGGGAAGAGACCTGCGTAGATCTAATCTGCAAATTAGCAGAATGCTTCCTCAACGATTAAGAAAAATAAAAAGCTCTTGTTAGGGTGACCTAACAAGAGCTTTTTTGATGTAACAAATTCTAACCAATAATTCTATAAATCACACATTATCCTGACTATTCTGCGTCCTGGTGGGTCCAGTGCCGCCAATAGATTATAGCCTCATCCAACCAGGATTCTGCTTCTGTTCCAATGCCAAGTCCGATACCATGTGGCACTCTAAAATAACGCTGATAGACGTGCTCCACCTGGTTCTCCTTTAGAGCCTTGTGCAACACATCGGTGTGAGCTGCCGCTGGCACAAGCACATCCTGACCTCCCGCAAACATATAGACATTGGGATAGGATTCAGTAATCCAATTCTGCACGCAAATAGAATCACGGTTCTTACGCGTATTGAAGATTCCAAACATAAAGAGATTGCATCGCTCTGAGAACCATATTCCAATCAATCCTTGCCAGATATTCCAATAAGGATGACGAATCCAGTGGTTCACATTGGTCCAAGGATAGCCCAAGATAATCGTTCCAGGCTTTGCTGTTTCATAGAAGCCATAGCCTTGCGCCTCAGAGCCGTAGATCCCCACAAGATTGCCTCCTGCAGAGAATCCGAGAAGAGCATAGCCTTCTGGATCAATATTTAACTCATCCGCATGTTCGTACATATAACGAACTGCCCTGGCCAGGTCATGCATCGGAGCCTTCTTGGAACAATGAAATCCCGTCCGATATTCTAACACCATAGCTGTATAGCCCATCTCGTTGATTCGTGCTGCCACCGGATATCCTTCGGTGTCCGTACACAGATGCGCATATCCGCCGCCCGGACAGACAATCACAACCTTGGACTTCTCCTTGCGATCTGACTGGAAAATGGAGAGTCTGACCACCTCAAGTGCCTTCTTCTTGCGAATCTCTTCTGGCGTATAGAGGGGAACCTGGCGAAATCTTCCCTTGGATATGAGTTCCTTCTTGCGCTCTCGTCCCATCTTCTTGGCATTGGCCTTACGCTCCACAATCTCCATATGAATCAGGAGAAATAAAGTAAAGACAAAGGTCAAACCCAGATATATAAGAAATACTATGCCAAAGAACTGGCCCCAGCTATCAATGGTAAATGATATTGTCATCTAACACGCCTCTATTTCTTTGATAATAAACTCGTTGCCTTGTACAAGATACGTATTCTCAGAACCGCAGTTTGGACAAACCTTGGCATGCTCAATCGTAGAGTAGGTCTGCTTGCAGTCCTCACAGAAGGTTACAGCCTTGATTGGCTCAATGATAAGACCGCAGCCCTTCATAAGCTCTTCTCTCTCCACTGCCCATTTCCAAACATCCTCTAAGTATTCAGGAATAACAGTCGACACTTCGCCAAGCTGCAATGTAACAGAATTCACCTTGGTCAGTTCATTCTCCGCAGCCAGGTCCTTGATATTGTCAATCACATGGAACACAACGCCCATCTCATGCATAAGAAAAATCCTCCAATGTAGAAGTGGCGCACCAATAAAGGGTACGCCACTAAATCATAACATATTTTCGCCCAAAAATCTCGGCTTATACAGTCTGAGTTGTAGACTTCTTCACAAATGGTCTCTTCAGAGCCTGTGCTGCACCGTTTGGAAGGATATATTTCAGCTTATCCTCAGAACGACGCATTCTAGATGCCTCTGGAAGATCTCTGTTCAGATGAATTGCATCAAACTCACACTTAGTTGTACATACACCACAACCGATACACTTGTTGTAATCAACTACAGAAGCACCACAAGAGAGACAACGAGCTGTCTCAGCCTTTACCTGCTCCTCAGTGAAGGTAAGCTTAGGATCACGGAAGGAATCTTTGCCGATGTTCTCATTCTTACCTGGGTTCTGGCGACCAGTCTGATCATATCCTTCTGGAAGTGAGATATCATTCTTGTCAAGCTCTACATAATCATGAGGATTACGTCCAATGGTAAGTGAGCTATGTGGCTGTACGAATCTATGAATAGAGATTGCACCTTCCTTACCACAAGCAATTGCATCAATTGCGAAGCGAGGACCGTAGAACATATCACCACCAACGAAGATATCTGGTACTGTTGTCTGGAATGTCTTAGGGTCTGCAACTGGAGCTGGTCCACGGAATTCTACAGCTTCATCCTTGAGCAGGTCACCCCAAATTGTTCCCTGACCAACAGAGAGAAGTACATTAGAACATGGAATGGTCATTGTATCATTCTCATCATACTTAGGATCGAATCTGCCTTCTGCATTCTTAACCTGAGTACACTTCTTAAATACGATACCGGTAACTACACCGTTCTCATTTAAGATTTCCTTAGGACCCCAGCCACCCTGGAACTCGATGCCTTCTGATTCAGCAAGCTCGATTTCATCTGGAGTTGCTGGCATGATATCACGAGTCTCAAGAGATACCTGAGTGATCTTGGTAGAACCACAACGAACTGCTGTACGAGATACGTCGATAGCTACATTTCCACCACCGATAACAACTGTGTCACCAGTAAGCTTGAAGGTCTGATCATCAGTTACAGTATGAAGGAAATCAACACCCTTCATAACGCCCTTGGAATCCTCACCTGGTACATTGACACCACGGCCGCCCTGGCAACCGATTGCAATGTAGAATGCCTTGTAACCCTGCTCACGTAATTCCTTCAGAGATACGTCCTTACCTACTTCTACGCCATTTCTGAATTCAACACCCATTTCCTTCAGGATGTCAATCTCAGCTGCAACAACGTCCTTCTCGATAACGAATGAAGGAATACCATAGGTAACCATACCACCCATCTTCTCGTTCTTCTCGAAGATAGTAGGCTTGTAACCTTTTTCAGCAAGATAGAAGGCACAAGAAACACCTGCTGGGCCACCACCAATGATAGCGATCTTCTGGTCGAATTCGCCCTGAACCTTAGGAACGACCTTCTTAGGGATATATCTTGTCTCAGCGTTAAGATCCTGCATAGCAATGAACTTCTTAACCTCGTCGATTGCGATTGCCTCATCAACGGTTGCACGAGTACAAGCAGCCTCACAACGCTTGTTACATACATGTCCACAGATTGCTGGAAGTGGGTTGTTCTTCTTAATCAGAGCAAGAGCCTCTGTGTAACGACCCTGAGCAGCCATCTTCAGGTAACCCTGGATAGCGATATGTGCAGGACAAGCTGTCTTACATGGAGCTGTACCGGTTCTGTATGCCTCGATACGGTTGTTATCTCTGTAATCCCAATCCCAATCATCCTCGGTCCACTTCTTCTCATGAGGAAGCTGATGAACTGGGTAAGCAACCTTGGAACCATCCTTCTTGCAGAGCTTCTGACCAAGCTTAGCAGCACCAGCTGGGCAATACTCTACACAACGTCCGCAGGCTACACACTTAGCAGGATCAACCTTGGCTACGTATGCAGAACGTGACAAGTTAGGCGTATTGAAAAGCTGTGATGTACGAAGTGCATAACATACATTTACATTACAGTTACAGATAGCGAAGATCTTAGACTCGCCATCGATATTGGTGATCTGATGTACGAAACCATTGTCCTCAGCCTTCTTGAAGATCTCCATGGCTTCTTCCTTGGAAATGTAACGGCCGCCCTTATTTGTCTCAACAACATAATCAGCCATATCACCAACAGCGATACACCAATCCATAACGTCATCTGCACAACCCTCATCGAAAGTTGTACGAGAACGACGACAAGAACAAGGAGAAGCAGCATATTTGCCATCATACTTATCCATCCAATAAGAAATCTTCTCAAGAGAGATTGCTTCATTATTGTCTTCGATAGCCTTCTCAACTGGGATAACGTGCATACCAACACCAGCGCCACCAAGTGGAACCATTGGTACGACCTTGCCAAGTGGAAGACGGCTCATATGGTTGAAGAACATACCCATCTCTGGATGCTCGCCAATAACATCAGCGTTCATGTTGGTAAACTCAGCTGAACCTGGTACGTACATTGGCAGAACCCATCTCTTCTCATGATTTGGATTAGGCCACTTGTCCTCGTACTCATCCTCGTAGTTCCACTCGATAATACCGATCCATGAAAGATGATCTAAGATCTCCTGAACTCTCTCATCAGAAAGTCCCATGGATGCAACATCCTTCTTAATCTCATCGAAAGTCTTAGGATGACGAATTGCCTCAAATGCAGCGAGTGCAAAATTAGCTTCCTCATCAGTTAGAAGTACAGCAAGTGCCCAATACTCAGGGTCTTCTGCTGTAATAGCCTGCTTACCAAGCTTAATTGGAATACGATCAGTGATACGCTTGCCAAGTTCAACGATTGGCTGACGAAGTGGCTCGCTAGGTGCGGTGGCACACTCTGGTCGTAATGGATATGGATCAAGTTTTGCCATATTTCATTCTCCTTTTTCATAAAATACTTGAGTTCGTTAAAAATATAACAATGCCCCCTATAGGCATAGATATTATATATGCGTAAATCCAGCCTTGTCAACGATTTTCTACACTAGTGTCCATAAAAAGACAATCGACCATAAAACATGCTTTCTGGAAAACAAAAAATTCCGCGAACAAGTCTGTCCGCGGAATCTCATTTCTCATAATTAGCCCTGCAGTCCTCTCGACTGGCGGTCCATATCCTCTACTACAATATCGTAGATCTCACCGAGGGATCTGCAATACTCGAGCACCTTCCAAGGCTCATTGGTGTGATAATGAATCTTAATCAGGTCCTCATCACCACAAGCAAGCAGGCAATCGCCCTTGAAATGCTCTACGAAGTAATCATTGATCTCATCCTCATCGAGATCCTCTCCCTCAATCAATAACTGTGTATCATATCTGAACTCAATCTCTTCCATGGTTACACTCCTTTGTTTCAATTTTGTTAATCATTATGATTATACACAAAACTTCACAAACTGACTACTCGTATACACCATTAATCGTCGTAGAGAAGATAACTGTCACACCCTGCAGGCTCTCGTGCCAATAATCATCTGGAAATGTCAGGTGCAAATCTACTGTATCACCAACATTTGCCCCAATCAGGCCATCTTCAAAGCCATCAATGAAAGAACCACTTCCAATTGTAAGATCCGTGCCTGCTCCATTCGTGCTGCCAACCTCATCATTTGTCGTGCCATCCTCATTGTAAGCGACATAATCAATATTCACTGTGTCGCCCTCAGCAACAACATGACTCGTATCTGTATTAAGTGTCTGATCAGAAGCAGAACTTGCATCCTCCTCAGAATCCACATCCTCTACATCAGCATCAGTCTCTGTCGTAGTGTCTGTCTCAGCTTCCGTCGTCACCTCATCCGTATCGCTTGCATCCGTATCACTTCCGCTAGTCTTCACCGTAACAATAACAAGCGCCACTGCAACAAGCGCAATCGCAAGACCAATTCCAATCTTCATAAGAAGTGCCTGTCTGGCCTGCTTGGCACGTTCCTTCGCGCGGCGTTGCTTTGCTAATTCCTTATTTTCCTTCTTCATACCATTCTCCTTATTCATAAAACTCATCTCATCTTATCAAAAAGGCCCCTGGATTTCCATCGCAGAGGCCATAAATTCATAAAATGTTCATAAACATCTACTTCACCGGCAACATGGCGCCAACCAAACTACTTCACTGGCAACATGGCGCCAACCAAACTACTTCACTGGCAACATGGCGCCAACCAAACTACTTCACTGGCAACATGGCGCCAACCGTCGCAAGAAGAGAACTTGCTACCACAAGGATCTGGAAGAAGATACCAGAGAACTTGCCGCAAATTGGCGTATTCCCCTCTCTTCTCTTAGAGCGATTATATGCCACAATAATTCCAATACCCGTGAGCACCTGAATTGCAGATGCCAGACGTGTAAATCCAACAAAGGACTGCAGGCCAACAAGGGCTAGAAGCAAGCAGGGAATAGAAGAAATGAGATAAGACTTCTTCAGTCCCCATTTGGTCTGCTCATGAACAATATCTCTAATATTCAGGGTGTTCGCCCAGAAGGACGTCGATAGAGCAAGCAGGGAGAAAATGAAGCCAACAATTCCGACCCAGCCGCCAAGCGCATGTGAAAGATCCACCAATGCTCCATCCTCTGAGATTTCATTGCCGCAAGCTAGCAGGGTCATGATTGTAATAATCAGAATCAGGCCAACATTGATGCCTGTTCCGGCTGCAATCGCGCCGCGAATTCGCTTGGTATCTCCCTTTAGGCCCTTCACAACCTGTGGCACACTCATAACCGCAGATAGGGAAAATGAAACCATACCATAGAGAGCAAGCATATTCGATGCTGCCACGAACTGATTTGGCAAAGCATGGTGATCCGACAACATAGCTGCCACAAACAAAATCCCAATCACAATTACCATGGCAACAATCGAGATCTTCTCGCAGATTCCTACAAGCTTCATGCCAAAATTCACTACAAGAGCCGCCAAAATATAATAGAGAATCTTGCCAAGCCATATTGGAAGGTCAAACCAGGCCTCAAATACCGCAGCTGCTCCCGCGATAAATCCTGCAACATTAAGAAGAACGGAAAGTCCAAGAAAAACGAAAGCAATCCAGGTTGCTATGGTCTTAAGCTTCCCGGTAAATAATTCATTTTCAAAACACTTAATAAACTGCGCACCCCCATTATTGTATGAAAGCTCTGCAATCATAAGGTGCATGATCAAATTCACTGTGTATACAAGTGCAATAATCCAGAGCACATCTGTAAAACTATTTCTCGATGCAAGAAATGGCACCGAAAGAATACCAGATCCCACTCCATGTCCCACAATAATCGCCGTCGCCTCTAGAAAGGTCAACTCAGCTTCTGTCTTAATTTCCTTTGCCATAATCCTATTCCTCTCCAAAATACTCATGAAAAAGCATCTCGATATCGCCTGTATTAAGCACGGTTGCCTCCGTCTCGAAGGTGAATATGACATCTCGGCCCAGAAGAAAACCATTCTTCTCATAGGTCCTAATCTTCTTCACCGCGGCTCTTGCATAGGTTGGATCATCCATCTTGCCATCATGCTCCCAGTAGACTTCCCTCTGCAGCTTCTTCGAAAGAAGGGTAAAATCTGGGTAAACCGTACCATAGCCCCTCAAATACAGGGGCTTCTCATACTTATATGGAATACCATGATGAAGGAAATAATCCGCCAAAAGCTTCTCCGACTTCGAACGAACCCGCTCTCCTCTCTCTGTCAGGATCACCGGGCTCTCCTCTTGAAACGGCTTAGTCTCATAGCAAGTGGACTCCCACTCCATCACACGTTCCTCCCAGCTCTTCTCCACTGGTCGAATAAGTGTCTGCCTGGGCTCTGGCTCCGCCTCATAAATACTCGATATCAAATCATCTGCATAAAAAGCATGCAATTTCTCTATCAGTTTATATTCTTGCTCCGCAATAGGCAACACTTTCTTCAGATACATCTTCTGGGCAAGCGATTGTGCCAAATCAGCCTGTTCCTTGCGAAGATATCTTCCGTTCTTCTCCCCCGGAAGAACAAGGTAGCATTGCATGGAATCCTCCCCCTTCTTAAATACGCGAAGGCTCCCTTCTGGCGCCGCAGCAAGCCCCTCACGACAGATTGACATGATTCTCTCAAGTCTCTCTTCCTCATCTACAAGCATCGCTTCTAAACCGTACATATTATCCCTCCCCTTCTTAACAAAAATAATCTCAGCTTTTGGTTTGTCCATATCTTGTTGGTTAGTTTGCCTGGCGCCGGGCCGGGCGCGCCGTCCTCCTGGCCATGTGCAGTCCGACGAGGCGCCAATTACTAGACCAAGCGCCGTGGCGAGACCTACTTAGCTCTGTTCGCTGGCACCGTGCGCCGAGTGCTGGAGCGCTGGGGCTCAATTCGC
This sequence comes from Lachnospiraceae bacterium, assembly GCA_963661945.1. Lineage (GTDB taxonomy): Bacteria > Bacillota > Clostridia > Lachnospirales > Lachnospiraceae > CAVLDP01. Next base: position 58,761 of record CAVLDP010000012.1, read on the forward strand.
TACCGCTGCGCGCCAAAACGGGCCTGGGCTCACTCTCTCAGAGATTCCTGCAAATTCCTGCGATATCTCTGCAAAATTTCTTGACCTTTTCAGAGATTTCCTGTGTTCAGGCTCTTTTCTCTGCTCGAAATTCTCTTCTAATCAGAGAAATTGTCTATTCTCGCAAATATCTCTGAAAAATCCAGGGTCAAAAATCAGAGAGATCCCCAATTATCTCTTATATCTCTGATTTTCATCAAAAATCTTGCAGAGATATGCACCACAAATTCAATTTTCTCTGAAAGAAGCTTGATTTTTTGCAGAGATATGGCCAGATTTCCTGTCTTTCTCTGAAATAGGGCGCCAGCCAGGTCCCAAAGTGCTCGCCGAGTGCCATTCCAGCATTCGCCAAGTCCCAGAGCGCTCGCCGAGTACCATTACAGCATCCACCAAGTCCCAGAGCGCTCGCCGAGTACCATTACAGCATCCGCAAGATCCTGGAATGCTCGCCGAGTACCATTACAGCATCCGCAAGATCCTGGAATGCTCGCCGAGTGCAGGGGCTGAGGCTCTGTTCGCTGGCACCGTGCGCCGAGTGCTGGAGCGCTGGGGCTCAATTCGCTACCGCTGCGCGCCAAAACGGGCCTGGGCTCACTCTCTCAGAGATTCCTGCAAATTCCTGCGATATCTCTGCAAAATTTCTTGACCTTTTCAGAGATTTCCTGTGTTCAGGCTCTTTTCTCTGCTCGAAATTCTCTTCTAATCAGAGAAATTGTCTATTCTCGCAAATATCTCTGAAAAATCCAGGGTCAAAAATCAGAGAGATCCCCAATTATCTCTTATATCTCTGATTTTCATCAAAAATCTTGCAGAGATATGCACCACAAATTCAATTTTCTCTGAAAGAAGCTTGATTTTTTGCAGAGATATGGCCAGATTTCCTGTCTTTCTCTGAAATAGGGCGCCAGCCAGGTCCCAAAGTGCTCGCCGAGTGCCATTCCAGCATCCGCAAGATCCCAAAGTGCTCGCCGAGTGCCATTCCAGCATCCGCAAGCTCCTGGAATGCTCGCCGACCGCCGATTGCCGGCCCAAGAATCTGTCCACTGGTGCACTAATTGCCAGGTCTAAAAAGAGCGTTCGTCGAGGACCAAGAACGTCCGCCGGCCCCAATCAGCCCACCGTTCCCAAACATTCCATCAACCCCAATCAACCGCCAGGCCGAAGGATCTGCCATTCCAGCGCCAAAAGCGATTCTAGAAAACAAGCCCAAAAGGCCAATTCCATAAAGGCAATTTCAGAAGACAAGCCCAAAAGGCCAATTCCAGAAAGGCAATTTCAGAAAGCTAGTCCAGAAGGCCCATTCCATAAAGGCAATTCCAGAAGACAAGCCCAGAAGACCAATTCCAGAAAAACAATTCCAGAAAGCTAGCCCAGAAGATCAATCTCATAAAAGCAATTCCAGGAAACAAATGAACAGATAAGTTCACAAGAATTATAAAGAAATGTCATAAACAAGATATGTTACTTCTCAAGAATAGCATCAGACAAGTGTAATCGCAAGCACCTTCTCTTAGAAATCCCAGAACAAATTCCACCCCTGGAGTTTCCAAAGCCCAACCCAGAGGCCTAGAATCCACCGCCTAACTCCAAGTTTCCAAAGCCCACCACCGAAGGTCCCGCTCCCACACCCAAACCCCAATAAGTGCCCAAAAACAAACAGCAAATGCTGCCCTCCAAAATTCTAGAAGTCCAGCGCCTACACCCCCAAGCACCCGCCCTATCACCTTCTGCGCCCCCATAACGCAAAAAATCCCGCAAGCATAAGCTTGCGGGATGATAACCCAAGAAAAATTATCTCTTTGAGAACTGTGGTGCACGACGTGCAGCCTTGAGACCATACTTCTTACGTTCCTTCATACGTGGATCACGTGTTAAGAAGCCAGCAGCCTTGAGGGCTGGTCTGTAATCTGCATCAACCTGAAGAAGTGCACGAGCGATACCGTGACGAATAGCACCAGCCTGGCCAGTGTATCCACCACCCTTAACATTAACAAGTACATCGAACTTGTCAGCTGTCTCTGTAAGTACAAGTGGCTGACGAACGATTACCTTAAGGGTCTCAAGACCAAGATACTCGTCGATGTCTCTCTTATTGATTGTAATCTTACCAGTACCAGGTACAAGATATACTC
>CAVLDP010000013.1:0-58970 GCA_963661945.1 Lachnospiraceae bacterium
GTTTCACTGTTCAGTTATCAATGTTCTCTGTCTCAGCGACAGCTTACTTAATATACCACCGCCCTTATGCAATGTCAACAACTTTTTATTGAGTTTTTTGTTAACTTTTAATTGCACTTCCTTCACCTCTGTCCAAGGTGTGTATTAAGCCTCTTTCCCCACAAGAAAAGACCCCTAAGCCAGGGCTTAAGGGTCTCATTTCTAGTGTAAAATCCAGGAATTATCTATCAATTTATCGCTCTTCGCGGAAATAGTTTGTTCCCAGCGATGCTGGTGGCTGGTTTTCTCTCTTATTCCTCATGGAGGTAATTACCAGCACAATCATGGTAACAATATAAGGAATCATCTTGTAGAGCTCCTTGTACTCCATATGATCCATGCCCGATGGCAAATAGAGATAGAGAATATAGAGTCCACCAAAGAGGATCGATGAGAGAATTCCCACATCAGGCTTCCAGATTGTAAAGATAACCAGTGCAATTGCAAGCCAACCTCTGTCGCCAAAGGCATCATTGGACCAAACGCCAGATGCATAGTCCATAACATAGTAGAGTCCACCAAGACCCGCAATCATACAGCCCACGCAAGTAGAGACGTACTTGTATCTCGTAACATTGATGCCCGCTGCATCTGCAGTACTAGGGTTCTCACCAACCGCCTTCAGATGAAGGCCAACTCTCGTATGCTTCAGAACATAGGCCGCAATAAGCGCCACTGCGATTCCAAGATAAGCCAGGAATCCGTAGGACAAGAAGATCTTGCCAAACCAGCCTGTAGATGATGCAATTGGCAGCTTGGCCGAGAAGCAAGCAGATGTTGCCGACAAGCTGATTGATGGCACGTCAAGACCAGACAGCTTGATAATAGAACCACCAAAGAAGTTACCAAAGCCCACACCAAAGGTCGTCATTGCAAGGCCAGTTACGTTCTGATTGGCACGAAGTGTTACAACCAGAAAGCTATAGAGAAGGCCCATTAGAAATGAACCAAACAAGCAGCAGACAAGCGGAATCAGAATCGCAAGTGCTGGATTCACACCAGCATCTCCGCAGGACTGCTCATAATAGAAAGAGCCAATTACGCCAGAAATGGCACCCACATACATAACACCTGGAATTCCCAGGTTCAAATTTCCCGACTTCTCAGACAAGGTCTCGCCCGTACTTCCGAAGAGAAGTGGTATCGCCTGCTGTACAGCTCTTGGAATAAATGCAACCAAACTAAACATTATGCCACCTCCTTCTTAGACTTATTCAGGGTCACCTTGTATCGGATGAAAAATTCTGAACCGATAATTACGAAGAGAATCACGCCGGTTAAGATATCAGCAAATGATTCATTTAACCCAAATTGAGTAGAAATCTCACTTGCGCCACGATCCATGAAGATAATCAGGAAGGATGTCGCAATCATGGCAATCGGGTTAAACTTGGCAAGCCACGATACCAGCACGCCGGTGAAGCCCTGTCCATCAGTAATCGTCGTCGTGATCGTGTGATTGATGCCGCCAACCAGAAGAAGTCCTGCCAATCCGCAGATCGCGCCAGAGAGAAGCATAGTACGAACAATAACCTTCTCCACCTTGATTCCAACGTAGCGAGCTGTATTCACCGACTGGCCAACGACAGAGATCTCATAGCCATGCTTTGTATACTTCAGGTAAATGTACATAAAGACCGTAACAAGCAGAGCAACAATAATTGTGAGGAGATACTTATTATCTCCAATATTTGGAAGCCAGCCAAACTCCGTGTCCTGGTTAATGATACCAATCTTACCAGAGCCCTTTGGCACTTCCCAACGAATGGTATAGAAGGCCACCAGCTGAATCGCAATGTAGTTCATCATAAGTGTAGCCAGTGTCTCATTCGTGTTCCACTTTGCCTTGAGAATGGCAGGAATTAATCCCCAGATTGCTCCCGCAAGAAGAGATGTCACCACCATAAGGAGAATCAGAAGGCCATTTGGCAGAGAATCACCAAGCTTAATCATGCAAGCAGCCGATGCAAGTCCACCCATCAAGACCTGACCTTCACCACCAATATTCCAGAAGGTCATCTTGAAGGCTGGCGTCAGTGCAAGTGCAATAATCAGAAGAATCGACAGGTTCTGAAGCGTAATCCAGGATTTTCTCTCGGTACCGAATGCACCATTGAAAATGGATACATAGACAGAGACTGGATTATCACCAGTGCAAACCGTCGTAATAATTGCGCAAAGTATCAGCGCAAGAAGAATAGCAATAAAACGAATGCCCCAAGCCTTTGGCTTAGATAAGGCATCTCTCTTGGAGACATGGAGCAGAGGCTCTCTATGCTTTGTATTACTCATCTTGATTACCTCCTACCTTCGTCATCATCATACCAACCTGGTTCTTGGTAGCTGTCCGACCATCGATAATGCCGGACACCTCTCCGCCACAGAGCACCAGGATTCGATCCGATAGCTGAAGCAGAACATCCAAATCCTCACCAACGAAGATTACAGCAACGCCCGCTTCCTTCTGCTTGTTAATCAGGTCGTATATTGTATAAGAAGAATTAATATCAAGTCCACGAACCGCATAAGCTGTCATGAGAACAGTTGGCGCTGATGCAATCTCGCGACCGACCAGGACCTTCTGCACATTTCCACCAGACAAGCGGCGAACTGGAGTATCAATACCAGGAGTTACAACTTCAAGCTCCCTCACCACGTTCTCGGCAAGCTCCTTCGGCGCCTTACGATCGGTGAAGAAACGAGAATTACCATTTCTAAAAGAACGAAGCATCATGTTGTTGGCAAGGTCCATATTGCCGACAAGTCCCATACCAAGTCGATCCTCCGGAACGAAGGACAGGGAAACACCAAGCTCAGAGATCTTGCGAGGATCAAGTCCAAGCAGAGCCTCCTCTTCACCATCATCGTGAATATAGGTGACGCTTCCCGCTTCTGTCGGCTGAAGTCCAGCAATTGCTTCCAGAAGTTCCTTCTGACCACAGCCAGAGATTCCGGCAATTCCTAGAATCTCTCCAGAATTCGCGGTGAAGCTCACATCATGCAGCTTCTCGATTCCCTCTTCATCCTTTACCGTAAGTCCCTGAACTACGATACGAGGCTTCGGATCTACAGGGTCCTTGCGATCGATATTAAGCACAACCGCACGACCGACCATCATATCTGTCATTTCCTGCGCATTAGTCTCAGCGGTAACCATCTCACCTACATAGGTACCCTTTCTAAGAACTGCCACGCGATCTGATAGACTCTCTACTTCGTGCATCTTATGGGTAATGATAACAATAGCCTTGTTATCCTCCCTCATATTCCTAAGTACCGCAAATAGCTTCTCAGTTTCCTGCGGAGTAAGAACGGCTGTCGGCTCGTCAAGAATCAGAATATCCGCTCCACGATATAGAACCTTCACAATCTCAACAGTCTGCTTCTCAGAGACTGACATATCGTAGATCTTCTTGTCCGGATCCACATCGAAGCCATATTTCTCACAGATAGCTCGAATCTTCTCTGACGCTTCCTTCACATTCAGCTTGCCTGGAAGACCAAGGATAATGTTCTCCGCAGCAGTTAGGACATCAATTAATTTGAAATGCTGATGCACCATACCAATGCCCAAATCAAAAGCGTCCTTAGGAGAAGCGATAACCACCTCTTCTCCATTAATCAAAATCTGACCTTCATCCGGATAATAGATTCCAGATAACATATTCATCAGGGTAGTCTTGCCACTACCATTCTCACCCAAGAGAGCTAAGATCTCTCCGCGGTTAATCGTCAGGTCAACCTTGTCATTTGCTACCACGGAACCGAATCTCTTGGTGATTCCTCTAAGCTGCACTGCAGCGCGTGAATTCTCCACAGCGAATTCTCCTCTCATAAACAATAAAAAGGGGCGACATAATGCCGCCCCCGATAAAGTCCTCTTTGACTTATTTGTCAGATGCTCTTAGTAAGACTCATCCAGAAGGTTGATGCCGTCGATACGAACATCGAAGTAAGGTGCTGAACGATAAGTAGACTCAGCGAAGTAACCATCTGTGATTGCCTCTGTGTCTGCTGTATAATCAGCATCTGTATCAACATCAGCCATGTAAGAATCAAGTGCTGCACCCTCTACAGTAAATGTAGTAGTGTCAAATACATGAGTTGTACCAGCCTCAAGCTCAGCCTTGGCTTCATCGATTGCTTCCTGAGTTCCCTCAGCAGCTGCAGAACCAAGATCTGTAAGAACTACAGAACCAGTTGCAAGTGTACCAACCCAATCTGTATCGATTGCTTCGCCATTCTCTACACACTCGATGATGTAGGTGAAGTATGGAGCCCAGTCAATTCTTGATGATACGATAAATGTATTAGGGCAAGAAGACTCAGTAGAACCATTGTAAGATACATCAGGAACACCAGCTTCCTCACAAGCAGTAGGAGCACCCATAGAGTCAGCATGCTGTGAAATCAGTACGCAACCATTCTCGATTAACTTGTTTGCGCCTTCCTTCTCAGCTGTCTCATCATACCATGATCCGGTAAATGTAACATCCATAGTTACGCTTGGGCAAACAGACTTAGCACCAAGATAGAAAGAAGTATATCCAGAGATAACCTCAGCGTATGTATAAGCGCCTACATAACCCATCTTAGCCTGGTCTTCTGTGATGTCACCATTTGCAATCATCTCATTTAACTTCATACCAGCTGCAACACCAGCTAAGTAACGACCTTCGTAGATTGTAGCGAAAGCGTTGTGGAAGTTATCAAGTCCAGCAGTATGTGCCTGTGTACCTGTTGCGTGGCAGAACTGTACCTCTGGGAATTCCTTGGCAGCCTGGATCATATAATCCTCATGACCAAAGGAATCAGCAAATACGATATCGCAACCATCATCTGCAAGCTCACAAGCTGCATCGTAGCACTCCTGTCCCTCAGGAATGTTATTCTTGAACTCGTACTCAACACCCATCTCTTCGCATGCCGCCTTGGCTGCGTCGATGAAGTTCTTGTCATAAGTAGAATTCTCATCGTGTAATGTGATAAAACCAATCTTCACATCAGATGCAGCAGTAGCATCTGCAGCACCGCTTGCGCTCTCGTCCGTAGACTTAGCACCACATGCGCACAGAGACATTGCCATAATAGAAGCAAGGCCTAGTGCAAGTAGACGTTTCATTTTCTTCATTTCTCTCTCCTTTTTATGACAAAAAAGCCGATTCCAAAGTCTCTGGAATCGGCACACAAATAACAAATAAGTTATAACCGATAGTCTGGACATTTACGGTGTCCAGGTAGAGACATCAAAACCATATTTTTTGACATATATCGTAATTTTGAAATTTACCCTAGCAGAATAGCAAATTTATCTGCTATTTGCAAGAGATAATCTTCAGCACATAGTCATACATTCTCTGAACGGAGGAAATGCTCATGCGCTCCTCTGGTGTATGTATATCGAGAAGGTCTGGACCGATACTAATCGCATCCAGGTTCTTAATCTTATCTGACAGCAATCCACACTCTACGCCTGCATGCATTGTCGTCACAATCGGCTCCTTGCCAAACATCTCGCGGTAAGTAGCAACAGCCGTATCTCGAAGAACGGAATCTTTGCGGAATTCCCAGGCCGGATACTCTCCATGCATAGAAATCTCTGCACCAAGCGATTCGGATAAGAAGGAAAGCTTCGTCACAAGAGCCTGATAAGCTGATGCAACCGAACTTCTAACAGAATATCCAAGAACAAGTTCCTCATCCTCCAGGGATGTAATACCGAGATTCAGAGAAGTCTCTGTCAGGCCATCCATGTTATCGCACATGCGAATCACTCCATTTGGCAGAGCATTCATAAGTGCAAGAACCCTTGCTGTATCTCTCTTCGTAAGAACCTGGATTTCTTCGCCAGCGATTCCCGCCTCATCTGAGATCTTCACCTGAATATCCATAGCAGGATCTGTCACAGAGAATTCTGCCACAGCCGCCCGTCTCTCTATCTCAAGAATCTTCAGCAGAAGCTCAAGCTTCTCATCGGATACAGCCACACTAGCCTTCGCCTCACGCGGAATGGCATTGTCCTTGGAGCCGCCTGTAAGAGAAAGCAGGCGAATTCCCGTCTTCTTCATGGAAGACGTAAGCATGCGAAGGAGGAGCATGGTAGCAGATGCACGCCCTCTATGAATCTCTGTTCCTGAATGTCCACCAGTCAAACCAGCAATCTCAATCTCGACAACGGAATCTTCGCAGGTCTCGCGATTCACAGGAAGTGTCACTCTGGCCGTTCCGCCACCTGCGCAGGAGCAGAGAATATATCCCTCTTCCTCAGAATCGAGGTTCAGTAGCTTGTGTCCCTTCAGCATGCTAAGGTCAATGCCTGCTGCACCATCCATACCAACCTCTTCAGAAACTGTGCATACAAACTCGAGACGAGGGTGAGCAATCGTATCATCATCCAGAATTGCCAGTGCAAATGCAACTGCAATACCGTCATCACCACCGAGCGTCGTCCCCTTTGCTGAGATATAATCACCATTTACCTCAAGATCCAGGCCTTCTGTCATCATATCCTTCGTACAATTTGCTTCCTTCTCACAGACCATATCCATATGTCCCTGAAGGATGATTGGCTCGACATTCTCGTATCCTGCACTGGCCTCCTTGATCATGATTACATTATGGAGGTCATCCGTGTAATATTCTAAGCTATGCAATCTGGCGAATCGTACCAGATAATCGCTGATTTCCTCCTCGTGATAGGAAGGACGAGGAATCTTACTGATCTCCTCAAAATAATGAAATACCTTCTCAGGCTTCAATCCACTTAAAACTGCCATCGTAACACCTACTTCTCTATTTGTCATATTCGCCGTATTCACAACCGGCATTTCGAATCTCTATATCGTCAATGAGCTCCCATTCCCACTTGTTCTTCAGGGAAATCTTCTTGCGGAAGAGCTTAACCTCGCCCACACCATTACCACCATTCCAGAGGTGATTATGCTTCTTGGCTCCATCTGGTGCCTCATAATTCACAAGCAGCATGTCCTTCTTCTGGCAGGTAAGACTAAGCTGCATCAGAGCAATCGGCGTCTCCATCTCTACGCGCCAAACTACCTTGTTCTTATTCTCCTTGCAAGCAAACTTGGTTCTCGGCAGAGTCCAAACCTTGGAGAAGTTGAATTCATAGGCTTCTCCCTCATACCAGAAGGCGCCGAGGAGCTTATGATCAAGAGCCAGATTTCCAACCTTTGGTCTGCCGCCTCCGATCACGAAAGCCGAATCCTGAAGCTTCTCTCCTGATATCTTCGACTTAAGATTACTTGATGCAATCCAAAGCCATGGCGATGTGAAATCATGTCCCCAATTCTTATCTGCGTAGCCATAGCAATTCTCCGGGCTTACCAGATAGGTCTCACCGTTGTAGTTGACCTTGCCTGTGTAGGCAGTCCTCATACCTTCCACATGCCAGAACATCTCGAAAGCATCCGTGTCGCGCATTGCCTTGCTTGCGCCATAGCCTACGTTAAATGTTAGATTCTTGTCAATCTGCAGATCCCAAATCATACGACCAGCATCACTCATCCACTCCGGATGCTCTGCTGCCTCTTCCTCAGAGACACAGACCTGTCCCAGGGTTCTCGTCTCAGAACAGAAGCACTCACCCGCACTAATATGATATGGAACATCTTCCTTCACTACGACATCATCCCAGCCGAAGAAACGATGCAACTGCGCGTGATCTTCGCCCCAAGCGCCACATTTGACCATCATATAGGACGGCTTCACGCCCTTCTCACGGTTTTCCGGAAGCTGGCCATAGATTGGCTCCGCCCCGCCAAGAGAAGGATTCACTGTGAAGAACTCTATGAAGAAGGCCTTCTCTTCGCCTGTCTTCTCGTGAACTCCGGTAAATGAATGCCACCACCAGTCATATCCCTGATCCGCCAGCGGTCCATGTAACATGAAGGCATCCCTCTCGATACAAGAAGTGTTAAAGTTAATATCCTCCACCTTCTCGCGGATATCCTCTCTGGCCTCGCCAGCTTTTTCCAGGATTTCGTCCTTGGCTTCGCCAGCCTTCTCTAGGATTTCATCCTTGGCTTCGCCAGCCTTCTCTAGGATTTCATCCTTGGCCTCGCCAGCTTTCTCTAAGATCTCTTCCTTCTTCTCTCTAACCATATTCCCCTCACTTCTTACTCAATAGTACGATTCTCCAACTTGCACTCTTCAATCAAATAGAGTGGTCGATGCTTGGTCTCAAGATAGGTCTTGGCCATATACTGACCCAAGATTCCGATGCAGAGTAGCTGCACACCGCTCACCAGCATGATAATACAAACCATAGACGGCCAGCCCGAGGTCGGATCTCCAAAAATAAGTGTACGAATAATAATAAATATAATTGCTGCAAATGCTAACAGGCAGAAAATCACGCCCATAACTGAAGACAACACAAGAGGCGCCGTCGAGAATGCCACAATTCCATCGAGCGCATACACAAACAAGGACCAGAAGGACCACTTCGTCTCCCCTGCTGCCCGCTCTACATTCTCATACTCTAACCATTTCTTGCGGAAACCGACCCAGCCAAAGATGCCCTTGGAGAAGCGATTGTACTCGCCCATCGATAGAATTGCATCGACAACCTTGCGATTCATCATCTGATAATCTCTGGCTCCATCAACAACCTCTGTATGAGAGATCTTCTCCATAATGGAATAGAATCTGCGTGCAAAGAAGCTTCGAATCACAGGTTCTCCCGCTCTGGTCACTCTGCGTGATCCAACCGAGTCCACCTTCTCTTCCTTGATGCAGTCATACATCCTAGGCAGGAGGCTTGGCGGATCCTGAAGATCTGCATCCATAATAGCAACCAAATCACCGGTCGCATTCTCCAGACCTGCATAGATTGCAGCCTCTTTGCCGAAATTCCTGGAAAATGAAATATAGTGCACTCGCTCGTCCGCTTGAGACAGCTTATGCAGCACTTCAAGCGTTCCATCGGAAGAGCCATCGTCTACAAAGAGATATTCCACAGCCAGGTCTGGCAGCTTCTCTCTTAGGATCTCTTCTGTTGTCTCATAGAAGATTGGTAGTGACTCCTCCTCATTGTAGGAGGGCACTACCAAAGTAAGTATCTCACTCATAATATCACGATTCTATAATAATTCTTCGCGTCCCTTGGATTTCAGTTCCTCAACGATAAGCTTCACATCCTGAGCGCGATTCTTGTCGCATACCATAATGGCATCATCCGTCTCAACGATAATCAGATTCTCGACACCAACCGTTGAGATAAGTCTCTTCTTCGAATAGGTAATGCAACCCTTGGTATCAATTGCCAGATGATCTCCAGCGAAGATATTGCCGTCCGAATCCTCATCATAGAGAACTCCCAGGTTATCCCAGCTTCCTACATCATTCCAACCCATCTCTGCAGAGATTACCTTAACATCCGAAGCCTGCTCCATGATGCCATAGTCGATTGAGATGCTAGGAATAGTAGGATAAATACGCTTGATTGCCTCCGCCTCTTCTTCCGTATTCATGAATCCTCGAAGCTCCTCAAGACAAGCATAGACATCTGGCAGAAGTTCTTTGAAATGATCCATGATAACAGATGCCTTCCAGACAAACATGCCGCTATTCCATGCATATTCACCAGAAGCCACATAAGCCTCTGCCGTGGCGAGGTCTGGCTTCTCCTTGAATTCAAGCACAGGCTTACCCACGCTTGTTAGATTCTTGTCAAACTTGATATAGCCATATCCCGTCGATGGAAATGTTGGTGTGATACCAAGTGTCACAAGATTATTCTCTTCCTCAGCAATTCGAATTGCTTCCTTCAGGACTCTGGTAAAAGCCTCCGTATCCTTGATGAAGTGGTCCGATGGGAAGATGCACATTACACCATCGCCATACTTCTCCAGAATCTCAAGGGCTGCATAACCGATGCATGCAGCAGTATTTCTGGCGCATGGCTCAGATAAGATATGGTCCTTCTTCAGACGACCATCTGTAGCTTCTGCCATCTTCGGTGCCTGATCTACATTCGTCACAACAAAGATGTCTTCTAGCTTGGCAAGTGTAGCCACACGATCGATGGTTTCATTTACCATGAGGTCCTTCCCAGACAGATTCAGAAGCTGCTTAGGCTCCTCATGACGTGACAGAGGCCAGAAGCGGGTTCCGCCGCCTCCTGCCATAATAACTCCATATGTATTCATACCCCAAAATCCCCTATGCTAAGATTGGCTTCAGTGCAGCAGAGAGTGCTTCCTTATGTGCCTCAGCCTCTGCTAGATCCTTGCCCTTTGTTGTGAAATATGTCTTAATCTTTGGCTCTGTTCCGGATGGACGAACAACAACAGTCTCGCCATTCTCCAGGGCGTAGATAAGAACATTCGCTGCTGGAAGACCAGTCTCCTCAGACTTCTGATAGTCTGTCACCTTCGTAACGGAAATTCCTGCGAACTCTGTAGGTGGGTTCTGACGAAGGCTCTCCATAATGCCAGCCATCTTATCCATACCGCTAAGTCCTGGGAATTCAAAGGAATCCACCTTGTTCAGATATCTGCCATACTCTGCATAGATTTCCTCTAATCTCTGCTTGATGGAAGAACCGATGCTTCTATAATATGCAGCCATCTCGCAGATTAACATAGAGCCAATAACCGCATCTTTGTCACGCACATAAGGTCCTGCCAGATAACCATAAGACTCCTCAAAGCCGAAGATGAATCGATCCACTTCGCCAGCTGCTTCAAGGCCTGCAATCTGATCGCCGATCCACTTAAAGCCTGTGAGTACATTTCTCATCTCAACCCCATAATGCTCTGCAACTGCATCAGCAAGTGGTGTAGACACGATAGACTTCACAGCAACCGGGTTCTTCGGCATAGTGCCATTCTCGATACGACCAGCGCAGATGTAATCTAAGAGAAGGACGCCCATCTCATTACCAGATACAAGCTCATAGGAGCCATCTGGACATTTCATGGCGATACCCACACGGTCTGCATCTGGATCTGTTGCAAGCATGAGGTCAGCACCTGTTTCCTTGGCCAGGTTAAGACCAAGTTCAAGAGCTTCGAAGATCTCTGGGTTTGGATAAGAACAGGTTGTAAAATAACCATTTGGATACTCCTGCTCTGGTACAATCGTGATATCTGTAATACCCATATCATTCAGAATATGGGTTACTGGCACAAGACCGGTACCATTCAGTGGAGAATATACGAGCTTAAGGCCTGCTGTCTTGGCCAGACCTGGACGAACCTGACGAGCCTCAATTGCCTCGTAGAAATCAGACTTGCATTTGTCCTCTACGAAACGAATCAGTCCTGCTTCCACGCCCTCTGCAAAGGACATGTACTTAGCTCCGGTCAGCACATCCGTCTTCTGAATCTCTGCATATACAATGGCAGCTGCATCATCTGTCATCTGGCAACCATCTGGGCCATATGCCTTGTAACCATTGTACTTGGCAGGGTTATGAGAAGCTGTCACCATAATACCTGCATTACACTTGTAATATCTTGTAGCAAAGGAGAGAGCTGGTACCGGCATCAGGGCATCATAGATACGAACCTTGATTCCATTGGCAGCAAGAACGCCTGCTGCTTCCTTGGCGAAGATGTCACTCTTCAGACGACTATCGTAGGCGATTGCAACAGTCTGGTTGCCACCCTCTGTCTTCACCCAGTTTGCCAGACCCTGTGTTGCCTGACGAACCACGTAGATATTCATACGGTTCGTACCTGCGCCAAGCACACCACGAAGTCCAGCTGTTCCAAACTTCAGGGATACTGCAAATCTATCCTCGATCGCAGCGTCATCTCCTTCGATTGCGAGTAACTCTGGCTTGAGGTCGGCATCCTCCAGGTTCGCATCCAGCCATCTTCTGTACATCTCTTTTGTCATACCAAATCTCCTTATCTCATTTATGCAAAATCAACTTCATTATATAAAAAGAGGGGCGCTAAATAAAGCCCCCCTCCTGTAATTTCTTATGCCTTCAGCATCTTCTCCTGCTTAGCAAGTGCATGGTCATGCTCTGCCATAATACGAACCAAATCCTCGTACGAAGTAGTCTGTGGATTCCATCCAAGCTTGGTCTTAGCCTTGGTTGGATCTCCCCAAAGGTCCACAACATCTGTCGGACGATAGAAGTCAGGGCTTACTGCAACGACAACGCGACCTGTTGCCTTGTCGATACCCTTCTCATCTACGCCTTCGCCCTGCCACTCAATGTCGATGCCGACATGCTTGAAGGCAAGCGTTGCAAACTCACGAACTGTATGCTGTACACCCGTTGCAATTACGTAATCGTCCGGCTCATCCTGCTGGAGAATCAGCCACATACACTCTACATAATCCTTGGCGTAACCCCAGTCACGCTTTGAATCGAGATTACCCAGATACAGGCAATCCTGCAGGCCTTCTGCAATACGTCCTGCCGCAAGAGTGATCTTACGAGTAACGAAGGTCTCGCCACGTCTTTCTGATTCATGATTGAACAGAATTCCATTTGCCGCAAACTGACCATAAGCATCGCGATATTCTCTCATCATCCAGAAGCCATACTGCTTCGCAACCGCATATGGGCTGAATGGATGAAATGGAGTGTTCTCATTCTGTGGAACTTCCTCTACCTGACCATAGAGCTCTGAAGTAGAAGCCTGGTAGATCTTGCAAGTCTTGTCCATGCCAAGTGTATGTACTGCATCCAGGATTCGAAGAACACCAAGCGCATCCACATCACCTGAATAGAGAGGCACATCAAAGCTGTTCTGCACATGAGACTGAGCAGCCAGGTTGTAGATCTCGTCTGGCTTCACCTCCTGAATGATACGAAACAGCGCATTCGAATCTGTCATATCGCCATCGTGCAATGTGATAGAATTCGCTGCAATCAGATGATCAATACGTGCTGTATTAGAAATGGAAGCACGACGTGTGATTCCATGAACCTCATATCCCTTCTCTAATAGAAACTCTGCCAGGTAACTTCCGTCCTGACCAGTAATACCTGTAATCAGTGCTCTCTTTGCCATAGAATTCTCCTTCTCTAAACTGTCTCCATATAGGAAACCATATCCTCAAGCGTCTTACGTAGCGGAATCTCCGGCTTCCAGCCGAGTTCCTTGTTCAGTCTGTCATACGAACCAATGATAACGCGGTTGTCATCTGGTCTTACATATTCCGGATTCACCGTAGCAGATATCTCCACCTCTACAATAGAAGCAATCTGCGTAATTACATCTTCAAGAGCCACGCCCTGACCAGAGCAGATATTATATACCTTGCCCGGCTGACCTTCCTTCAAGAGAAGATAGTAAGCGCGAACCACATCGCGGACATCAACAAAATCCCTAACGATTGTTACATCACCAGTCTCGATAGAGCCCCTGCTACTTCCTGCCTGCTTCACATCCAGGATTCTACGGACAAAGGATGGAACTACAAATCGCTCATCCTGATAAGGTCCCATATGATTGAAGGATCTTGTCAGTACGATATCCATTCCAAAGGAATCCACATAAACCTTTGAGAGCATCTCCTGAGACACTCTGGCTACCGCATAAGGACTAACCGGCTTCAGATTCATGGTCTCAACCAGCGGAAGATCTGCTTTCTGCACATTGCCATATTCCTCAGAAGAACCAACAGACAGAATTCTGCAATTCAACTTGAGGCTTCGAACCGACTCGACCAGATTAAGAAAAACCTTGGTGTTATTGTCGAAGCACTCTGCTGGATGCTGCCAGCTATAAGACACGCTCGAAAATGCAGCCAAATGCAGAATATAGTTCGGTGCAAAAGTCTCAAGCGCTGCTCGAAGCTCCTCTGCATCAAGCAAATTCACCTTCTGAAAACGAATATCGAGGATATCCTTATACTGATTCAGATCAACCTTCGGCTCATTAATATCAAGTCCTAAGATCTCATATCGATATTCATTCTTATAGAGGAAATCCAAGAAATGTCTACTCACAAATCCAGAAAATCCGGTAATTACTATTCTCTCCATTATGCTACCTCAGCCTCATCCTTCTGCTCTAAGAACTTCTTACGAGATAAGAAGTTATATACCATGACAATACCGGTTGCAATAATCTTGGAACCTGCAGTTGCCATGCTGTCGAAGGTAAAGCCCTTCATAACGAAATTCACGATATTTGTACACCACATGGTAAAAGCATGACACCAACCGATATGATTAATCATCGTCATGCATAGAAGAATGATAAGCTCATTAATACCCAGTCCAATCAAGGAAAGAATGGCAAAAATGACAAATTCCTTGCGGCGATCCATGTCTTCCTTGCGCGCAAACACGAAGCGCATGCTAAGGAAATAGTTCACAATAAGCGAAATGGTAAAACCAAAGAAAGCACCAACACCTGCTGCTGCAGTTGCGCTCATACCTGTCTTTCGGCAAATCTTCGCCACAACCATTGTAATGACGAAATCAATAAAGAAGCTCGTGAAGCCTACCACGATAAATCTCATGATCTGCTGACCAAGCGTCTGCTTCTCGCCTTGTCTTGAATCTGACATAATAATCCTCTTTTCTTATCTTCTCACGGAGGCCTCAATACGGACTCCGATCAGATGAAATATCGTCTTAATATAGCTCATGATAAATGGAAGTAACCTTCTCTTAGACTCGCCAAACATGCGCTTGCTAAAGGAAATCGGCACCTCGCCAACCTTAAGCTTATGGTTCTTCTTATTGAGCTTGAGCTTCAGGAGAACCTCTTCAAGAACATCATAATTCACACACTGAAGCTCCACGCGTTTGAGCGCCTTCGTGTGATACATACGATAGTCTGTAGACAAATCATGCGCATAAATGCCAAGGGCCAGTCGATAAGCACCATTTAACATATGACTCATAATCTGAGAAGACTTGGCGTCATTCGATTCGCCACCCTTACAATAACGAGATCCGATTGCAACATCACACTTCTCATCTACGAACTTATGATAAATCTCTGGAATATATTTGGGCTGGTGAGATCCGTCGCTGTCCATAATCAGAAACTTCTCCATCGAAGCATACTTAATCGCTGTACGGAAAGCGCCTCCGAAGCCCTTCTCTTCCTGATTAATATAGCGAGCGCCAAACTGCTTGCACACATCTTCTGTATGGTCAAGCGGCTTCTCAGTATCAATAACGAGAATCTCATATTCCTCGCCACATTTTTCAACATTCTCTATAATCTCAGGAAGCAAGACACGAAGATTCTCCTCTTCCTTATAAGATAGAAGAACTACACTGATTCCCATGTATTCTTATCCTCATTCTATCATCGTCTATTCAAACTTCTAAATTATAGCAACAAAGTGACCTCTTCGCAAGTTAGACTCCATATGTGCTATAATAATTGCATTCTACTTAGAAATGAGGAAATGAAATGGGCGAAAGACTCACCACAGAAGATGTACGCAAGATCGAGGAGGAAATCGAGCACCGCAAGCTCGTGGTTCGAAAGGAAGCCCTTGCCGACCTGAAGGAGGCCCGCGCGCAGGGTGACCTCTCCGAGAATTTCGAATATTATGCTGCCAAGCGATTCAAGAACCAGAACGAAGGCCGTATCCACTATCTGGAGCGAATGCTCAAGAATGCAACAATCGTCGAAGACACTTCATCTGCAGACGAAGTTGGCCTCAACGATTCCGTCCGCATCTATATTCCAGAAGACGACGAGGAGGAGACCTACAAGATCACAACCTCTATCCGTGGTGATTCCATGACCAACCGAATCTCCATCGAATCACCTCTTGGCAAAGCCTTGCTTGGTCGAAAGGTAGGCGACACTGCACTTGTTGCCGTAAATGCCAACTATTCTTATGAAGTCGAGATTCGCGAAATCATAAAATCCTCCAATGAAGATGACGAGCTTAAGACCTTCTAACAAAAACAGGGCGCCCAAAAAGGCGCCCTGATCTATTTAGATGCAAACTATTTCTTGTTCTTCCGCTGTTCATATAGCTGAGTCAACAGAGTTTGCTCATACTGCGAATCAGAATTCATCTGAATCTCCTTCATAATCGCAAGCCTCTCTCGATTCAGAGAATCAATCTCCTCTTGGAGGACCGAAATCTTACTATCAATTCCCCTCATTCGAATCTGCAAATCCTCGATATGCTGTCTCGTCTCGATATCCATAGTCTACCCCTCCGATAGGCTTATTATAGCATCCTCGTCTTCCCTCGGCAATGTCAGAAGAGCCATATAAAATGGCAGAGAATATAGTATCGGTTCCACATAACGGCTGTTTCCATTGTCTGGCGACATAATACAGATAGCCACCGTCAGTACTGGAATAAGCATAGCAAGATTATACCTGCGACGCCCTCGACTAAGATTCAGCACCAGCATACAAGCCACAATATACGGAAGCATGCCAAGTGACAGGAAGAGGTTAATTCCAGGAATCTTCTGAAGTATCAATATCCACTGATTCACCATATAGCGATAATCTGTCATTTCCTCAGAATTGCCCACATAGAGCCAGCTATACTCGGCCTCTGGGTATTTCTTCGGATGATCCTGCAGATAGGTATTCATTTGATAATACGCAAGTGAGGATTTCTTGTTCACATCAAAATACTGGTAGATATTATTAAGCGTCGCATCAATATAGCAAAGCGGATGCTTCAGCCCCATCTGAAGCCAGATCTTGAAATAAGTCTTAAGCTCTTCCTCTGTAACTTCCTGATTGTATTTTCTCTTCAGCTTGTCTGAAAGTTCCGGCTCGTAGAGCTTCTCGATCTTGTCGTATGGAATCACAGCATCAATTGCCTTCTTCTCCTCTGATGTCACTTCATCTCCATACTGAATCACATAACGCGCCGTCTGCTGAAGCGGAATGGACAGCGCCTCCTGCTTTCCACCTGGCGCTACATTCTTGGCCGGCAGGAAAATGGATACATAGACAAATTGAAAGAGAAGAACTGGAAGTAAGGTTGTAATCACTACTCTAAGAAACATCCTTCGATACTTAATGGCATAGAAGATAAAGATCACTGCCATCACGTATTCGCCGTAAACCTTGGTCAGCATCATCATCCATGCCACGACGAACATAGCCAGGTCAAACCAGGCATTTTGTAAAGCCTGCCCCTTCGTTCGCTCCACCTCCCACATCATAATCATCATCAGAAGGCAATAGGCTGCGTATGGCGTATCCTTGACAAGCGTCGTCGCATACATAGGGAAGATTGGAAGAAATGCAAAAAGAATAAGCACAATCCTACATCTCTTCTTCGTCGCACCTAGATACTGCAGATAATTCACGGCAATAGCAAAGACAAAGGCCAGGAAGACCATCTGAAGAAGTGCATAGGCAGCAATTCCCACCTGAATATCACCCATTTCAAGTCCCCATTCTGCGAAATGCCCGAAGAGCTGGGTCAGAAAATAAGGATGATGATTGGTCAGATAGATTCCATCTCCCTGAACTGGTGTCATCTCATTGATGTAGCTTGGTATCTCAAAATACTCCATGAGCTGAATCGTCGTATCTTCATTCGATGTACCTGGATAGAAGATCAGAAAATATGGAATCCAGGCCGTAAAGATAAGGCCGGCTCGGCGAAATAGGTCTGATGCTCCAGGCTTAGCGGTCCACTCTGCCTCCTTCTGCACGAAACGAAGGCGGATTATCTCCATAGCATCCTGCAGGAGAAAATAAGCCATAATAGTATATGCAAGTATCTTCCAGAGCACCCGAATCTTGATTAGCGTCTCTGTCTCTCCATCAAACAGATACTGTATACTCAGGAAATCTTCAGCTTTATAGCTATAGCATGCAAACTTGAAGAAGCCAAAAAGCAAGGCAATAAGCCCCAGACAGATACTCTCACCGACAGGTCGTCGAATCGTAAGCCCCAGATAAATGATGACCGCAAGAAGCAAGGCCATAAGAAGCACGGATTGTCGATTTGCTGAGAAGGTCAAGAAAATATTCCTCCAGAAAACCTGCATCGTGGATTCCACATCCAGTGTCTCATAGGTCTCTTCCAAATCAATCATCTTACTGATTGACAGACTCATTCCAAGACTTACAAAAACTGCAAGGATTGTAGCAACTGCCGCTTTTCTTCGATTTATCGAATTCTGTATTTCTCTCATATAGGATACGCTCTCTCCAAAAATTCTCGATAAACTATACTATACCTACAGAAAAAGCTCAAGGATTCGTAGACACTAGATAAAAAGTGTCTACCACCTCGAGCTTTCTTACTATGTCTCACATAGTATGTTATTTCATTGCCACGATGTCCTGACGAACCAGGGCCTTCTTCAGCGCAATCTCTGCTCTTGCTACATCCAGGTCTTCTGCCTTGGCTGCAAGCCTCTCGCGAGCACGATCCTCCGCTGCCTTTGCTCTATTGAGATCAATCTCATCTGGCCATTCTGCAATCTCTGCAAGAAGGGTTACCTTATCACCCAGAATCTCTGCAAATCCCGCATGAACTGCAGCCTGCTTCTTCTCTTCCCCATTCGTGATGGTTACGATACCAGGCGCAAGTACTGTCGTAAGTGGAATATGATTCGGATATACACCAATCTCTCCCTCAACAGTATTGAATTCCACCATGGTAGCTTCGCCCCGGAAGAAAGAACGGTCAGGGGTAATAATCTCAACAGTAAAATTCATCTCTGCCATGTGACTACCCTTACTTTCCGGCTGCTGCCTTTACTTCCTCAATCGTTCCCTTATTCAGGAAGAGGTTCTCAGGCACGTCATCCAGCTTACCTTCCAGAATCTCCTGGAAGCCACGAATTGTCTCCTGTACAGGAACATACTTACCCTCGAGACCTGTAAACTGAGTTGCAACATTGAACGGCTGAGACAGGAATCTCTGTACCTTACGAGCACGAGATACAACCAGCTTGTCATCCTCTGACAACTCATCCATACCAAGGATTGCGATAATATCCTGCAGTTCCTTGTACTTCTGAAGAATCTCCTGTACCGCTCTTGCAGTCTCGAAATGCTCCTGTCCTACAATACGAGGATCCAGGATTCGAGAGGTAGAACCAAGCGGATCAACCGCTGGGTAAATACCAAGCTCTGCAATAGAACGCTCTAGTACAGTTGTTGCATCCAGATGTGCGAATGTTGTTGCAGGAGCTGGGTCTGTTAAGTCATCAGCTGGTACATAAACCGCCTGAACTGATGTGATAGATCCGTTCTTGGTTGAGGTGATACGCTCCTGAAGAGCACCCATCTCTGTCTGCAGCGTTGGCTGATAACCTACAGCTGAAGGAACTCGACCAAGAAGTGCGGATACCTCTGAACCTGCCTGGGTGAATCGGAAGATGTTGTCAATGAAGAGCAGCACATCTTTACCACCCTTATCTCTGAAGTACTCTGCCATAGTCAGTCCAGTAAGACCAACTCGCATACGTGCTCCAGGTGGCTCATTCATCTGACCGAAGACCATGCAAGTCTTATCAATAACGCCAGACTCCTTCATCTCATAATACAAATCATTTCCTTCACGAGTACGCTCGCCAACACCGGTAAATACTGAATATCCACCGTGCTCCGTTGCGATGTTGTGAATCAACTCCTGAATCAGTACCGTCTTACCTACACCAGCACCACCGAACAGACCAATCTTACCACCCTTCTGATATGGACACAGAAGGTCAACGACCTTGATACCTGTCTCCAGAATCTCTGATGAGGTAGACTGCTCTTCGAAGGTTGGAGCTGGACGATGAATCGGATCATATTCCTCAGCCTCAGGTGCTGGCTGTTCATCAATCGGCTCGCCGAGTACATTAAACATACGTCCCAGTGTTACTTCACCAACTGGTACCTTGATAGGTGCGCCAGTGGCAACAGCTTCCATACCACGCACCAGACCATCGGTAGGTCCCAGCGCGATACAGCGGACCGTATCATCGCCCAGATGCTGTGCAACCTCTACAACCAGCTTGCCACCATCTTTAGTCGCAATATTGATTGCTTCATTAATCTCTGGAAGATTTCCCTCCGGAAACTTAATATCGAGGACCGCACTAATAATCTGAGTGATTTTTCCTATATTCTTTTCTGCCATTTTCTCCTATCACTCCTTATAAAGTGTTATGCACAACGATCATCTCTAAGAGATGGCTTCTGCACCGGCAATGATCTCTATCAGCTCATTGGTGATAGAGCCCTGTCGTGCTCGGTTGTACATCAGTGTCAAATCGTCAATCATTTCCTCTGCGTTACTTGTTGCAGAATCCATCGCCTGCATACGTGCGCCGTTCTCGGAAGCAACCGCCTCCGTCAAGGCTCCGTATACCAAACTTGTAATGTATTTTGGAATTATCAGGCCTAAGGCTTCCTCTTCATTTGGCTCGAAAGTCATAATGACATTGGAATCCTCTACCGCCTCCGTCTCTTCCGGTATGGTAACCGGCAGGAGCTTCAGCATGGTAGGCACCTGAACTACGGTATTCTTGAAATGAGTATAGACCAGATAAATCTCTGAAATCTCACCCTTCGCGTAGCGATCAAGAACCAAATCACAGATAGCTCTAGCATCGTCATAGGTAGGCGCATCCATAACCTCAGCATAGGATTCCACGATGGAATAACCCTTGCGAGACAGGGATTCTTCTGCCTTTGTACCAATAGCATAGATGTCGACATTATCGGCATCCAATTCTGCCCCTGTGATCATCTTCACCACATTACTATTGTATCCACCAGCGAGTCCTCGATTGGAACTTATGGTGATGACTGCCGTCCTTCCACCTTCCTTAGCCTGCAAATATGGATGATTCACATTGCCTGCCTTGGCAAGTAGAGAGGATACCGTCTGATACATCTTGTCGAAATATGGTGTCGTAGCTTCCGCCTTGGTCTGGGCCTTCTGTAACTTAACCGTCGATACAAGCTTCATGGCTTTTGTGATCTGCTGAGTACTTGTGATACTCGTTTTTCTACGCTTTATGTCTCTCATAGAAGCCATAATTTATCACCGCCTTCTTGTATACTAGGTGTAGCTCTTCTTGCATTCCAGAATTGCCTGAACCAGCTTCTCCTTCGTAGCATCATCCATTTCCTTCGTTGTGCGAATGGTCTCTGGAATCTCAGGATACTTGGTATCTACAAGTTCGAAGAGCGCCTTCTCAAACTTGAGAACATCGCTCGTAGGAATATCAAGCAGATACTTCTGAGTTGCTGCGAAGATAATCATAATCTGATATTCAACGCCCATTGGCTGGTACTGAGGCTGCTTCAGCATCTCTGTGATTCTCTCACCCTGTGCCAGCTGCTCTGCAGTTGACGCATCAAGCTCAGAACCAAACTGTGCGAAGGAAGCGAGCTCTCGATACTGAGCAAGCTCAACTCGAATTGGAGCTGCAATCTTCTTCATAGCCTTGATCTGTGCGGAACCACCAACACGAGATACAGATAGACCAGCGTTAATAGCTGGACGAATACCTGCATTAAATGCATCCGTCTCCAGATAAATCTGACCATCTGTGATAGAGATTACATTAGTAGGGATATAAGCAGAAACATCGCCTGCCTGTGTCTCAATGATTGGCAGAGCCGTCAGTGATCCACCACCCAACTTGTCAGAAAGTCTTGCTGCACGCTCAAGAAGTCTTGAATGCAGATAGAAGACATCACCTGGATAAGCCTCACGTCCTGGTGGACGACGAAGCAGTAAGGAGAGGGTACGATAAGCTGTAGCATGTTTGCTCAAATCATCATATACAATGAGGACGTCCTCACCATTTTCCATCCATTCCTCACCAATTGCGCATCCAGAATATGGCGCAATATACTGAAGTGGAGCAAGCTCTGATGCGGTAGCTGCTACAACCGTGGTGTAGCTCATTGCACCGAACTCTTCCAGAGTCTGAACGATATTTGCAACTGTCGATGCCTTCTGACCGATGGCAACATAGATACATTTTACATTCTGACCCTTCTGATTGATGATGGTATCGATTGCAATTGCAGTCTTACCAGTCTGCTTATCACCGATAATCAACTCTCTCTGTCCACGTCCAATAGGGATCATGGAATCAATTGCCTTGATACCGGTCTGAAGTGGCGTATCAACTGACTTACGGCTGATAACACCAGATGCAACTCTCTCAATCTGTCTGTACTTATCTGTCTCAATAGGTCCCTTGCCATCGATTGGCTGACCTAAGGCATTTACTACACGACCCATCATAGCGTCACCAACTGGTACCTCTACGACACGACCGGTAGTCTTAACGGTGTCTCCTTCGCTGATATTACGCTGTGAACCAAGTAATACGGCACCAACGTTATCTTCCTCGAGGTTCAACACCATTCCATAAACTTCTCCTGGGAATTCCAGAAGTTCACCCTGCATAGCATTCTCTAGGCCATGAACACGGGCGATTCCATCAGCAACCTGAATTACGGTACCAACATCGGCAACTTCAAGCTGTGATGCGTATCTCTTCATCTGCTCCTTGATAACGGAGCTGATTTCTTCCGGTTTCAAATTCATGGAGTGCTCTCACCTACCTTTAACTGTATTTTTGATAATTCACGTGACAGGGTGTTAATCTTCGTACGAATACTACTATCCACCACTCTGTCTCCTATGCGGACCACCATTCCACCAATCAGGCTTGGGTCCACATCATATCTCATGTCAAATGAGACATATCTAGTTGTCTCTAGAAGTTTCTTCTCTACTTCTTCCTTCTTCGATGCAGAAAGCTCCATCGGTGTTGTCACATAAGCAATACCGATATTCTGGTGCTCCATCGATCTCTGAATGAAATGAGAGAATATTTCTTCCATTTCTTGGAAATGATTCTTCTCTTCAATCATGAGCATGAGTCCGACAATCTCGTCAGATGCCTTGCCCTTGAATACAGATTCAATCATCGCCAACTTCTCATCCTTACCGATGCTCGGATGATTCATCATCTGGGTTAGCTCTGGATTCTCCTGCAGAATCTGAATCAGCGCCTTGGCTTCCTCCGTGTATTCTGCTACACGATTCTGTTCCAGTGCCAGTTCAAACAATGCCTCACCGTAGACATCTGCTACTAGTTTTGCCATGTAGAACCACCCATTTCCTTCAATGTCTCATCGACCAAAGCATCCTGAATCGTAGCATCAATCTGTGCAGTAACTACCTTCTGCGCCATAGCCGCAGCAATGGTAACCATCTCCTGCTTCATCTCATCCGCTACACGCTTCTTCTCCAGCTCTGCCTCTTCACGAGCTCTCTCGATGATTCTTGCCGCTTCTTCCTTTGCCTCAGTAACAATACTGGCTTCATTCTTCAGGGCTTTCGTTCTAGCTTCGCTAAGAATCGCCTCTGCTTCCTTGTCAATATTACGAAGCTTCTCTTCGTATTCGCTCTTCAGCTCGGCTGCATCCTTCTTGTCAGTAGCAGCAGTTTCGAGATCTGTAGCAATTCGCTCCTGTCTAGCCTTGAGGAATTCCCTCACAGGATTAAATAGAAGCTTTGACATGATAAGAAACAGGAAGAACACAGAAATAGCAAGCAACGCGCTATCATGTAACAACTGGAAATCTAGATTAAACAGTCTTTCCATCTAAAATTTGCTCCTCCTTTCTTGAAATATAGAAAGTCTTATACGATTAGCCTACAAGTGGCTTAACGAATAAGAGAAGCATAGCAACAAGCAGACCATACAGACCTGTTGTCTCGGCTACGGCCTGTCCAAGAAGCATGGTAGACATGATCTGTCCCTGTGCACCTGGGTTACGACCTACGGCAGCAGCACCGTGTCCAGCAGCAATACCCTGACCAATACCAGGTCCGATACCTGCGATAACTGCAAGACCTGCACCGATTGCTGAGCATGCTAAGATTAAATCTTCTCCTGTGATATTCATGTTGTTTCCTCCCAATTGTAAATAGTGTAAATAGGATTAATAGTTACTCTTTGTCGCCAAATGCCTGCGCGACATAGGTCATGGTTAGCATACAGAATACATATGTCTGAATTGCTCCCGAGAACAAATCGAAATACACATGTAAGACTGCTGGCCAGACATAAGCAATCTTGCTTAATAATCCGTACACCAGTGCCATCATAACCGTTCCTGATAAGACATTCGCAAATAGACGAAGAGATAACGAAATTGGAACTGCTATCTCGCTTATCAGATTGATTGGAAGCCAGAGTGGCATCCACGGTGGTAATGGAGAACACCAATCCACCCACAACTTCTTCGCTGTATTGTGCTTGACCTTGTTGTAATGAATCATCACAAAGGTAATCAAACCAAGAGCAAAGGTTGTGCCATAATCTGCCGTTGGTGGTCGAAGACCAAATAATCCGGCAATGTTGCTGAGCAGAATGAACATGAAGATTGTGGAAATATAATTCACAAACTTCGGTGCATTCGCGCCCATGTTGCTGTCAACCAAGCCGCCTAGCCATTCTACAACCAGTTCGATAACGTTCTGGGTATCATCTGGCACATCTGTAGCTTTCTTCATCTTGCGATTTGCAACAACTGCAAATAGCACCATGCAAAGCATAACGATGAGGATGCACACATGCGATGTCGTGATCCATACAGTCTGTCCAAAAATCTCATAAGAAAACAGGCCATGTATCATGAAATCAATATCAGCTGCTGATGACATTAGGATTGCACCATTCACGGTTTCACCTCCTCTTCTGAGTCAACGAGTGGCTCGACTTGCTGCGGGTAATCTTTTAGAATCCGCTTATGGATAAAAGGCTGTACGTATGCACATACCTTAAGTCCCAAAACCCCTACAAATGCTGCGTATAAATTGCCCAGGTCGAAGTACATCATAAGAAAAAACACAAGTACTACAACAAGATACCGAAGGACTGACTTCGCCGACATCAGCTTAGACTTCTGCCCCATAGTATCCACAGCATCTCTTATTACAACTGCTATATGAATTGCCATACCAACTGCGCAGGCGACACCGATAAACAGGCCGCTCGTAAAGCGTATCTTGTCATTTACAAACCATACGACAATGGACTCAATCAATAGTCCATATAGGAGAATGGTCACAACAAGAGCCGGCAAGGCATCATTTAATCTCTTTAGTATCTTCATCTTGTTCTTCTCGCTCCCGAGCAAGTTGTCCCGGGCGCTTCTTCTGTCGCAAATATTTGGCTATGATTCGATATACACTGCCAAAGCCAGCGATGGATCCGATAAGAAATCCTACTACGCTAAGCCAGGTCGCATCCAGCAAATCACCAATCCAAATCGATAGAAATGTACAGAAGAAAATCGGCACAAGCATGGTGATTGCTATCTGTCCGATCAGGCCCAGCATCTCTAACACATTACTATCTGATCGATTCATAAGGAAAGCTTCACTTCCCGACCGCTATGCTCGTACTGTCTGCAGCTTACACCTGCTGCCATAAGCATTCGTCTGGATGCAATCGTAGATGGCATATTTGAATATTTGTCACTATCGTAGATAACTTCTCGTATTCCCGCCTGGATAATAGCCTTGGCGCATTCATTACATGGGAAAAGGGATACATAGAGCTTGGATCCCTCCAGGCTTCCGCCTCGATAATTTAGAATTGCATTGAGCTCACTATGCGTCGTGTAGAAATATTTGTTCTCCAGAGGCTCCCCTTCACGATTCCACGGAAATTCATCATCCGAGCATCCCATCGGAAAGCCATTATAGCCCATGGATAATATCTTATTGTCCTGGCTGACAATGCAAGCGCCCACCTGAGTATTCGGGTCCTTGGACCGCATCCCAGACAGCATAGCCACTCCCATAAAATATTCATCCCAGCTAATATAATCCTGACGCTTCTCGCTCATATTATAGCCCCCATAAAGTAATTAGATTCGTGTCTGTAAGAAGTGGTACCAGCTTCTTCATGGTTTCCTTCAGGATCTCGAAGCACATACCATAGATCTGAAGATTCTCTCCATAAGGATTCATGATCTCCAGTTCATCCCCAACATAAGCAGATAGAACATATACATTGGCCTCATGTGCACTCTCATATCGTTCTATCACTTGAATTCTCCGCTTCTCCTCTAAAACGAAGACGATCGTATCATCTGTAATATCTTCATTCTTCAGTTCTTCAGCTTGAAAATGATCAAGCTGCATTCCATTGCTTGCAAGAATCGCTTCTACCTTCTGATTCAACGGCTCTGGAAATTGTACAATTAAGCCTCTGCTTAACACCTCAATATCACTGCCTGCTTCCTCGAGTTGTCTCTTGAGAAGCGCAGCTGCCATTGGCGCTCTGGCATTGCCATTGCCACTGGCGAAAATCACCCTCTTAAATTGCCTCATACATTATGCCCTAAATCTCTATGAATTGATGGCCCGCCGCCTTCAGAAGACGGTTCATAATAGCCTGCCCCATACGCGGTGTCTCAAAGGATTCCGAATAAATCACCTCTGTCCCAAGGTCATCAAATTCCCTTAGTATTCCATACAGGTGTCTGGCAATCGCATCTTCATCCGCCCTCTCACCAATCGTAAGAACGGTATCCGCCAGATAGGAGCCTTCTGTCTCTCTCGTTGCAATGACGCCAACCTTCTTACCTGCTGCCTGATCCATCTGACTTCTTCGATTAATCTCAGATACCACATCATCACTGTTACCAGAAATGATAGTCAGGCTTCCCTTTGGCGCATAATGGCGATATCTCATGCCTGGCGCTTTCGGCCTCTCCTTGGATTCTGCTCCCAGAATTCCCGGATCCATCCGAACCTCTCCGATGACCTCCCGAAGCATATCCTCGGTAATATATCCAGGCCGAAGAATCATCGGAATATCTTCGGTTAGATCAATAATAGTAGATTCCAGTCCAATCTGAACGGAACCTCCATCAATAATGCAATCGATTCTGCCGGACAAATCAGCCCAAACATGATCTGCTGTCGTTGGCGATGGCCGACCTGACAAATTAGCGCTTGGTGCCGCAATCATGCAGCCGCTCTCTTCGATAAATGCCCGAGCCACCGGATGCGATGGCATACGAACTGCCACAGAATCCAGGCCGCCCGTTGTCTCATACGGGATGACATCATTCTTATTCACAATCATGGTAAGCGGTCCTGGCCAAAACGCTTCATTTAGCTTCCGAGCCGCTTCCGGAACCTCCGCCGCAATTGCTTCTAATTGGCCAAATTCTGCAATATGAACAATCAATGGATTATCGGATGGCCGTCCCTTGGCTGCATAAATCTTCGCAGATGCTTCTGCATTCGTAGCATCTCCTCCTAAGCCATAGACTGTCTCTGTTGGAAATGCAACAAGACCGCCATTTCTTAAGATCTCTCCTGCCTTCTGCAGGGCCAATCTATCCACGCATTCACTATCAATCGTTATTTTTTCAGTATACATGGCTTCATTATACCATTTTTACAAAAAAACACCAAAAATTCGGCAGAATTTGTTAATAAATAAAAGCCAGATAAGTAGACCGCTCATCTACCTACCTGACTTCTATGATTTCACGTATGAAATTATTTGTTGTAATCAGCCATATGACTTCCTGCACCGACCGCCGCAAGTCTTGCCATTGCACGCGCCAGATTCGCTCTGGAAATATGGTATTCCTGTATACTCTGCTTCTCAAGAAGCTGTTCCTGGGCACGTTCTAATGCTTCCTGCGCACGAAAGGCATCAATATCCTCCGGCTTCTCGCAGGAATACACGAGAACCTTGGCATCGCCACCCGGATATACCGTGATGAAGCCATCGGATACAACCGCTGTCTGCCAGCTTCCATCCTCGAGCTGCATACGGATATTTCCTATTTCCACAGCTCCGGTCATCGGCTCATGATGTCCCATAACGCCAACCTCACCATCTTCACCCTTGAAGATGAACATCTGACATGGACCATTATAGAAGACGCCGTCACAGGCTATGATTTCTAGGTTAAATAATGCTGCCATAGGCTACTCTCCTGCAAGCTCTGCTGCTTTCTTCTTCACATCTTCAATCGTTCCAACATTGAAGAATGCAGCCTCTGGATATTCATCCATCTGACCATCAAGAATTGCCTTGAAGCCCTTAATTGTCTCTTCAACCGGCACAAACTGACCCTTAACACCAGTGAAATTCTCAGCTACAGAAAATGGTTGTGACAGGAATCTCTGAATCTTACGTGCTCTGAAGACTGTCGTCTTATCTTCGTCTGACAGCTCTTCCATGCCGAGGATTGCAATAATATCCTGGAGTTCCTTATATTTCTGAAGAATCTCCTGTACACGACGGGCTACATTATAATGCTCCTCACCAACTACATCTGGCTCGAGAATTCGAGAGGTCGACTCCAGCGGATCCACTGCCGGATAGATACCAAGCTCTACAATCTTACGAGATAGAACGGTTGTTGCATCCAAATGTGAGAAAGTTGTTGCAGGAGCTGGGTCTGTCAAATCGTCCGCTGGTACATATACTGCCTGCACCGATGTGATGGAACCATTTGTCGTAGATGCGATTCTCTCCTGCAGCTCGCCCAAGTCAGTAGCCAGGGTTGGCTGATAACCTACCGCTGATGGCATACGACCAAGAAGAGATGACACCTCGGAACCAGCCTGCACAAAACGGAAGATATTATCTATGAAGAGAAGCACATCCTGATTCTTCACATCACGGAAATACTCAGCCATGGTAAGACCCGTCTCAGCAACACGCATACGAGATCCTGGTGGCTCATTCATCTGACCAAAGACCAAGGCTGTCTTATCTAGAACGCCCGACTCAGCCATCTCTGTCCAGAGATCATTTCCCTCACGAGAACGCTCGCCAACACCGGTAAAGATAGAATATCCACCAGATTCTGTTGCGATGTTATGAATGAGCTCCTGAATGAGGACCGTCTTACCAACACCAGCGCCGCCGAAGAGACCGATTTTACCACCCTTGGCATATGGCGCCAGAAGGTCGATAACCTTGATACCAGTCTCCAGCATCTCTACAACCGGACTCTGCTGGTCGAAAGTAGGTGGCTCCCTGTGAATGGACCAATGCTCCTCATCATCAAGTGAAGCTCCGCCATCCAGAGTATCACCTAATACATTGAATAGTCGCCCAAGCGTCTTCTCGCCAACTGGAACCGTAATAGAGTCTCCTGTTGCGATGACCTCCATGTCTCGATAGAGTCCTTCAGAAGGTCCAAGCATAATACAACGAACAACGCCATCTCCAGTATGCTGCGCAACCTCCATCACTCGTTTTTCTTCCCCTACCATAACATATAGGGCATCTTTTATGGCAGGTAAGCTACTATCATTAAATTCTACGTCCACAACCGGTCCGGAAACCTGGACGATTTTTCCTTTTGTCTGTGACATTTTACCTCACCTTATTTGCTTTCTTTTTCTTCTTAGCTCTCAGTGCTTTGGCACCGCCTACCACCTCGGTTATCTCCTGTGTGATTGCGGCCTGTCGCACTCTGTTGTATTCAATGGATAATTCATGAAGCATGCTCTCTGCATTGTCAGTCGCCGACTGCATTGCCATCATTCTTGCATTCTCCTCGCTGGCAGAACACTCTACAAGCGCACCATATACGAAGCCCGTAAAGTAGTTATACACCAGGTGTGAGAGGATGCGCTCCGGCGATGGATAGAGAGAATAGAAATCATTTCCACGATTCGTAATTGCCTCATACTCATAAGTATTCAGGTTATGAACGTGCTTCGAGGAATCCTGAAGCTCTATCGCAGCCTTGGTCTGGCCTTCTGTGTCTTCCGTAATCTCAAGTGCTTTCTCCTTCATGAAGGCATGAGTCTTCAACGGAAGCAGACGCTCGACACAGGTTTCCTGCGCTACCGAATTAATCATTTTCGTGTAAATGATATCAATTCGATCAAGCTGACCATCGCGATACAAGCCAACCAGCTGCTCCGTGATTACTCTGGCTCTGTGCATTGACGGATTCGTTGCGGTGAACCGAAAGTCCGGCTCCACCCGATATCCCTGGTTTAGAAAGAAGGATCTACCTACCTCTCCAACGACATAGAGCTTATAATCTTCTCTCGTCGGATCACCGATTCTCTCCATCGCAAGCTTAATCGCATTGTGATTGTAGGCACCCGCCATTCCCTTATCGCCCGTAATGACGATAAATCCGTGCATCTTGACTTCTTCCATCTCATCAGACTGACGATTGTCAAAATAGATATGCTGAATATTGGGGAAATGAGACAAGGTATCCGCAATACCCTCCTGCACGCCGAAGAAAAATGGCTCTGTCTCAGCCAACTTCTGCTTGGCCTTTCTAAGCTTCATAGAAGACATCATGTACATGGCCTTTGTGATCTTCATGGTATCCTGAATACTGTTTATTCTATCCTGGATTTCCTTTGCATTTGCCATGGTCTACTCCCGATTCTTCTTAAACTCTCCTGCTGCTTCAATAATTGCTTCCTTGATCTCATCCGTCAGATCCTTGCTGGTCTCAAGCGCCGTAATTAGATCCGGATGCTCATTTGCAAAGAAGGTAAGCATATCTGACCGGAAGCTCTTCACAGAAGATGCATCAAGGTCTGAGAAGATATGTGCATTGGCAGCTACCAGTACAATAACCTGTTCTGCCATGGAAAATGGTCGATTCAGCGGCTGCTTCAGAAGCTCCATAAGAGCGCGGCCATGAGACAATTGTCTCTTCGTCGCATCATCCAGATCCGATGAGAACTGGGTGAAGACTTCCATCTCACGATACTGAGCCAAGTCGATACGAATAGAACCTGCTGCCTTCTTCATAGCCTTGGTCTGAGCTGCGCCACCTACACGAGATACGGACAAACCAACATTTACCGCAGGACGCTGACCCGCGTTAAACAGCTGTGATTCCAGGAATATCTGACCATCAGTAATCGAGATTACATTGGTCGGAATGTAGGCAGACAAGTCACCCGCCTGGGTCTCAATAATCGGAAGGGCTGTAATAGAGCCGCCGCCCGCCTCTGGCAAGATTCGTGCCGAACGCTCCAGAAGTCTGGAATGCAGGTAGAAGACATCACCTGGATAAGCCTCACGTCCTGGAGAACGCTCCAGAAGTAGTGATATCGCTCTATATGCTACTGCGTGCTTCGACAGATCATCATATACAATAAGTACATCTCTGCCCTTATACATGAAGTACTCTGCAAGAGCAGTACCTGAATATGGAGCCAGATACTGAAGTGGCGCTGGATCCGATGCAGTTGCTGATACCACAATCGTATAATCAAGCGCGCCCTGATCCTTCAGGGTATTCACAAGCTTTGCAACGGTAGATGCCTTCTGGCCAATCGCAACATAGATACAGACTACACCCTTACCCTTCTGGTTAATGATCGTATCCGTAGCAATGGAGGTCTTACCAGTCTGACGATCGCCAATGATAAGCTCTCTCTGACCTCTACCAATTGGGAACATGGAATCGATTGCCAGAAGTCCCGTCTCCATTGGCTGAGACACTGACTTTCTATCTACGATCGATGGAGCTGGGCACTCTACAGGTCTGTAGTCATCCGCCTCAATCTCTCCTAGTCCATCGATTGGTGAACCAAGCGCATCCACAATACGTCCGAGGAAGGCATCACCTGTTGGTATTCCGGCCATCTTGCCAGTACGAACCACCTGTGTTCCTTCATGAACTCCTGTATCGCGGCCAAACAGGATAACTCCGATTTCATCGCGACGCACATCCTGCACCATACCCTTGATGCCGTTGTCAAAAAGGACAATCTCTCCATAAAAAGCATGGTCGATACCATCTACATTGGCGATACCGTCACCAACCCAGTTTACAGTACCAACTTCCTTATTCTTTGCCTCCAGCTCGAAGTCTTCAATACTTGCAGCAAGAATAGAGAGTACACTCTTGGCCGATGGCGCTGCTCCAACGGTCTTTGAAATAGAGTCCGCAAGCTGATTTATACGGCCCTGCTCGCTCCAGTCATATTCCTTACCATCCGCTGTCAGTACAAATCCACTCTTTAGAGATGGATCCTCTTCAATCTCGAGGTTGATATCATGTTTGCCAAATTCCTTGGCCAAAAACTTCTTGATGCCATCTAACTGCTCATCGGTAGGTGGTGTCACATAGCGAAGTGTCGCACTTCCCACCTTGGCTTCCTGATTCTTAATCAGCTCAATTAGGGCTTCCTGTACATCATCTAGGCAATCAAAATCGCCGTTTGTGCACAGACGCTTCAGGAAATTGCGTATATCGTGTGGAAATATTCTGTCAATCACGATTTCTTTCTTGGCCATAGAGACGGTAGGATCACTTAACTCCTCGTCTATGGCTGGTACTGCTTCCATAATAGAAACAGCTGTTTCAAGCAATCTCTTCGCGTCAGATAAGCTGCTTAAGTCCATGGCATAATTCATAGCCTTTTCTGTCACTTTATTCACCTGCTTTACCTATAAATTCACTCAACAGGTCGCTGTCAATTTCAGCGCCCGACTTGCTTCCAACCACTTTGGTAGCAGCATTTACAACCAAATCTCCGATTTCTTTCTTCGCAGAAGAAATGATTTTATCCTTTTCATTGTTGGCTGTAATGACTGCCTCATCATGGATCTTATGAGCCTCAGCATTTGCCTGACCTACGATGGTCTGATACTCAGCATTTGCCTTATTTCTTGCCTCTGCAATAATCTGCTTCTTCTCTGTCTCAGCCAAGGACAGCTTCTCTTCATAGGATGCTGCCAGCTCCTTTGCCTTCGCTGACTCTTCCGTGGCCTTATCATACTCCTCATTTGCTTCCTTCTGGCGCTGCTCTATGATGGCGCCGATTGGCTTGAAGAAGAAAACCCGAAAAGCTACATAGAGAATGAGAAGATTGATTACTGTAAAAGCAATATTCCAAAATGAAACATTGATCATCCTTTTACCTCTGCCTTATTCCTATAACATGATGATGATAAGAAGTGCGATAACGAAACCATAAATAGCAGTTGCCTCTGCAAGCGCACAACCAAGAATCAGGTTCTTCGTAATCTTACTCTCTGCCTCTGGCTGTCTGGCTGTTGCTTCACATGCCTTACCTGTTGCAACACCAATACCAATACCTGCGCCAACACCTGTAATAACTGCAATTGCTGCTCCGATTGCGATAACTGTATTCATTTCTTTTTCTCCTTTGATATAAAAATTTAATTACTAATTCACTACTCAACCGCTTCCTTAATGTACAAGGACGTAAGGAAGACAAACACATAAGCCTGAAGCAAGCCATCAAAGATATCGAAGTACAGACTGCATACCGCCGGAACGATAGCCGGTACTACAATCTTGAGGAGCTCCATAATTACGAATGCACCAAGTACATTTCCGAAGAGTCGCATACACAAGGACAAAGGCCTCGTAAATACGTCGAGAATGTTAAATGGTGTGACAATGGCGACTGGCTCAGTAAAATTATGGAGCCATTTCTTCACGCCATGCTGGTAAATACCAGCCGCTTCAACCAGCACAATGCTCATTAGCGCTAAGGCCGCTGTGACGTTGAGGTCCTTGGTCGGAGACTTGAAGCCTACCAGACCCATGACATTAGAGAGTCCGATAAAGATCAGCACCGTAGTAAGATACAGTGTATATTTCTTCGCTTCCTCTCCAAGCATTCCCTCCACCATACCAGTGAGCTTAGTGTAAATGAGTTCGGCCACTGCTTGTCTCTTGCTGATATCCCGAGTCCTAAGTCCTCGAGTCAAGAAAATTGCCAGACCGATGAGAATTGCCATAACAATCCAGGTAACCACAACCGACTCCAGTATCGGAATTCCGCCGAAAATCGGGATGGTAAACACCGTCTCGCAATTGAGCTCAGCAATAAGCTCTTCTCCTAAAGACGAACTCAAAAGTACACCTCCTTCTCTTTTATGAAAGTCATTTTAGTCCTTTCGCACAAAAGTTAAACATACAAATTGTGAGTTTTGTATAAACAAATTTTCGGCAAAAAAATCAGGGAACTGATACATTCACCAGTTCCCTGACATATCTCACCTGAGACTTTAATTCATATAATTCGCAATCGTCGTCCAGACCTCAGCGTTATCAAATCCAAGCTTCCAAGCAGCAACTCCAGCCAGAGCATTTTCCTGCATAACGCCCATCTTACAAGCGAGAGATTTGGCGTCCTCAAGCCAGATCTTCACAGTCCGATCGCCGTCCGTCGTCTGACCGATATACTGACCCTCCGTCTCATCCCATGCTAGACTAATACCCTTCTCCTCTACATAGGCTGCTGCATTGTCGATACTGAGCGCCTTGCTGGTTACGCCACCATCCGCTGACTCAAACCAGACTCTGCAATAGAGAGGCAGACCCATGATAATCTGCTCCGCAGGTACTTCCTGCATCGTCGTCTCCACCGCATTCTCCACAAAATCAAGAGATGCTACAGAGCCTGCTTCATCATCTCCTGCAAAATGCTCATCATAGGCCATAATCACAATATAATCTGCGAATTTTGCCTGCTCGCTTCTATTGTAGAAAATGGTCGATTCACTCGGCGCATAATTATCAACCGAGAGCACCAGATCATTCTTCTCGCACTTAAGCGAGAGTTCTCGGATGAATTCAATATAGCCATCCTTAGCCGATATGGACAAGGATTCCATATCTACATTAATTCCATCCAGATTATAGGCAATCGCCTGCGACACCAGATTATTCACCAGATTGTCTCTGGCAGAAGTCGTATTTAGGACTGTCGTCGTATCTACGGATTTATTCTCCAGATTACTTACTAATCCCCAGACCTGAAGCCCCAAGTTATGGCAATAGGAAACATAATCACTGGAGCACAGACTCTTAATGCTTCCGTTATTATCGCTAAGCTGGAACCAGGTAGGAGATATGACATCAAGACCAGAAGTCGCTTCTACGACGCTTGTCACATTAGCATTCGCCGTGGCATTCGTCACCTGATGCCATGCCATCGTAATTGATCCATTGTCCAGGCTAATATGATGATAGGTCCGCTCCGGAAGATTGGAAGCTGTAGTTACGTCCTCACGATTCTTCATTCTGGAGTTCCTGATACAACCTAAGATACCATCATCTGTCAGAACAAGAGACCATTTCCCATAATCATCAATGATTGTTACTTCATCACCCTTCTCTACATTGCCGAGAATCTTACTCTTCACACCACCAAAGCGACGAGCCTCTGTCGGCCTCTTCACTGTCGCTGTCTTATGCTCCCAGCCAGCTGTCTCAATCACAAGTCGATCTGGATCTGTCACTGTATAATAGGTGATATCGGTATAATCATCTACAAAGTCCATGAAAACATAGATCGAATCATACTCTGAGATAAGAATCGGTGCACCTGCATCGGCCGCCTCCTTATTCACAGTATAGACAGACGAACCGAAATTCACTGAGATCACATCTTCATCCGTCACATAGCGCATAATCTCTTCTGTAGAATCATAGACATATCCGTCATCCATATAGTTCTTAAGATAAGATAGCTCTATATAAGTTCCATCCGAATTATGAATTGCATGAACTGTACTTCCGTCCACTTCATCCATATAGGTTCCATTCAGAATCACAGAAGTCTGATCTTCCTCAGTCTGCACGAAATATTCATCCAAACTCATCCGCTCTGTCGTAGGCGCATAACGCTTCATCAAGAAAATCGCCATAAGCACTACTAGTACAAAAAGGGCTATTGCAAGAAGATATATCTTCCTCAAGCTAGCCTGTCCTCTGCCAGATCTTCTCTTCATATTGTCCTCCCAAAATATTGCTTGGACCATTATACCATAAAAGGCCAGCAGATTTCTCCGCTGACCTCGGTCTTATTTCCATCAGTATTCAGGCCAGATACTTCCCGTTCTTCTTGTATCTTGCCATCTGATGAATCGCTACCAGGACAATAGAGCCCCCATGCTCTATCGGTAGCTTGAAATTCTTCTACGTCTCCCCTCCTTCTCCCAAATTCTAGGACGTTCGCTCTTAAGCACCGCAATAATCCCCACTTGCAGCTAGAGTTCATTAGCTCTTAAGACAAGCTCTAAGGCTCGCAAGCTCCGCCCTTCTCAGGTGATACGGGTTACCGATATACGGTGTAGCCTCCATTCTCATGTGATAACTCTTCTGCATCTCTTCTCGCTCCGGTTGATTAATACACAATCCATAGTACTTTCCCCTTGATATGTCTTGTTCATAAGCATGGAGCATCCTAAGAAATGCTGCGTAGTACTCGCACCGCCATGGAGCCAAACTCCCAAACACCAGGTTCAGATCAGTGGCGGACCAAAGCGACGGTATATAGGAAAAATCCTCAACCAGGTAAATAACGCAGTCATACTCCTGCCTTATCATCTCAAGTTTATTCACAGGATAGTAATCCACCCTGGATCTCCGAAAGCCTGGCACTTGTCCACATGTAACGGGTTCCTTCGTTCTTAGTTCAGAGAGATGTCCACTGCCAAGCTCAACAAGCGCTACCCGCAGGCCCTCTATTTCCCGCAGATAATTCGCCAGTGCTATGGTCATATGCGTGGCACCA
The DNA here is from genome assembly GCA_963661945.1 of Lachnospiraceae bacterium. Lineage (GTDB taxonomy): Bacteria > Bacillota > Clostridia > Lachnospirales > Lachnospiraceae > CAVLDP01. The sequence continues at coordinate 36,502 of CAVLDP010000013.1, forward strand.
ACCCCCACTTCCGTCCGATATACTCCGATCACTCGTGTTCGGGCCCTTTGCTTTCTTCCAAGTCTCCTATTCTTCCACAAACTGTCGCAGGTCCTCCTTCCACAGTCTTCGAAAGAAGCTCTTCTTCTTCCGCGTCATCGTCCAGGGATCCCGATCAATAGGGAAGCCATAGACCTCTCTTCCCATCGCCTTCGCAAAGCTCATACCATAGACCGGATTCGATGGATTCAGCACATAGATGACTTTTCCGCTTAGCCTTATGTCCTCTCTATATTCTTCCATCCAAGCTCTGCTTCCTATAATGCAAATCACAAGATCTGCCTCTGAAGCCAAACTTCTATCCGTTCCAACATCGTAGACCTGTATGCCTTCTGGAGGTTCTGCTTCTTCTATGGTATCGGCGTAAGTTAAATAACCATAGAAGTCTCTGTGGTATATGACTCTCTCATCCTTGCAAAATACAGGTTCTGCTTTTCGTATTCTCTGAAGGACAGGCACCTCCGCTTGACTCCTATAAAATGACCGAATCCCTGTGCGATTCAAGAATACTGTGGTACTTATCGCTATATGCGTTGTCCCGATGCCTGGGGCAGCACCAAGAATGGCAATAGTCTTATGAAGGGACTCTCTCTTCCTATCACTTACAGGATCTCTCATTAGCATCTGGCACAAAACCTCTTCTACAAATGAAAGCGCCACACGCTTTTCTGGCTGTCTTCGCACCATCTGTCTCTGCAAGGCGATTAGCTTCCAGCTTGGCTTCCCTTCCAGATACTTCATCATGGTAAGTGTCACCATGCCCAGGCTATAGATATCGCTGCTCTCCTGTAATCTCTCTCCAGTAAATTGCTCTGGAGCCGCATAATGTGTCGTTCCGAAGTTTGGAATAGACGCTCCCGAATGGGATAAGAAATGAGATATACCATAATCAATTAGACGAACCCGATTTCCACACACCATAATATGTTCCGGTTTCAAGTCCTGATAACAAATAGGTCTAGGTCTGGTGTGTAAATATGTTAAGATTCTAACAATCTGTAAGGTATACTCAACTAGCTGTCTCTCTGTCAAGGAATGACGGAATAGGTATTCTCTGAGGCTCATCCCCTCCACATATTCCTCCACCAGGTAGACCTCCCGGTCTCCTGCAGCAAGATCATATAGGATAGGAATCCCCTCATGGCGAAGATTCTTCAGAATCTCACCTTCCATTAGATCGGTCTGCTTCAGTCCCGCTTGTGGTATCTGTTTCAATACCCGAACAGAACCAAGCTCCCTATGTCGGACAAGCGTAACGCACGAATTCTCTCCTTGATGGAGTATCCTAAGCGGTTCATATATGTCCGATAAGTACTTTGAGTAGATATACATCGCTCCCTTCTCCAGGAAGAGATGCCCTTCTGTATCTGGTATAACAAGCCGAAGCAGGATCCGCAAGGCCTTAGGCTCTTATTTAAGAAAGGCTTAAGAATGCCTTAATCTTTCTTAATTATTTCTTAGAAACCCCGCCGAAACTTTATAGAAATTTTATAATTCCCTCCCCTCTTCCTTACTTTACTTTGTAAATAAGGTTCTATATAATACACTATATTCTAGGAAGGAATGTTTCGTTTCATTTAGTAAGGATATAAGCCTATGAAGATTGAGAAGATCAACGATAACCAAATCCGTTGCACCTTAACCCGCGAGGATTTAGAGATGAGACAATTGAAGCTGTCCGAATTAGCTTATGGCACTGAGAAGGCTAAGAACCTCTTCCGTGAGATGATGCGTACGGCAGCATACGAATACGGCTTTGAGGCGAACGATTTTCCACTTATGATCGAGGCTGTTCCTGTTTCGAACGAATCTCTTATCCTTCTTATTACTAAGGTTGAATGTCCAGAGGAATTAGACACACGATTCTCTAATTTCAATTATGACGAAGAAGACTCTTACGACGAAATAGAAGACCTCTTTGATAATAACTACGATGATGAGAATGACAATTACTTTGACAAGGAAAGCGATACTGGATCCAATCAGAATCTCATTTCTGCCAACGATGTACTGAACTTCTTTGCAGAGGCCGCAAGTGCCGTCGCATCTGCAAAAGCCAAAGCAGAAGCCTCCAGTGATGCGTCAGATGATATTGAGATTTCTGTCCCAGAGAATATCACAAGACTCTTCGTCTTCCGTAATTTAGAAGATATTATCACCCTCTCACATAGTCTGGATGGCTACTACCAAGGATCTAATTCCCTCTACAAGCGAGAGAGTGATTCTGCTTATTTCCTTATGGTTGCCAAGGATTCTCATACACCATCAGAATTCAATAAGGTCTGCAATGTCCTTACCGAATACGGCTCGCAGACTACGCTTCCTGTTGGTGCTGATTCCTATATCGAAGAACATTTTCATCTTCTAATCGAGGACGATGCCCTACATAACTTATCTCAGATTTAGAAAAGACCTGCTCTCCAACTGGAAAGCAGGTCTTTCTTATTATCTACTATAACTCTATCCCTTTATAAATTTGGCCTTGGCATTATCGATAATTCGATTAATCTCTGTTAAGGAATCAATTTCTTCCATCATCGACTCTGTAAGAGTAATCACTTCATCCGCAGATGCTTTCATTTCTTCAGACATGGCAGCATTCTCTTCGCCCATTGCTGCAAGCGAAGATACCGTCTCTACCACCTGATTCTTCGCATCACTCATTGTCTCTGATTCCTCGAGAACCTGACTGATATTATTCGAAATCGCATCAAATGCAACCATCACCTGGTTCAGTTTCTCTTTCGTAGCAACAAGCTCCTGACTCACCTTGTCATTCTCATGAATCAGCTTGTTTGAAGACTTGCCTGTCGCAGCCATCTTGTCATTTACACCTTCAACAATCGTGTTAATGTCTTCCAGGCTGGCCTTCGTCTTATCCGAAAGATCCTTGATGCTATCTGCCACAACCGCAAAGCCTCGTCCGACCTCTCCAGCATGCGCTGCCTCAACAGAGGCATTGTAGCTTAAGATCGTAATCTGGAAGGCGATATCATTTATCACATCAATAATCTGTCCGATGCCAGCCACAGCTTCAGCATCTTCCTCAATCTGATCGGAAATCTCCTGAATGCTGTCGCTATTCTTATGCGAAGCAACCTCCAGTTCCTCAAGCTGCTTCTGCAAATCTGTAATCGCGACAATACTCTGGTCTGTAATCTCTGAAGTATTCTGCACATCATTGACAATAACATCAATAGAAGAACCAAATTCTTCCATCGTTCCCATGATTTCCTCTGTATGACTAGCCTGCGATGTCACAGCCTGTGTCACTTGCTCCACAGCAGAATTAATCTGCTTCATGGTCTGATTGGTATGCTTACCCATCTCTGTCACAGACTCATTCTTATCCGTCGCCAGGTCAGATACCTTATTCAGATCCAACTTGTAGTCCTTGGCGATATGCTTCATACGCCACCTCACGATAGCACATAGCACGAAGGTCAGGAAGAAGGCATACAGAACTGCATTAATAATATTCTTGATAATCACATCGTCAGCAAGAGACAAACCAACTGCGGTAAACATATAGCCCACAATTCCATCCGAATTATAGAGTGGTGAATAGCATACAGCATAGGAACCGCCTCCAATCATCACCTTGGTGTCTGTATAGAAGGTATCCTGTGCTACCGCTGCTGCAACCTCGTCATAATTCGAAATCTTGCTTCCCACTAGAGTTGAACCGTCCTCTGCTGTGAGATCCGTAAGAACCATGGTATCTCCATAATAAATACCATGATGATAATTGCTCTCATGTGAATAGACATCCCAAAGAGCCGTATCCGTAATCTCTGTGTCTCCCTTATAGAGCTTACCGGATGCCTCATCATAGGAATACTCCCCATCCGCCATGGCGTCAATCCAAGACGCAGAATGGAAAGAAATCCCCTTCGCAATCGTCTCATAATCTTCATATACTTGCATGTAAATGAAATATCCACACATAAATGACAGGGCCAGACCAATTATAATCAGTCCGATAAAGCCCATAGACAAAATGTGTTCAACGACTGTTTTCTCCCTTTTTTGCTTCTTTGCCCGCTTTTCTTTTCTTGGTTGTTTTGACATTTTAATCCCCTTTTCCCTTAGTGTATACACAAATCAACCAGTATCATGTTTATTTTAACACAATAGAAATATTGTGTCATCCAGTCAATGACTTACTATATCAAGCCCAAACTCCGCAAAATATAAAGCCAGCCCGTCAATGTAAATGCAGATAGGAGTGTCGTCAGCATAACAATTCCAGCAGATAACGTGCCTTCATGTCCCATATTTTTCGCCATAACGAAGCAGGACACGGTTGCCGGCGATCCTGTCATAATTAGAATGGCTACTAATTTGTCCTGAGTAAATCCAAGCTCTATCGCGATCGGAATCCATACCATTGCAAAGCCAATTAGCTTTAGAAATGTTGCAAGCATTGTCGGTCCGATTTTCTCTCTGGCTGAGCCAAATTCAAAGCTGGCACCAAGCGCCAAAAGACCTAGCGGCGTCGCAAGTCCACCGACATAAGCGATTGTCTTCGGCAGAATAAGGCCAAATGGCAGAAATGCTCGAATCAATCCCAGCGCAATACCAATTAGAATTGGATTCTTCACAACGCCAAGTAGAGTCTTACCGATTAGCTCCCGCGTCAACCCCTGATTGCTCTTCGCTCCAAGTGTCAGAATTACAACTGCTGCAATGTTATATAAAGGAACTGCACCAATAATCATAAGAGGCACCATTCCCGCTGAACCATAGAGATTGGTCACAATACCAACACCAAGAAGAGCCGCTGAGCTTCGATAGGAACCTTGGATGAATTCCGCATGAAGTGAACCATCCTTGTAGAAATGAGAGATAGCCCATCCAATAAGAATCGATGCAAATGTTGCGATAAAGCAAAAAAGAATAAAGCCTCCATCCCACATTTCCTTCACATCTGATGTCGCTAATTCCTCATAGACGAGAACCGGAAGTGCAATCTTAAATACAAAGGAATTCATGCCGTTTGTGAGCTCCGGCGTAAAGATATGTACCTTCTTAAATAGATAGCCCAGCACCATAAGAAGAAAAATTGGCACTGTAGCATTCAGGCAAAAGACAAGATTCTGAACCATATGTTATTATTTATCCCTCTTTCCAACGAAGCGCATACCATGAGAATCCGTATCTATAATCTCTCTCGCATCTCTACTCTTCTCCGGCTCCGTCAGAAGACCTCTAAGAGCCTGCTTCGCTTCCTTCTGTTGACAATCCTTGCAGAGAGTCCCCTTCGTAATAAGCCTGCCACACCTGCGACAAGTGATTCCATCGACACTGATCTGCGATTGTGCGATTCGCTCCTCACGAAGCCACTGCAAGATCAGATCCTCCGACACCTTGCATTCTCTCATCACATCAAGCGACGTCGAACCCGGATTGTTCCAGAGAAATTCACGAACCTCTCGAAACTTTACTTCATTTTCCCTATCACATTCTGGACAATAGTGCTGTGACCGCTCCACTGCTATGAAGATCCGTCCGCAGCCTCTGCATCTAACAGTTTCCATAGGCCCTCCCCGGGATTTCTCTCCTCTTAAGTTTATTATATCATTTCCATGGGAAATGCAGATACTAATATCTGTCACAATGAAGGCAGACTTACAAATTGTCTGATATCATGCTATAGTATTCTCAACTATTATCTCACCAGGAGGTTGCTATGATTGAAAATATTGCAGAACTGATTCACGCCAAGGCAGAAGAACTAGTAGATGAAGCAATGCTTCAGAGTCAGAAAGAACATCCGGAATATATCACGGACCATGAGTTAACGGAAAAGGTTACAGAACGTGCCACATCTCTTCTCATGTTCGAGCTGGGCACCTTTCGTGAAAAGGGTGAGGATGACGTGACCGACCAATTCAACACCTGGTTCGAGAGCCTCGAACATGATCACATCCTCTCTCAATGTCTACGATATATTGACGAGTTGGAAGGGATCCGCCTCAGTAAGGAAGATCCCAACATGTCCATCCTCGACAAATATCTAAAGAGGCACAATATCGACCTCAATAATTAATTCGACTCGATATCCTTGAATCGAAGGAAGATAAGAAGAGCAACAATACCGATAATCGCTGCAACAACTCCAGTTAGGCGGATTCCCAGATCATTTCCTGGATCCTTGCCGAGCAGAAGCAGAGATGAGAAGATTACCATCGCTACCATCTGACCCAGCTTCGACATAAAGGTCTGCACAGCGTAGTACATTCCTTCCTTGGCCTCACCCGTTGCTTTTCTGTCTTCCGATGCGATATCCGCAGCAATAGCATTTGGCAGAATTCCAAAGATTGCAAGGCCGATACCAGCAATAAGCGCAAAGAGCACAACCTGGAAGAGAGCCGGTATTGGCATCTTACCGAGGAATGCGCACCAGAGGTAAGCGACCGCCAGACAAATCATGCCGACAATGCAGAGCTTCTTCTTGCCAAGCTTCTTCGATAATACATTTACCACAGGATACATGATAAAGGTACAAAGACCAGATCCTAGCGTCACAAGTGTCACCACACTCTCATCAAATCCCAGAAGAACCGTAACATAATAGACATTTCCTGTCTGGAATACTGTCAGTGCAATGTTGTATGCCAGGAAGAAAATCTCGAAAATGAGGAAATTCTTATTGGCAAAGGCATGCTTTATCGCCTCAATTGGCTTTGTAACCGTAGGTTCAGACTGGACATATTTACGCTCATCAATAGCAATCACCGGTACAAACAGAAGGATCAAGCCAACCACACATAATATCGCGAAAGTCAGACGAACAGCCACAACGTATGCCATTCCCTGATTCACGAAAATCGGCCAGATATAAGACGCTGCACTTGCTATAATATAGCCAAAGAACCATGTCAATGCCGTATACGTTGACATATCAATTCGATCCTCTGCCGTCCTCGACAGTTCAGCGGTCAGCGCGTAAAATGGCGTAACATAAAGCGTGAAGAAGACATAGTAGAGAAGCAATGTCACCGTAAGAAATGCTACATTCCAGCCAGAACAACTACTTACTGGCGAGTAGAACACCAGAAATGTCAGTAGCGCAAATGGCACCGCAGACTTCGCCATAAATGGAATTCTGCGTCCCTTCGGATTCTTGCTGCCATCCGACAAGCTGGCAATAAGCGGATCCGTAATCGCATCCATAAAGCGACCACACATCGTAATAATTCCAATCACCGTAAATATTCCAAGCACTGCAGATCTCGGAATATACTCCGCAATATCCACATTATCTGGTGGAAAATAAAACCACACCAACCATACGGTAATCAAGCCAGACAGGATGGACCACCCCATCTGACCAATGGCGTAACACCATTTAATCTTGTTTGATAATTTCTGTTCCATAAAAACCCCCTTTTTTGTTATCCCCTAAAATGTTCGCGTTTCCAACCATGAACCCAATGTCTTACTATAGACATTTACTACTAAGTGGCTACTATCATCCACATCGTAGTCCCTCGTCTCAAAGTTGCATTCCCCTGTTGCTACATCCAGACTTATGAAATTAGAGTCTATGTCATTCATTTCAATACCAAGATTAGCCAACAAATTCATGGTCTTAGTATCATTATACACTGCTGAATCCCTAATTTGAATTTCCACCTTATAATCATCATCATAAAGTAGAAGCAGATACGAATAAACACTCTCCTGAGCGGATAGAATCTCTATCTTACTCTCTGTATAGTCAATATAGTCCTGCTCCCAATCCTGATACGCCTCGTCCTCCCGATGATCTGTAAGATTGTAATTAGTATCAATTTCATTTCCAATATATTTTGTAAATTTCTGAGCTCCAGATACATTTACATGCGTATTATGACCGGTTGAATCCAGATCCGTGTCAAAATTAATAATACCTTCCTTCGTAAAATCAATATATTTTATACCATTCTCTGCCGCAATCTCCTCAACAGAATCATGAAAGACTTGCGATTCCTCTATACAATCATATCCTGTATTGATAAGAAGCAACTCTATCCCTTCTTCTCTACAAAGTTCTATCGTCTTCTCTAAATACTCTTTGGACTGATCATCATACTCCTGACCATTCAATCCTATCGCAAAAATCTCACTCTGCTCCGCTATCCTACCAGAGCGTTCTTCAATATTAATTAGAATATTTGACCCCTTCCAAATTCTGGAATTTGTTACAACCTGATCTCTGCCTTCAAAATCTGATTCTGCCAGTTCAGACCATCTTGTATGATATTCTTCCAAACCGAATAAGAGCGAGCATCTTTTCTTATATATATTAATATCCGTCCCCAATTCTGTCAGATCTTCATCGTGAAACAGATCTAGCATCATCTGTATCTTATGAATACTCAATGGAAATGCATCAAATTGGGTATGAACCTGCGCCATTTTATAATTGACAATACTTCCCGGCGTAAAATCATATACATCTAACACAACAAGTTCGGGCTTCTGATAGTCTAGGGCATTCACTAAAGTCCAATATGCAACCGGCAGCGTATCACCAGCTCCAGCCAGATTATAAGAACTAACTCCATAATCATTCCATAGTTCCATGGGAAGAAAGCCACATCCTACATGACTTGATCCTAAGAACAGCACATCAATATCCTTTTCCTCAGCAAAATATGCCGCATATCGATTCGCACTTTCCTTATTCTCGAGGATGAAGCTTACTCTTGATATACTAAGTACTAATATACAAATTAAAATTGCACAACTACATATTCTCTTCACTACTTTATTCAACACGGTATCTCCTAGAATTGGAAATAAATAAAATTCGTAGCATCGTAGGTAGATCCCCAGATACCAAAAACCAAAATCACAATAACAGCCAAATCTATAAACAACCAGCGGAACCAATAATCCTGGCTAATTAGAAATTCACGAATCTTAACTCCACGATACTTCATGATATCTGCGAAAAGCAATATTCCGATTCCAATAATAAGAAGCCAAAAATTCTGCAGATCCAGCCCACAAGTGTAGATTGATCCATCTAATAAAACCCATGGATTCTTAACACTTACCATAGATTCCAACATATCAAGTGCATCTGCTATTGTATCTGCTCGAAAGAAGACCCATGCAAGATCAACAAGAAGAAATGTCACCAAGCAGGAAATCAATCTGTGTCCAAATGATTCTCTATGCAAATGAAGAATTCGCACAATTTTATCCCGAAGCGGCATAAGTAAGTCACCAATAATTTGATATAGACCGTTCAATCCGCCCCACACCACAAAAGTCAGCGCAGCTCCATGCCATAGACCGCTTACCAGGAACACTATCATTACATTGATGTATTTTCTTAACTTGCCCTTCCTACTTCCACCAAGAGGAATATATAGATAATCCCTAAACCAAGAAGTAAGAGAAATGTGCCATTTTCTCCAAAACTCAGGAACGGAAGTCGCAAGATATGGCGCATTGAAGTTCTCCATCAACTGAATGCCAAGAAACTTCGCTGCTCCCATTGCAATAATGGAATATCCAGCAAAATCACAGTAGATCTGTATAGCAAAAAGTATCGTCGCAAGCACAAGATATACTCCCGGATACGACGTATAGTCTCCGTATACAGTATCCACAAACAGAGCAGCTCGATCACCCACAACAAGCTTCAGAAAATATCCCCAAAGCATGAGGAATAATCCCTCTCTTGCCATATCAAAGTCAAATCTCTTAGGCTCTGCCAGCTGCTTCAGAAGATTCTTCGATCTCTCAATTGGACCTGCGACAAGCTGCGGAAAGAAAGAAACAAATAAAGCATAGCGAAGGAAATTCTTCTCCGCATATATCTCATCACGATAGACGTCAATCGTATAACTTAGCGCCTGGAAGGTATAGAACGAAATGCCAACTGGCAGCAAAACATCCACCTTAGGAACATTTACCGTGAGTCCAACCTGCTCAAAAATGCCCTGCATTAGCTCAAGCGCAAAATTCGTATACTTGAAATAAAATAAAATCCCAAGATTCAAAATGACACTCGATGCGACGACATATTTCTTATACTTATCCTTCTCGACCAGGCGATCATCCTTTTTTATCTTCTCGAGAAGCAGGCCACTTGCGTAGGTGATTACCGTCGATGTCAGAATCAGTAGAATATATACTGGATTCCAACACATATAGAAATAATAACTGGCCGCAAGTAACCAAATATAGCGAACCCTCTGCGGCAAGGCAAAGTAGACTAGTAAAACTATTGGGAAAAATATAAGAAACTGAGCTGAATTAAAAGCCATTTAATCCTCCGAAAAAAAAAACGCCTCCTAAAACCGAAATTCTAGAAGGCGCCTAAGTCATACAAATATATTCTACTTAGTCCTGTACGTATGGCATCAAAGCTACGTGACGAGCACGCTTGATAGCTGATGTAAGAGCTCTCTGATGCTTAGCGCAGTTACCAGTAATACGACGAGGAAGGATCTTACCTCTCTCAGAAACGTACTTCTTTAACTTTGCTGTATCCTTATAATCGATGACATTGTCCTTGCCACAGAATACGCAAACCTTGCGTCTTCTACGCATTGGGCGACGACGAGGACTATCTTCTCTATTAGTCTTATTGTAAGCCATGATTTTACCTCCTGTAATTATACGAATGGTAACTCTTCTTCAATACCATCCGGGATGTTCATAAAACCATCTCCAGAATTAGCGGTTGGTGCTGGATTATCTGCTGGCTGGTAACCATTGCTGCTAGCAGCAGCCTTAGACTCTGCAAACTCAATGCTATTTGCAATGATCTGCATACCGTATACCATCTGACCATCCTTGCCAGTGTAGTTATCGTTCTGAAGCTCACCCTCGAGGACAATCTTGGTGCCCTTCTTCAGGTACTTCTCAACGAACTCTCCCTGACGACCAAATGCTGTACAATTGAAAAAGTCGGCTGTAGGCTGACCTTCTCTCTTAATACGACGATCAACAGCAAGGCTAAAACGAGCAATTGCCATGTTCTTCTCGCCGCCATAACGAACTTCAGGATCACGAGTCAAACGACCCATTAAGATGATTTTATTCATAACTGTTTCCTCTACTTTCTTGTGTCTTACGCCTCGTCAGTTCTAACGCATAAGAATCTAAGAACGTTGTCCATGATACGGACATTCTCTTCTAACTGAGCAGGTACAGTAGGCTCAGCGTCGAAATGAATGAAATAGTAATGAGCTTCATTCATCTTCTGAATCTCGTATGCAAGCTTCTTAAGACCAGCATCCTCAACGTCAGTAACAGTACCACCAAAGCGAACGATATAATCCTTTGCTTTCTCTACTGTGGCTGTTCTCGCATCGTCTTCGATCTTAGCTGAAACAACGAGACATAATTCATACTTATTCATGCGAATTTACCTCCTTTTGGTCTATTGGCCCGCCCTTACAGAAGAACTCTTCCAGGGACGAGCAAGGATATTTTCATATACCACAAGACAAGATATTATCATGTTTGTCATGGCATTTCAAGAATTTTTATTTATTTTTCCCGAATTCTTAAGAATGATAAATAAATTATTCTTCACCAAGAAGCTGCTGGTAGACATCCCGCTTACTGATACCAAGATCCTTCGCCACAGCCTTCATGGCATCTTTTCTGGATAAGCCCTCTCCTTCGTAGATTGCCATATGTTCTTCGAGACTTAACCCTTCCCATCTGGCACGAGACTCTTCCTCGACTTCCTCCTTGCTTCGACCTGCAATCACAAGAACATATTCGCCCCGCGGCTCAACTGTCTTATAATACTCTACCGCTTGGCCAAGCGTCATCTGGAGTTTCTCCTCATAGCGCTTGGTCAGCTCTCGCTCTATCGTAATTCTGCGATCGGAACCAAGTTCTATGTTCAATTCCTCAATCGTCTTCTTAAGATGGTGGGGAGCCTCATAGATAATCATGGTCCTGGTTTCCTTCTTCAGCTCCTCCATGACTCTGGCATGCTCCTTCTTGTCCTTTGGCAAGAAGGCTTCAAAAGCGAACCGTCGGCAAGGCAAGCCAGACATGGTCACAGCCGTGATACAAGCTGCTGGACCAGGCACTGAGATTACCTCAATCCCGGCTTCATAACACATGGACACAAGCTCTTCTCCAGGATCTGATATCCCAGGTGTTCCCGCGTCTGTTACTACTGCGACCGACGTTCCGTCCAGAAGCTTCTGAATAAGCGTCTGACCCTTTTCAATCTTATTAAATTCATGGTAGCTGGTCATCGGAGTATCTATTTCGAAATGATTCAGAAGCTTAATGGTATTTCTCGTATCTTCCGCCGCAATTAGGTCTACTTCCTTCAAAATGCGAATCGCCCGATAAGACATATCCTCCAGATTACCGATTGGTGTCGCCACCAGGTACAGCTTTCCAGCCATAGATGTCGTAGATTTCATCTGTATATTCTCCATTTGCATCATACACAATCAGTGGTTTCTCTACCGTAATCCGTGATTTACCGCCCTTCAAGCCCTCAATCAAAACCATGCTCGGTTCCTTGTTGATGTTAGGATAGACTAACCTCATTCGTTTGGGTTCGATTCCCGCAAGAGACATCGTGCTTAGTAACTCAACCAGACGAAATGGTCGATGAATGAAAAAGCAGCGACCATTTACCCGAAGAAGCTTACTCGTCTCGCGGCATATCTCTGCGAAATCACAGAGAACCTCATGGCGGGCTATCATCTTCGCATCATCCGGGTTGACGATTCCATCACCCTTCACCATATAAGGCGGATTACAGGTTATTACATCAAAAGAAGATGCTCCAAATCTCTCTGAAGCATCTCTAATATCACCTTCTACAATATGAACATGATCCTCTAGCCCATTCAGTGCTACAGATCGACCTGCCATCTCTGCACTATCGTGCTGAACCTCAAGTCCGGTGAAATCCACTCCAGCCGGTGATTTTGCTTCCATAAGAATGGGAATCACACCCGTTCCCGTTCCGAGATCAAGCACGCGATTCCCAGCCTTCGCCTTGGCAAAGTCCGAAAGCAAAACCGCATCAATCCCAAAACAGAAGCGGCTCGGATCTTGAATCAGCTGATAACCCTTGATCTGCAGATCATCAATTCTCTCCTTGGCTTTTAGCTCCACCTTGTTGATTCTCTCCATGGTTTTTGTTCTTATTATAATTGCCTCGATTATTCCGATTGTTCTTGCTACGATCGGTATTCTGATGCGGATTCTGATTGGCCTGGTTATATCCGCCATTTGACTTGTTCTTGTTGCGGCCGCGATTGCGGTTGTTCTTCTTAGGCTGCGTATCGCCACTATCCTGCTTCTGATTATTCGTCTTCTCGACTTCTACAGGCTTTCTCTCTTCTCTCTTCTTGCCATCATTTTTCTTGGACTTTGGCTCGTCGCCCGTCTTCGCTTCCTGCTGCTTCTTCTGCTGCTGGCCTTTCTTTCTATGGCCAATTACAGAGAGCTCTTCCACAGAATATTCGCGAACCTCACGGGTATCATTTTCCTCGAAGAGAACCTTGGCTCTCTGACGAAGTACATTGACCGCGGTAACCAGTCCTTCCTCATTCTCCTCTGTCCGAACCTCATCACCAATCTTTGGCATGAGAGAATTCAGATATTCGTAGCTCTCCTCTTCATTCTTCAGACAGCACATAAGTCTTCCGCACACACCGGAGATCTTCGTTGGATTTAGCGATAACCCCTGCGTCTTCGCCATCTTAATCGATACTGGCGCAAAATCTGACAGAAAAGTCTTACAGCAAAGCTCCCTGCCGCAGCTTCCGATTCCGCCAAGAACCTTGGTCTCATCTCGAACGCCAATCTGACGAAGCTCAATTCTTGTATGGAAAATGGATGCCAGATCCTTGACCAGCTCACGGAAATCCACGCGTCCTTCTGCAGTAAAATAGAAGAGAAGCTTGTTGTTATCAAAGGTATATTCTGCATCTACAAGCTTCATTTCCAGATTGTGCTTGGCAATGAGCTCCTTACAACGCTTGTATGCCTCATCTTCCTTCTTGCGATTCTCCTCCTCGTGCTTCAAATCCTCCTCTGTTGCCAAGCGGACTACATCCTTCAGTGGCTTGCCCACCTGGTCATCTGGAATCTCCTGCGGCGGAAGAGTCGCCGAACCCATCTCAAGACCACGAGCGGTCTCTACAATAAGCTTATCTCCCATATGAACATCTAGGCCCTTGGGATCAAAATAATATACCTTGCCGGCATTACGAAAATGTACGCCTACGATTCTAGCCATTTTTTGTCTCCTTCATATTAGAAAGCATCAGTTCCATCGTGAGTTCGAAGCTCACATTAGCATTCAGGCGCCCTCTGGCTTGATCGATTGCGCGAATAGCTCTCTCGATTCCAGAATAGGAACTGCGCTCTGCCTGTTTCTTAATATGCATAAGCTCATCCTGGAAAATGATTCCATCGCTTACGCCAGTTGCCTTATATAATAACACATCTCGATACCAAACCTGAAGCAAATCCAAGTATTGTCCAATCTGGTCCTTGTCCTTCTTCCATTTGCCACTGAGCATATAGAATTCATAGGCTTCCATGTCCGGTAGCTTCCGCGCTAGACTCACTACTTCAGACCGAAGCTCTGCAAAGGATTCCGACGAAGACAGCTTAATCGCCTTGCCGACATTCCCCTGCGCAAAAGAAGCCGCCATATCCGCTTGATAATCCGGGATTCGCTCCTCTTCCATCAAGTACTTCTTCACAAGATCCCGCGCTACAGGCTTAGTCTCAAGGGTGACACAACGAGAACGAATGGTCTGAAGAAGCGCGTTGCTGTTAGGTGTAACTAACAAAATAACAACGTAACTTGGTGGTTCTTCTATGGTCTTCAGAATGGAATTCTGCGCTGCGGCATTCATTTTCTCAGCATCATCGATGATATAGACCTTGTATTTGCTACTATAAGGCTTGATGACAACAGTATTATTCACCTGCTCACGAATCTCATCGACAGAGATAAGATTCGGCTTCTCATGCTGAACATAGATAATATCCGGATGATTGTGATTATCCGCCTGCTTGCAGGACTGACATTCATCACAAGATGCTCCCTGATCCGCTTCTCCCTCTCCGCGATTCTCGCAAAGAAGACTCTTCGCAAAGGATTCCGCAAGCATCATCTTGCCACTATCCGCTTCACCAGTGATGATGTAAGCGTGACTGGTCTTGCCCATGGCGATAGCCCCAGTCAGATGCTTCTTCAATTCCTCTTGTCCAATAATATCGCTAAACTTCAATTTCTAATTCCACTCTATGCCGAAATATCTAATAACAACCCACGAATATCGTCCACCTTGCCAACAATCGCCAGATGATCCTTCTCTTCTTTGACGAGCTCCTGCGCCAGATCATCCAGATTCTTGTCCACAAGCTTCACAATACCGTATACTCTATGCCTGCCTCTTCGATCCAGAAAATTTTCACGCGAAAATTTATGCGACCGATTCACAACCTCATTCAGGAATTCCTTTACCGTGGACCGATATTGCTTCATATCTCGAATATCCATATGCTCCGCGATTTTCTTGCCCTGCGTATCAATATCCTGCATCAGGCTCTTCAGCTTCTCCTGTAATTCTGCATCATCAATCGCGCTTGCAAGGGTAAATTTGAATTCCCCATCTGTTGCCGTGGTTTCCCTGGTTTGCTGTACAGAACTAATTGGATTTACTTCATTTACCTTAATATCCATAGGATATCCTCCTAGATTGAGTTACGAACTGCTTCTATATAAGAAGCAATCTCGTCGACCGTCATTTCAATCTCATCATTTTGAAATGCATGATCAATCTCAAGCCTTCTTAGGTTCTCCTCCGAGAAATCTGCCTGATCTGCCAAGAATCGTCGGCACATCTCCTCGTACTTCGGGCTTGCCTCCTGCATCTCTCGCTCAAGGGCTCTCATCAGACGAACGCCATCCTCTACTTCAATATATATCGGCACAAGACATTTCTTGCCGAAGTGACTTAGCAACTTGCTATAAGTCTCTAGCGTTCCAATGAGGATACAATCTTCTCTGGCTAGATCAATCTGACCATCATCCGCTGTGAAATAATCCCAAATTCCATGAACCGTGTTGTAGCTTCTTAGCTCGATAATCTTATCTTCTGCAAGAAGTCTGTCCTTCTCCTCGCGCGTACAGAAATGATACTCCACACCATCCTGCTCGCCTTCTCGAATCGGCCTTGTCGTGTATGGAATAATTTGTCTTAAATGAAGCTCCTCTCTAGATAGAAGCTTCTTATATATTGTGTCCTTACCGGACGAGCTCTTCCCCATGACGCAATAAATCTTGCCCATGTGTCCTCCTATTCATCTATAACTTGTATCTGACCATCCTTTAGTCCCGTAACCGTAAGACCGATCTCCGATGCCAGACTTATATACTCCACGAGATCCTCATCTATTAGCTCTCCTGCCACAAGTACCGGAATTCCCGGTGGATAGATTGAAACCATTCCACCAGCCACACGCCCCGGCGCCTTGGCAAGAGGAATAAACCCATACGATTTTCCTGCCGCCTCAGCGATCGAATAGCGAACCACCGGCTTCCCAAGTTCCATCCTTGGCAGCCTCTCTGTCTTCTCAGCCATCGCATCAATATTCATAAGTGCACCAGCAAGCCTACTTAGACCATCCTCTGTATCCATAACGGTAGAGAGCGCTACTGCATAATCGAAGCAAGCCATCTCGAGCTCTATATGATATTCATCCCGAAGGACCTCCATTAATTCCTCCCCAGAAACAGTCGTATCCTTCGTAGAAATGACTATTTTCGTCAAGTCGCGATTCTCGCCTTTTATCACCTGAATCTTCTCGAGAATCGATACCGCATCATAGAATTCGGATAGATTCTTCTCATATTCACGGCAGGCGGAGAATCCATGTTCCTCGATAAAGCTAAGGCATTTAGCCATGGAAGCCATGAGGACATAGGATGGCGAAGAAGTCTGAAACATAGAGCAATATTTCTCAATCGACTCAACCGGAATTCGACTATCCTCATTCCACAGGATTACTGCTGTCTGTGTCAGGGCCGGCAAGGTCTTATGCCAGCTACAAATCACAGCATCCGCGCCAAGCGATATTGGATTATCAAACATCGTTGCACCCAGCCCAAAATGTGCACCATGTGCGCAATCTACAATAAGTGGAAGACCAAACGCATGACAGATCTGGGCAATCGTCTTCACATCAGATACCACTCCTTCGTAGGTCGGACTGGTAATCACGACGGCTTCAATATCCGGATCCATCTCAAGTGCCGTCTGCACATCAATTGGCATAATCGGACCTGGAACTCCATACTCCGTCTCTGTCGGATACAAATACCGAAGTTCCAACTCACGCAGCTGTGCTGCATGATAGACGCTCTTGTGACTATTTCTGGAAATGAGAAGCTTGCCCCGCTGATTGGTTGCCGCATAGATTGCTGCAAGATTTCCACAGGTGGAACCATTTACCGTAATAATTGCCCTGCTGCAGCCGTAAAGCCTGGCAATATCATTGCTAAGCTCCATAATCACCCCGTGCGGATTATTCAGATCATCAAAATCTGCAATCTCCGTGATATCCACTGCATATGGACTGAAGCTTCCAATGCTGGTTCTCTTGTGGCCAGGCATATGCATGGGATAGACATTTGTCTTGGCATATTCTTCTAATTTCTCATCTAATCTCATTCGTCTTCCCCCTTAATCCAGAAAACGCCCAAGCTGTGGCATCCAATCTCCCAGGAATATTCGATCATCCATCATAGCCTGATAGATTGGTTCAAGAAATGCAAGAAGCAGATCCATCACATCTTCCCAAGATGGTTCCTGCAGGTTCTGCCTTCGAAGAAGGACCTTCCATTTCTTCTTCATATATGAATAATCACGATATTTTCGGAGAAGTTCCAGGCGATTTGCCTGCAAATCAAGTCCTTCTGACTGAACATATTCCATCAGCTTACTCTCCAGCTTTCGCCCAGAAACAACCTGACTCTTCAGAATCTCATAGATTCTAAGATAGTGCTCCATTTCATTAAGAAGCTCAAGCGACCGAATCACTTGGAAGATATGATTCGAAAGAAGATCCTCAAGCGGATACTGCCGGCAGATAAACTTACGCCCGCCGTCAAATACCGCTTCCACTTCTACCTCTACCGGATAAATGGTATCACTCTCCACCACTTCAATCGAAAACTCCATCGGTAGATAGATCTGCTCCAGATAGATATTCAGCATCATGGTTCGCTCATCGCGGAAGTTTCCTTCTGCCCTAAGCCCAAGATCCGACAATTTCTCTATTATCCAATCGCTAAACTGTGCTCGAAAGGCCTCATCATAGACCTGTCCTGCCACAAAGCCATCTCGCTCTCGCAGCCGCTTGTCTTCTCGATAATAATATTCGATCCTTCGCTCAGATCGCCTCTTACAGGCTTCCAGTCCCAGAATATAAGAATTCTTGAGCCAAAAAGCCTTGCCAAATTCCGATTCAGCAATCCTACAGATAATAGCTTCCGTGACAGCACCTGCTACCAGATTCTGATAGGATATCTCCGTCTCTTTACTAATATCCTTTAGCTTACTAACACTTATCATCTACAGCCACACACCAATCATCGTCTGAACCTTCTTCAGAACCTTACGCTCTCTTGCATATTCCATCAGATTAGCCACATTCTTCTTATCGTCCTGGATATAAGTAAGAACCGCCTTCTTGAAGTCCTCGCGATCCATCTTCTCCTGGTACTTCAGGACTTCACAAACCAACCTATCGATATCATAAGCCTGCATCTTCTGTCCTGCGACTTCAAGGGTCGTCAAACCAAAGCCCATAGCATCTGCCTCGGTATAATAGGGTGTCACCACAGGATAATCGATCTTGAACCTGGACTTCGATGTGTTCTTGGAAATGGCAATCCTCCACTCATAAGGCCTGCGGTCCAAGTAGCCATGATAATAAAGTGCTGTCTCCATCGTTAGAATTCCATCCGGAAACATCGCTACTATCATTGCTTCCTCATCGTAGCTCTCACCTGCGATTCCATAATATCCACTCTTAATACGAATAATCTTACCTTCCTCTAAGAGTTCTAGAATTCTATGGTAGCTAATTCCACTGGCGACGATCTCATTTGTCTTGACCATTCCCTGATGAGCCTCTACCAATTTCTTAATGATCTCTAATTCTAAATCTTCCTTCTCTGGCACGAAATTCATTCTCCTTTTGCCACGCAACCGATTCATTATCGGCAATTCTTTATGATTATTGTAGTCTTTTTCTACCTCCTGCGCAACGGAAAGCGAAGGCAATAATAGACGCCTCTTGTTTGTCGTTTATTTGGGGTCTATAATGAATATAGACATTATTTTTGTCTTTTTCAGGAGGAAATAGATATGGAAGACAATTTTCAGAGAAGCAACCCTAGTCGGAAGGAATGCGAAGATATCATCCGAAGGATCTTAATGACCGAAGTTTTGGAGCAGGGAAGGAATCATAGCTTTAAGACAGCTTCTGATTTCATGAAGTATTTCGAATCACTCTATCCAGCAAGCCCTGGCCTTACGAAGCAGGTCCAGCGAGCTGTCAAAGCAATGGATATGCCAAAGGATGAACATGGCTATTTCATTATTAATAAGACAGCAGCCCAACTCGACCAAGACCAAGAACTTAGTCGCCTGCTTAAGAAGACCAATGCTTCTGTTCTTGATGGAAGTTCCTACGAGACACTCTTTCTCTCCTGCGATCCCCACTTCCGTGATTATCTCTACCAACTGATTACCGAATCAGACACGCTCTCTGACAAATATTTGACAATCATCAATTCCAATAAAGGGCTTCTCTTCCTCACACAGAATCGACGAAATCTCGAGAAAGTCCTTCAGAGCCTGATCGAAGGATGATCATGGAATTTTCTCTTGTCCGCGCACAATAATCGGTATTATCTGACAACATTGCCCCAAAAACGCATTGTCCACATATGCAAAAATCGACAGCCCTATTCTTTAGGACTGTCGATTTTATGTATTGCGACTTATTTTATTGTCTTTCTTCTCTTTTTCCGTCGTTTTGCTCTCTTAATTGTTCTGTATTTCGATTTCTTCTTGCGCTTACTATCAATTCTTCTGGACTTCCATAGGAGAATCCTTCCTGACTTCAGTTTTAGGAATTCTGTGATTGCAGCAAGCAGTGCAAGAGCAAGTAAGACATAGAGAATGATCTTGTAATCGAGGCGAATATATTTTACAGAGCTTCCTCCGTCTTCCTCATCGACATTGTGGAAAGGATAACTTGATACTTCTTCATTTTCCGTATAGAGGAGATCTGCTCCACCGACATAACGATTCCCGTAGCTATAACTAATTCGGCCAACCACATCATCGCTGTCATCGTCATCCGGTTCAATACTTACACTCGCCTCTGAGAAATCCACCGTCTTCGGCAGAATCACATATCCTTCATCAACCGTTATCAAATCCAGGTCTGCATTAAGCGTTCCAGCCTTATCCTTGGTCTCCTCGCTGAAGAGGTCCGCATACTGACTTACATCATAGGTTGTAAAATTATCAAAACAATAATCCAGAAGCGTTCTCGTGTCCGTGTACTGGGCAGGTGAATTTGCATTCATCACAACACAGACAAGGGTCATATTATCCTTCTTGGCATAAGTCACAAGTGTAGAATTGGCAGCGGTTGTGTAACCCGTCTTTCCACCGACGCAATAGTCATAGAGATACTTGCTGGTCTGATAGTAATTAAGCATTGCGTGATGATTATTAAGAGGCGTCACTTCATCATGCTTATTCGTAGGCGGAATGCTATAGGACTTCGTGCCCGTAATCTTGGCAAAGGTATCATTGCGATAAGCCTCACTCGAAATCAAGGCCATATCATAGGCAGATGTATAGTGATCTTCATCTGGTAATCCATTGGCATTGGTAAAATGCGTACTGGTACAACCAAGCTCCTTTGCTCGATCATTCATCATCTGAATAAAGGTATCGTAGTCGCCCCCACCCGTATATTCCGCAATCGCGTAGGCACATTCATTTGCCGACTCCAGCATCATACCATAGAGGCATTCCTCCATGGTCATAATCTCACCTTCATCTCTGGCAATGCTCGAAGAACCCGCATCAATCCCAAATACCGCCTCATGCGAGAAGGTAACCTCATCTTCGAGGTTCGTATTCTCGAGCGCCAGAAGCGCCGTCAAAATCTTCGTGATACTTGCAGGATAATGCTTAACATCTCCATTTACATTGTAGAGGACCGTACCAGTCGTAACATCCATAACGACCGCCGCCTCATCTGCGCTTGAGAGGGTCACATTACTAGGCCAGTATCCGTCTGCCGCCTTCACATCAACGCAAGATCCCACAAGTCCACCCGTCACGGAAAGTGCAGTTACGCATGCTAGAGTAAATGCTTGTATTCGTTTTCTTATCTTCATGAGATTTCTCTCTTTCCTTTTCATTATCTTCTCTAGTATAAGTACTTTGACTATGCGTCGCAAGAACTTCGCTATGGAATTCACGGATTTTTTCGAGTATGATAGACCTATCAACGAAGAGGAGTTAGCTATGAGACTTAGAAATATACCAGAAGCGATGCCAGCAATCGAAGCCAGCCCTTACTGCTTTATTGACCCTCGAGAATATCGTGGGGCTTGGAAGGCATTCTTTGGAAATGACAATCCCATCTATATCGAGATCGGCATGGGCAAGGGACAATTCATTATGGAGCATGCCCGCCGTAACCCAGACATTAACTATCTTGGCATCGAGAAGTACGCCAGTGTACTCTATCGTGGCCTGCAGAAGTTCGAAGAAGAAGAGAACCCTCTGCCTAATCTTCGCTTCCTCTGCGTCAATGCCGAGAAATTAAATGAATTCTTCGCCGAAGGAGAGGTTGATCGAATCTACCTAAATTTCTCCGATCCGTGGCCTAAGGATCGACATGCCAAGCGTCGTCTCACGAGTTCCACCTATTTGTCCCTCTACAAGGATATCTTATCGAGGGACGGTCAGATCGAATTCAAGACCGACAACCGTGGGCTCTTCGATTTCTCCGTCGAAGAAATCAATCAGTCTATTGATTTTGTAATCACAGACATCACCTACGACCTACATCATGATGAAGCTATGAATGCCGGTAACATTATGACCGAGTACGAAGTGAAATTCTCCAGCAAGGGAAATCCTATCCACAAATTAATCGCAAAGCACAGACTCTAAATGAGAGCCTGTGCTTTTTCATTCGCTCAAACCAATCCGTAATTCCAAACCCACGAATCCACAACTTAAAGACAAGAAAAAAGCCCTAACCCCGAGTCTGCTACTCAAGATTAAGACCTTCGAATGCGCGATCAGGGGTTCGAACCCTGGACACCCTGATTAAGAGTCAGGTGCTCTGCCAGCTGAGCTAATCGCGCT
>CAVLDP010000014.1:0-58181 GCA_963661945.1 Lachnospiraceae bacterium
ATTAGTTTGATGCCTTGTCGGATTTAGTGCTATTTGAGATCGACTTCATCGTCGGGAACAAGAGTACATCTCTGATTGCCGCGCTGTCTGTCATCAGCATTACAAGTCGATCGATGCCGTAGCCGATACCACCTGTTGGAGGCATACCGATCTCGAGGGCGTTCAGGAAGTCCTCGTCGGTGTGCTCTGCTTCATCATCGCCTGCTGCAGCATTTGCATCCTGGGCAGCGAAACGCTCGCGCTGGTCGACTGGATCATTTAACTCAGAGTAGGCATTACACATTTCCCATCCATTGATGAAGAGCTCGAAACGCTCTACCTTGTTCGGGTCGGTTGGCTTCTTCTTCGTAAGTGGTGAGATCTCGATTGGGTGATCCATGATGAAGGTTGGCTGGATCAGCTTGTCCTCACAGAATTCCTCGAAGAAGAGATTCAGGATGTCACCCTTCTTGTGGCGTGCTTCATATTCGATATGATGCTCATCCGCAAGAGCCTTGGCTGCGGCATCATCGCTAACTGTATCGAAGTCAATTCCTGCATACTTCTTCACAGCATCTGTCATAGTCAGACGCTCAAATGGCTTGCCAAGGTCGATTTCCTTGCCCTGGTAGGTGATGGTTGTGGAACCGGTCACGCGCTCAGCGATACGACGGAACATGGTCTCGGTCAGCTCCATCATGCCATTGTAGTCTGTATAAGCCTGGTAGAGCTCCATCAGTGTGAACTCTGGATTGTGTCGAGCGTCAACGCCTTCATTTCGATAAACACGACCAATCTCGAATACGCGCTCCATACCGCCGACAATCAGGCGCTTCAGGTAGAGCTCGAGCGAGATACGAAGCTTCACATCCTCGTCAAGCGCATTGTAATGTGTCTCAAATGGACGAGCAGCCGCGCCACCTGCATTCGATACAAGTGTCGGTGTCTCTACTTCCATGAAATCGCGCTCTGCCAGGAAGTCACGAATCTCACGAATAATAGCACTACGCTTCTTGAAGGTATCCATTGTCTCGCGATTCATGATGAGGTCTACGTATCTCTGACGATATTTCATATCAACATCGGTAAGACCATGGAACTTCTCTGGAAGAATCTGAAGAGACTTGGACAGAAGGGTAATCTCCTCTGCATGAATGGAGATCTCACCGGTCTTCGTACGGAAGGCGTAGCCCTTCACACCATAGATATCACCAATATCGCTCTTCTTGAAATCAGCATATGGCTCTTCGCCAATGACATCACGAGCCACATAGACCTGAATATTGCCATCGCGGTCCTGGATATTGCAGAAGGAAGCCTTGCCCATGACACGCTTGAACATCATACGACCTGCGATGCTCACGTGAATCGGAGAGGCATCCATAATGCTGCGACGCTCCTCATAGTCTGCATTCTTCGCAGCCTTGGCAGCGTCCTCATCCATACCGTCCGTATTCACCTCTTCCCTGCCTGCGAGAAGAGTAGCCTCATGCTCATTGTAGAGGTCCTTCACCTCAAGCGAATGGTGGGTCTGGTCATAGCTTGTAATGGTAAATGGATCCTTGCCGCTATCCTGCAAGGTAGCAAGCTTCTCAAAACGCACCTTGCGAAGCTGGCCCAAATCCTGTGTCTGCTGATTCTTATTCTCTGCCATAATATCTTCCTTCTAATTATAAAATATGCCTGGACCAAGCCAGGCATATTACCAATAACTACACTTCTAAGAGAGAACCCTATACAGTAGCTCTCTGAATATCTAGTACCTTATACTCGATATTGCCTGCCTCGGCCTCTACTATGATGTCGTCGCCTACAACAGCACCAACAAGAGCCTTGCCCAGAGGTGATTCTGTAGAAATACGTCCCTCGAGTGAGCTAGCCTCTGTAGAGCCTACGATCTTATATGTAACTTCTTCGTCAAACTCAACGTCTAAGAGCTTAACTTCACAGCCAATGTTAACCTTGGTAATATCAGCCTCTTCTACAAGAACGACTTCTGCATTCTTCAGAATGTTATCGATCTCCTCGATACGCGCCTCAACATCACGCTGCTCGTCCTTAGCTGCATCATATTCTGCGTTCTCAGATAGGTCGCCCTGTTCTCTGGCTTCCTTAATCTTCTCAGAAATTTCCTTACGTACTACCTGGACCAGATGCTCCTTCTCGTCCTCTAATTTCTTCAGACCTTCGTAGGTCATAAGATGTTTCTTTGCTTCCATAACTTCGGTCAACCCTTTCACATTATATTCTTGCGTCACCGCGAATCAGTCCACGCAATTGCTATATTATAGTCTCTAATCCCCTATCTGTCAAGATTTGCCGCCCAAGAGCAATTCCTCGAAGAGAGCCTCAAGCTCTGCATAGGTCTCGATTTCATTGATCCGGCCACGAAGCTGAGAGGAATGCGGATAGCCGGCTGTATACCAGGCGGCGTGCTTTCTCATTTCCCGTATGCCGATGAATTCACCCTTAATCTCGATCTGCATTCTGGCGTGACGAAGCATGGTCTCCACCATTTCCTGAATCGAAGGCTTATCCTCATAGATACCATCTGTAAAATAAGACAGAATCTGATGGAAAATCCATGGATTACCTTGCGCGCCGCGTCCGATCAGGAAACCGTCGCAGTTTGTCTGCTCTTTCATTGCAGCTACATCTTCCGGACTTACAATGTCACCATTACCAAAGACCGGAATGGAGACTGCATCCTTCACGCGCGCGATAATGTCCCAATCTGCCTTGCCAGCATAATACTGTTCCCTGGTTCGACCATGAACCGCAATGGCAGCTGCACCAGACTCCTCTGCGACATGTGCCATCTCAACGGCATTGATATGATCAGCATCGACTCCGGAACGAATCTTCACCGTAACTGGCTTCTGAATGGCAGATGCGGTTGCCTCGATGATCCTTCCCGCAAGAAGCGGATCCTTCATCAGGGCAGAGCCCTCACCATTATTGAAGACCTTGGGCACTGGACAACCCATGTTCAGATCGAGTATATCCCACGGTCGATCCTCAATTCGTCGCGCCATCTGGCTGATGCACTCCGGATCGGACCCAAAGAGCTGAAGCGACACCGGTCTCTCCTTCTCATTTATTTCCAGAAGCTCGTATGTGTTCTTGTTATTGTAATAAATGGCCTTGGCGGATACCATCTCCATGCAAACCATGCCTGCACCCATTTCCTTACACAACATACGAAATGGCAGGTCCGTAACGCCTGCCATTGGTGCGAGTATTAAATTATTCTCAAGTTCCACATCACCGATGCGGACTGCCTGTATCGGACTGTTCATCTTATCTCTTACGATCCTGCTTATTGTAGATTAGGCGGAGGCCTTCGAGTGTCAGATCTGGATTGTAAATGTCAATACAATCCGTAGATTCCGCAATCAGGCGACCAAGACCACCCGTTGCAATTACCTTCACATCCTGGAAACCAGATTCCTCTATCATGTTTCGAACCAGATACTCTGTCTGACCAATCTGGCCATAGACCAGGCCAACCTGCATAGATTCGACGGTATTTCTTCCCAGGAAATGATCTGGTTTCTTGATCTCGATCTCTGGAAGCTTGGCTGCACCTTCCCAAAGAGCCTTGGCAGAAATGCGAATACCAGGCGCAGTCACACCAGCCATAAAGGAGCCATCCGGTCCCACGAGATCATAAGTCGTCGCCGTACCAAAATCCAGAACAAGCGCTGGTCCGCCGTAGAGCTCATAGGCTCCCACTGCATCCACAATTCGGTCTGCGCCAATCTGACTCGGATGCTCGGTCACGATACGAATACCAGTCTTCACGCCAGCCTCAACTACGACAGGCTCTACATTGAAGTACTTCTTAAGCGCATTAAGAAGTGCATGCATTTCCTTGGGAACTACAGATGCGACAATGGCATCCTCAATCTGATCTGGATCAATACCATTGACCGTAAGTGTATTGCGAAGGGACATACCATACTCATCAGAAGTACGCGTGATACCTGTCGTCAGGCGGAATATGCTAACCAGCTTCTCCCCGTCAAATACGCCAAGTGTTACATTGGTATTCCCCACATCAATTGCCAGAATCATATCATTCCTCCTCGTAGTCAAGCCCCAGACAGAAGACCTTGTAATACATCTCGAGAGACTCAAAAAGCTCTCGCTTCTCCATCTGATACTGCTTCACCTTCAGCACCGCTCCGATATCATCATAGAGGAGATCACCCTCATCCGCATCTGTCTCCATGGACAGACTACCATTCTCATCAAAGACCAGCTGAAGCGTACCACCGATATCCTCCGTGAAGAGAACACATAGAATCTTCAGGTCGTCCTTGATTCCCTGTGGCAAGCCCTCAAAGTCTTCATTTAGATAGAATTTCTTCGTGTATTTGCTCGAACCGCAAAGCACTGTCTTATCCTGATACATAATTACCTCTTACTCTATACTAGTGTCGCATACATAATCGCCTTGATGGAATGCATACGATTCTCCGCCTCATCGAAGACTACAGAATGTGGTCCCTCAAAGACAGAATCCGTAACCTCCATCTCATCCAGGCCAAATTTGTCATGAATCTGCTTGCCAATCGTTGTCTTAAGATCATGGAAAGCTGGCAGGCAGTGCATGAAAATCACGGAATCCTTGGCATAGGATAGCGCCTCATCATTCACCTGGTATGGACTCAAATCACGAATTCGCTCGCTCCAGACCTCGTCCGGCTCGCCCATAGATACCCACACATCCGTATAGATTACATCTGCATCTGCACATCCCTCTGCAACCGACTCAGTCAGTGTCACTGATCCACCAGACTTCTCAGCCTCTGCTCTCGCATAAGCCACCAGGTCTTCCTCTGGGAAATAACGCTGATTGGTACATGCCACAAAATCCATGCCCAACTTGGCACAAGTTACCATCAGGGAATTGCCCATATTATATCTGGCGTCGCCCATATAGACGAACTTCACGCCGCTAAGCTTGCCTAGATGCTCCTGGACCGTCAGCATATCCGCTATCATCTGCGTTGGATGAGACTCATTGGTCAGACCATTCCATACCGGAACGCCAGCATACTCTGCCAGCTCCTCGACAATCGACTGTTCGAAACCACGATACTCGATGCCATCATACATGCGACCAAGAACTCTCGCTGTATCAGCAATGGATTCCTTCTTGCCAATCTGAGATCCACTTGGATCGAGGTAGGTACTTCCCATTCCAAGATCTGATGCAGCCACCTCGAAGGAACATCTGGTTCTCGTACTGGTCTTCTCGAAAATGAGTGCGATATTCTTACCACGTAGAACATCGTGCGCTTCGCCTCTCTTCTTCTTCTCCTTCAGCTCTGCAGATAGATTCACAAGTCCGATAATCTCTTCTGCAGATAGATCCTTCATCTTCAGGAAATTCTTACCCTTCAAGTCCATAATGTCTCCTCCTCTATGTCAATTTGTTAAAATTATAACAGAATGTACCTCACTTTTTCATCCCATATTATGACATATCTAAATAGGCTTAACAATCTACGAAAAATCCCCACGCCAATTGGACGTGGGGAAACACTATCTAATATCTGATTCGTCTCTACAGAGACTTCATCTATATCTCTAGAAGAATACGTGATTACCAATGACAACTCCTGCATGACCTGAAGAAGCACGTTTGAAATGAGTAGCTCCTGATGTGTTGTCTGTTCCTGCAAGTGCTGCCTGAGCCGCCTGACGAGCTGTGCCGCTTGGACCTGCTGCCGCCACACGTGCTACCGAACCAGAACGAGCTGGTGAAAACTGTCCCGACTGATAAATCACATCGTAGATCGATCCTGGATAACCGCCAGAGCGAAGTCGATTCACTACAACTGCGCCAACTGCCACCTGTCCCTCATAGCATTCACGACCAGCCTCACACTGAATCAATGCTGCAAGCAAGGTCTCATCATCATAAGTTGATGCCACTGCCTCATTCTGCACTGTGGTTGTAGTCGTAGTCTGAGCAGCCTTCGCAGCCGCCTCTGCTTCTTCCTCGGAAGTGATTCCAGTAGATGTATCCAGCTCAACCTCCACATAATCTGCAGAAACATAAGCTGTCTGACCGCTATATAATACAGCGACCCAGCCCTCTGGAGCCTCGGCATCTGTAGCAACCTCAATCCGATCGCCCTCACCGAGAGCCTTGAGAATGCTCGCATCCTCTGTAGCTTCAGAACGAACTCTCACACCACCAGTAGTGGCTGTCGCATAAGTATCACAAATGGACTCAGCAAGAGCATACGCCTCTGCTCCAGTCACTGAATAATCAGCACTCACATAACCTGTCAGGTTACCTGAACTAATCTGATACCAACCATCTAGAGATGCAACGATCTCTGCAAGGTCACCCTTGCGCAACTTACCAGATACTGCAGACTCAGAATCCGCAGCCTCTCTCACATATAAATAATCATTAACGGTAGCCATAAGCTTATTCGCCCAGGCATCCTCAGTAGCAGAAGCTGCAACAGCTGTTACCTCAGAAGTCTCCACAATCGCTGTAGCGATCGCCTCTGTGGTATCTGCACTAAGAACAGTCACAATACCAGCGGTTCTTCCTGCCTGTGCAGTTACTTCTTCTGAAGTCGTAACCACCGCAGCAGAAACCGGCTCTGATACAGGATTCATCACTGCAGTCGTCACCATTGCTCCGAGAGCAACTACAACAGCAGTCGTCTGAACCAGGCTGCTCATAAGTCTTCTGTTCTGTACCATAAAATGTTGACTCCTTTTCGCAAATATTACATTTGTTACAAAGTTATTACATCTTGGTTATAATATCATTACTTTCTGAACCTGTCAAATTCGCTGGCTTGACAATAAATCCAAGGGATATAAGATAGAATGGAAATCAGACAAATGTCTACTATATAAAAGAAGGATAAATAAGAATGAAGAAAATCATCTTAACTGGTGGCGGAACCGCCGGACATGTAACACCAAATATGGCACTGCTTCCTGCCTTGAAGGAAGCTGGCTATGAAATTGAATATATCGGATCCTATCAGGGAATGGAGAGAGGATTGATCGAAGAGACCGGAATACCTTATCACGGAATCTCATCCGGCAAGCTACGTCGTTACTTCGATTGGAAGAACTTCACAGATCCTTTTCGCGTGCTGCATGGCTACTTCCAGGCCAAGCGACTTCTAAAGGAGATAAAGCCAGATGTCGTATTCTCCAAGGGTGGCTTCGTAACAGTACCAGTTGTACTTGCAGCCAAAAGTCGCCATATCCCAGCCGTCATTCATGAATCAGATATGACGCCAGGACTTGCCAACAAGATTGCCATGCGTGGCGCATCCAAGGTGTGCTGCAATTTCCCAGAGACCATGAAATACCTGCCAAGTGAGAAGGCGGTTCTAACTGGCTGTCCAATTCGCTCCGAACTCCTCCATGGAGATGCGGATGCCGCCTACAAGTTATGTGGCTTCTCGAATGAGGAGAAGAAAACCCTGCTCATCATCGGTGGTTCGCTGGGTTCTGTCTTCATCAACAATGCTGTTCGAAATTCGCTAGATACCCTGCTTCAGGATTACAATATTATCCACCTCTGCGGCAAGGGCAATCTGGATGAGTCCCTTCTTGGCAGAGATGGTTACAAGCAATTCGAATACATCAGTGAGGAATTAGCAGACCTCTTCGCCTGCGCAGACCTAATCGTCTCAAGAGCTGGCGCTAACGCCATCTGTGAGCTCCTGGCTCTTCGCAAGCCAAATATCCTGATTCCGCTATCCGCCGCAGCCAGCCGTGGCGATCAGATCCTGAATGCCAAGTCCTTTGCTGCGCAAGGCTTCTCCTATGTAATAGAAGAAGAAAATGTAACTGCGGAATCACTCACCGAAGCCATCTCTCACGTCGATGCCAACCGCCAGAGTTATATCGATGCCATGAGCTGTAGCACAACCTCTGATGCAGTTACCACAATCGTAAATCTCCTGCAGTCTCTGTAAGTCTCTACGAACTACAACTTCAAATCTTCACAGACCTGCTTAATCTCCTCCTCGGATATCCCCGGATGCGAGAATCCAAGCAGGTCTTTATTATTCGGCGCATCCTCATATCTAGGAATCACATGCATATGAAAATGAAAGACCGACTGTCCTGCAACTTCTCCATTGTTCTGAAGAATATTGATTCCATCACAGCCAAGCACATCCTGCATACGTGCTGCAATCTTCTTGGCAAGAGGCAGTACCTTCGCTGCTGTCTCCTCCGGAAGTTCAAAAATATTAGCCGCGTGTTCCTTTGGCAGAATAAGGGCGTGACCCTTGCTCACTGGTTCTGCATCCAGAATCACTGCAAAGTCATCGTCCTCGTAAATCATATTCGTAGGAAATACTCCATTCGCCAGCTTACAGAAAATACAATCGTCCTTCATCAAAATCCCTCCTATGCATTAAATGGAAATACAGTATCAAGCATCCGAAGAGTCTTCAGATTACCCTTCGCTGTCATATCGCCCACACCGAAGGCCCTCTGAAAGGTCTCTCTACCAGAAATAATCGTATCAAGAACCTGTGGTGACAACTTAGCATAGACATCTGTCTCCGGCTCATTACCATAATGTACATCAATCTCTTCTCGATTAATTCCGATATAGAGTGGCTTCGGCTTACCATCAATCTGGAAGAGATAGGTTGCTACAAAGTCGTCCTGCGCCTTGAAGTGAGACATAAAGCTTGAGATATACTCCGTCTCAACTGTCTCATCCGCTGCGCCGAGCATGCTTCGATACATAGAGGAAAGTTCCTCAATATCCATCTTCTGCTGCTGTACATATTCATCATTTGACACAAATTGCGACAGCTGCTCACTCTCCTGTGGTGTCAGTTCTAGCTTCTGTGCATGCTGCACGCTCTTCGTCACCGCCTGGTTCGAAGTTGGAAGCCCCTTACCTCTCTGTGATATCGTCCGGTATAGATTCTCGGCCTTCTTCTCAATGATACGAGCATACTCTGCGCTCGATTCAAAGGTAGACAAATCTTCTACATAACCACACAGGCCATTACAAGGCTGACCACCCAGAATCTCCCAAGCATTCTCAAGCGTCAACTGACCTTCTCTCTCTCCATAAGTAGTAGACATAACTACTGGCTGCATATAGATCTCAGCCATTCGTTCCTTGTCACCATAGAGCCAGCATGCATCGAGGAACTGATTCATAAAGCCACCAATTCCAAGCCATTCTACAGTCGTGGCCAGAATAATGCCATCTGCATCCTTCAGTGTCTGCGGAAGAGTGGAAATCTCCTTCTTATATTCGTAGATATTAAATCTCTGTACTTCCACCCGAAGCTCTGTCAGCACCTGCTGCATCTTATTAATCACATATATCGTAGGATCATCTAAGACCCCTCGACCGCCATAATAGATGTTAACCTTCATGCTATCCCTCTCAAATACAATCTGAAAATTCTCTATTTATGATAGCATTTTAGTAGATAGAACTCCAATGGATTTTCGAGGATTATATGAATCGATAAGCCACATCTGCGAAGAGGATCTGATCCATAGTATTCAGTTCCACCTGCTCCTTATAATTCAGCAGATTACCATTTACATAAGTGCCATTTGTGCTATTCAAATCCTCGATATAGAAATGACCATCCTGTCGCGAGATCTTCGCATGATTACGGCTAACCACCGTCGAATGAAGGACCGCATCATTTGCCCCATCTCGGCTTCCAATTCGATAGGCATCCTTGTCGATGAGATGATCCTCTTCGTCAAGCATCCCCTCATAGATGAGCTTGCCCATGCACTGGTCCCTGTCCGAGTGTAGTAAGACGGTCGGCTCGTAGAGAGTGTCCTCCGGATGATAGATAAATTCTTCACAATCTGCCTTACCAGGAAGCAGATTCTCACGCTTCGCCCTAAGGGTCACCTTTGCCTTTCCAAATATCCTCTGCCAGATATCCTGGATCAGGGTGCTTAATTGGGCCGACAGAGAAGGCTTCTCCTCTCCTATCTCAATCTCATCCTCAAAGACATCATCATAATCTTCCATCTCATCTAGATTCTCGATTTGACTTCTTGTCTCCACGACATCTTCTGGTATCGGCTCCTCTCGACGCTCCGAAACGACTTCCTGCATAGACTCCATGCTGAAGTTCCCGGATGCCACAATCTCATAGAGCTTATAGCAGGCCTGAGTCACAGCCTCCTCCTTATGATCGACAATGGTAAGAAAATACTCCATCAGCTCCATCATCTGCTCCTGAAGACTTCCTCTGGCAAATGGGCAATAGCATAGAAGCAGGAGGAATCCCGACTCCCTATCCTCGACAAAAACCGTATCCGGCGATACATAAATATGATCTTGTGCGATTAAGTATTTTCGAATCTCTCCATATGCAATTCCAAGATAAGTTACAATCTTCTGGAGCATAGCCATATCAAGCCCCTTCTGTTCCGTGTAATCACGAAGCGACTTCTTGCCGGTAATGTCATACCAGAACTGTATTCTGCGATTTAGCTCTACCGTGTAGAAGGCAAGTAGTGTTCGAATCTCATTTTCACGAAGCATCTGCTCCTCATAACCTACATCCGCCGGATCCCCCTCGAGAATCATATAGCTCTTCTGTAATTCGCGTTGATATTGTATCTCCATCTATTCTCCCCCTTTCAACACATCTTCTCCCATTACCAGAATCCACCAAAGTTCCACCGGATCTATCTCCTTCTCATCCGAACAAGTAATATATTCTATCGATTCGTCATAGACGTCGAAGCAGAGACAGATTCCGGCATAAATTAGAAGTATACTGATGCTGACCACCCAGGATGCTTCTACGACATATGAGCCCTTTAGCCAAAATCTACTGTCACGCACCTAATACCCCTCCAGACATCGCAAGATATGTCACATAGCTTACCAGTAGAAATGGTGCAAACGGCAGTGAGTAACTGCGTCCCTTATTCTGACTCAGATAGAAATATATTCCAAAAGCTCCAGCCAAGACTGACGCCATCCAGACTAGCGCCAGATTCTTCCATAATCCCAGATAAATCCCCATTACCATAATTAATAGTCCATCTCCTTTCCCAATCTTCTCATCCGTAAGGAAGCTCACAAGAAGTAACACAAGCCCAACGCTAACGCCACCTAACATATCCCACCATTCTAATCGTCCATAATATAAATGAAGGACAACCCCCAGGATTCCTCCCAGCAAAATCAAATTGCCGCAAAGCTCCTTTCGCTTCACGTCCTCAACACCGCACATTCCAAGTACACCAAGTAATACTGCTTCTTCCATTAATCTCCCCCAACACATTTCGGGCAGGCTCGATACTTAAGAGCCGCCTCCTCTTTCTTCATCTTACGCAGGGTCCGTTTCAGACCACTGCAAGTTACACTATTGTGATAATTCTCCCCATATTTCGTGTAGTAGACGATGGCTCCCTCTCCACCGCAGATTGGGCATGCCTGATATTTCGATCCACTACTATTTCTCTTGCTCCCAATCGAAGCCATAGTTGTTGTCTCAATCGACAGGTTCAAGAAATTACAATTCAGGCTATCATGATAGACCTCGCCATATGGCGTGACGTAGACATAATCGGTCGCCCCTATCATCTCAGTTGGATCATATCCCACCCAACGTCTGCCAATCGCCTCCTGCTGCACCTTCCAGGTGTAGTTCCCAAATAATAGAAATGGTATCTTGACCCGATATTCCACAACCATATGAATGTAGGAGCCTGTCACGCTGGACTTGTTGTAAGTCATGCCAAGAGCACCGCCATCGATATAGGTAAGTGGCGCATTATTCGAAATGAGATTCTCCGATATGAAAAGAACCGTCGATGCAAGCACAGCCGTCGGCTCCGAAACCGCTGCCTCTGTGACAGCAAGCGTCTCTACACCTCGATTCATCGCCTGCGAAACTGCATATTCAATTGTTACAATTCTTAGGAAAAATAGCATGGCTACGACTGCCATCAGATAGACGGGAAGTCCCACAGCCGCTTCTATCGTGAAGCTGCCCCTTGTTCTGACACAGAAATGCGTCCCCTTTGGTAGGTTGAAAATCATGGAATACATAAGACTGTTGTATCTAATTGCTTGAATTGAGGAATAGGTAAATCAACTAGATAAGAGATTTTAAAACACATTAATAGTTACAAATTTTCTGGGGACGCATTTCTGCATCAGAACATCATAGATAAGATAGGGATGCCCTTCGCTCATATTCGTAGGAGCTAAGGCCATCGGTATGAATCAGCGTGACAAAGGATAGAAAGATCGGACGTGCCTTGTAGAGGCAGCTTAGATTACACTCATAGATACAGTGATCCAGACGGAAATTCTCATAATAATTCTCCCCGCGAATCAGATATTCTGCCAGGTCCATTGCTCGATAGACTGTCGTTTTCTGGCTCTGCAAGAGTAGAAGTGACCCTAGATAATCGGTATAAGACCAACCTCCGCTGCACTCTGCTGAGAGGCGATAATTCTGTAAGGACGGTATAATCTCCGCCAAACCGCAAGTCCATTCTGAAGATGACTTGTTGACAGAGATGTGGCCTCCACTAAGCAGAGTTCTAAGATCCATCACACTCTCTGCATAAGTCCAGGCTGCAACAATCCCTGTCGTAATAGCCTCTCCCATCTCAGGCTGACCCAGAAGAAGTGCCATAGCCTCAGCCCATGCTCTAGCTTCTGCCATTCTCGTAGAATCTGCTCGAAGCGTAATGAGATTTGCTGCCTCGCGAACCAGAAGCAATCTACCCAGGACTCCCTCCAGATTGTCCTTATCTGTGCTCTTACCACATAGGAGATACTCCAGTTCATACTCCATCTTGCCAAAACCATCCTTCGTATAAGAGCCATAGGTATCCAGAAGATACTGCTGAAAAAGATACTTCTCCACTGCACTGGCAGCCTCTCCATTTGCCGTACCACGATTCAGGGTTCTATCTGTAAGCCTGTCTGCAATCTGAAAGGACTTAGTCGATAGCGATGACGCATCCTCGATAGCCAGGTTAAGGAGTCCAAGACTTATGCCTTGGGCCACCTCTTCACCATTCGACAAATAGGAAAGTCCATTCTCTATCTCATTTGACACATCAAAACCTAAATCCGTCGATTCTCTGACGGTCTCATGCTCCAGAAGATTCTCCGAAAGCTTACTGGCTGCATAGTAGGCAGCACCGCCTGTTGTAGAACGAACCGCAAGTTTTAGGTAGGGGCTACCTCCATTATCCGTAAGCAGACCATACTCCGTGATAGAACAACTCTCACAGGATTTGCGGAGGAAATCCACATTGGTTCCTGTATCCGGATTGCAGCATGTCTCAGACCAGGAGAGGATGCGATCCTCCGCTTTCGTTACATCAAGCGTATTCTCTCCATAACCCATATCAATTCCCATCACTCCATATCTCTGGTAGAGAATACGGTTATAATCCGAGAATTCACTAGAAATAAGTAGATCTGTCACCTGCTGCAGCTGAGACTGATAAGCAGAATATCGCACTCCCTCCACCATCGTGAAGACAATGGAGAGCGCCATCATAAGAGTCATCGCATAGAAGACTGTAAGCGAACCCTTATAGGAATTCCTCACAAGACCTGCTGCCCTCATCAGACCTTCCCAGCCTGCGTCGTAATTGTCTTGAAGATGCTATTCACCAGATCTGTGATTTGATCCTTGAAAATGATAACCAGACCGATAAGGACAACCAAGATCAGAATCACCTCTACCACACCAACGCCATCTTCTTCTTCGATAAATCTTCTAATTTGCATAACTCACCCTCCCATTTCCTGCCAGGCAGGAAAAATCAAAATAATAATTACTACTCCAAGTAGGAGCATCATCGGAAAGAGAAGCTTCGTAGAAGCCTCCTCACCTAGTACCTTGGCCTGCAGCACGCGCTCCTCGTAGGCTAGGTCTGCCTCATGCTCCAAGGCCTGACGAAGATCCTGGTTTCCTCGTCTCAAATTCTGTGCAAGTAACTGTGACAGCTTGCGATATGCCCTGATATCCGTGATTTGACCCATTCTCTCATAGGCCTCGAGTTCACCACGTCCATCCTCCATCTCTCGAAGAGCACGCCGTATCAGGGCAAATCCGGGTCGATCATCTCGACCGAGTGCAATTCGGTTGCAGGCTTCACGAAGGCTTAAGCCCGCGCCGACATAGAGAGATAAGAGACTGACAATCTCCGGATAATCCTTCATGTATTCTCTCGCCTCGGCAAGCTTTGCCCTCTTCTCCTCTTCTTTTCTGGCAAATGGAAGAAGAAAGGCAAGGACTAATCCCATAATCATAAGAAGGAGACCTCGATAATCCCGCTCTCCCTTCCAGCTTAGCTCTCTTCCTTCATACTCTTCCGGTAGAAGCAGGCTATCCTTTCCGGACAGATTTCTTCGCTCCAGCTCCTGTTCTAGACCGAACAAAAATCCTTCTGTCGTCTGACCATCCGGCTCCACAACCTCCAAATAGAATTCATAGATCTCGGCATATTCTGAACAGGTTAGTTCTACACGCGCAAGTACTGGATCTGCCCCCGTTACATAGGTCACCTCCCCGCTCGGACTCACCTGACTATAATCACTGAAGGTCCAGCTGGCTTCGACCTGTCCATCTACATAGGAATCCTCCGGATTTACCTCTCGCCATACCTGATCAAGACTCTCATTCTCTCCCAGGAATGTCTCATCTATTTCTGACCTCGCCTGAAGGACCAGTTCTTCTGCTTCCTCCTCATCTAAGGCGGCTTCAGACACCTCAAGCGTAATTTCTTCCACTTCATCATCCAGCAAGAGGCGTAAATTTAATTCCTCATCTCCTCCTCCATAGTCCTTGCGCCAAATTTCATTTTGAAATTGCAGATCCGACTTCACGTAGTCATAGACAAATAGACCAATTCCAAGAGCCTCCACCACAAGAACCAGAAGGATAAGTTGTTTCTTGCTATATTGCAATTCGAACAATCCTCCTTCCCAAGTAGACAGCCAGCCCATAGACCATAAGGCCTCCGCTCATCACCAGAATTCCAAGTAAATTGTGGTAAAGCGGCTCGATAAAGCTATACGATGTGAGACGAATATATAGAAGAATTAGAAGAGGCATGAGACTCATCAGATTCATTTCCAGTCGCTTCTCTGCTGTGATCGATGCTATCTCCTGTCTGAGACGAATCTTCTCCTCCAGCTTCACAGCAGTGGCTCGAATATTCTTGTTATAATCTCCCCCTAGCCGCTTCCCAAAGCGGAAAATCTGTCCAAAACTAACCACATCCTCATAGGGATAGGTCTTGGCAAACTCCAGAAATGCCTTCTCAATCGGAATAGATAGCTCTACCTTGTGATTCAAGGATCGAAGTCCGGCCAAGCAGGCACTCTCCTTCTTACAGAGCCTACTCATCTCGCCCTCCGCCTCGCGAAAGGCTCGCTCCACACTGTATCCTGCTTGAATAGCAGTTGAGACACTAAGGAGCAGTTCCTTATATTCCATGAGGAAGGCTTCTTCCTCTTTCTGCCTCTTCCACTCCAGATACGACATACGAAAGAGATAAATTCCTATCGGAAGCAGGAGAAGCCCCCACACGGATTCGTAGAAGAGCCAGGCGACAAGACCTGCTGCCATCACTCCTCCAAGCAGTATGATTCCCGTATCTTTTCGAGACGAAAATATTTGTTTTCCTGCTTTAGTTGTCCCCTTCTCTCCCATCTACCTTCTCCCACATATTCATAGAGAATATTCAGTTCCACTTCTCCATCTCTTATGCCATCCACCTCTGCAATCTCTAGAAGCTTCCTGCTGCCATCTGGCAGTCTACCAAGATGCAGGAAAATATCAATTCCAGATGCAATCTGCTTACGAATCGCAGGTATCGGCAAATCCATCCCCGCCATAAGAACCATAGTTTCAAGCCTT
Source organism: Lachnospiraceae bacterium (assembly GCA_963661945.1). Classification (GTDB taxonomy): domain Bacteria; phylum Bacillota; class Clostridia; order Lachnospirales; family Lachnospiraceae; genus CAVLDP01. The sequence continues at coordinate 15,894 of CAVLDP010000014.1, forward strand.
GAGATCATATCTCGATTGTTGTTGGCATGCCCCGTTGATAAGGTTCCATCATGACCCGTATTAGCGGCCTGTAAGAGATCGAGAGCTTCCGCCCCACGACATTCGCCCACGATAATTCGATCCGGCCTCATACGAAGACTTGTGCGAACCAGATCCCGAATCGAGACTCCAAGGCGCCCCTCCATATTGGGATTTCTGGCCTCAAGTCGCACCAGGTTCGGAATTCCTATCAGTTGAAGTTCCGCGGAATCCTCGATGGTGATCACTCGCTCCTCCGGTGGTATGAATTCCGTCAGCGCATTCAGAAGTGATGTCTTACCGGACCCTGTACCGCCGCTCACGAAGATGTTGTAGCCAGCCCTCACAAGAAGTCCCAGGAAGATACTTATTTCCTCCGTCAGAGAACCAAAACCTATTAGCCTCTTCATACTCATTGGCTCCTTGGGGAAGCGACGGATACTAACAGTCACCCCATCCATGGCAATTGGAGGCAGAACTACATTTACCCTGGAGCCATCCGGAAGACGGGTATCAACGATGGGGTTGCTCTCATTTACCATGCGATTATTCAGAGAAACAATCTGCTGGACCACATCATAGAGCTTATCCGCGGAATAGAACTGTCTGCCCGAATCCGTAAGATGACCTTCTCTCTCTACAAAGATGTGATTTGGCCCATTAATCAGAATCTCAGTAATCGATTCGTCTTCCAGCAAATCCTGGAGGACATCGTAGCGACGAAGGGAATTATAGAGGTCGCGCTCTAACTTCAGTCGCTCATCGACAGAAATGGAACAAGTCCTCGCAAGAAGGCAAATCTCCCTTCGAATCATGGCCATCATCTCGTCATCCGCAATTTCCTGATCCAGATTCATCTCTTCTAAGATTCGAGAACGAATTTCCTCTGCGATAAGACTCCTATCCTCCATAAGCTAACCCCACATCGAAGTTGCGTCGAATGAAATTGCCCAGGTTTCCCTGGAAGAGCTCTTCCATCTGATAGGAGCCATCGGTTAGATTATTGGCAGACATCGGCAGGCTAATCTCTCGAATCTCTGTCGTGATTCCGCTAAGCTTCAGGTATTTGAGAAATGTTCTCTCGTATTTCCGGTAATAATCGCCCGGCCTGCTCACTAGCACAAGCTCATCACAATACTCGACCATTTCTTCAAAGCCAACATGCACTTCGTCAAATAGAAGTACCACCACCTGGAATTTCTCCTTGGATAGTCCTTCCATCAATCGTCGCCATTGCTCAATTCGTATGCTGCCGATCTCTGCTGGCGATCGAACCGGCGGCAGAATGCTAATGCCCTCGTAATGATCGCAGAATTCATAGATATCTCCCGCCTCCGGCTCACTCACCTCGAGCATATAGAGATAATCGAGCAGATTCTTCTCTGGCACGTGATTCAGAAGCTCAGGCAGAATGCTTGAAGCCTCCATATCTACGAAGAGAACACTTCCCTCTGTTAACATGAGGCGACTTAGGAGCAGAGAAAATGGCAGCGTCAATTCATGATGCATAGGCGAATAAACCGCCAAATAACGAATATCCGCACCATTTCTAATACGCTCCTCCGGAACCAAATAGCTGGTTCGAAGAATCCGATCCAGAAATTGATCCATTGCTTGGAACTTGTAGAGCTTCTCATAAGTCTTAAATGGCGGCTCCATAGAGTCGCTCAGCTGCAAGACCTCGCCAATTTCACTTAGGATGTCACCCTTATCGTATGCTTCTAAGAATGGCGTCGTCAGAAGACCGATCTCATATCGACCCCGATCTTCTCGAAAGATATCAAGGTCCGTATAGGTATTTACTACAAAGTCCTTCTTACTCCCCAATAAGAAACGAACCACCGCATCAAGATATGCCTCGTCCAAATCACAGACTAGCAGACGTATCTCCTTCACTTTATCCACACCTCCCTCATGATTACGCAAAGATATGCACTTGCTATGCACATTGCAAAAGACAGGCTACCCTCTGACCAACCTTTCATACTCCTTCTCCCCAAATTTCTTACGATGGAATATAGCGCTCCACAGAACATGGAACCAATGATGACCTGTATTGTGAGACCAGGTCTTAGAAATGTAGATAGTCCCGAAAACAATTTCACGTCTCCTGCTCCAAGCCCCCGAATGAGAAAGACTGGATACAGAAGAAGAATTGGCCAGATGGCATCCCCTAGAAAATATAGAATACCAATCGCCCCCCTGACAGATAGTTGGTAGAAAAGCCCAAGCAGGTAGCAAATCAGTATCAGGCTGTTCGGCACCCGTCCCTCTTTTAGATCAATCCCAGCTCCTGTCAGCGCGACGATCAGTGCCATCACATATGGGTTCATATGCTTCACCTCTCTTTTGGTAAAACCCATTATAGATAGCCACCTTCCGCTCTAACCATTCAAATTTCAGGTTGCCTGGCCTTTATGATTATTGCTTAGATTTTGCATTTGTATAAAATCACCGAGGAATTCAGGGAGGACTCCCTGGAAAATTTATGCAGGTTTGACAAGATGCCATTTCCGGCATTAGGGCAAAAAAATTAGCACGAATCTCTGTTCGTGCTAACTACATATCATATCCTATCGATTCTCTAAGCGAAGAAGCCGCGGCTGCCATCATAGTTCATGGTAACCTCATTTACATCATGTCTGCCATAGGTCATCCCTGCTGCAATGTGCTCTGTATTCTGCATCATCGGATCGGTGTGGTCCGCCTTCGCTACTTCCTTAAAAGCCTCTCGAAGAGGTCTAATCACGCGAAGCGCCTCCGTAATGTGCGACTCATCCTCTGTATAGATTGCCTTCGCAAGCTCCCGCTCTGCATAGTCGTAGATGCTGTACAGATTAAGAGACAGCTCGTACTTCTGATCCAGGGCATTCTTCAGATGCTCTAGAACCTGTCCTGCCCTTCTAACCTCATCTCGATAACTCTTCGGTTCCTCATTCTGTAGGCAAACCTTCGCCTCCTCAAGATAGGCCTCATATATATCATATAATACAACGATGAGCTCGCTTCGATTGGCGGAAGTAATTCTTCTGGTAAATGTAACAATATCTGAGCGATTCATAACTTATCCTACTGCAATAACTGAAGTGCCAGCTGCGGAAGCTCATTGGCCTGAGACAGGGCAGACACAGATGCCTGCTCGAGTACGTTATATCTGGTATATTCAACCATCTCTGTTGCCATATCCGCATCTTCAATACGAGAAATGGCAGAATTCATATTCTCATCTGTTGCATCCAGAGAAGACACCGTGTGCTCCAGACGATTCTCATATGCACCAAGAGATGCTCGAATTGAACTTACCACGGATAGCGCGTCATCAAGAGTTGCTATCGCCTCTTCCGCACCTGTAATTGTCGATACATCAACGGTATCCAGATAGAGGTGCTCCGTATCAATCGATGGAATACGAACCTCCATCGTCTGACCTTCATTGGCACCGATCTGAAGTGTCATTGGACCAATATTGGTAACTTCAACAGAAACAGCTCCCGTATATCCCTCTTCCAGCATCAGAGTCATCTTAAAATTATTGCGATTTGAGAAGGTTAGCTTATTGCCTTCGTAGAGGACAGTCGTCTGATTATCAAACTGGGAAGGATCCGCCCGATCAAGCGAAATCTCGGCATTCTTACCTACAGACGAACAATCATCTGTCACATCATATGGTAGACCAAGGGCATCTGCCAAATCCTTATTATCCACAGAAACCGTAAGAGACGCATCACTACCGAACTTATTCGTCGTGAACTTCGGTGGCCATTCATTGATATCTGTAATTGTACAGTCTGCACGCTCTGCTCCCTCTCGAAGCTTCTGATAGATCTGTTCATCTGTCACATCTGTTGTAGCCAGTGCAATCTCATAACCATTGATCTGAATACTTCCTGTGAGCGTACCATTTTCAACAAGGGCTGCAACATCCGCATAGGAATTGCATGTTGCTGTAACTGGACTGGTCGCCGTTGCGCTAGGAATCGTTGCCTGCTCTGATGCTACAGTTACACTAAAGTTATAGTAACCTGCTGACACAGTCGATGATACCTGAAGACGGCTTACATTATTGCCATAGACTCTGGCATCCAGCGAACCATCCAGGAGGTTCTTGGTATTGAATTCTGTTGTAGAAGAAATTCTGTCAATCTCTTCCTTCAGCGAACTGATCTCAAGCTGGATATCGTCGAGTTCCTCTTCCATATTGATATCATTTGCTGCCTGGACAGCCAGCTCTCTCATACGCTGAATCATGCTGGTAACTTCATTCAGGGCGCCATCTGCTGTCTCAAGAACGGACATACCGTTGCTAGCATTCGTTGAGGACTGGTCTAACGCATCAATCTGCGCCTGCATCTTAGATGAGATTGCGATTCCAGATGGATCATCCTTGGCGTGGTTGATCTTGAAACCGGAAGATAATCGTTCCATAACCTCCGTCAGACTATTCTCATTTCGAAGCAGCTGATTGTTGGTCATAACTGCGGATATATTATTATTAATTTTCATAAGAATTACCTCTCTTGCTACTTCATTTATCGGAAATGAAGCTGGATTTCTTAACTGGAAAATTACGCTTTTTTCTGAGCTTCTTCTGAGCTTTTTTCTAGCCTTCTCTCTGGATCTCTCTTATGCAAGTTCTGAAAGACCCTGTACGAATGCCCTGGCAATGCTATAGAGCGTTCTGGTCTGAATCTGGTCCCCCTCCTCGCTTGTCTCAAAGCCATAATCATCCTTCGTATAGATGTCATTTAGACTTACATCTTCCCGAAAACCTATGCTTAAGGATACAGAAAGGCCTGTCTCTTCCTGGATTCGGCCAGCAAGTATGGTGGCATTCTCTGAGAGAACCTCCCTCGTTGCACTAGAATCCGTCTCCAAACTTCCGACCATCTCTCCATTAACATACTGAAGTGCTGCGCGAAGAGATCCGATTCTGTCGTTGGAATATGCGATATCGACAAGGCCATTTTCTTCCTGGCCACGGACAATCTTAAGGGTCATGGTGCCATTTTCATCTGCTACGAGAATCGGAATATTGTAGGTCTCCGACTTGGACATCTGTGTAAATATAGATATCTGTGCATTCTGTAGCTGCAGACTTCTTAGATCAATCCTAGCCGTCACATCCTGTGTCATATCCTGCTTCAGAACATTCTCCGCAGTTTCCGCCAGCTTCTGCTGGGCTTCTGCCATTTCCTCCGGCGTCTTGATTGCCTCTCCATAGTCTTCAAGCGCCATCTCCATGAGCGCATCGAGATCGATGTCACTGAGATCTACCACAGACCCATCCAGATTCGTATGCGGACGATCTAGGATGCTCTTCCAAACATTACGATTGTTATAAAGCGACGTCATCGCCTGAAGATTCATCGCTGTAGCCGGAATCGAATAAGCAGACAATCCAGAATAGACTTCCTCTTCCGCCTGATATGCCTGCTGCAATTCGCTTCGTACCTGGCGCTGATACTCCTTCTCGTACTCATCCGGCTCATCGATCTCTTCTAAGGCCGATGCAATCTGATCTGGTGTCATCTGCATACACTCGCTCGTGCCAATCTCCTGCAGCTTGTATGGACTAGCTGCTTCCTCTGCATCGAGCATACGATTCGCCTGAAATGCCATCTCGATCTGATCAGTAATCGATAGAGAGCTCTTCTCAAAACCAGCAAACAAACCAGTCTCATCTGACACTACATATTCCTGATTCTCATGCTTTCTGGTCCGAACCGCAGTCAAAAGGTTACGCATCGTGACCTCAGATCCCTGCTTAAGAAGAGTACCAATTGCTGCACCATCCGTAGCATTTACCTGGTGCATGAGGCGATAGATTCCAAGAATCGAATCCCTCTCTTCTTCTGTGATTGCCCCTGTCTCATCCAGTTTGTAGAGGAACTTGCTGAATCTCTCCTCAGAAGCAGTCCCATCTATCGTTCCCTGGATTTCCTCTGCCGAATCAATGACCTCTTCCATAGTCATATCAAGCGGATTCACATCATTTCTCACCATCTCAAGTACGGTCGCAGGAGTCAGGCTCTTGAAGGTCCTCTGCACAAGCTCATCCACTTCCTTCATTGAAGAAATGGAATCCGTCGTTATCTCCATCTCGTTATAGCCGAGGATTCTGACTGCACGCTCATTAGAAGGTGTACTATCCAACTTAAGCTCGCTTAGAATCTCATCCACGCTATTATCAAATGCTGTTGCAATTCGATCACCCAGATCTGAGCGAACCTCTGTCATCATCGTCTCATAGCGACCTGCTGCCTGCGCGAGATAGCTTCTTCCATCGCTGGAACTTACGAAGGCCTCTCCCTCCTGGTAGATTGCTCTAAGCGACATGCTCTTAATATCCGGTATCCTACCAAGAAGAACTGCCGGCATCTCTTCCAGACTGGAAATGGTATTCTCAACCTCAGACGGAATCGCGGTGGAATCCTCTTCCATGGCAGATAACTCCTCAATCAGATTCTGAAGCTCTGTCGTATTTACATCGATGCCATTTCTCATCATGGTGTAGCTTGCTTCAAGCGTCATCTGAAGACGAATGGTCTCAAGCTGCTTATATCCTGCGATGTTGGAATTGCTTGTATCGCTCGTATCCTGATGAACAGCTATCAGATTCTGAATCGTTAGTTTCTCTCCAAGAGAAGTTACCTTATCGACATCCTCATCACTGAGTACCTGAAGTGCGTCAACAGCCGCTGACGCCTGGTCCAGGAGAGAATAGCCTGGCACAAGGTAGGCTTCCTTGGGATTTTGTCCCTCATTTACCGCGGTCACGATACTCTGAAGGGCATCCTCGCTCTGACAGGTGAAGCTCTGAAGCTCCGACAGGTAGAGTACATTTTCCGGAGTGATTGGAATATCGTTATTAAGCATCCAAGCAGCTGAATTCAGCGCATCCTCATCCACGGTTAATCCCAGGCTTTCAATGACCTTCTTCACGGAGCTTTCGATCTCTTCCGGTATTGAAGCAGACAGCTCGCTGGTTGGAGCGCTTGTCGTCGAATACACTGCCTGATAGATATTCTCAATCGTTGGAGTAGCATTCGTCTTCAGAAGATATTTCATCGCATCTTCTGAGAGACCATTCTGTGTCTTTGCCTCGATTTCCTCTACCATCTGAAGCGCAACCGCACCATCCTGAATCATGGTTGGATCCGTCGGAAGGTCCACTTCACTTAGGGCTTCCGTCATCGTAACCGCATAATTCGTCGAACCGGTAATCTTCGCAACCGTATCCGAATCAAGTCCGCCCATAATTGAGACATCCATTCCGCCCTTGGCCAGGCTCAGCTTGATCTTCTCACCGATATTCACGAAGTCTTCCGGATCCAAATCCTCAGCCTGAAATCCCTGCTTCTCCATCTCGCTTAGATCGCCCTCGGAGAGAACAGCGCTTGCAATCGTAAGCTTGGTCTTCGTCTGCTCCTCGCTCGAAGCTTGGCCATCCGATAGCTGTCCCTCCAGCTGATCTGCAATCGTATCCTTGTCATAAAATGGACTATCTATATTAATTTCACGCAAAAAACAGGAAGCAGAAACCTCGGTATCGGTATCTCCTCCCTGAATCTTAGATGTCTGAGCGGACGCATCCTGCGTCTTCAAATACTCAGTAATATTCTCTATTCTCATATAGGCATCCCCCTACAAGTATTCTGATTACTATTTCGGAGAAATAGGCAGAATTCTTAACTGGGAAATGTCATTTTGTATAATAGCGCCCCATAGCCTGCGCACTAGAGCGATTCCTCTCGAACTGCTCGGATACCGTCTGCGTATCCACATTCAGATTCTGAATGGTCAGGTTCAGGTTGGTTAAATCCATGAGATCTATGGTCTCACCATTTTCGATGACGCGAACAACCGGCCTCAAATTATGGCTTCCTGAATTTCTCACCACGATAGCAGTTCGACCGTCAGAAAGTAGGATCTCTGTTCCCTTCGGATACTGAGGCACATAATTCTTCATAAGTGACACGACCTCTGTGTCATAGAGTCTGCCACAATTACCCATGAGATACTCAAGCGCCTCCGCACTGGAATATCCCTTCTTGTATGGCCTCTTCGATGTCAGTGCATCGTAGGCATCCGCCGCATGAAGCATCTTCGTATAGATGGATTGTCGATCTCCAATCAGTCCGTCCGGATAACCAGTTCCATCTTCATTCTCATGATGTCCACGCACGGCAATCTTCGTATAAGTACTGATATCCCATCGATCCTGAATCATGCGATAGGATTCCATCGGATGCTGCCTGATAATGCCGAACTCTTCTGGTGTCAGCTGAGCCGGTTTATTCAGGATTGCAAGAGGAATGGATAATTTGCCAATATCATGGATTAACCCGGCGAGAACCAGATTGGTAAGCTCCTCCTCATTCATCCCGTATCCCATTCCGAGTACACAGCAGAGAACTGCTACATTTACCGAATGCGAATAGGTATAACTATCAAAAGTACGAAGGTCAGCAAAGTCCAGGCTGACATTGCCCTTCTCGATAATCTCCCTCACGATATCACGGGCAACACTCATGCAGCCATCAATATCCATTCGCTTGACGCAGTCCATTCCCTCGCGTCTCAGCTTGACTGGAATCGGAGGCTCAATCTCAATATCCGACGACAGGCCATCCTCGATATAGATACCGTCAAAACCATAATCCTGCAGTCTCGCCAAATAAGGAACCGTAAGTGTTGATGGCACGCCAATCAGAACACGACCTTCCTCATCGACAATCTCCGCCGCAATCTTCATTCCAGGCTTTGCCTTCTCCAGCGGTATATATCTCATAAAAACCTCCTATAATTCCGTACGCCCCTCTAATGCACGGAACAAGGTTACTTCATCAATATACTCCAAATCCCCTCCTACAGGCACTCCACTCGCAATACGCGATACCCTGATTCCTGTAGGTTTAATTAATTTACTGATATACATGGCCGTGGTCTCACCCTCCAGACTGGAGTTCGTAGCGACAATGACCTCTTCCACGTCTTCTTTCTGTAATCTCTGCATCAGCTCTGTAAGCTTAATGTCCTGAGGGCCTACTCCCTGCATAGGAGAAATGGCACCATGAAGCACATGGTAGACGCCCTCGTATTTCCCCGTCTTCTCATAAGCCGCCAGATCCCTGGTGTCCTCTACCACCATGATCTGTCTCTTGTTTCGCTTAGGATTGCTGCAGATTGGGCAGATCTCCTGATCCGTCAAAGTCCAGCATTCCTTACAATAATGGACATTTGCTCTGGCGCTTCGAATCGTCTCCGACAGCATCTCCACATCCTGCATAGGCATATTCAGTATATGAAATGCTAATCGCTGGGCAGACTTGCTGCCGATTCCGGGAAGAGAAGACAGCTCAGCAATTAAAGAACTAATCTGCTTGCTGTAATATTCCATCTTTCCCTCTCTAGAATGGGAGGCTTCCCATTCCTCCAGTAATCTTCGCCATAGAAGCCTGTGATACTTCATCAATCTGATGAAGCGCAGAGTTCGTAGCTGCCATTACCAAATCCTCAAGTGTCTCTACATCCTCTGGATCAACAACCTCTGGATCAATCTTGATCCTAGTGATTTCCTTCTTACCAGATACGGTAACTTCGACAACTCCGCCGCCTGCTGCCGCAGTAACTTCCTTCTCTTCTAGCTCCTTGGAAGCCTCTTCCATCTGACGCTGCATCTTCTGTGCCTGCTTCATCAGATTGTTCATGTTTCCCATTCCTCCACCCATTCCTGGGTAGCCACCTCTCTTTGCCATACGAATATCCTCCTAAAAATCTTCTACTACTATATCTAAATTCTTCACAACTCCAAATTGTGCTATTGGATCCGTAAAAAGCTGCTCTCTTGCATACTCTGATTCATTGACCTTCAGGCGAAGGTTTACATGCTTGCCAATTCCCTCAGAGACTATGTCCTCGAGTTCCTGAATCTGATTCGGTCGCTCTAAGACACCTATCGCTGTATGATGATCCGGATTGGCTCTGTCATATACCAACAGAATATTACAATTCTCATCAAGCGTAACAAAAGCCTGATTCAATATGGACACCATTAAGCCACCTGTGCCTGCTGTCAGCTCATGGAACCTACGAACTGCCTGCTCGACTTCCTCGGGAATCGCCTCTGGCAGCGCCTGCTTCACCGGACCAGCCTTCGCAGTCATCGAAGGCCCCTGACTCACTCCCATGCCACTTTCCTGACTCGGTGCCATAACAACCGGGATTCCAGCCTCCATTCGCTCCTCAAGGGTAGACACTCGATCGATAAGAGAACCGTAGTCCTCCTCCATCTCAGGCTTGCATAGCTTAATCATGGCAATCTCGACGAGAACTCGTTTCTGGCTTGCATAACGCAAGTCATTGCTAAGATCCGACAGAATACGAATATAACGCATTAGAACAACATCGTCCACCATATTCGCTTCTTCCCTCAGAAGCGCCAGATTCTCTGTCGACATATCGAGGACGTCCTCCATATTATCGACGGACTTCACCAGGAGAAGATTACGGATATACCAGGTGAAATCTATCACAAATTGCCGCAGCTCTCGGCCTTCCAGAATAATCTCTTCCACAATCTGAATCGTCTTTGTTACGTTTTTGTCAATGATAGAACGAAGCAGTCTGGAGAAAATCTCTGTATCTACCGCTCCAAGTACGCTTAGGACATTGTCATAAGTCAGTGTCTGTCCCAGATAGAATGCAATACACTGATCCAGAAGGGAGAGAGCATCACGCATAGATCCGTCCGCAGCCTTTGCGATATAGCGAATCGCTCGCTCCTCTACTTCCACGCCCTCTTGATTCATAAGATCCTGCAAGCGCGCTGCAATGGTATCAATAGAAATTCTACGGAAGTCATAGCGCTGAACTCTCGACAGAATCGTAATTGGAATCTTCTGGACTTCTGTGGTCGCGAGAATGAAGATCACATATTCCGGCGGTTCCTCAAGGGTCTTAAGAAGGGCGTTGAAGGCTCCCGTACTAAGCATATGAACCTCATCAATGATGTAGACCTTGTATCTGCCCTCCGTAGGAGGATAGGCAACCTCCTCGATGATCTCTCGAATGTTGTCCACACCATTATTCGATGCCGCATCAATCTCTATGACATTCATGGAATTGCCAGCCGTAATCGCCTGACAAATGCTACATTCCCCGCAAGGACTTCCATCGTCAGATGGATTCTCGCAATTGACTGCTCGCGCGAAAATCTTGGCCACTGTGGTCTTACCAGTTCCACGTGTTCCAGTAAATAGATAGGCATGTCCAATTCGATTTGCCTTTATTTGATTTTGGAGTGTCGTGACGATATGTTCCTGTCCCTTCACGTCCGAGAAGACCTGTGGTCGGAACTTACGATATAATGCTACATACGACATCTCTATTTCTCCAATCTATGCAGAGCTTCTCTGCTTAATCTCCGAAGGAAATACCTATGTTCTTGGCTTCCCGAATCATCTGACAGTTCGGATCTACTGTCTTAAGCTTGCCAGCCACTTCTGCGAGAGGCACGCGAACCGTCTCCCCATCTACAATGCCAATCATATTACCATAATCACGCTCCATGATTGCCATAGCTGCTGCCGAACCGAGTCTGGTACACAGCGCCCTGTCATATGGGCATGGGCTTCCACCTCTCTGTGTATGACCTGGAACCGTCACGCGGACTTCCGTACCAGTTCTCTCCTGGATCATATCCGCAATCTTATAGGATACAGATGGATAGATCTTAGCATCCTTCTCCAGCTTCTTCTTCATTTCCTTCTTCGTAAGAAGTGACTCCTCCTTGGAAATGGCACCCTCTGCCACAGCAAGAATAGTAAATCCCTTACCAGCCTTCCGTCTGGCATCCAGTGCTTCTGCAATCTTGTCCACATCATATGGAATCTCCGGAAGGAGGATAATATCAGCACCAGCGGCAACACCTGCATAGAGTGTAAGCCAGCCAACCTTGTGTCCCATTACCTCTACGATAAAAACACGGTTATGAGATGCAGCTGTCGTGTGAATACAGTCGATTGCTTCACTTGCGATATTCACTGCACTATAGAAGCCAAAGGTCATATCTGTGCCATAGATATCATTATCAATAGTCTTTGGCAAATGAATCACATTAAGCCCTTCCTCACGTAGAAGATTGGCTGTCTTCTGTGTACCATTTCCACCAAGAATCACTAAGCAATCCAGGTTCAGCTTGTAATAGTTATCCTTCATAGCCTGAACCTTGTCGAGACCATTCTCATCCGGTTCTCTCATAAGCTTAAATGGCTGACGCGAGGATCCAAGAATGGTGCCGCCCTTCGTCAGGATTCCTGAGAAATCATTGCTGGTAAGCAGACGATACTCTCCATAGATCAAACCCTTATAGCCATTATAGAATCCGTAGACTTCCAAATCCGACACATTGTGAGAGAGTCCCTTTACAACGCCGCGCATTGCTGCATTCAATGCCTGACAATCTCCACCAGAAGTTAACATTCCAATCTTCATCGTCTATCTCCTTCGCTACTAATTAATATAACCCCTGCCACAAGCTCTTATTAGCCCATCGCACACTACTTTTATTATAATAAATAGCGCGAATCTTTCCTAGTATTTTCCCATCAAAAAATCCCTGGCCAGTTAGCTCTTATAACACTTAGAACTAACCGACCAGGGAATTATTTATTTACGTCTCTTGTCTGACATATATTTGAACTTGTTCTGCTGACCGTAGATAATCATACCCACACCTGCAAGGAAAACTGCAAGCACTAAAACATATCTCGGATCAATGTCTCCATCTGCTGTAGTAGGCGTTTCATCCAGGGAATGACTGCTTCCTGTTGCAGCGGTTGGATCCTGGTTCACTGTAGTAGAAGTATCTCCTGTCGTTGTACCAGTCGTGGTATCTGCCGTAGCATCCGTACTTCCAGGCTGAATTGGCTGTCCATTCCAGTAGATTACGGTTCCGTTTCCGGATGTTGTTCCATTTGTCGAACCTGCGTCTGACGTGCCATCTCCGGCATTATCCGTCGTACCGCTATTATCACCAGAACCTCCAGTGTTATCACCAGAGTTACCTGAATCATCTCCACCATCTGTATAGTCAACAACATACGCCAGATTATATCCCTTAAGGGCCAACTCAATCTGCGATGTATGAGTCTCTGGAAGATGCACGGTAACCGTTCCCTGATGATTCTGAAGGAAGGCTAGGGCATTCGCACCAAGAGCAGCAGTGGTAGATGAGAAATAAACATCCGTTAATCCATTTGGAATAGCCTGAACTATCGTTCCTGTTGCGTTATACAGAAGACCGTTGCTTGTCGTGTAGTTGCTGTTGCCTGATGTGTTAAATGAGGTCAGCTTGCTACAGTTATCAAAAGCATCTGTAGAAATGGATGTAACAGAACTTGGAATCGTAATCGATGTCAAATTCGTACAACCATAGAAAGCCTTGGAACCAATACTTGTAACCGTACTTGGAATTGTGACAGAGGTAAGACCTGTCTGTCCGCTGAAGGCGTTCTCTGCAATACCAGTAACAGCAGTACCATTTACCGTGCTAGGTATTGTAATAGAGGAAGCTGTTCCAGTATAGCCTGTGATAAGACCAGCTGTGCTAACCGTGAAATCGGTGCTGTCTGTGTCGTCCGTACCGCCACCGGAATTATCTGTGCCGTCGCCCGAGTTATCCGTATCACCGCCTCCGGTATTGTCGGATCCATCACCTGAATCACCAGAGCCTCCGCCAGAATTATCGGTGTCGCCGGAGTTGTCCGTATCGCCGCCATCCGAATCATCAGATCCATCATCTGTATCGTCGGATCCACCGCCATTTAATCTAGCGTACCAATCTTGAACGGTATATGTCGCATAATCCGCTGGATCATCGTCCGAATAGTAGAATTCACTATTATTCTCGTCTACCTTGACAGTCCACGTACCAAAGCCATCGTCATCGCTGTAAGAGTAGTCTGCCTCAGTCCCATCGTAATTATAAAGCGTGGTTCCGTTTCCTGTATCGCCCTCATCAGCCAGTGAGAAACTGCCCCCTGCAATTACCCATACTGACAGGACAATAGACAGCGCAACTAAGAGCCACCCTATCTTCGTACCTTTTTTCATTACTTATCTCCCGGAAAAATAAGTCAACCTACAATATATAGTGTATTTTACACCTATTTGATTCGTTTGGCTACTATAAATAATCGACCATCCTCTGTATAGCTATTACAGGTGGACAATGTCAGAATCTTGTCCGAAGAATCCAGGTCAATATCGCCGCCATAGACAGAGAGTCCACTGATATTTCGATAGAAATCATCAAACTCAGATTGCGTCGTTGCATTGATGAAATTGTAGTACCGATAAGCTTCCTCGTCCTGATATTCCACCTCTGACAGGCAGACAGCTACAATCTCATACGTTCTATATTCATAAATTGTGTTAAAGGTAATGTATTTGTGTTCTTCCAGATAAGACTCTGTCAGATAATTCTTCAGAGTTCCAAACATTAGACCGCTCTTCATGTTGTGACCATAGACAATGGTATTTGTCGTCTGGTTCACGATATCGGATCGATAATCTACGAAGAGGGTACCATTGGAATCTTCTCCGCCATCAAAATTATGCTTCAGATAATATTCGTTATCGTCTGCCTTCTGCATAACAGGGTAGTTGATGTTTGTATCATCTATCGTCATCCAGCCTACAATCTCTGGATTCTCGTCGTAGAGCTGCTGATATTCTGGCAGAATCGTAAGGGTCGACGGATCAATATAATCATCCGTCTGAAGAAGCTCATCATTATTCTCGGAAACCTCACTGGATTCTTCACTCGGAGTCGATGCAGATGTGCCCACGTTCTCCTGAAGTTCAGCCAGACGCTTGGTTGTCATATATTCATTTAACTGGGTGACGCCAACATATACAAATGCCACAAGAGCAAGTAGCATAACAACAAGGCCAAGGGTTTTCTGACCCTTCGCCTTGTCTTCCGCTTCATCAATAACCGCCTTGTCTTCCAGCAAGTCCACAGATCGATCTGCCACGATATCCGCCACATGATCGAAGAATTGCTGTCCGATTGGGCTCTTGAATACAATCTCCCCGGTACGAATCATATTGTAGAGACGTACCGCAACTTCGGGATCATGTATATCAAGTTCCTTGTTGATTAAGTCGATCTTCTTCACATCTTCCTGTCCATCTCGATACTCATGAAAGGTATCGAAGGTGAAACCGCCGATGGTGAATTTACCTGTCTCCTCATCTTGCATAGCCAACAAGCATCCCTTATTAGTTAATCTTAATAGCTACTGCCTCAGAGAGATCACCGTATACATAGGAACCATTTACCAGCTTATAAGAACGAATCTTGTAATAATAGGTCTTACCAGAGGTTGCTGACAAGGTAATCGCATTGGAGCTGGATGGAACAGATGCCTTCTTACGGTACTTGCCGTTCTCAGAAGTAGAGTAGAAGACCTCATATCCGTCTACAGAAAGCTGTGCATTCCACTCCAGATAAGCCTTACCTGTCGATGCTGATATTCCGTAGAGAGAAGATGCTCCAAGCTTGGTATCTACCGTAATGGAAGAGAAGTCTCCATAATAAGTCTGCTCTGTACCATCTACTGTCAGCTTCAAGTAGCTTCTCACATAGATCTTATTGCTGCTTCCCTCAGCAAGACCGGTAATCAGCGCGCTTGTCGCCGCTGGATCATCGATTGTTGCGAAGAGATTTGCCGCATCCGTACCATTTACATAGACTTCATAGCCGGATACTGGGAAACTTGGATTATAACCCGTCCACTTAATGGTAGCCGCTGATGTAGTCACATCTCCACTGGAAATGGTAAGTCCATCTACTGCGCTCGGTATAATCGTGAAGCTCACCTTGGCCGAACCTGTATAGTGCGTTCCTTCACCAGTAATGGTGATGGTTGCCTTACCTGGGTTCACATTATTTGCATAGCTTAATGTGTAATCGGTGCCTCTAACTAGTGTAACAGTTGAGCCGTTATCATTATAAGTTACTGTCGGATATGGAGTCAACTCAGCTCCATCTGCGTAATAGTCCTTAGAAAGCAGTCGAATTACGCAAGAGCGAATGCTTCTTGGAACAATCTTGTACTTAAAGGTCTTATAAGCATTCGTAGAAGGAACCGTAACCTTGATGTAGTATACAGTGTCGCTTGGTTCTACTGGAATACCATCTGCAAGCGCATTACCATTCTTGTCTAAGTATTCTGCCGTGAATTCTACCGCTTCACCCTGCTGGGTTGTTACGGTAAATGCTGGTCGAATCACACTTCCTGTGTACTTGATTTCATTTACCTTGCTGGTGTCTGAGGTATCAATTCCATCTGCCTTGAAGATCAGGTTATCAATACTATTTACCAGGTTATAGGTCACAGTCTGTGAATATCCGTACCAGATACAGCCATCTGCAGCACTAATCTTCACTGCACAAGCCGTATTATCTGAATTGAAGGTGTAGGTTAATTTGTAATCCACATCTTCTGTCAGGGTAATTCCGTCATGCTTCACCGTAACTTCAGCCTTGTCACTGTTGCCAGTATAGTACTGGTCCTCAACATCTACTGTGATGTAGCCATTATCGGATGAGAGCGAATCCCATACTACATATGGCACGGTAAATGAACCGCTGTAGTTACCCTTGCAGATAACCTTCAGTGACTTCTCGCCACAGGTTGTAAGATAGGTATCTGTATTACCGTAATATACGTCGAAGTCTGTTCCCTGAACCAGGGTGGCTCCATCCTCCGTCTTCACGGAGACAATTGGCTTGATTGGGTCACCCGTGTACTGATAGAAGTACTTGTAGGTATCGGAATCATAGCCATGATCCACAAGGTCACTAATTGCGCCATCTGAGATGTCTGTAGGCATCAGTGTAATAATGTAGTTGCTTGCCACATCATCGTCGCCATCATCCAGGATATAAGGCAGGATGTAGAATGGCTGCTCCACCTCAACCGATGCATCGGTAATGAAGTTGCTTCCTGTCTTACCACCTACGATTACAGGAACCTTGGCTGGATTATTCCAGTTAACTAATGTGTTATTCTCCCAAGGATTGATGGTGTAGTCTATCGTATCAAGCTGAATCCAGTTGTCTGTCGTAGCACCGTCTTCCTTGAAGTTGTACCATACTGAAACGACACTATTATCCTCAATTGGCTGTCCATTATAGATTACATAATATCTACGTCCATAAGCATCCTGTGCGATCTCAACCGACTCATCTTCATTAATATCGTAACTTGTCTTGCCGAAGTCCGTGTAATAATCAGAGAATCCTGCGAGATCAACTCGGATATTGCTTGCTACAGCCTGAATCTTGGCGATATTGTACTGGGCTGTCGCAGTTCCAAAGTAACCATTCTTACCGGTAATTGTAATAACCTTGTTACCAGCATTCTTGTAATCTGCGCCACTTGGATCAATGATCTCATAATCCGTTCCCTTGGTCAGCCAGCCTGTACCATCGCGATAAACGCCGGTCACATTTGGCTTCTGTTCTGTAGCGTTGAACTTGTAGTTATAGTTACTTAGGTTGATGGTTGTATTACCATCACTTCCTACGACATTTCCAACCTTGGTCGTAAGACCTGAGATCTCATCACCGATTGAGATATACTTCTCAACCGTTCCGGAATAGGAGACATTGCCGCTTGCATCTGTGTATTCGCGCACTGCATTGCCACTGGCGTCGACACCGACAATTGTCACAGTCGATCCGTAATTTCCAATACCAGATACCAGAAGCTTGGCATATCCTGCAACGAGGGAAGAACCACTCGATAGGAGATTACCTGCTGCATCCTGAATATCCAGGCTATAATCCGTATTCTCTACAAGAGTAGAGCTTGTCTGACCATCGTAGATTCCAAGTCCCAGCTCACTAAGCTGAGGGTTACCATTGTTCCAATCCATATGAGCATCTGTATCCATGGTCATCGTGATCTCAGTATGATCTCTTGGATCGATGCTTCGCTCTGTTACCTCAAAGGAAACCCAACCAGTATCACCAGTGTAATTGCTTCCAACTGCAGTTGCCTGGAAATAGTAGGTTCCAATCTCCGTTACCTGAGAAATGATTGTGTTATTGGAATCCATATAGCGAATGGTGTACTCGCTGTCCTTAATCAGGTTGTATTTACCATTCTCTTCCTTATTGCCCAGGTAAGCCTGAACTAAGATTCCAGGATCCTGAGCCTTGCCATTGTACTCAAGAACGGTATTGTCGTAGCTAACTACAGAGCCATCCGTAATATCCAGAGGCTTCACATTGTATGTCAATGTAGCAGCGGTAGTAATCGTACCCTTGTAATTGCCAAGACCAGAGATCTTCTTCAGAGTAGAAGTTCCTACCGTCTTCAGATTGGCATCCGTGTAATCCACCTCGAAGTCTGTGCCTTCTACCAGGTCATCACCATTTGCAGTCTTCACAGAAACTGTCGGATAGACATCTGCCTTTGATGTATTACGTGTCGTATCTGATACATAGTAACCACCATAATAGGTATCTTCGATACTTACATATGGTTCCAGGGTCGAAATATCGCATCTGGTAATCTGATAGGTCAGATCCTTGGTGCCAGAATAATTATTTAGGCCTTTTGCGTAGAAGTACTTCATACCAACATTGGTCAGATCTGCATTGGTATAAGTGCCATCTGCAGAACCTGTCCATACAAGCTCGTAATCCACGCCTTCCACCAGAGTCTTGCCAGCCAGAGTAAATTCGATTCCCTGTGGCTTCTGTTCCTTGCGGTTGTACTCTAGTTCATCAGAATATGCGGTAACGCTTGCATTTGAAATATCCAGTCCCTGAATGGTCCATGTAGCTGTCTTGCTGTTAATGGACTTATGAAGGACGCTGGATAATACCATAGAAGCTGTGCCAGCCTCGGTATTGTTGACTGGTGTGCCAACTGTGTAATGAATTCCTTCTGTCAGCGTATCTCCATGTACTGTCACCTTGGTAACAGATGGGGTATGAGCTGTGCCATCATATGGATAAGATGTCTGATTCAGAGTCACCTCTGCATCTGCCAGGTTATATACGATGTAATAGGTTGCAGTCGCTGTATTCAGTAGACAGCCGTTGCTACCTGTAGATACCTCTACATTCTTCGTACCTGCAGATGACCAGTCCACACCATTATCGTAAGTAAGCGTGTAGTCTGTGAGATTTGACATCGTGAAGCCATTTACCTTAACAACTGGCTTCTTCTTGTCCATGGTATAACCTGTAAATTCGTACTCCTCATTCGTATATGAGATAGAAGCGAGTGTTCCATCCAGATTTGCAGTAGCACGAATGTAACCGTTGTAGTAAGTTCCTATATTGCTGCGAAGCATGAAGGAAGTCGTAGAACCTGTGTAGAACTTGGTTCCGGCTGCCTGCGTTCCCATAACCGTCATTGTCACATAACCTGGACAATCCCTGGTTGAATTAGCAAGATCTTGTCCGGCTGCATCGGTAAACTTGAGAGACAGACCATCCATATTGGTCACCGTCACCCAAGATCCGGTTCCATCGCCATTGTCCTTCCATCTCTGCAGATAGACGACCGTATCATTGGAACTTGAATTCGATAGGGCAGGAGTAGCAACCTTGTAGGTTCCCTCACTAATTGCCATCGTTACCTTGCTATCCGGATAGATTACTCTAAAGTAAGTAGAATCTGAGATATTACCAATTACATCATAGGTACAGAGGTCCATCGTCGTTCCAGCTGACAGATTCAGGCTATTATTAGCAAGTGCTGTAATCTTGATCTGCTTCTGTCCTGGAGAGACAAGGTCTGTTCCGCCTGTGCTGTCCTGGTATGTTACAGAATAATCTGTTCCTTCGGTTAGTTTTGTGCCCTTGTAATATACATAAGGTGTGATTCGGCCTGCGCCCCAGGCTGAACCATCATAGGTGTAGGTCTCCTCTACATTGTCATAGGTAATTCCATCGGAGATCTCATTCCAGGTCTGGCTGTCAATATAGTAGGTGACAATCAGTGTACCTGTATAATTATCCGAATTCGTCGTCGTAATCTTACAGGTTGCACGCACACCATCCGTACAATTTGTTCCGGAGCTTACCTTGTTGTAGTTCGACCAGGTTAAGGCAATTCCATCTGTACTTGCACGCAGGATATGCTTGCTTGACATATCTGTTACGGATGAGTTCAGGCCATAACTATCATAGAAGGCTGTCGTCAGCGGATAAGTCATGGATGAACCTGTATACTTGATCGCTGGAAGAGCGCTCACGTAGATTCGACCCGCTTCATCATTACACTGATAGAAGGTCTGATTCAGTGTCGAAGTATCCGGGAAGTCAAAACTTGGAATTGGTGTTGTCGTATCCGGATAATAGAAGGTCTGCGTCACATCGTGGAAGTCTTCATCAATATAATAATTCAGCTTATTGGTAATGTCGTACTTCTTGACGATGGCATTGACATTAATCGTTCCTGTATAACTGCTGCCTGTTACATCACCATTAATCAGAACCGCAGAACCAGTCTCATTGGCATCTGCCGCGATAGCAGCATTATTAGAAATGACATAATCCGTACCATAGGTAAGGGTATTGCCATTGTAGGTAACTACGAGATCATCGGTCATGCTTCTCGTCTGACCGTTGTATGTATATGTTACCGTGTAACCGCTTGTCGCAGATCCTGTAATCGTACCATCCGAAGTCGGTGCGAGAGATACCGTAACCGCAGAGCTATTAAGCGCAAGTTTGGTTACATCATAAGTTGCCGTCACAGAGCCATAGTACTTAATATTGCCCTCAGATGGCGTTACAGTAACGAGAACCTGGCTGCCTGCTGCATAACCATTGGAATCGCCAATGTCTGTCTGCACAGTGTAAGTCGTATCATAGGTCGTATTTAATGCTGTTCCTGAAGAGCTTGCAAGAACCGCATATGGTCTTAGGGAATCATCACTTGCTGTTCCCAAATATTCCACTTGGTAATTACCAGTAGATGCGCTTGTATCGTAGTAGGTTGTTGCTGCACTGTTCTTCTTCAGAAGAATCTGCGCGTTACGATTGCTAATCTGTGTACCAATCGTATAGGTCCAGGTTGCAGAACCGACGTAGTTACTATTCTCTGTAGCAGTAAGTGTTACTACATTTCCAGTACCAGCCTGGGTTCCACCGCTTGTACATACCGCAGTATAATCGCCAGTTGCAGTTGACTCATCATACAACGACAAGCTCCTCAGTCTGGTTGCAACCCCTGTATCACGGACCGTCATGTAAGGAATATACTTACCATTCTCATCCTGATAGATCTTGTTGCCACTGGAATCTGCTGCCTGCGCAATCGTAATCACGCCGCTATTTACATAATCACCCAGATTTCTCTTATTAATATTGAATCGAATCTGAATGGTCTTACTGCTTGTGTAGTTGCCCTTTCCAGTTAGGGTAACTATTGCATAGTTCGAACTTGATGTTGCATTGATATTGTTACTATAGGTAATGGTGTAGTCCTTGTCCTTGGTAAGGGTGGTACCACCATTCTTAATGATTACATTTGGCTCAATAGAATAACCATCGAAGTCCACAGCATAAGTAGTGCTGTAGGTATTCACAGAGGAAGTGCTAGAAACCGCCGTCACTCCGTAATATCCATTGGTATCATCACCAATCTGAATCGTATCCGCAAGATCCGTAATGTCTTTCTCGACGATATTAAAGGCTTCCACAATAGAACCGGTCAGATTATTCTTACCAGTAACCGTTACAGTAGCCGCAGAGCCGACTTCTACATTATTCGAATAAGATACTGTATATTGCTCCGATGGAATGACGTAGCCATTGTAAGTTACGACAATGCTAGGTTCTACGGAAGAACCCGTATAACCCTGATCGGAGATTCCTGCGCCACCGGCCTTCACACCGTCCCAGATGACAACATTTGCATTTCCAGTGATTACAAGTGGAGTTATGGTAAATGAAGTCGTAAGGCTGCCGCTGTAATTGCCCATACCTGTTGCTTGAACCGTGTAAGTTCCTGCACTCGTAGGAGATACAGCTGTAGTGAAGGCGAGATAGTAATCTCTTCCAAAAACAAGCGTCTCTGTATGATATGCGCTGGAATAATACAATTCCTGCGTCAGTACATAGTCTGAAGAATCAAGTGCCACTGACTGTGCATCGTAGACCTTGTCTGCTGGTCCTGTGAAGGTTCCCTTATTAGTGCCCTTTGTCAGAGTTCTTGGCAGAATCTGGAAATATGCTGTAACGGTCTGTCCTGCATAATCCGTTCCAGCCTTACCTGTAATAATAACCTCAGCCGTAGCGCCCGTACTGTCTGCGTCGACATTATTGTTATAGGTTACAGTGTATAGAGAAGAAGAAACTGTCTTCTTATTAGACCAAGTCATGGAAACGGATGGTTCCTGGGCCTGTCCATTGTATGTAGTCTGATAGCCAGACTTATAATTGTTGGATGCTTTGGCGGTGGTACTATTTCCACCAATGGTAATAATCGTGTCTGTGGCAAGACTTCCTCTAATATAGAAGTTGCCGGTTAAGGTACCAGTACAATTGCTCTCTACACCTTCGACATCGACGATACCGTACTTCGTATCTGTCGAGATATTCTTGCTATCACCTCTGGATGTAGAAGTCGTATAGTCACTGGTTGACATTTCTACCAACTGAGTTCCGTTATAGACATATACCGCAACCGTTGGAACGATATTCGCTCCCGTATAGGTAAATGTATCCGCTGAGATATCACCACCAGATACCGTCATGGTGACGTAACCCAGTTCCGTAGGACTCAGCTGACTATTCACATCGAAGTCATTTGTCACAACATAATATGGAACATCGATAGTTCCTGTGTAATAGTAGCCAAGCAAATCATTGTTGATACCAGTAATGGTCATATACTTGGTACCAACCGATGCAGTCAGGCTGGTAGAGTTCGCATCATGATAGGTAATCGTAACAGAAGACGGAGCTGAGATTGTTGCACCAGTCTCCTTGCTAATGAACTGAACCTCGCTGCTACTTGGCTGAATAGCGGAGCCAACATAAGGATATTCCGCATCCGTTCTTGTAATATTGACAGTGTAGAGATCGTTGATATCGATCAAGTTATTGGAATCACCAGAAGTCGTATAGGTAATAGACTTCGTTCCGGTGTAATTACCAGTACCTGTCAGAGTCATGTCATAGCTTGTTCTGGCACTAGTAACACTTCTGCTATCAATCGTAGCGGTGAAGTCTGTTCCAAGTGTCATCTCTCTTGTGCCATCCATAACACCAGAGGAAGCCTTCACCTCATAATCGCCGTCATCATTTGTTCCTATAGTAAATGTAGCTGCACTTGTACTAATGCTTGAGATATTCTTTTTCGCAATGCTATAGGATAGTGTCGCTGAATAGTCCTTGTAATTTCCCTTACCAGTTACAGTTACACTAGCTGGAGTAGAGCTCGTCGCATCTACTGCATTACTATAAGTAGGTGTATCAAAATCTGCAGTAAATGCACTTACCGTTGTCGAATCGGTTGAGTCATATGTCCACGAACTAGATCCGCAGGTAACCTTCACAGCAGGTTTCTGTGCGGAACCGGTATAGGTTAGGTCTGGAGTCGTAACAAATTCTGTATTTAATACATATACCGTAAAGGAAGCAGAAGCCGTTCCTCCATTTCCATCGCTACCACCGGAAACAGTAATTACAGAAGCACCCGTATTTGCAGAAGATGCTGTAATCTTACCAGTGGAAGAATCTACAGAAACCGAATTACCAGAGCTTACTGCATAAGTTAAGGTACGACTCTTCGAAGTTCCATTCACAGAGTAGACTGCTGTCGTCGTCGTTGACTCGCCAAGAGCAAGAGCTGACTTGGCAGGAGATGCGGTAATGCTTCCTGTCTCAGACAGGGTTCCTGTCGCATAAGTTGCTGTAATAGAACCTACTGTATATTTGCTAGATGAACCGCTTAAGGTAAATGAAACGGTATAAGTGTCACCAGCGGCCATATTAATATTCTGAGAAGATACATCAATCGTAGCAGACTGAACCGTATAACCATCTGCTGATGCTGTACTTGCTACATAAGTATCCTGAATTGATGCATAGCTTGTACCTATATCTATAGAAGAAGTAGTATCTCCCTCGACAGGCTGACTGGAATCACCAGAAGCATCTGTACCAGATGCATCCGATCCAGATGAAGAATCAGATCCTGAGGCGTCTGTTCCAGACGAAGAATCAGCTCCTGTTGAATCGGTAGAATCGCTTGGCGTATCGAGCGTATCATCGAGAAGATCATCCAAATCATCATCTGCGATAGAATCCGGGTCCTCCTCTGAGATTGTATCACCGAGGATGGTGCTGTCTCCCTCTACCGTATATGAACCATCCGAATTCGTAACGGTTACGGAATAACTAATCTCATCACCATCGTCCACCTCAATATCCGATAGTGTGAGAGTAAGTAGCTTCGCATAATCTCCATACGTGGATGGTACAGTCAGCGTCTGAGCGTATGGTGCACCATTACTCACTGTGGCAGCTTGTGCTGTCAGTGTCGTGAGATTAGACGGCATGGTCGTAATAACCGTCAGTGCCGTCAGCGTCAGCGCTGTTCCTCTCTTAAATAGTGAATGTCTATTCCATTCCTTTATCATAGACTGCCCTCCCTAGGCTCAATCAGCTACCTATATTTAGACATAGATAGACCTATACGTTTTCTTTATCGGAAGGTCAATTTAATAAATTTAGTCTTTTTCCGAAAATTTTTCAAAAAAGTTGAGTTATCCACAAATTGACAGAGATATCCACAATGAGTCTTGCATCAACAAGTAATCTGGGATAGAATTCTAGACAAGAAAGCGAAGAGGAGATACCTATGTCTGAAGAAAAAAAAGAACGCGATTGTGAAGTAAATCACAACCACGTTCACCATAGCCACCATCATTCACCGGAGGCTAAGAAAAAACAGTTGAATCGTATATCAAGAGCCATCGGTCATCTCCAGCATGTAAAGACCATGATCGAGAATGATGAGGACTGTGCTGAGGTTTTAATCCAGCTTGCAGCCGTCCGTTCTGCCATCAATGGCCTGGGTAAGGAGATCATCAACGAGCATATTGAACACTGCATCACTCATGCTGTTGAAGATCACGATACCGAAGCGCTCGATGAATTTCGACTAGCAATTAAGAAGTTCCTGTAAGAAATTAAGCCATGCTTTAATTTATGCATTCTGTATCTTGCCGGTGTAGAGCTGGTAATATTTACCACCTTCCGCAAGAAGCTCTTCATGGTTACCTCGCTCAATAATGCGACCCTGATCTAAGACCATAATACAATCCGAATTTCGAATTGTAGATAATCTATGAGCTATGACAAATGTCGTACGACCTGCCATCAGCTTGTCCATTCCATCTTGAACTATTTTCTCCGTTCTCGTATCAATTGAAGACGTTGCCTCATCGAGGATCAATACTGGAGGATCTGCAATCGCAGCTCTCGCAATTGCGATAAGCTGTCTCTGTCCCTGGGACAGATTGCTTCCATTTCCAGTAAGCATCGTGTCATAGCCATGTGGCAGCTTGCGAATAAAGCCATCTGCATTCGCAAGTCTGGCAGCTGCATAAACTTCCTCATCTGTAGCATCCAGCTTACCATAGCGAATATTATCCGCAACCGTTCCTGTGAACAGGTTCGTATCCTGGAGTACGATACCGAGAGAATGTCTCAGATCCGCCTTCTTAATCTTACCGATATTAATTCCATCGTAACGAATCTTACCGCCCTGAATGTCGTAGAATCGATTAATCAGGTTCGTGATGGTCGTCTTACCAGCACCAGTTGCACCAACAAATGCAATCTTCTGACCTGGCTTTGCGAACATGTTGATATCATAGAGAACCTGCTTCTCAGGCACATAAGAGAAATCAACATCCTCAAACACAACCTCACCTTCCATTGGCTGGTAGGTTACCGTATCTGTGTCCTTGTGATAGTGCTTCCATGCCCATTTACCAGTGTGCTCCTCAACTTCCTCAATCTGATCACCAGAGATCTTGGCATTCACCAGTCTTACGTATCCTTCATCTTCCTCTGGCTCCTGATTGATCAGCTCGAAGACTCTGCTTGCACCAGCCATACCCATAACTACGAAGTTCAGCTGCTGAGAGATCTGGTTGATTGGCATGTTAAATGATTTATTCAGCGTCAGGAAGGATGCAAGCGCTCCAATCGTAAGCGATGAGCCAGAGCTAAGCGCGAGCGCTCCACCCAATACCGCACACATTACATAACTTACATTTCCAATCTGAGCATTGATTGGCATCAGAATATTTGCAAACTTATTCGCATTCGTAGCAGAGTAGCAGAGCTGTTCATTGAGCTCATTGAACTTCTCCATGGTCTCATCTTCGTGGCAGAAGACCTTAACTACCTTCTGACCATTCATCATTTCTTCGATATTACCATTCAATATACCGATATCCTTCTGCTGAGCCATGAAGAACTTACCAGACTGACCAGCAACCTTGGATGTTACAATGAGCATAATCGCTACCATAACAAGTGTCTGAATCGTAAGTGGAATACTTAGGATGAACATACTTACAATGACACTTACAATCGTAATTCCACTATTGATCAGCTGTGGCATACTCTGACTGATTACCTGGCGAAGGGTATCAATATCATTCGTGTAGATTGACATGATATCGCCATGAGCGTGAGTATCGAAATAGGAGATTGGAAGTGATTCCATCTTCAGGAACATCTCATTTCTCAGATTACGAAGTGTACCCTGCGTAATGAAAGCCATGAGAATTGCCTGCAGGAGTGTTGCAGCAATACCAACTGCATAGAAGCCCATAACCTTAAGAATCGCTCCTGCAAGAGGAGAGAAATCCATACTGCCTGAAGCAAGCAGTGGAGAAATATAATCATCAATTAACTTCTGCAAAAAGAGGGTTCCTTGTAGATTAGCAAATACAGAAGTCACTATACAGAAGAGAACCAGTATCAGCTGAATCGGATAAGTCTTAAAAAGAAGTGAGAACACTCGATTCAGTGAGCCGAATGCGGCTTTCATATCGTTTTTGGACAATTTCTTACGTCCTTTTGGTGCTGGCATATTACTCACCCTCCTTCTCATCAAAGTCTCCAGAACCACCCTGGGTCTGGGATTCATACACATCACGATAGATCTCATTCGTTGCCAGAAGCTCCTCATGAGTTCCAAATCCATTAATCTTACCATCTTCCATGATAATAATTCGATCCGCATCCATAATACTTGAGACACGCTGTGCGATAATCAGCTTGGTCGTACCTGGAATTTCCTCGCGGAAAGCCCTACGAATCTTAGCATCTGTAGCAGTATCAACAGCGGAGGTTGAATCATCGAGAATCAGGATCTTTGGCTTCTTCAGCAGGGCTCTTGCAATACAGAGTCTCTGTCTCTGTCCACCAGAGACATTAGAGCCGCCCTGCTCAATATAGGTATCATATCCATCTGGGAATTTCTCTATGAATTCATCTGCGCAAGCCAGGTGACAAGCCCTCTTACATTCCTCATCGGATGCCTCCTTATCACCCCAACGGAGATTCTCATAGATTGTACCCGAGAAGAGGACATTCTTCTGAAGTACAACAGCGACTGCATTTCTTAAGACCTCAATATCATATTCCCTAACATCCTTGCCGCCTACCTGAATGGAACCGGCTGTTACGTCGTAGAGTCTACTGATTAGATTAACAAGCGAAGTCTTCGAAGAACCTGTTCCACCGAGGATACCAATCGTCTCGCCCGATTTGATACTTAGGTTAATGTCTGTTAAGACATCATTTTCCAAATTATTCGAATAAGCGAAATTCACATGGTCAAAGTTGATAGAACCATCCACTACTTCCATTACTGGATTCTCTGGATTCTGAATATCTGGCTCCTCTGTAATAACCTCTACGATACGATCTGCAGATGCAACAGACATGGAGATCATAACGAAGACCATAGCAAGCATCATCATGCTCATAAGAATATTGGTGCAATATGTCAGGCAGCTCATAAGACCACCGGTTGTAAGCGTTGTCGCTCCTGATGTTACGATTAGCTTGGCACCAATCCAGCAGATTGCAATGATGGAACCATAAACTGTCGCCATCATAATTGGAGTAACAGATGCCATCAGCATCTCAGCCTTCATGAACATCTTGTAGATATTACCGGATGCTGTCGTGAACTTATCGCCCTCAAAGCCTTCTCGAACATATGCCTTAACCACGCGCTGGCCTGCGATGTTTTCCTGAACAGACTCATTCAGCGCATCGTACTTCTTGAAAACTCGATCGAAGAGCTTCTTCGATGTCGGAACTAAAATACAGATCATCACAATAAGCACTGCAAGTGCAACAAGATATACAGATGCAAGCCTTGGGCTAATAGAAATTGTCATAATCAGAGCAATAATCAGTGAAAATGGAGCTCTCGTTCCCATACGGAAGATCATCTGATAAGAGTTCTGCACATTCGTCACATCTGTTGTCAGACGAGTAATCAGGCTGGCGCTCGAGAACTTATCAATATTTGAAAATGAGAATCTCTGAATATTCTCAAATTCTGCCTGTCTAACATTCTTAGCAAATCCGGCAGAACACTCTGCACCAAATTTACCTCCCAAAACTCCAGCAAATAATCCAATTAATGCTGCAATTATCATGAAGATTCCAACCTTAATAATATGGTCCATATTGCCGGCCTCTACACCGTCATCAATGATGGATGCCATAAGTAGTGGAATCACCATCTCCATAATAACTTCCAGAATCATAAAGATCGGAGTTAATATGGTAGCCATCTTGTATTCCTTTACCTGCGTTGCAAGCACAGATATGGTATTACTTTTCTTCTTCACGTCTATCTCCTTTCCTTCTTTAGCATGTTAGAGATGTTCTCATCAATCTTATTACTGATTCGGAAATACTCCTGTATCTCCTCATCCGATATTCCTTGATGAGCGACCTCTTCAATTTCATTAAATCGTGCTTTAATTTCCTCGCAGAAAGACTTGCCTTTCTCGGTTATCTTGATCTGCTTCAATCTAGCGTCATGTTCAACAGACTCTCTATAGATATATCCAGCATCTTCTAGTGCCTTCACAATACCTGTCATGGTTGAACGAGGAATGTTGAATTTCTGTTCCATGTCCTTCTGATAGAGAGGTCCATCCGCATGCGCATTTATAAAGCCGAGAATCCAGCCATGTGTAACAACAACCGCATCCGCACCTGCTTTCATTTGTAAGAGATCCATAAGCTGGCGCATATGTCGGTCAATACGTATGATGCTCCACCCTATACTGTCTAATTTTGTTTCTCCCACAGACGTCTCCTTTCTTCTTATGATTACTGCATATTCGAATTTCCACACTTTTCATTTTCTGCGGAATAGTTCGGTGCCGAATTGTTCGTTGCCGAATTGTTCGATTCCGAACAATAATACAACCCTACTATTCGATAGTCAATAGTAGGGTTGTAGATT
Source organism: Lachnospiraceae bacterium (assembly GCA_963661945.1). Taxonomy (GTDB): domain Bacteria; phylum Bacillota; class Clostridia; order Lachnospirales; family Lachnospiraceae; genus CAVLDP01. The sequence continues at coordinate 45,476 of CAVLDP010000014.1, forward strand.
TTATAGATTGTTAATAATTGAATAAGTGTGATTAAGCGGACCATTTCCTCGCCCGAGATTCAGACCATCCGCAATTGCTCCAGTTAGATACGCTTTGGCTCTTGCTACCGAATCCTCCATTGCAAAGCCTAGGGCCAGATTCGATGCAATTGCACTTGAGAGGGTGCAGCCAGTCCCATGCGTATTCTCATTTGCAATGTGCTCCCCAGCAAGCCAGGTCTCACTATGGTCAGTCAGAAGAAAATCGACTGGATTCTCCTCTAAGTGTCCACCCTTCAAGAGAATCGAAGTATGACACATTTTCTGAATGATTCCTGCAGCATCCTCCATCCCATTCGTATCTGTAATCGTACGATGGGAGAGTGCCTCTGCCTCTGGAATATTCGGTGTAATCAGGTCTGCCAGTGGGAAAATCTCGCTCGAAAGTGCAGACAGAGCCTCTTCCTTTAGAAATGTTGCACCACTTGTACTCGCGATTACCGGATCTACCACGATATTTTCCAGGTGATATTCCTTTAATTTCTCAGCAATCACACGAATCTGCGCTACAGAGGTGATCATCCCTATCTTCACTGCATCCGGCCTAATATCGGATAGAATCGCATCAAGCTCTTCTCGCAGGAATTCTGCTGGAACATCGTAAATCTCCTGAACTCCCAGCGTGTTTTGAGCTGTGAGAGCAGTAATTGCAGACATTCCATAGACACTGTGCACCGTCATCGTCTTCAGATCTGCCTGAATTCCGGCTCCGCCTATCGTATCTGATCCAGCAATTGTGAGTGCTGTAGGCATCTGATGACTCATAATCTATCCACCTTCTCTCTAAGAACTCTTGTGGCTTCCCCTATCGATTCGGCTGCGAGAATTCCACTCACGACCGCAACACCTGCGATTCCGCTTCCCGCCAATTCCGATACATTATCTCCCGTTATTCCGCCAATCGCCACAACAGGAATCGATACACTTGCTACGATCTCTTCGAGCATCTTACGACTCATCGGAAGAGCATCCGCCTTCGTTGATGTCCCAAAGACCGCACCAGAGCCAAGGTAAGTGGCACCAGCTTCTTCCGCCGCGCGCGCTTGTTCTATGGTCTTGGCCGTAACACCAATGATTGCATCTGGTCCAAGAATAGCCCTCGCCTCGCCAGCTTCTAGATCGCTCTGTCCCACATGGACGCCGTCCGCTCCAATTTCCGCTGCTAGTGTGACATTATCATTTATTAGAAATGGTACATGATAGGCCTTACATAGAGCCTGAATCGCGAGAGCTTCCTCCTTCATCTCCTCATAGGACATATTCTTCTCGCGTAGTTGAACCATGCTTACACCAGACTGCAATGCTTCCTCTACAACATCTATAAGTTTCTGGTCTGATAGCCAATGACGATCTGTTACCAGATATAATTTTAGTGCCGTATCTAAATCCATAAGTTTTCCTCATTTCTATTGCTTATACCACGGATTGTATTTGTAGGCTTTTTATACACAGTTGTTGCATAACGCCACTTTTTCCCTTATAATGTAGCTATTCCCATTATGGAAGTAAGGAGTCATTTATGAAACACACTAGTAACGATCTGCGTGTTCGCAGAACCCTCAAATCAATAAGAGAAGCTTTCTTCGAGCTTATCATGGAGAAGCCTTATTCTGATATTAGCATCACAGAGCTAACCACGAAAGCAGAAGTTAATCGTAAGACCTTCTATCTCCATTACTCATCCTTAGATGATCTGATCAAGGAGATCGAAGATGAGACCGCCGACAATATCTTAGAATACCTGGATGCAGAAGCATCAAACCTCGATGTCGCAGGCTGTGTCTCCAAATTCTACCACTATCTGGACGATGCGACAGAAGTCGAGCGCAAGCTCATGTGCGATCCTTATTATCACACCTTCTATGAGCATGTAACAGACAAGATTCTCGGTTCACACGTCTTCCAGAGATTCTACGATATCTGCGAATACCCAGATGTGGTTCGAGCATTCTGCGTATCCATCACTACCATTTACAGAACATGGTTGACTTCCTATCCAGATTCCAACCTGGATGATATCATCGCTTATGCGAATAAGCTTATCTTAGACGGATACAATTCCGTTCCTAAGAAGAATTAACTTCATAATGATAACAAAAAACCAGGTAATCACTACCTGGTTTTTCTTAACGGAGAAGGAGGGATTTGAACCCTCGCGCCGGTTTCCCGACCTATACCCTTAGCAGGGGCACCTCTTCGGCCAACTTGAGTACTTCTCCATGTCCGATATTCGCTGCCAAGGCAGCTCTATGTTCCGTCACACTTCGCGTGACACAATTGGTATTCTACTAAATGTTTTCCCCTTTGTCAATGCCCTGAAATCTAAGGTTTATAATCCATTTATCCGATATATAGATTATATAATGCTAGAAATGAATCTGAGGAACACAAATGGACCAAATTCTCGTTACAAGATCTTCCATGCCACCAATGGAGGAGTATATTTCTGAGATTTCTGACCTCTGGGATTCCCACTGGCTCACCAATATGGGACAGAAGCATCGTCAGCTATCCGCCGAATTACAGAATTATCTCGATGTCGACCATATTGAGCTATTCTGCAATGGACACATGAGCCTTGAACTCTGTCTCCAAGCCATGAATCTGAGTGGAGAAGTAATTACTACACCCTACACCTTCGCATCGACAACCCATGCCATTGTGCGAAATGGTCTTACACCAGTCTTCTGTGACATCAATCCTGACAATTACACGATTGATGTAGATAAGATTGAATCTCTCATTACAGAGCGTACTTCTGCCATCGTGCCTGTTCATGTCTATGGCAATATCTGCGATGTAGAAGCAATTGACCGAATCGCCAGAAAGCACAATCTAAAAGTCATCTACGACGCCTGTCATGCCTTCGGCATCAAGTATAAGGGCAGGAGCATCGCATCATTCGGAGATGCCTCCGTCTTTAGTTTCCATGCAACCAAGGTCTTCAATACCATAGAAGGCGGCTGTGTCTGCTTTCATGATAATGATTTGTCGCAGAAGTTAAGTGATCTCAAGAACTTCGGCATCCATAATGAAGAGACAATCAGTGATGTCGGTGCCAATGCCAAGCTGAACGAATTCTCCTGTGCAATGGGCCTCTGTAACCTAAGACATCTGGATGACGAGATCAAGAAACGACAAACCGTCATGAATCGCTATCGCTTTCATCTAGAGTCCATCCCAGGAATTCAGTTAAGTCCTGTTGACCCAGATGTCATTTCCAATTACGGATACTTGCCAATTGTCATTGATGAGACAGTCTTTGGTGCCAACCGCAACCAGGTAAGAGAAGAAATGGAATCTCACGGAATTCATCCGCGAAAATATTTCTATCCAATTGTAAATGAATTTGATTGTTATAAGGATACCTATTCCTCTGCAGATACGCCAGTTGCGCTAGAGATTAGTAAATCAGTTCTAACGCTGCCTATGTATGCAGATTTAGACCTAGACAAGGTCGACGAGATTTGTTCTATTCTACTTGAAATGAGGAGATAAGCCATGGAAAATTATGCCGTAAATTGCATTCTCTTAGTCTATAATCACGAGAAATATGTCGCACAGGCCATCGAAAGCATGGTCTGCCAGGAGACGAACTTCCCATATAATATCATCATCCACGATGATTGTTCGACCGACGGCTCTCAGGATATCATCCGCCACTATGAAGCTCTCTATCCAGACAAGATTCTTGCCATCTTCGAGGAAGAGAACCTTCATTCTAAGAAGGACGACTCCCTATGTAGAACCCTGGCTGAATTTCTCTCTGCGGATTATGTTGCCTGCCTGGAAGGAGACGACTTCTGGTGTGATCCACACAAACTGCAGAAGCAGTACGATATGATGCTAGCTCACCCAGATGCCAGCCTTATCGTCCACAATACACTTACCATCTCCGCAGAAGACGATTCGCCTATAGGATGCTTTAATTCCCATACCGAGCCTTACATACTCCCACCGGAGGATGTTCTAGGTTGTAAATGGCAGATTCATACATCTTCCTATTTCTGTACGAGAGATGTCTATGAAGCGCATCTTGCCTTCTATATGTACTTCTTTGGTGATTTCGTCCTAGCAACAATTGCACTTGCCGCTGGCAATATCTATTATCTGCCTGACTTTATGTCAACCTATCGTTGGGCTGTCAAAACCGGTGTAACCTACCAGAATCTCACAAGTGGCAAGAGTGCCGCCCTTATTGAGAAGCCTCGCGCCGATTATCTGGCAACCTACGACAAGCTCACCAATTTCCGTTTTCACGATCTAATTATGGACCGAATTATTAGAATTCTGAAGGGATTATCTCTGGAGGTTGAGTCTCAGTAGTCTATCTCTTCCATTCAAGAACTGCCGTCTCATAGAGATTATGGCCACTGGAATCCGCTACGACGATTACTGGAAAATCCTCGACATAGAGCTTGCGAATTGCCTCAGCTCCCAAGTCATCATAAGCAATCACTTCAGATGATTTGATACACTTGGATAGGAGAGCGCCCGCTCCACCTACCGCAGCAAAATAGACTGCATGATTTCTGACAATCGCATCGAGAACCTCCTTCGTTCTCTTGCCCTTGCCAATCATAGCCTTCTGTCCCAAGTCAAGAAGGGTAGGAGCGTACTTATCCATACGGCTGGCTGTCGTAGGACCGGCAGAACCAATTGGCCTTCCTTCTCTGGCAGGCGATGGTCCCATGTAATAGATTGTCGCATCCTGAAGGTCAATCGGAAGCTCCTGTTCTGCCTCAATCAGTTCGAAGAGTCTCTTATGTGCCGCATCACGCGCCACATACATCTGGCCAGTCAAATAGACATAATCTCCAGCTCTTAATTCATCCGCAATCTCACTTGTGATTGGAAGTGTAATCTTCTGATCCATCTCTACACCTCCTCTACAATATGACGATTCACGTGACAACAGATATTAACTGCAACCGGAAGTCCAGCAATATGAGTAGGGTAGGTATTCACATTTACTGCAAATGCAGTTGTCGTTCCACCAAGTCCTCCCGGTCCAATTCCCAGACAATTGATCTTATCTAACATCTCATTCTCAAGATCTGCTACCCAGGAAATCTCATTATGTAATCCAACAGGCCTGGTAAGTGCCTGCTTGGCCATGAGAGCAGCCTTCTCAAAGGTTCCACCCACGCCGACTCCAACTACCATCGGTGGACAAGCATTTGGTCCAGCATCCTGAACTGCAGTGAGAATTGCTTCCTTCACACCATCGAGTCCCTGTGCTGGCTTCAGCATAAAGATGCGACTCATATTCTCTGAGCCGAATCCCTTCGGAGCAAGTGTGATTCGAACCTTGTCTCCAGGAACGATAGAGTAGTGGATAACAGCTGGCGTATTGTCCTTGGTATTCTCACGAAGAATCGGATCTGAAACCACAGACTTTCGAAGGTATCCCTCAGTATAGCCCTGACGAACACCCTCATTTACTGCATCTTCGATATTGCCTCCAATTAGATGAACATCCTGGCCCACCTCGAGGAATACGACAGCCATTCCTGTATCCTGACAGATTGGAATCTGCTCGTCGTATGCAATTTTCATATTTTCCTCAAGTTGAGATAAGATTTTCTGACCGAGTTCACATTCTTCGCTATCTCTGGCACCAGAAAAGGCCTTCTTCATATCCTCCGACAGCTGATAATTCACAGAGATGCACATATTCTTAATCGTCTCTGTAATTATCTCCACATCTACTTCGCGCATCTTATTCCTCTGTTACTTCATCTGGTTTCATTTCTTCTTCGTTAAATAAGATATCTTCCTTACGAACCTTGGCAATGCTGGCCACTTCAACACCATTATTCAAGTTAATCAGCTTCACACCAGATGTGATACGACCAGAATGTGCAATATCAGCAACTGCCATACGAATAATCGTGCCTTCGGTATTAATGATCATCAGTTCATCATCCTTATGAACTGCCTTTACGCCAACTACATTACCGGTCTTGTCCATAATTCGATAGCACTTCACACCCTTACCACCACGGTTCTGTGTATTGAATTCCTCGATGCTTGTGCACTTACCGATACCATTCTTAGATACAATGACGACATCTTCGCCCTGAGATACCATCTGCATAGCGATGACATCATCCTGATCCGTCAGATTCATACCGATTACACCCATAGAAGTACGACCTGTATTTCTGACATCTGTTGTCTTAAAGCGGATAGACTGGCCAAACTTGGTAAAGAGCATAACCTCGTCTGTATCCTTTACAAGCTTCACTTCAATCAGGCGATCATCATCTCTTAGATGAATAGCTGCAAGACCATTCTTTCGAACATTAGCATATTCTAAGACCTTGGTCTTCTTCACAATACCTGTCTTAGTCGCCATCATCAGGTATTCATCGTCGCGATATTCACGAATTGGAATCATTGCGGTGATCTTCTCATCTGGCTGTAACTGGAGCAGATTCACAACTGCTGTTCCACGAGAAGTTCTCGATGCCTCAGGAACTTCGTATACCTTCAATCTATATACACGACCTGCGTTCGTGAAGAACATGAGATAATCATGCGTCATGGTCATCATCATCTCGACAATATAGTCTTCATCGATGGTCTCCATTCCCTTAATTCCCTTGCCTCCACGATGCTGGGCCTTGAAATTATCGATATCCATTCTCTTGATATATCCAAGCTTGGTAAATGTAAGAATCGTATTCTTCTTCGGAATCATATCCTCCATATTGATATCGAATTCGTCGAAGCCAATACTGGTACGACGCTCATCACCAAACTTATTGGAGATTTCTAGGAGTTCTTCCTTAATTACGGTAAGAAGCTTCTTCTCATCGCCGAGAATTTCCTTTAATCTGGCAATCGTAGCCTGAAGTTCTGCATATTCATTTTCAATCTTGCTTCGCTCCAAACCAGTCAGAGCACGAAGACGCATGTCGACAATTGCCTGAGACTGTGCCTCAGATAAGCCGAATCTCTCCATCAAGTTCTGCTTCGCAACAGATGTATCCTCAGAATTTCGAATAATCTGAATTACTTCGTCGATATTATCAAGAGCGATGAGGTATCCCTCTAAGATATGCGCACGTTCTTCTGCCTTGTTCAGCTCGTACTGGGTACGACGTGTCACAACTTCCTTCTGATGAGCCAGGTAATATCCCAGAATCTCCTTGATGTTCATGACCTTTGGCTCATTATTCACAAGAGCCAGCATATTCACACCGTAGGTATCCTGCAGCTGAGTATGCTTGAAGAGCTGATTCTGCATTACGTTTGGATTCACGTCGCGACGAAGTTCAATAACAACTCGCATTCCTTCACGAGATGACTCATCGCGAAGAGCAGTGATTCCATCTAACTTCTTCTCACGCGCTAATTTTCCAATATATTCAACCAGCTTTGCTTTATTAACTCCATATGGAAGCTCGGTAACCACAATTCGATTCTTACCGTTGTCCATTGGCTCAATCTCAGTCACCGCACGAACACGAATCTTACCATGTCCAGTTCGATATGCTTCTTCAATACCGCTTCGACCGAGGATCGTACCACCCGTAGGGAAGTCTGGTCCTTTGATAATCTCCATAATCTCGTCAATCTCAGTATCACGATCTTCGAGAACCTCATTATCAATAATCTTCACGACAGCATTTGACACTTCACGAAGATTATGTGGAGGAATATTCGTTGCCATACCTACGGCAATACCAGTTGTACCATTAACAAGCAGATTAGGGAAACGTGCAGGAAGTACGGTTGGTTCCTTCTCTGTCTCATCAAAGTTAGGGGCGAAGTCAACGGTATTCTTGTCAATGTCGGCAAGCATCTTCATAGAAATCTTTGATAGTCTTGCCTCTGTATATCGCATGGCAGCAGCGCCATCACCATCGACAGAACCGAAGTTACCATGGCCATCAACTAAGATATTACGCATAGACCATTCCTGCGCCATATTAACTAAAGCACCGTAGATAGAAGAGTCACCATGTGGGTGATACTTACCCATGGTATCGCCGACAATACGTGCGCACTTACGATGTGGCTTATCTGGGCTATTACCTAGTTCGTGCATAGAATATAGAACACGCCTCTGAACAGGTTTAAGTCCATCTCTTACATCAGGAAGCGCACGTGCCGCAATAACGGACATCGCGTAATCAATGTAAGATGTTTCCATGGTTTTCTTAAGATCTACTTCTTGTATTTGGTCGAAAATATTATCTTCCATTTTTTCTCCCTTTCGCCCGCGAAGCGGGCGACGTATTTTTCAAAATTCGTCAATTAGATATCCAGCTCTGCAAAACGTGCATTTTCTTCAATGAATTCTCTTCTAGGCTCTACCTTATCGCCCATTAGAATAGAGAATGTCAAATCAATTTCTGCAGCATTATCATCATCAATCATGACACGCTTTAGAATTCTACGCTCTGGATCCATTGTTGTCTCCCAAAGCTGTTCTGCATCCATTTCACCAAGACCCTTATAACGCTGAATCTTGTTATTATTATCACGACCAATCTCAGTCAAGATACGATTCAATTCTTCATCAGAGTATGCGTACCATACCTTACGATTCTTCTCGATCTTGTAGAGTGGAGGAGTAGCAAGATATACATATCCCTGCTTAATCAGTTCCGGCATGAATCGATAGAGGAAAGTCAACATCAATGTAGCAATATGAGCTCCATCCACATCGGCATCTGTCATGATAATAATCTTATGATAACGAAGCTTCTCAATATCGAAGTCCTCGTGAACTCCTGTACCAAAAGCAGTTATCATACTACGAATCTCTGCATTATCATAAATTCTCTGAATCTGAGCCTTCTCGACATTCAGAATCTTACCACGCAGTGGAAGAATAGCCTGGGTTGCACGATTTCTCGCTGTCTTCGCAGAACCACCAGCGGAATCTCCCTCGACGATGAAAATCTCACAATTCTCTGGATTACGATCCGAACAGTCTGCAAGCTTACCTGGCAGAGAACCTACATCAAGTGCAGATTTACGAGAAGCTTCTCTTGCTTTTCTCGCTGCCTCTCTAGCCTTCTTAGAACGAATTGATTTCTCACAGATTGTCTTTGCTACTTCCGGATGCTGCTCCAGATAATAGGTTAATTTCTCAGAAACAATAGAATCTACAGCACCACGCGCCTCAGAATTACCGAGCTTCTGCTTAGTCTGTCCTTCAAACTGTGGTTCCTCTACCTTGATTGAGATAATAGCAGCCATTCCTTCTCTGATATCATCACCTTCTAATGCGGAATCCTTTTCCTTCAGAAGCTTATTCTCTCTGGCATAATTATTAAACACCTTGGTCATGGCAGCACGAAATCCTGCCACATGAGTTCCACCTTCTGGTGTAATAATATTATTTACAAATGAGAGAGCATTCTCGCTATAAGAATCATTATGCTGGAAAGCAACCTCTACATAGACATTGTCCTTCTCACCCTCACAATAGATTACATCTGGATATAGAGACTCATTGCCACGATTCAAATAGGTGACAAATTCCTTGATTCCTCCCTCATAATGGAAGGTTCTCTCATGAGGAGTTTCCTCACGATTATCAATCAGATTAATTTTCAGTCCCTTTGTTAGAAATGCTGTCTCACGAAGACGAGTCTTCAGCGTGTCATAACTAAATACAGTTGTCTCAAAGATAGAACCGTCTGGGTTAAATGTGACCTTTGTTCCAGTCTTGTTCTCATCACATTCACCAATGACCTTCAGTGGATACATGGTCTTACCATATTCATATCTTTGCTGCCAAATCTTTCCTTCACGGCAGATTTCAACTTCGAGCCAGGTAGAAAGCGCATTAACAACGGATGCACCTACACCATGAAGACCACCTGATACCTTGTATCCTCCACCGCCGAACTTTCCACCAGCATGCAGGATAGTAAATACAACCTCTACTGCTGGAATTCCAGCCTTGGAATTAATACCAGTTGGAATACCTCTACCATTATCCTCTACAGTACAAGTTCCATCACTATTAATTGTTACTGTGATCTCTGTACAATAACCTGCAAGTGCTTCATCCACCGCATTATCCACAATCTCATACACACAATGATGTAGTCCACGCTCTGAGGTACTACCAATGTACATACCAGGACGCTTACGTACAGCTTCTAGTCCTTCTAGAATCTGAATTTGGTCTGCTCCATATTCTTGTTCCTGACCCATTTTGTCCTCCATTATTCCTTATCACTTCTCTCGAAGACTTGTCCTTCTATAACTTCATATACCTTGTTAATCTGAAAACGATTCTTCACAAATTCATCAAGTCCAGTACAGGTAATAATTGTCTGTGTATCATCCATACTATTAAGCAAATAATTCTGCCTGTCACTATCTAATTCCGATAGAACATCATCAAGAAGCAGAATTGGCTTATCTCCAATTGTCTTCTCCACCAGCTTAATCTCGGATAATTTCAATGAAAGAGCTGCCGTTCTCTGTTGGCCTTGAGATCCGTACTTTCTTAGATCTACTCCTCGAATACTAAACTTCATATCATCCCTGTGAGGTCCGATTGTCGTCTGTCCCATTCTTAGATCTCGATCGGTACTACGAATCAACTCTAATTCATAATTATTTGCTGTAATATTCGGTTCATATTCCAGAAGAAGTTCTTCCTTCTCACCGGATATCTTATAGTGAATCTCTGCTACAATCTCACTTAACTCCTGAATAAATTCCCAACGTCGATTAATAATCTTCGTTCCGTATTCTAGGAGCTTCTCATCCCAAACAGGAAGCGTCTCCTTCAGTGATGGATTATCATAGATGTCTTTTAATAATTTATTTCTCTGATCTAGAATCTTGTTATACTTCTTCAGATCATGAAGATATATCTTATCTAATTGACATAATTCGCTATCAATAAATCTTCTTCGCTCTGCTGGACCATTCTTAATAATTGATAGATCCTCTGGAGAGAAGAAGATGATATTTAGAATTCCAAACAAATCAGACGCCTTCTTAATTGGCACCTGATTAATTGCAATTCCCTTTGACTTATTCTTTCGTAAATGAATATCAATCTGATATTCTCTGTCTTCCTTCTCAACAAGAGTCTTAATATGTGCTTCATCCTTATCAAAGGATATAAGTTCTCGATCCTTGCTTCCCTTATGTGACTTCGATGTTCCACTAAGATAAGCAGCTTCTAAGATATTGGTCTTTCCCTGCGCATTCATTCCATAGAGAATGTTAGTCCCTTTGTCAAAATCGATATGCAAAGAATCATAATTTCTAAATTGATATAATTCGATGGATTTAATAATCATTATTTAACAACCTTAACAGTTTCTCCGTCGAAGCTTACGACATCACCTGGATAAACCTTACGTCCACGTCTGTCATCAACTTCTCCATTTACTGTTACTTCTCCATCCTGAATTACAAACTTTGCATCTACTCCAGAGCCTACCATTCCAGCTAGCTTAAGTAGTTGACCAAGCTTGATATATTCATCTTCTTCACGAATTCTAATTTCTTCCATATTTCTTCCTATACAGCAGTAAAGTTTACCGGCAAAATCAAATAAATAAATCTTCCATTCTCATCCTTAATAAAGGCTGGAGCCTTAGGATTTACCATGTAGATAGTTATCTCTTCTTCGTCGATAACTCTTAGTGCATCAATGAAGAACTGTGGATTAAATGCAATCATGATATCACGACCTTCTTTTGTAACTTCCAGGTCTTCATTCATGGATCCAATCGTAGCCTTCAAATTCATCTGAATGTTGTTATCACTTACATTCATAATGATTGGCTTCTTATCGCCTTCCTTTACAAGAGGCATAGCTCTTCCAATACATTCAAGAAGTGACTTCTTATTCATCTTAATCTTGGTCTGGAAATCAGAAGTCAACATCTGATCAATCTTGAAATAATCTCCATCAATTAGACGAGATACTACAGTAGTCTTATCAAATTCAAATACAATATGATTATCAGAAATGTTAATAGCTACATCATCTGACTGATCACCTGAGATAATCTTGCTAATCTCATTTAATGTCTTTCCAGGAACAACAACCTTCTTATGGCTGTAGGATTCACGAAGTTCCATATTTCTAACAGAAATACGATGTCCATCGAGGGATACAACCTGTAGATTGTTGCCATCTATTTCAAAACACTCACCTGTCATTAACTTATTATTGTCATTAGGAGCAATACTAAAGATTGTCTGTCTGATAATCTCTCTTAATGAAAACTGAGAAATGATGATTTCTTCATTCTTAGGAATAACAGGAATTCTGGCAAAATCTTCTCCTGACTTTCCAACAATATCATATGAAGCCTTACCACATGTGATCTGAGTCTTCATGGAAGGATCAGATTGAATTACCACATCATCATCAGGAAGAGAACGAACAATATCTCCAAAGAATTTGGCATCAATTGCTATAATTCCTCTTTCTTCAATCGTACCTTCAATAGCTGTTTCTATTCCGATTTCTGTATCGTTTGCAGTTAGACGTATTTCATTAGTAGAAGCATCAATCAAGATACATTCAAGAATAGCCATAGTAGTTCTTGTAGGAACTGCCTTTTGTACGATATTCACACCTTTTAATAAATTCTCTTTTGAGCAAATGATTTTCATCTTCCCTTAGTAACTCCTTTCAACAGTGTCTTATAAAATATTTATA